>JBBSSI010000027.1:0-31029 GCA_038242205.1 Lysobacterales bacterium
CACCCCAACCACCGTGCGTACCTGACAAGGTCTACATCAACCCGCCACTGCAGCAGACGGCGTCACCTGGCCCGCTGGCCGAAGCGGAAACTCACTAAATTCAAATCCGATGTTGTCTCAAGGCATTGACACATACCGCTCCGTTGCCCGACGCAAGCCAAGGAACTCGTGGAAGGCAACGTCGTCGATCGTTGGACCTCCGCTGAGCGCATGCAACTCGGCGTACAACACAGGCACACCAATCTGTTCGGCCACGAAGTATTCGCGACTGTCGCACGCGGTACGCATGATCTCTTCGAGCGCTGAACGCTCCAGTCATCCCAAAACGCGTCGGTGCTGATGTAGTCCGTGTTCACCCTGCATGCTCCTCGTCCACCGCGTTTGCGCGAAATCGAAGGAGATGGTCGACCGCTCCGCGCTCATAACTTGCGACTTCTGAGCAGGGTTAGCCCGGCTTGCGACTTCGGTCCACGGGAATTTCTTTTGGCGCACGCACAGTCCGCAACGAATCGTTCGGCCAACGCGATGCTCGTTACGCCAGTGCGAAGAAATTTTGCTCACAAGTCCGCTAACTCGGATCGACCCGCGAAGACTGGCCGCGAGCTACGCGGAGGTGCTTTAACAGTGGCCGAGTGCGCCTGTCCGAGCTAGCTCGGCAACACCGGAATGTGTTTCTGCATTTCGCGCTCGCGCTTGATCTGGGCGCGCAGCAATTTCTTGGCGGCTTTGCGCTCGCGACGATCGTGTTGCCATAGATAGATCGCTGGGGTGCTAAGCAGGGTGAGCAGCTGCGACACGATCAGGCCGCCGAGGATGGCGATGCCCAGCGGCTGGCGCATTTCCGAACCCGCGCCGAAACCGATGGCCAGCGGCAGGGCTGCGCCCATGGCGACGAACGTGGTCATGGTGATTGGGCGAAAGCGCACCAAGGCCGCCTCGCGAATGGCCTCGGGCGCGGACATGCCGTGTTCGCGTTCGGCAACCAGCGCGAAGTCGACCATCAGGATCGCGTTTTTCTTGACGATGCCAATCAGCATCAGCACCGCGATCACCGACATCAAGGTGAGCTGGCTCTGCGTGATCAGCATGGCCAGAAACGCGCCCACGCCCGCCGCCGGCAACGTGGACAGGATCGTCAGCGGGTGGATCAGGCTCTCGTACAGAATGCCGAGCACGATGTACATGATCAGGATGACCGCCAGCAGCATGATCAGCGCGCTGCTGAGCGCTTCCACCAGATTCTGGTTGTCGCCGGTAAACAGTTTTTGCACGCCTGCCGGCAAGTGCGCGGCAAACATTGCCTGGTCCACCAGCTTCAGGCCGTCGGCCTGGGTGACACCTTTAGCCAGGTTATAGGTGATCTCGGCCGATTCAAGCTGGTTGTAGTGCTGGACGGTGATCGGCGCAATGTGCGGCTCGATCCTGGCGATGGCCGACAGCGGAATCATCTTGCCCTGGGTATTGCGCACGTAGGTGTTGAGCAGCGAGCCCGGACTGATCGACTCGGCGCTGGCGGCGGTCAGCACGACGCGGTACTGGTTGATGTCCGAATAAATGGTGGACACCGGACTCTGTCCGAACGCGTCGGCCAGCGCCGTGTCCACCTGCGCCATGCTCACATGCAGCCGCGCGGCGACGTCGCGATCCACCTGCAGCATCTGCTGCATGCCGATGCTGTCGAAGCTGCTGCCGACGTCGCGAAACTGTTTCATGTCGCGCATCACCCGCGCCAGGCGCAGGGTGGGCTCCTGCAGCGATGCGCCATCGATGCTGCTGAGCTGGAACGAATACTCGCCGGCGTTGCTTCCGCCGCCGCCACCGCCGCCGATAAACTGCACCGGCGTCAACGTGACATTCATGTCGGCCACGGTCTTGTAGTACTTGCTCAGGCGATCGACGATTTCCTGGCCCGATTCGTGACGCGTGCCCGGGCCGCGCCCGAGCGGTTTCAAATCGACGAACAGGCTTGCCGAGTTGCCGACCGACCCCGGGTTGTTGCCGGCACCCAGGCTGGTGGAGACGTCCAGCACCGCTGGATCGTGCTCAAGCACCGCGGCCATCGCTTTCACGCGCGTGGCCAGGTGCGTCGGTGAGATGTTTGCGTCGGCCCGGATGCGTGCCTGCAGCAGGCCGGTATCTTCCTTGGGCATCAAGCCGCCGCCGGCAGTCTGCACTACGCCTACCGCGAGCAGCACGGTCAGCACCAGCAACACCGGCGGTTGCCAGCGCATCAGGCGGCGATGGCGCATGGACCAGTCCAGCGCGCGCTCGTAGATCCGCAGCATGCCATTGTCGAAACGTTCGGCCGCGCGCTCCATGCGCCCGGGACGACGCGTGCCTTCGGGCTCGTGCACCAGCCAGCGACCACACAGCGCCGGCGTGAGCGTCAGCGAGACGACGGCGGAAATCACGATGGTCGCAATCAGGGTCACCGCGAACTCGCGCATCAGGATCGTGAACGTGTTGTTGCCAAACACCATGGGGCCAAACACTGCCACCAGCGACAGCGTGATCGAGATCACCGTGAAGCCGATCTCCTTTACGCCGAGCAACGCCGCTTCCAGCGGTGGCTTGCCGCGCTCCATGTGGCGCACGATGTTCTCGATCACCACGATCGCGTCGTCCACCACGAAACCCACGCACAGCACCAGCGCCACCAGCGAAAAAATGTTCAGCGTGAAGCCGAGCATCCACATCGTCACGAACGCACCGGCCAGTGACAACGGCACGCTGAACATGGCAATCACCGTGGGTCGCGTGCGGCGCAGGAACACCAGCATCACCAGGGCCACCATGATGATGCTCATCAACAGCGCGACCTCCACTTCATGCAGCGCGGAAACCGTGGTGGGGGTGAGGTCGAACACGGGCGTGATCTGCACGTCTTCGGGCAATGCGCCGCGCAGGCGCGGCAGCGCCGCGCGGATCGCGGTGACCGTGGCCACCGCGTTGGCTTCCGGCCGCTTGCTGATCTCCATGCTCACGGCACGCTGACCGTTGAACCACGCGGCTGCGTACCTGTTCTCCTGGCCGCCGGTGACGTTGGCCACGTCGGACAGGCGTATCGGCACACCGTTGCGGTTGGCGATGACCAGCGCGGCAAACTGCGAGGGGTCGCGCAGCACGTCGCTGGTCACCGCCATCTGCGTGACGCCGTTGCTCAGCGTGCCCTGCGGTGAGGTGACGTTGGCCGCGCGCAACGCGTTGGCCACGTCGTTGGCGGTCAAACCCTTGTTGGCCAGGGCCGAGGTGTTCAGCTCCACGCGCACCGCATGTGGGGTGCCACCGCCCACCTGCACGTTGGCCACGCCCGGTAGCTGCATCACCGCCGGCTTGAGTAGCGTGTCGGTCAGGTCGTACAGCTTGTCCGGCGGCAGGCTGGTTGAGGTCAGCGAGACGACGAGGATGGGAATCTGCGAAGTATCGAACTTGAAGAAGCCCGGCGGATCGGGCATGCCCGGCGGCAGATCCACGGCAGCGGCGTTGATCGCCGCCTGCACTTCGCGCGCCACCTGATCAGTCGTCTGCCCAAAATCAAACAGCACCCCGATCTGCGCGCCGCCGTCGCTGGCACTGGAGTTCATCTGCTTGATGCCGGGGATTCGCCCCAGATGCCGCTCCAGCGGCGCCACCACGGTCGAGGCCATGGTCTGCGCGTTCGCGCCGGGCATCTGCGCAAACACCGCTACGCCGGGAAACTCAATCGACGGAAACGCCGCCACACCCAACAACAGATAGGCCCACAGCCCAGCCAGCATCAAGCCGACGGCAAGCAGTGACGTGCCGGCCGGACGGTGGATCAGCGTGGCAAATATATTCATCGGACGTCCGCGGCCGCATAGCATGAAGGAACGCGCGGGCACGCGCGGTCGCCGTCACGGATGAAAAACGCCAACAAAACCGGGGTGACCGCTTCGCTCATGTGCACGTTATGCCAGCAGTTGTCGCGCGGCGTATGTGCCTGAAGTCGCCACCATGCCAGAAGGCAGGGGTGATCGTGCGCCGTACTTCAACGCCGATCCATCCGGCCGCGTCAACTCAGCGCGGCGCCGGGCTGTAGCGCAGCGTCAGAAACACCTCGCGACCGGGCTGGTTGAAATACCACACCGTTTCGTAGCTTCGGTCAAAGACATTGGCCAGGCGTCCTTCCACTTGCCAGTCGGGCGCGAACTGGTAGCTGGCCCGCAAGTCGGTCGTGGCATAGCCACCGACCCGATGCCGATTGGCAGCGTCGTCGTAGCTGCGCCCCGCGCCGTTGATCGTGGCGCCCACGCCGAACGCGCCAAAGCGCCGATCCAGGTCCACGCGTGCGCTGTGCTCGGGACGGCGCGGCAGGACGTTGCCATCATTCGCGCCGCCGTCGCGGTTCTGCGGCCGCAGCCAGGTCAGGTAACCCTGCAGCTTCCAGCCGGCAAGGTCGGTGCCCAGCTGCGCCTCGACACCGTTGATGCGTGCCCGACTGATATTGGATGGAAAGAAGCTGCTGTCCAGCGCAATCAACTGCGCAATGCGGGTCTGGTATGCGTTCAGCGCCCAGTTCCACGTGCGCAACTTCTGACTGAGACCGAGCTCGGCGCTGCGCGATTTTTCCGGCTGCAGGTCGGGGTTGCCGCTGCCGAAGGGAAAATACAGATCATTGAAGGTCGGCGCGTGGAACGCGCTGCCATAGCTGGCGGACAGCTTCAGCCCATCGTCAAAGCGATAACCCCACGCGGCGGCGCCGGTGTTGTGATGCCCGAACTGGCTGTTGTCGTCGCGACGCGCGGAGAGTTGCACTTCGCTGCGACCAAACGTGCCCTGATACTGCGCGTATGCGCCCGTGTCGTGGCGACGCGAGGCGAGAAAGCCGGTGTCGCTGTCAATGTGCTCGGCCTGCCAGTCGACGCCCAGCGTGAGCAGCTGCGTGGTGCTCAAGCTGATGTCGTTCTGCCAGCCCGCCTGATTGCGCCGCGAGTAGATGTAGCCGGTGAATGCGCGGTCCTTGTAGTTGTCGTAGCGGTCCAGATTCTGCCCCACGCTGAGCGTGGTTTTCCACGATGAAAGTGGATTGATCGACAGGCTGCTGCCGGCCGCCTGCTGCACGGTGCGGCTGCGATTCTGGAAGTCGCCGTCAAACTCGACGTCGCCAAGACTGCGCAGCCAGGTGCCGGTCAGCTGCGCGCCGTTATCCCAGCGATAGCCGCCGTTGGCGCTGATATTGCGGCTGCGCGAACCGTCCCGATCCGGCTCGTCGGTAAAGCAGCCGGCAAACGCGGTGCCGGCGCCGATGCGACAACTGTTGATGCCGCGGGTGTACTGGCTGCCCATGCTGAGGTTGTACCAACCGTTGGCATTGCCGCCGGACAGCCCCAGCTCGCCGCGCCACAGATGCTCGCTACCCGCAGTGACGCTGAGCGACGGAGTCATGCCGCCGTCGCGCGAACCATGCCGGGTAAAGATCTGGATCACGCCACCGATTGCATCGGCGCCATACAGGCTGGATCGCGGACCGCGCACGATTTCAATGCGTTCGATCTGCTCCACCGGCAGCTGCTCGAACGCGGCCAGGCCGTTGGCGACCGAGCCTATGCGCACGCCATCAAGCAAGACCAGCGTATGCGCAGCATTGGTGCCGCGCAGGAACAACGAGGTTTGCTGGCCGTAACCACCAGAGTTGGCAAACGTGACGCCGGGCAGTCCGGCCAGCAGGTCGGCAACGGAAAGCGGTTGCAGGCGCTCGATGTCGGCCCGTGTAATCACGCTGACGGATGCCAGCGCGTCATCAACCGTGATAGCCGTGCGTGTGGCAGTCACCACTACCGGCGCCAGATCCGCGGCCTGGTCAGCTGCGGCGGCGTAAGCGGTCAGGGTCCAACTGAGCAGCGCCGCTGCGAGCAAAGTCTTGTTCAAGATCATTTCCTTCGGCCGCGCACCCGCGCACGGCGCATCATGGTCAGTGAGCTGGCAGCAGGCGCAGGAAGGGCGGAACGACGGGCAGGCACAAACGCCACACGCGTGGTTCGGCCTCGCCCACCGCGAGCCACCAGGAATCGTTCAGGCCGGTCTCCGGACTCACGAGCAGCACGCGTTGCATGCGCATGCCTCGGCGCGGCGCCTTCCCATGCTCGCAAGCACAGTGGCAAATGACCGCGCGAGATTCTCGCTTACCGTTGCGGGGGCAGCGCCGGCCTTGCAGTGGGTTGCACCACCACGCACCGGCTTCCCGTTTCATCCCTGCGGCGATACGCCTTGGGGACACCCGAACCGCGCCACTCTAGCTTCGCGCGGCAACGGCGGCAAGCTCAAGCGCAGTGCGTGCAGTGCTCTGGCAAGACGGCGACGGCCGTCGACTTTGTGGTCGTGCATTGCAGGTCCGGTTGTGTACGATCGGACGCATCGGGGTTTCAGCACTGCGCAAAGTCAACCGCGACGGACTGAGCCTGCGCTGCGACTGATTGCACGGCGTGGCTCGCAGGCTTGCGCGTAGTGCGCGTGCAGCGGATTTGTTGACGCCGCCTCGGGCGCGCCCCCATCCGCTCATGGCGACTGCCGCGCGCGGTGCCTGCTACCGGATCGCGTGCGCCGGCTCGGCGACGCCGGCAATCCACGTTTGCTGCACGCAATAGTTGTCGTCCAGCGCAACCAGATCAGCCCGCTGGCCCTCGGCGATGCTGCCGTGGCTGGCGCCCAGCCCGAGGAAATCGGCGGGATACGTGCTGGCCATGCGCGCCGCCTCATCCAGCGGCAGGCCAAGCAGATGTACGGCGTTGCGCACTGCCGCGGCCATATCCAATGCGGACCCGGCAAGCACCCCAGCCGCGGTCCGGCACACGCCGTCCTTGATCTGGATCGCTTCGCCGTTGAGCACAAATCCCGTATCGGGCGCGCCAACCGGCGGCATCGCATCGGTGACCAGCAGCATCTTGCCGCGCGGTTTGGCGGCAATCGCGACGCGCAGGCTGGCCGGATGCACATGCTGGCCATCGACGATGATGCCGCACCACGAATGGGCATCGTCCAAGGCGGCGCCAACCACGCCCGGCTCGCGGCTGCCCAAGGGCGTCATCGCGTTGAAGAGATGGGTGAAACCGCGCACGCCGGCGGCGAGGGCCGCACGCGTCGTCGCATAATCGGCAGCCGTGTGACCGGCGCAGACGATGTTGCCGGCAGCGATCAGAGCCCGAATGATCTCCGGCGCAACACGCTCCGGCGCCAGCGTGAGCACGCGCACACCAGCATGCGGCGCACACAGCAAGCTCAACTCCTCGGCGAGCGGTGCATGAAAATGGCGGGCGTCGTGCACGCCCTTGCGTGCATCTGCCAGAAACGGTCCTTCCAGATGGATGCCGAGCAAGCCCGGCACGCCCTGTGCCAGCGCCTGCTCCGCGGCGAGCAGACCAGCACGCATGACCGCGGGCGCGTCGCTGATCAAGGTGGGTAGAAAACCGGTGGTGCCGAACTGGCGATGCGCCGCGCCGATGCGCTGGATCGTCTCCACCGTGGGATCGGCGTTGAACAGCACGCCGCCACCGCCATTGACCTGCACGTCGATGAAACCGGGTAACAGCGTCGCCCCGTGCAGGTCGTGCACTCGTGCGTTCGTGGAGCGAGCAGCGGAGGCTGACAGCACCCGCGCAATCCGCGAGTTTTCCAGTTCAAGGACGACGTCGTCGCGCCACCCTTGTTCGGTCAGCACGCGCGCGTTGGCAAGCAACTGGATCATGCGTCGAGCATCCTCATCGCTTCCCCGCCTTCTGAAAGGTGTTGCGCCAATGCGTTTTCGATCTCGCGCCGCAAACGCAGGAAACGCAGGAAACGCGGCACTTGTGCGCCGGCCGGTTGCAGCTGTTGACGATGGTCATCGGCAAACGCGCCTTGCATACGAGGACGATAGCATTGGCCTACCCAGGTTCGTAATCAACCGGGACGGTCAGGACTGCCGCATTGTCGCCGCGCGCACGCATAGCCGTCAGCGGAAACGGGACCGACCAAAGCGATCGCGTTGACTACAGGGTCACTTCACGCCGTAAGTGCTTGCGCATGCGCGGTACTTCGACGTCGCCGAGCGCGATGCGTGGTCAGCTCCGCCGCAAGCAATCACGTTCGCCGATGCAACACGCAACGGCCGTAGAATCTCCAGGTTGAAAATGCATCGAGGACGCGACGGACAGCCGCCGCGCAGTCCACTGTCGCCGGCGTGCGCCGGAACAAACGGCGCATCCCATTGTCCGCATTAGCTGCAACGCTACGTTGGCTTGAAGCAGCGCGTGTCATTCCCCCGAACGGACCCGGAACATGTCGCCCGAACTCTCCATGCCTGACCTGCCGCAGGTCAACACGCACAACTTCAACGACGGTGACGCGCAGGCCATGGCGCTTGCGCAATGCATTGCCGCGCAACTGCGGCTCGGCGTGGAACTTCGCGGACGCGCGCTGTTGGCCGTGTCCGGCGGCAGCTCGCCCAAAGCGTTTTTCGCGCACCTTGCGCGGGAAACCCTGGACTGGACGCAGGTGCAGATAACCCTGGTGGACGAGCGCTGGGTGCCTGCGGACGACCCCCGCGCCAACGCCGGATTCGTGCAATCCAGCTTGCTGCAACACGCGGCCAGCGCCGCCAGTTTCGTGCCGCTGTATACCGGCACGGATACGCCAGAAGCCGGGCTGAGCGAAGCCACCAGGCGCATCAACCAGCTGCCGCTGCCGTTTGATGCGGTTGTGCTGGGCATGGGCAACGATGGGCACACGGCGTCTTTTTTTCCGCATGGGGATCATCTGGACGATGCCCTGGACATGCACAATCGAGCGCCAGTTGCATCGATGCGCGCGCCGGGCGCCGATGTTCCGCGCATCACGCTTACGCTGGCGACTTTGCTGCAGACGCGCGCGCTGTACTTGCTGATCACTGGCGCGCACAAGCGTGAACTGCTGGCCGACGCGCAACTGGGACTGGGGGCCGCTCAGCACTACCCCGTTCGTGCCGTGCTGCTGCAAAACCGCGTGCCGCTGGACGTGTACTGGAGTCCCTGAGGCGTCGATGCCCATGCGCACCACGCACAGGCCGCACGGCGAGGCTGCGGGCGCGCGCGTCCGTTGCGGCCAGGGCGCGGTAGTCAACCGGCGAGAATGAGCCCGGGCAACGGGTAAACCGCGCCAATCGCAGCGGCTTCCAATCACCGCAGCGTCAGGGCGCCCGCGATTCGTCGTCCCGTCTGCACGGCATCCCGCAAGCAGGCACTGTGGACACACCCGCATGTTGCAGCCGCGGCGGAATGCGACGGCGGCTACAGTGGACGCTTGTCGGCTTGGGCGCATGGGCGCATGGCCTGATCGCGTCAAAGCCACAATCGAGGATTCGCGCTGCGTGAATATTGGACCGCTGCTGTTTTCCACCGGAGTACTGACGCTGCTGTTCGCCGTCGTGGCCGGCATGGGCACCAATGCATTCTTGAAACATCGTGGCCGCGCGGACGCGGGCAATGCCTTGTTGCTTGCATTGGCTTGCGGCTTGCTGGTCGCTCGCGTGGCATTTGTCGCGCAATGGTGGCCGCAGTACGCACAGCAGCCGCTGAGTATCTTGAACGTGCGCGACGGCGGATTCGATGCAATGTTCGGCGTGCTTGGGCTGGCGTTGGCCAGTGCCTTGATCGGCTGGCGCCGCGCCGCTTTGCGCCAGTCCCTTGCTGCGGCGGTGGTGGTTGGTACGCTGGCGTGGGGCGTGGCTGGGCTTGCGGTCCAAGCGCTGCGCACCAGCGCTCGCCAGCCATTGCCGGCGCTGGTGTTGAACGACGTGCGCGGGCAACAGCTGGCGCTGCAAAGCCTGCGTGGTCAGCCAACCGTGATAAACCTGTGGGCGACGTGGTGCCCACCTTGCAGGCGTGAGATGCCGGTGTTGGCGGCGGCACAAAGATCCATGCCCGGCATTCGCTTTGTGTTTGCCGATCAGGGCGAGTCGAGCGCTGCAGTGCAGCGCTACCTGCGCCAGGAGCAGCTGGAGCTCGACCACGTATTGATCGATCCAAACCTGGACCTGTCCAAGTGGTACGGCGCGCGCGGATATCCGACCACGCTGTTCATTGGCGCGGACGGGCTGCTGCGCGATATTCAGATCGGCGAGCTGTCGCGCGGCACGCTGGCGGCACATCTGGCGCGGATCGCCGCGCCCGCAAACCAGCCGCAACAGCTACCTTGAGTGCGCCAACTGTTCGCGGTCGATAAGCGCCATCACCGCATCACTGTGGCGCGCGCAGCGCTCGCCCATGAACGGAAAAGCTTCGGTCATCGTCGTCGCCAGGGCGCCTTCAAGCGATGCGCGCAGCTGCCGTCGCGCGCGAAACAGTCGGGTCTTCACCGTCTGCGGCTTGATCTCGAGGTGCGCAGCCGTTTCTTCCACGCTGCACTCTTCGACTTCGCGCATCACATAGACCATGCGAAACGCCGGCGGCAGCTCATCGATGGCCTGCTCCAGCAGATGGCGTATTTGCGCACGCGCGGCGGCAACGGCCGGATCCTCGCTGCCGAACTTTGTCGGAAACGCGATGACGCGGTTGTCCTCTGCCACCTGATCGATCTGCTCAAGGCCAACCATGGTGTGGCGCTTGCGCAAACGACCGCGCGCCTCGTTGAGCACGATACTCGTGAGCCAGGTCAGCAAGGCCGCATCCCCGCGGAACGTATCGAGCTTGCGATACGCGTGCATGTAGGATTCCTGGAGCACATCCTCTGCTTCGGAATCCTCGCCGACGACGCTGCGGGCAATGCGGAAAAGGCGTTGATTGCAACGCTGCATGATCTGGCGGAAGGCGTCGCGATGTCCGGCGAGCACCGCGGCGACGAGTTCGCGATCGTCCAGGCAGGTAAAGTCCAGAGCAACTTCGGTAGCGCGTGCTGACATGATGGTCCCCCTGTGATGGCGCAAGCGGGAAAAACTGCATGCCGGTGTGTCGACCGCGCTTGCCGGCATGCCCGCTGCAGCGCCCTGACAGGATGCGTGAGCGGCGGCAAACTGTCCAGTGCTGCGCGCCCATCATTGCTTGCCGCGCCTTGCAGCAGCCAGTGTCGCGCAGACGCGCCGATTGCCTCTCGCGGCAGCGGCTGCGCAGCGATGTCCTTGCGCATCATGTTCATCCGGCCAGCAACGCGAGGATTTCCGCGCGCTGCGGCTCCCTGCGAAATTGCCCGCGCAGACCACGGGTGATCATCGACACGCCATGCACATGCACGCCGCGCGAAGACATGCAGGCGTGACTGGCGCGCACTATCACGGCCACCCCGCGTGGCTGCAGCACGCGTTCCACCGTATCGGCAATCTGCGCCGTCAGGCGTTCCTGGATCTGCAGGCGATGGCCCAGCACGCCCACCAGCCGTGCCAGCTTGGAGATGCCGACGACCCGCTGGCTGGGCAAGTACGCGATATGCACCACGCCGGTAATCGCCGCCATGTGGTGTTCACAAGTGGACTGCAGCGGAATGTCGCGCAATACCACCACATCGTCGTATCCACCCACATCCTCAAACGTTCGCGCAAGCAGCGCGTCGGGGTCATGCGCATAGCCGCCAAACCACTCCTCATAGGCGCGCACCACGCGCGCGGGCGTGCCGAGCAGGCCCTCACGAGCCGGCTCGTCGCCAGCCCAGCGAATCAGCGTACGTACCGCAGCCTCCGCTTCGGCGCGCGTTGGCGCCTCCGACGCTTCGGGCGGGTCGGGCGCAAGCTGGCAGGCCTGCTCCATGGCAGGCAATCGACCGTCTAGCATGTTTTGCATAGCCCCCGCGTGGCGAACTGTCAGGGATTCGATGCAAAGCGCCAAATCTGGTTCCCGGCGGGTTACTGTGTGCGATCAGGCCAGGGCGGGAACCCGGGAACCTGAGGTGCCCAATTGCATCGCATGTGTGGGAGCGGCAATCTCATCGGTTGACCTGCTCCATTCATCATTCCTTTGAGGAGTCACCATTCATGAACAAAACCGTATTTGCCCTCGCCCTCGCCCTGAGCTTTGGCGCGGCCTCCGTAGCGCAAGCCCAGAGTGCTGAGCCCACTGCCCCGGCAGCCTCGAGTGCCCCGGCTGCCCCGGACGCGTCGATGCCGGCAATGAGCACGTCCGCAACGAACTGGTTTGGTGGTCCGAGCTACAACGGCGCGCCCGCGCTGGATGTGACTGCGGCCCTGGTCGCGGCCGGTGGCGGCGCAGCTGATTTCAGCTTTGCCAAGGCGCTGGTGTCGATGCTTGGCGAGGAAACCGTCAACGCGGAAGTGGCCAAGCTCACCAAGCAGTATGGCAAGAAGAACGTGACCGACTTTCTCAACGGCATGACGTTTGCCGTCAAGGCCGGTCTGAAGCGCGCCACGGAAGCTGGCGTCACCCTGCCGGCAGCTCCGGCTGATCTCACCGGCGAGAAGCTGGCCAGCACGCTGGTCGTTGCCGGCACGACCCCCAACAACGTCTGGTGGTCTGGCTACCTTTTCGACAAGGCCCTGTCGCACGACTTGCATGTCAAGGTGATGCAGGACATCGACGCCAAGGTTGGTCACGCCGCCGATGAAAATACGCACCGGATCCTCAACCAGGCGATGTATGACGTGGCCCAGGCGTTGAAGATGAAGGACGTGGACCTCGCACCGCTGCACTGAGTCCTGCGCTGCAAACGGTTTTCAACCGCCTTGAATCAGGGCGGCGCGTTACCCTGGGGCATGCACCGCGCAAGCGCTGCATGCCCTTTTTCTTTTTGCGGCAGCCGCCTGCGCGGCGTGCGCAATCCGGGGGATTGCTGGTCTGAGCGGCGGCAAACTTGCGGTCACCTGGCCGGCATGCTCACAGCTGGCTGCAAATAAGTGTTGAACAGCTCGTCGATGCGCCGATATTCGTCGTACCACGAGTCAGCGTGCACAAAGCCGTGGCGCTCCAGCGGATACAGCGACATCCAGAAGTTTTTCTTGTGCAGCTCGATCAGGCGCTGGTACAGCCGGATCGAATCTTCGGTAAGCACGTTGTCGTCAATCAGCCCGTGCTCGATCAACAGTGGATCACGCAGCTGCGCGGCGTAGTTGATCGGCGAGCTCACTGCATACGCTTCGGGGTCCAGCTGTGGATCGTTGAGGATGTTTGCGGTGTATTCGTGGTTGTAGAGCATCCAGTCGCTGACCGGGCGCAGCGCGGCCCCGGCGGCAAACTCGCCGGGCGCACGCAGCAGGGCCATCTCGGTCATGAAGCCGCCATAGCTGCCGCCGTAGATGCCCACGCGCTTTGCATCGACCTGGTGGTTCTTGACCAGCCAGGCCTTGCCGTCAAGCAGGTCCTCAAGTTCCGGGTGCCCCATCTGCCGGTAGATGGCGGTGCGCCAGTCCCGGCCATACCCAGCGGAGGCGCGGTAGTCCAAGTCCAGCACCACGTAACCTTGCTGCACCAGCAGGTTGTGAAACATCTGCTCGCGGAAGTAGTTGGGCCACAACTGCGTGACATTTTGCAGGTAGCCAGCGCCGTGCACGAAGATCACCGCCGGGCGCGAGGCAGCGGGCGCTGCACCGGCCGGAGCGTAGTACTTGGCCCAGATCACGCCGGCGCCGTGGCTGGACGGCACGCTGACAAACTGCGGCGCAATCCAGGCGCGCGCGGTGAATGCGCTTTTCATCGTGTTGGTCAGCTCGCGCGGCGTGCCGCCAGCGGCCGGCTGCACCGCCAGTTGCGGCAACACGTAGGGCGACGAATGCAGCACCGCAAGCTGGCTGCCATCCGGGGACAGCGCAAAATCGTTCGTGCCTTCGTAGTGCGTCACGCGGGTCAGCGCGCCGCCGCTGGACGGCACGCGGTAGACGTCGTAATTGCCCGGCGCGACCTGGTTGGCAAGCAGGTAAAACCACTTGCCGTCTTCGCTCAGGCGCGGCTGGTTGACCTCGAACTTGCCGCCCGTGAGCGCGCGCGACGGTGCGTCCAGCGTCTTGCTGTAAAGATGTCCATAGCCGCTTTGTTCACTCATGTACCAAAGCGTGCGGCCATCCTTGAGCCAGCCAAACTCGTTGAAGCTCCAGTTGATCCACGCCTTGTCGGTGAGCCGCTGCTGGCTGACCAACGCATGACGATTGAAATCCACGCTGGCAATCCAGCGATCCTTGTTGTCAATCGCGCGCAGCTGGATCGCCAGTTGACTGCCGTCAGCGCTCCACTCGCTGCCACCGCCGCCGCCATCCTCGCCGCCTTCGGCAATGCGTACCGGACGAACCTCGGGCGCCTTGAGCGCTTTGGCCTGATCAGGCTTGCCGGCCTTCTGCAACGCGGCAACGGCGTTGCCACGCAGGTCCGACAGCGGATCGTCCTTGATCCCAGGCAGGCCATCGGTAGCCAGCGGATATGCAGCGTGCGCCGTCAGATCCAGCAGCAGCAATGCTTGCGGCGCCGGATCCTTGCGCCCGACGTAAACCCGCGCGTCCTGCTGCTCGGCGTAGCCCGAATCGGTGACGTAATGCGTGACCTGCGGCGCCTTGCCGTCGGCATGGTCCTTGGCCGCGGTAACCAGCAGCAGCCAGCGACCGTCCGGGGACAGCACGGCGTCCACCAGCTTGATCTTGTCGCCCAGCCAGAACGGTTGCGGCGCGCGGCCCGGATCAGCAGCCGCCAGGTCCTTGTCGCGATCGCGCAGGGCCTGCTTGTCGGCCTTGAGCTCGCGCAGGGTGGAGAAAATTTCCAGCTGTTTTGCACCCAGCGTATCGGGCTTTTTTTCCAGCGGATCATCGGCAAACTTGAGCAACGCGACCGGCGCGCTCACCGCGCCGGCAATGTCATAGCTGTACCAGTCGTTGCCGGCGCGATACTGCAACGCGCGGCCGTCGGCGGAAAACTGCGGCGCGGATTCGGTCTGCGCCGTGCGCGTGACCTGCATGCGCTTGCCGGTGGCAACATCCTGCACAAACACATCGCCGTGCAGGATGAAGGCTGCGTGCCCGTGTGCGCGATCGAACACCGCCGGACCTTCGGCCTGCGCCATCGCTGCCGCATCGAGTTTGGCGCCCTGGCCATTTGCCGCATCGATCCTGTACAGATCACGCACCGGGCTGCCATCGCGTTTAAGCGAGTAATACAGGCGCTTGCCGTCGACACTCCAGTACGGCCGCTCCACCGCCTGACCGATCCAGTCCGGATTGGCCATGATGGTTTCCAGATCGAGCGGCGCCGTTGCGGAAGAAGCCGCTGCGGACGGCGTGCTCGCAGCCGCGACCACGGGAAAGACCAGGCCAACCAGTCCGGCAAGCAGCAATCGACGCATGGTGAAGTCCCGAGTGAAAAGCCGAGCATAACGTGGTGCGTCCGCGGCGCGCTGGCACCGTGTCGGAAGTCAGGGGCGTGGGTAAAAACGCCGGCGTTGTGGCCAGGGTCCGCGCCAGATCGGTTGCACGGGCTGCGAATGGCTGGCGCGCGTCGGGCATGGGCTTGTGGTCGACGTGCGCCAACGCGCCGGCAGCGTTCGCATCCGAATGGATCGTGCCGGTTGCGGCGGGTGGCTCGTCCGCGGCTTGATCCTGCTAGGGTTGCGATGGGTTGCTTGCCGGACATGCGCGAACGCGCCGAGCGGCGCACTCAGCCGCTGCGGCGCAGCGCCACCGGATCACGCTTGAGGAACGGGAACGCCGATGCTTGCAGGTATCTTCAGAAATACTCGCCAGCTGCCGGGCCTGCTGCTGGCGCTCGGCCTTGCCATCAGCGCGCACGCGGCGCCGTCTGCGCAGCCAGCCGAACAGGCTCGCTGGCAGCGCCAGGCGCAGGCGGTCACGATTACCCGCGACGACTGGGGCGTCGCCCACGTGCACGGCAAAACCGACGCCGACGCGGTGTTCGGCATGGCGTACGCGCAGGCCGAGGACGACTTCAACCGGGTGGAAACGAACTACCTCAACGCGCTGGGCATGCTGGCCGAAGCCGAAGGTCAGTCGGCGCTCTGGCAAGACCTGCGCATGAAGCTGTTCATCGATCCGGTGGAGCTCAAGGCGCAATACGCGAAGAGTCCGCCGTGGCTGAAAGCGCTGATGAACAGCTGGGCGGACGGGCTCAACTATTATCTCGCCACCCACGCGCAGCTGCAGCCGCGCGTTATCCGCCACTTCGAGCCGTGGATGGCGTTGAGCTTTTCCGAGGGCAGCATTGGCGGCGACATCGAGAGCGTGTCGCTGGCCCAGCTCGAAGCGTTCTACGGCGGCGCAGCGCCAGCCGTCGCACAGGTCGAACAGCCCGCTAGCTGGCGCGAACCGACCGGTTCCAACGGCATCGCAATCGCGCCAAAACTCACCGCGGACGGCCACGCGCTGCTGCTCATCAATCCGCACACCTCGTTCTTTTTTCGCTCCGAATTGCAGATGACCAGCGACGCCGGGCTGGACGCTTACGGCGCGGTTACCTGGGGCCAGTTTTTCATCTACCAGGGTTTCAACCCGCACATCGGCTGGATGCACACCTCCACCGGCGCGGACGTGATCGACGAATTTGCCGAGACCATCGTGCACCAGGGCGACCGTTTGTTCTATCGCTACGGCAAAGCGCTGCGACCGGTCAGCACGCGCGTCATCAGCGTGCCGTATCGCGCTGCCGATGGCTCGATGGCTGCGCGCACGTTCACCACTTACGCCACCCATCACGGCCCGGTCGTGCGCGCCGCTGCCGGCAAGTGGATCGCCACCGCGCTGATGAACAAGCCTTTGGCGGCATTGCAGCAAAGCTGGCTGCGCACCAAGGCCAGCGATTACGCCAGCTACATGAAAGTTGCCGAGCTCAAGGCCAACTCGTCCAACAACACCCTGTTTGCCGACGACAAGGGCGAGATCGCCTATCTGCATCCGCAGTTCATTCCCAAGCGCGACGATCGGTTTGATTACACCAAGCCGGTCGACGGCAGCGATCCGGCCACCGACTGGCAAGGTCTGCTGCCGCTGGATGCTTCGCCGCAGGTGCGCAACCCGCCGAACGGCTGGGTCTTCAACACCAACGACTGGCCCTATTCCGCCGCCGGTCCGTACAGCCCCAAACGCGCGGACTACCCGCGTTACATGGACACCTTTGGCGAAAACCCGCGCGGCCTGCATGCCACGCGCCTGCTCACTGGCGCCACGGACGTCAGCGTGCCTTCGCTGATCACGATGGCGTTTGATTCCTACCTGCCCGCGTTTGCGCGGCAGTTGCCGATACTGATCGCCGACTACGATGCGCTCGGCGCGACTGATCCGCTGCGCGCGAAACTGGCCGGTCCGATTGCGCTGCTGCGCGGCTGGGACTACCGCTGGGGCATCGCCTCCATGCCGACTTCGCTCGCCGTGTTCTGGGGCGACACGTTGTGGGATGAAGTGAGCAAGGCTGACACTGCCGAAGGTCTGTCGGTGTACGACGTCATGGCCGAAAAGGCCGGCGCGGCCAAGCGCCTGCACGCATTGGGCGAAGCGGCCGATCGGCTGCAACAGGACTTTGGCAGCTGGGGCGTGCCGTGGGGCGAGATCAACCGCTACCAGCGCATCAACGGCGACATCGTGCAGAAATTTGACGACGGCAAGGCCAGCATTCCCGTACCGTTCGTGTCCTCGCGCTGGGGCTCGCTGGCTTCGTTTGGCGCGCACCGCTGGCCCGGCACGAAACGCTATTACGGCACCAGCGGCAACAGCTTTGTCGCGGTGGTGGAGTTTGGCCCGAAGGTCAGCGCGCGTGCGATCACCGCCGGTGGCGAAAGTGGCGATCCGCAGTCGCCGCATTTCAATGACGAAGCCGAGCGCTACACCACCGGAAACCTGCGCACCGTCTATTTCTGGCCCGAGCAGCTGCAGGGACACACCGAACGTGTCTATCATCCGGGACAGTGAATGCTGGGCAGTGAGCTGGTTTTGCCGCAAGCGGTTTGTGCTCCATTCCGCACGCGCGCGCGGCGACTGCCGTTGACGGCAGCGGTGCGCTCGTCTGCCCAGGCCGCTGCATCCTTACCTAAACCCGAGTAGCCGATGACGCTTGCCACCGTTGAACACGAAACCGCCGCCAATCCCAAATACAGCGTGATCTGGCTGCACGGCCTGGGCGCCGATGGCAACGACTTTGCGCCCATCGTGCCCGAGCTGGTGGATCCGGCGTGGCCGCCGCTGCGCTTTGTTTTTCCCCATGCAGCGGTGCGGCCGGTCACGATCAACGGCGGCATGCCGATGCGCGCGTGGTACGACATCGCCGCGGCCGATCTGGTTGCGCGCCAGGACGAGGCGGGCATTCGCGCTTCCATCGACGAAGTGGAAGCGCTGATCGCGCGCGAGCACGAGCGCGGCGTGCCCAGCGCAAACATTGTGCTGGCCGGTTTTTCCCAGGGCGGCGCCATAGCGCTTGCCGCCGGACTGCGCCACGCGCAGCCGCTGGCCGGCGTCGTTGCCCTGTCCACGTACGTGCCGATCCACACCACGCTTACCGCCGAACGCCACGCCGCCAACATCGCCACGTCCATTTTCTGGGGCCACGGCAGCGCCGATCCCGTCGTGCCCATGCAGCGCGGCATCGAGTCCCGCGACGTGCTGCTGGCCCTGGGTTACTCCGTCGACTGGCACACCTACCCGATGGCGCACTCCGTATGTGCCGAAGAAATCGCCGACCTGCGCACGTGGCTGGGGCAACGCCTGCGCTGAGCACGCGCCTGGCATTCATCACTGAAAGAACCGCAACGCCTTCCACAGTGACATGTCATCGGCGCCGATACGCTGGGCCGGCGGGCAGTGCCGCCCTGCACAGTGAAGCGAGCCAACACGCGACGCCCGTCATCGAACGCGAAGCTGTGCGGCGCAGACCGCCTCACCGCATACGTCATCGGCATCCGCGCTGCGTAGGGCGGGCACGGCCCGGCGGCTTACGCCTGTCCGCCGGTCTACATCCACGAAGCCGGCCCGAAGCCGAACGGCGCACGACCCCGCCGCTCCCTGCGCATGATCAGTCAGCGATGATTGGCGAAACGACACCAATACGAATAAAGGTGTGCGCTGCCCGAATACGCCTGCCGGCACGGAGATTGTCCCGACGTGGCACTCAGAGCTTCGCCTTTCGGCTGCGCCGGATCCGCAGGGCTCCGCACGCATCTCGCCCTTCCGCTGCGCCAGGCTTCGTAGCGCGAGCACTGCCCGCCCGCCTTGGCATTTCCGTTGCGGCAAGGTATGTGCGACAGCCGGTGCCCGCCCTTCGACAGCGGTGACGCCCAACCGCTGTTGGACACCTTCTTGTCTCCGGCCGGTGCGACCCGTGTCGCAACGCCGGCCAACTGCTGCGGCATACTTGGCGCATGCCAATCACCACCCCATCGCCGGGCGTACGCGACGCGACCGAACACAGTCCGCTGCCAAACTTCTGCGATCTGCCGGCGCTGTTTGCGCTGTTTGTGGTTGGCGCGCTGACGGTGACGGTGATGTGGCTGGCGCGCGACAGCGGACGCGACTGGCCGGCGTACAGCGTAAGCATGTTGTTTGTGACCTGGCTGGCGCTGGTGCTTACGGTTGCGCTGTGCAAGCTGCGCCCCGTGCTGCAACGGCTGCCCGGACGCCTGCCGTACTTTGGCGTGTGGCTGCTGATGGTGCTTATCGTCCTGTTTGCCAGCGCGCTGGCCGGCTGGCTCGACGGCGCGCTGCAGATGGGCCTGCTCAATTCCAGCGCGGCCGTGTTCGTGCGCGACGACGTGGTCATTGCCGCGCTGCTCGGCGCGGCAATGCTGCGCTACTTTTACGTGCTGGCGCAGTGGCAGGCGCGGCTGGCGGCGGTCACCCGCGCGCAGGTGGATGCCCTGCAGGCGCGCATCCGGCCGCACTTTTTATTCAACAGCATGAACACGGTCGCCGCCCTGATTCGCGTTGATCCAACCGCGGCCGAGCGCACGGTGGAGGATTTGTGCGAGCTGTTTCGCGCCGCGCTTGGCCAGCACGACCACGGCGATGGCACGCTCGGCGAAGAACTCGCGCTGATCGAGCGCTATCTGGCCATTGAACAACTGCGCCTGGGCGACCGCCTGCGCATGCACCGTGAGCTGGACGATTTGCCGCCCGACTTTCCGCTGCCGCGCCTGCTCTTGCAGCCGCTGGTGGAAAACGCCGTGCGCCACGGCATCCAGCCGCTGCGCGGCGGCGGCGAGGTGACCCTGCGCGGCGAGCGCGAGGGCAGCGGCATCCGCATCGAGATTCGCAACCCGCTGCCGGATACGCCGCCGGTCAGCGGCAACGGTCACGGCCTGGACAGCGTGCGCCAACGCGTCGCGTACCGCTACGGGCCGCAGGCCAAAGTAGAAGCCGGGGCACAGGGCGCGCAGTTCGTGGTGGTGCTGCATTTGCCCGGTCAGTCCGCGTGATGCGCGTGCTGATTGTCGACGACGAACCGCTGGCGCGCGCGCGCCTTGCCGCACTGCTGGGCGAATGTGCCGACATCGAAATCACCGGCAGCGTGGGCGACGGCGAAGCGGCCCTGGGCGCCATCAGCGCAGCGCCACCGGACATCGTGCTGCTGGATATCAACATGCCCGGCACCGACGGCCTGGCATTGGCCCAGCGGCTGCTGGGTCGCGCGCGCCTGCAGGTTATTTTTTGCACCGCAGATGACACGCACGCGCTGGAAGCCTTTGCGCTGGATGCGGTCGACTATCTGCTCAAGCCGGTGCGCCTCGAGCGCTTGCGCGAAGCGCTGGCGCGCGCGCAACGCCGGCGCGCCGATGCGGTCAGCGCGCCTACGATTTATCTGCACGGCCGCCTGCGCGGCGAACAGGTGCGCATCGGGCTGGACGCGGTGATCTGCCTGCTCGCCGACGAGAAGTACGTGGTCGTGCGCCACCGCCAGGGTGAGCTGCTGATCGAGGATTCGCTGCGCCAGCTTGAAGAAGCCTACCCCGAACAATTGATCCGCCTGCATCGCAACTGCCTGGTACCGCCGGCGCGCCTGCTCGGCTTGAAAACGCTGGCCGACGGTCGCGTGCTGGCGCGGCTGGACGGCACCGACTTCACGCCGGAAGTGAGCCGGCGCAATCTGGGCGCCGTGCGCAAATTATTGCGGCTTGGTTGACTGCATGCATAGCGGCCTGCTGCTCTTGGCACGCCGGCGCTTTTCCATCTTGTTCGACCCGGGCCGCAGCATTTCGCGATGGTCCGCGCACCCGCTTTCCACTTGGCATGCACACGCAAAGTGCTGCACTGCACGGGTCATCCACGATCAGGAGCAGGCATGACGCATACATTCAAAGTCGGTGATCACGTGCGCTGGAACTCCGAAGCCGGCCACGTCAGCGGCAAGATCACCAAGGTGCATACCAGCGATGTCGACTACAAGGGCCACACGCATCGCTGCAGCCAGGACGACCCGCAATACGAGATCAAGAGTGACAAGACCGACCACATTGCCATGCACAAGGGCGCCGCGCTGCACAAGGTCGCGTAAATGATGAATGCTGTCGCGAACACGCAAGACGCCGCGCAAGGCGTGCGGCAAATCTGGACGATAGGCCATTCCACGCGAACGCTGGAGGAGTTTCTCGGCCTGCTCGACACGTATGCCATCGAAGCACTCGCCGACGTGCGCAGCTTTCCCGGCTCGCGCCGCTATCCGCACTTTCATCGCGAAGCGCTTGCGCTCAGCGTGCCGGAGCACGGCATCGCGTACCAGTGGCTGCAAAAGCTCGGCGGGCGACGCCGCGTGCTGCCCGATTCACCCAACGGCGCATGGCGCAACGCCGCGTTTCGCGGCTATGCCGATTACATGGCCACCGCAGATTTTGAAGAAGGGCTGGACGAGCTGTTTGCCTTTGCCAGCGGTCGGCGCACCGCGATCATGTGCGCCGAAGCCGTGTGGTGGCGCTGCCATCGTTCGATGATTTCGGACGTGCTCAGCGTGCGCGGCATCGAGGTGATCCACATCATCGACGCCAAGCACAGCGGCCCGCATCCGTACACGGGACCGGCGCGCATTCTGGACGGCCAATTGACTTACGTTGCGGACGTCGGCGAGCCGCTGCGCGTGGATTGACCGCTGCGGACCTGCCGTCGCGCGGAACGGGATGACTGAGTTCCAGGGACGCAGGACCAAGACTCCACCAGCGGAGTCGTGAGCATCGAGGACAAGCGTACGTGCCAACCCGTGCGCCTCACTCTCGCAGCTGCGTAACTCGACGACCCAACCGCGGCACGAGCGTCGTGAATCCGGCGCCAGTCGGCACGGCGCGCCGCCGCGCTGCGTTATGCTCCACCGCATTCCGCAGACCCCGATGACTCCCGCGACATTGCGTCTTGCCGCAGCCGTAACCGCGATCTCCGAGGACAGCCATGTTTTGTAATTAGGGGTAGCACGGTGAGCGACAACGCAAGCGATGATCTGGCGAACCTGGACCTGTCACCGGCCGCCATGCAGGCCATGGGCGAAGCGGTGGTGACGCGCGCCGTGGCGCATCTGGCCGCGCTGCCGGACATGCCCGCGCGCGGCGACTACACCGACATCGAAGCATTCTGCCGATCGCTGCGCGAGGACGCGCCCGAGCACGGCACCGAGCTCAAGGCGCTGCTCGATCCGTTGTTCGACGAGTGGATCCCGCGCTCGTTCAACGCCGCCTCGCCCGGCTACCTGGCCTACATCCCCGGCGGCGGCATCTATCCCGCCGCGCTGGCCGATTTCATCGCCAACACTGCCAACCGCTACACCGGCATCTGGCAGGCGGCGCCGGCGCTGGTGCAGCTGGAAGCGAACGTGCTCGAGTGGCTGCGCGACTGGATGCAGTTTCCCGCCAGCACGCGCGGGCTGTTCACTACCGGCGGCTCGATGGCCATGTTCAACGCCATCGCCTGCGCGCGCGAGAAGCTGCTGGGCGACGACATCCGCGCCGGCACGCTGTACGTGCCTTCGCAGGCGCACCATTGCATCGTCAAGGCCGCCAAGCTGGCCGGCATCGCGCACGACCGCGTGCGCATGATCGACGTGGACGCCGACTTTCGCATGCGCGTGGACGCACTGCAGCGCGCGATTGCCGCCGATCGCGCCGCCGGCCTCACTCCGTTCATGGTGTTCTCCACCGCCGGCACGACCAACACCGGCGCGGTCGATCCGCTCGATGCCATCGCCGATCTCGCCGCGCGCGAGCACCTGTGGCACCACGTCGACGGCGCCTACGGCGCGTGCTTCCACATGGTGCCCGAGCTGCGCCCGCTGCTCGCCGGCCTGCCGCGCGCCGACTCGCTCACGCTCGATCCGCACAAGGGCCTGTTCATGCCCTACGGCACCGGCGCCCTGCTGGTACGCGACGGCGAAGCGCTGCGCGCACTGCACTCCTCCACCGCCGGCTACCTGCCCGACAACCAGAACGAGTTCTACGACCCCGCCCAATACGGCCCCGACCTGTCACGCGGCTTCCCCGGCCTGCGCATCTGGCTCACCCTGAAAATCTTCGGCGCCGAACGCTACCGCGCCGCGCTCGCAGAGAAGCGCGAGCTGGCCGTCTGGGCGGCCGAACACATAGCGCAAATCCCCGGCATCGTGATGGACGCACCGCCGCAACTCTCCCTGTTTGCGTTCCATCTCGAAAGCCCCGCACTGAACTCGCTGGAGGCGCAGAACGCCGCAACCAGCGCGTTGATGGAGCGCGTCACCCGTCGCGGCCAGGTCATGGTGACTGGCGCCATGGTTGGTGATCGCTTTCTCGGCAGGATTTGCGTGCTCAGCTTTCGTACGCGACGAGCGGAAATAGAGATTTGCGTGCAGCAAGTGCGGGAGGTTGCGGCGGAGTTGCTTGCCCAGGCTGAACTCGGAAGCTGATCGATAGCGCTGTGGGTCTGAGCGCCGTCTGAGGATCAACATAGTGCGTCGGCAAAGGCATGCGGCAATCCTCCTTGAGTTTGTTTGTTCTGGTTGATCAACTGCCTGATAGTCCACATCAAATTCTACTGGCGCAGCCGACGACGCGCCTCAACCTTGGCAATGAGTTGCCAATAACTAAGGCGCACTGCCAGATCGACCATCGAAATACGACTAGTCACTCGTGCAACGAGGCGGCACTCAGTCTGGCGAATTCCATAGCGTTGGCCAGCTCCGCTGGCAGCAAATCGGAAAATTTGATGCGTTTCTGATCAAGAGGCTTCCACACAGGCTCAACGTCGCGCAGTCCGTTCCAACCGCCCGCCGCCGCAAGTTGCGCGTCGCTCAGGTGAAATCGCACGCTGTAGGAACCCACGGCGCCATAGGAACCCCCTGCGGCTTCAATCCCAGATGCGAGAATCAGGTTTGATGCGAGACCGTCGTAAGTCCACCATTCAAAGCCGCCTGAGTCAGAACGCAGCGGTGAAGCGGAAAGAGTGTGCTCTTGCGCTGCGCACACTTCATTCAGACGCGCAGCTGATCTTTTCGTAAGCTCTTGACTGTCTGCCGCGAGCGGGAACTCAATGATGGAACGTACCTGATTTGCAATGACTCTGGGGACGCCGCGCGTCTCACCAAGCCAATGGCTCGAACCTCTTTCATCCACTGGTTCCACATAGACTCGATCACGCGACCAGTCGATGGACGCCACCCGCCACGAGCGACCGCCCAACGCAAGAATCACAGGACCTTCCTTGCGCGAGGTCAAGCTCATCGGGTCAATATGACCGAGCAACGTGTTCCCTTGCATCGCGGCAAACGACCTTGGTGAGTCGAAGGACACGCAAAGGTCGGCCAACCCCCTGCCACGAAATGCCAGATCGGCTTTCACACCCAAGCTAAGAAGAAAGCCAGTGCGCACCAGATAGCCAGACGCAATCAAATGGTCACGGATGCGTGACCATGACGCGTTTATGACCGACGCGAAGCCGGGAATCCTGACCAATGTGGAAAGGAACGCCTCCTCTTCCATCTCCCGCCCGTGCTGGAACAGCATGGCGAAGAGTTGCTGCACAACCAAGTGGTAAGGCAAGGGAGGGCTATATACCGGCTCGACGTAACCTTGGTGAAACAGGCGCATGATCGCCAACGACTCGAGCAAGCCATCGTCACGGGTGGCAATGAAGAGCATGTTGCGTCGCGAGCCAGCGCGCCGACCAGTCCGACCCAGGCGCTGAAGGAACGATGCCACTGATCCAGGCGCATCAATCTGGATGACTCGATCGAGATCACCCACATCCAATCCAAGTTCCAGTGTGCTGGTAGCGACAATCACGCAGTTCTGACGCTCGGTGAACGCCTGCTCGGCCTGACGACGCGTATCAGCAGAAAGCGCTGCGTGAGAAACGAAAACGTCAACACCTAGCGCACGCAAGGCAATGGAGAGCTCCTCGACGCGGCTCCGACTGTCACAAAACACCAAGCGTTTTTCACCTCGATGTAATTGACTAATGAGGATGGCTGCGTTGCTCAGCGAGCCAACGTAGTCCACCAGTAGATCAACCTCGGTCGGCGGAGCCTGAATATGAACCAGGGTTCGCTCACCCGGGACGTGCGCAGCCATCCAGTCAAGCAACGATTGTGGCTTGCCCACGGTGGCCGACAAACCAATGCGTTGGATGGCGCGGGGACCAAGCAACTGGATGCGTTCCAGGAGCGCAAGCAGGTGCCAACCACGATCATCGCCAGCAAACGCATGCAACTCATCGAGAACGACGCAACGAACATTGGAGAGCAACCGTTGGTGGTCACGGCGCGACCCTATGAGGATTCCCTCCAGAGACTCCGGCGTCGTCAAGAGAATGTCGGGCAACTCCCGTTCGGCTCTGACTTTCTCACCCTGCCCCACGTCGCCATGCCACAACTGCACTGATCGCCCCAACAATCCCGCTAGGTAAGACAGGCGGGCCTCAAGGTTGTTGAGCAGCGCCTTGATCGGGCAGATATAAAGCACGCTGAGTCCGGTCCACTCTTCCGTCAGCATGCGTGACAACACCGGCAGCATGGCCGCCTCAGTCTTGCCGCCGGCCGTGGGCGCAATCAAGAGCGCGTGGTGCTGTTCCAGAATGGGTGCAACACTTTGTTCTTGTAGCGGCCGGAGGCTAGGCCAACGCAACGAGTTGACGACGTGGTACTGGACTGCTGGGTGTAAACGATCAAATCCGCTTGAAGTGTCGGACGAGGGCCCACTCACAGGTCAAGCTCGACATCATCCGGCGAGATCTCGCGCTGTTCATCCTTGGTCAGCTCAGACGCAGCAATGCTGATGTCGTAGTCGCGACGTGGATCGAAATCGGAGAATTGGTCGATACGATCCAGCACCTCGGACACCAATTTCTTCAAAAAGATACGCGGTGCCACACCGACCTTTCCGCCGAGTTTTCCCGTCACCGTCGCCGCCAAATCACGCAGCAGTGCATCGTCCGCAAGTTGCAGGATCCGCTCAGGGACGGCACTGCGGGACACAAACACCTGGCGTACGTTCTGCCCCACCTCCACCAATCGATCAAAATCGAACGGCTGCAACCGGATCTGCACGGCGCGCGGGTTATCGAAGCGCGCGTCACGACCGAACTCCACGTGCAGTCGTTGAGCTAGCGGCGGCAACCGCTGTACGCCTTGCGGACCATCAAAAAATGCAGGGGTACCGGTAATCATCAGGTAGAGGCCTGGAAATCTCCCAGCGTCGATTTCGTCCATAAATTGGCGCAGCGCGTTGAGACTCTTCTCCCGGACATCACCACGGACTCGCTGAAGCGTCTCCACTTCATCCAGGATCAACACAAGGCCAGCAAAACCACTATCACGAAGGATCAGCAACAAACCCTGCAAAAAGCCCAGCGCACCAAAATGATCGATGTCTCCCTTGAGCCCCGCGGCTCGCTTCACCGAGGCCGCCACATTTGGCTGACCCGACATCCAAGCAATCAACCCACTCGCCAGATCCTCATTGCCTTCAGCCATGGCGTGGCGATAGCAGCGCAGACACGCACCGAACGCAGGCGCCCTCCGCTCAATGCTGCGCAGCCTCTCGCCCATCAAGGCGTCTGTGGCCTCCAGCAGTGCCGCCTCAGCACAATCACCGTGACGAGCAACGACCTCCTCTTCAAGCGAGTAAAACCAGCCATCAATGATGGAGCGCAAGGCACCCCGCTGGGATTCGGCAGACGTAAGGTGCTCCGTCAACCGTCGGTAAACTGTCTCCAGCTTGTGCAGCGGCGTCTCTGTCTCGGAAATTTGTACTTCCGCGGTGGCAAAGCCCTCACTGCGAGCCAGTCCCTGGAACCATCGTGCGAAAAACGTCTTGCCGGAGCCGTATTCACCGCGTACCGCCTTGAAGCGACCGCGGCCAGCCACGCACTGCTGCAGCTCCGCACGCAGCGTATCGCGATACGGTTCCAACCCCACTGCAAAAGCGTCTAGCGCTGATTCGGGTACGGTACCCCGTCGCAACGCGTCAAGGATTTCATCAGCCCGAGCTGGCGATAACGGTGTCATACCAAAAACTGCGTCTTCAGAAGCGGAATATCCAGCAAAACCATACCCGATCCCGGCTCCAGCGTGACAATCGGGAAGCCGTCCAGATTGAGCATGCGTTCCATGGCAGAAATGACACCACGCATCCGTAAGGGCGGCTGGCCAATGGCGACTGCCATCTGCTCAATGCTGCACCGCCCTCTTTGTTGCTGAAGCTTGTCGAGTAGGATGTGCAGCCGTTCCGGAGCCAATGCCATGCGCCCGGCACGTTCGCGCTGGCGGGCCAGCGACGGACTGGCCATGAGTCGACTCAGCCAATCATCAACCGGCGGCATGGAGAACAAGTCGTTGGCCTGTGCAACAAGGCTGCCGCGACGTCCTGCTAGTTTTGTTGCTGGCGGCACTACCGCAACTTCTTCAGTGGCGGTCCACCACGAGGGAGCAGTTGGGTAGTCAACGCGAAACTCCGCACCTTCCGCTTCCGGCTGATAGCCGGATGTCCAGATACCGAACGGCACCAACATTTCCTGCCTGGACACTCCCCCGTGATATCCGTTCTTCTTGCCGGCGTAGCGAAGTCTTTCAGACCAGGGCTCCACCAATGGGCCTCCCATCAACGCATCAATACGAGAGCCGGTGATGATGATTTCTCCCTGCTCAACGGGTCGGCCCGTGAGGCGCCAACGTTCACCTTCACCATCAGGGCGCAGTATGGATTGTCGCTCCAACACATGACCATGATCGCTGGTAATGACGACAGTCCGGCCTGCGCGTCGCGCCTGCTCCAACACCTCAGCCAAGAGCGGTATGGATTCCAAGGTCCAGTCGATACGGACCTGTTCGGACTTCGCCAGAGCATCATCAATAGCGTTGATCACCAGACCAACAACGCGTTGATCCATGTCGGCAATCGCTTGCGCTGCTTCAGCGGAGAGCTGATGGCTTTGCTCCAGTCCCGCCTTGTGCAAAAGCAGCGGTGGCTTGCTGGCGCGGGAAGCGCGCTTGAGATCTTCGTGCTGCGCGAAAGCGTGCCTCTCTTGATTCGCTGCACCTTTCATCAGGCGCCCCGCGAAAAGGCTGGTTCGACTGCACTCGGTAACAGATGGGGTGGTAGCTAGCAGCGCACCTGGCAAGCCCTCGCGAGTCCACGAGTTCCAGCCGCGTTTCATCAATGAATCGGCAATTGCCAGGTACACGTCCTGGCTCATGCCATCCATGACCACCATGAGCAGCGGGTTGTGCCGAGCGAGGAGTGCAACCACCGTGTGCAGCGCGGCTTCAATGGGTAACACACCGCGCGGGACGTCTCCGATGGCAGCGGTCTGGGCGAGCGCGGCGGCAAACGCCTCGTCCGAAGCCATCCGCTGCGTGGCCACCCGATCCAGCAACTTGGTTACCGCGCGCGCCAAAGCCTCCGGACGAGCACCACGCAGCGTCCGTCGTGCCCAGTCTTCCCAAGCGCCGTTGGTTACATAGTCGTTGACCAAGTCGGCCGCAGGTATCGATGTACCAGGTTTCGCCTCTCGGCGGCAAAGCCGCGCAACCATCTGTGCGCACTCCGGCCCCGGATGTTCGCTGGGGGGGAGTTCATGCGCGAGCACATGCTTGACGGCTGCGTCGACGCTGGGTAGGGCGTCGGGCGAACGCAAAAACTTTACAACGGCGTCACCCAATTCACTGAGGCGATGCTCGAGCGACTCCGGCAGAACGGCGCTGATACCGATAAAATCAGATGCGCCCAACACATCGAGCAGTTCCACCGTAAGCCTGAAGACTTCCTGGCGTGCCAATGGGCTGCGCTCAAGCACGTTGCGCTTGGCTATATCAGCCCACTGTCTTCCGTCCGTCTCCTTGAGCCGGAACCCATTGAGGCGCTGTTCCAGGCGAACTCGTGCGTCGCGCAGCTCCAGAGTCTTGGCCGCGACAGGCGCATACAAAATTTCACAGACAAGCCCGATAGCCACCACGGCGTGCCCGCTACCGGCCTCCATGGCAGCCAACAGGGCCTCAGCCAATGGTCCGAGGCGGCCGAGCAGTTGTTGGCGAAACAATGCTCGTGGTTCCGCGTTGAGCTCAGTCCAACGCTGACTACTTTGCTCGCATGCGACGAGCAAACGTTCCAGGTCGATCTGTCCAGCGTCGATGCCTAATACCGGTGCCAGGCAACTTTCCATCGCTTCGTCGTAAGTCAGCACGGTTGCCGATGAATTGCGTCGAACGGGTACCGCCAGCAACATGTCGGGCATCCACGCGAGCGAAAACAAGCGTGGATCAACCTGGCGCACGTCGTAAACATCCTGCACAAGCTGCCAACGATCCACATGCAGAAGTCGATGCCGAAACAAACGTCCCAGCACATCCTGGCCTAGTCGATTCTCGGGCACGGACACTAACAAAACACGCGAGCCCACTTCGTCCAAGCTCAATGCTTCTCGCAATTCCAGAGGGGAGCCACAGTGGTGCAGCGGGAGCGTAGCCCCGTCAATCGTGAGACTGTCACCACCGCTCCAGTCGTGCGGCCAAGCGTATGCCACCGTGACCGGGCCCCGCGCTTGGTGCAGTGCCTCGGTGACATGAATTTCGAGCTGGCATAGCGACAAGCTCACTGGTTTGGATCTCCATCGGCACCGGGCCGATAGACCCGACAATCGATATCCGCCCGCAGCTCAGGGTCCGCGGCCAAGGCCTGCTCGACTTGCTGCAGTGCCTCGCGCACTGCGCCGGCGCTGGCAGACCGCCGTTGAAACTGCAGCGTGCCGGGGGCGGGTGTTGTGGTGGGCGTCGGCTTGGACGCCGTAGGCTGCACGACCACCGGACCAGGCGGAGGCTGCACTGGCTCCTCGATAAGTTGAAGCGCCAGCTGATGTTGCGCAGTAAGCAGTTGTTCCAATGAGGTGACGTGCTCGTCATCGTTGAGCGCTGGGATCACTGCATCTGCAATGATCTGCGACTTGGAATCTGTCGGGCTGCGACGATGGATCACGTCCAGCACGCCCCACTGCGAAGACCGCAACGACTGAGATAAGCTCGGCGCGCGAGCCATGACCGCTCCCATCGCTGCAGCCGACGTTTCAATACGCGCGTCAGCCAGCGCCGCAATCCGATCTGAAGCGCTGCCTTGGGTCAATGCAAGCACCAAATCCAGACTTGCTTCGGCGGTTCGGGCACGGTCACCATCATGCCCCAGCTCCCACGTATCCAACCGCTTCAGCAATGCCTGCTGATAGTCACGCAGCGCCGAAATTCGTTCGTTTGCCCTGGTCAGCAGCGCTTGACCCAACGAAGCCACATTACTCGCGTTGCGACCAGCGCCACTCCCCGCCTCACCGAAAATATCCTGGGCATGCCGGACTGCCCGCGTCCATTGATCCTCGGGTGGCAGCGTTTGCTCACGAAACTCACATTCCCGATTGAGATTGCCGATCTCCACGGGGATGGAGGAACCGTGCAGGTAAGCACTGCGACCGCTCTGGGCCGCCCACGTCAGTACGATCAGATCCGAAACCTCCTCAGACAAACCCATGAGGCGAGGTTCATCTATCCACTGCCGGAGCTGCCGCACGGTCGGGTTGTTGACCGCGGCAGCCGACATCTTCTGCATGAAGTGGTTGCGCCAATGGCTGCCAAGGGAAAGATGCGCCTCGCCACAACTGGCCAACTCCAGCGGCTGCACGATGCGCCGGATTTCGTCACGCTGATTGCGTTCCATGCCGTA
>JBBSSI010000028.1:0-30116 GCA_038242205.1 Lysobacterales bacterium
ACGGCACCTTCAAGCGCCGCGTAGCCGCCATAACTTGCCCCAAAGATGCAGATACGCTTCGGATTGGCGATACCTTGTGCGATGGCCCAGCGCGTGGCATCGGTGACGTCATCCTGCATCTTGCCGCCCCATTCACGAGTGCCGGCGTGCATGAAGTCGTAGCCGTATCCGCCCGAGCCACGATAGTTGACCTGGACAACGGCGTAGCCGCGCGTCGCCATCGCCTGCACGAGTGGATCGTAATCCCACCGATCACGCTCCCCGTACGGACCGCCGTGCACGAGCACCACGGTGGGCAATTGCTTTGCCTGCTCGAGATTGGGTGGGTAACTCACGTAGCCTTGCAGTTTCAGTCCGTCGCGCGCGGCAAACTCGAACGGCTGCTTGCTCGCCATGCGGTCCGGGTGGATCCATCTTGCACGTGGTGCGAGCAAGCTCACCTTGTGCGTCGCGCGGCTGTATAGATAAAACGCGCCGGGGTCGGCGTCCGCCTCGACCAGCACCACGCTCAGGCTGCCATCCGTCGTGCCGGACACGAATTGGATGTTTTCACCAGGAAACTGTTGCATCAACATCTTCAACGTCTCCGCATGTGCTGACTCGCTGCCAAACAGTGCGGTGCCCGGACGGCCGTCCATGTAAGTGACGCCTACCACGCTGTCTCTGACCGGGCCGCCTGCCAGTCCATCTGGCCCGACTTTCGGGTTGCTCCACAGTGGCGCCAAGGTGTGCTTGCTGGCGTCCCACAGGCACACGCCGAAACCGCCGGAATCGGGGGCGCAAGTGACATAGGCGGCGCTGTCATCAGCGTTGAAGGCAAGTGGGGTGGATCGGGCTGCACTCAATTCCGGCAGCAGCTGCCAGCCATCGCCATCCAGCGGATGCAGATACACCATGATGCTGCCATCGTTCGCCTCGGTATAGGCGAAACGAATCCTGCCCTGGTTGTCGGCGAGAAATTCCGCCCCGCGCATCGGCGCCTTGACCAGTTTGGTCTTGGTGCCGTCGCGTACATCCATGCGCCATGCGGTCGGGAACTGGCGATCGTAGCCGGTCTCGTCCCACAGGCTGATGGCGACCAGGATGTGGTTTGGATTGTCCGGAATGGAAGCAATGAAGCTCGCGGTGCCACGCTCGGCGACCGCTTTTTGTATCATCGAACCGGTACTCATCCCGGTCTTGCGGTAGCCGTACAGCATCTGCGGGCTACCGCCATCGGCGTTGACTGCAAACAGCTCGCCGGTTGCCAGCGGCGCGGCGTAGCCGCCCTGGTGAATACCGACGCTGTACACCAGTCGCGTAGGCGATACCCACCAGAAATCGACAACGTCATTGTTGTCGCGCGGAGAGAGAACGTTGGTGCTCTTGTCCTTGTCACCTGCGCCCAGGCGCATCATCGCCAGCACGGTCTGCCCGCGGGCGACCGCGGTGGCCGCCATGTAGGCGCCATCGGGCGAAATCTTGACATTGAGATATTCGTCGTGTCGTGCCAAATCGGTGATCGACACGCTCTGTGCCGCAACTGACACGCTGCAGAGCAGCAGCAGTCCGGCGATGATCCAACGTTGAATGTGCATACGGTGATGCCCTCCGTGGTCGTGGTTTCAGGGGTGAACTTGCAGCAGCAGGGTCAACGCGTCCAGTTGCGCGCGGTAACGGTCGATCACTGCGGCGGTTAGCAACGCGTAACGGTCGGCTTCGTCCCAGCGGCGTCCTTCGATTGCCTCACGCACCGCTGGAACGGTCTTGACACCGTAGCCGGTAAGCATGCCGGGCGCATAAATCATGTGCTTGAACCACGGGCGCGTGGGCAAGCCGGCTGGATCAGTCAAGGCTTGCTCCATTCGCCCCATCGCGCTGTTGAGCTTGCGCTGTTGGGCAACCGGCATGGCGAAGCCGTTGTCGGCCATGCTGGCGTACGCTGTTTGATACGCCTTGACGCTCGCGTCAAGTTGCCTGGCCGCCTGATCCAGTGGCGCAAGGTCGACGGCCGCCACGTCCGAATCACGTGCCGGTGGCGCGACCACGCGAGTCGGGTCGGCGACCAGCGTGTAGGCGTGCTGATCGAGCAATTGATGCTGCTGCGCGGTATCGTCGCGGGTCTTTTCCACCAGTGCATGTAGCTCGCCGACGTAGCTCAGCAAAGTATTGCTGAAATCGCCGAAGCGCAGCGGCAACACACTGGCGTCAGCCGTACGCAGCACAATGTGCCCGGCAACCTTGGCCAGCGCTACGCCATAGGCGAATGTCGGGTCGCCGAAACGCACGTAGTGGTCGAACGAGTCATAGCGGGAATGGTAGATGCCGGGATTATCGTCTTCGCCGCCAAAACCCACGTCGAGGGAAGCTATGCCAAGGTGTTCCAGAAACGCGCTGTAATCAGAACCGGAACCAAGTGCGCCAATTGCTACATCGCCTCCTGCGGCCGCGACTGCGGCGAGGGCTTTGGCCTCGGGTTTTGCGTCCCCACGCGAGCCCTCGACCTTTTGCTGGGCGCGCAGACGCTCGCGCACGCTCACATTTGTTTCCGGATCAGTCACACCATCGGCGACCTGGTTGACCAGATGCTGCAGCGAGTGGCTGCCGGCTACGCCGAGAAAACCGCGGCCGTTGGTATCTGAATTGAGGTACAGCACCGCCTTGGCCTGCAGCTCGGCAGCGTGCGTTTCTGCCCACTCGGTGGAACCGAGAAGCCCCGGCTCTTCGCCGTCCCAACTGGCGTAAACCAGCGTGCGTTGTGGACGCCAGCCCTGCTTGAGGAGCGCACCGATCGCCTTGGCCTCGGCCATCAACGCAACGTTGCCCGCCAGTGGATCCCACGCGCCGAACATCCAGCCGTCATGATGGTTGCCGCGTACAATCCAGCGATCTGGCTCGGTCGCGCCCTTGAGTGTGGCAATCACGTCGTAGATTGGTTTCTGCGACCAATCCGATTTCACCGTCATGTGCGCGTTGGCGCTGCTCGGACCGATGCGATAGGTCAGTGGCAGAGCGCCACGCCACCCCGCTGGCGCGAGCGGTCCAGCCAACGCGCGCAGCAGCGGCAAAGCGTCGCCCCACGATATCGGCAGCACCGGAATCTTCAAAATGGTTTTTGCGTCTTTCAGCGCCAGGCGCTTGGCGTTCGCCGTCGAGCCGATGCCGGGCGTCAGTGGATCACCTGGATACATCTGCATGTCGGCCACGGAACCACGCTGCACGCCTAGTTCCGGGCGCCAGCCACCTTCAGGCCACGCGTCGCCCTGGGCGTATCCATCCTCCTTTGGATCGGAATAGATCAGGCAGCCGACGGCGCCGTGCTGCTGCGCCAGCTTTGGTTTCAACCCGCGCCAGCCGCCGCCGTAGCGCGCAATGACGATCTTGCCGCGAACATCGATGCCGCGCCGGGCCAGTTCCTTGTAGTCGTCAGGCATTCCCTGGTTGACGTAAACCAGCGGAGCGGTGACGTCACCGTCGCCACCGTATACGTTGTATGGGGGCAGGGCGCCCGCGCGAATCGAGGATGTGGCGTCGCCGGCCACCGCCGGTTCGCTCAAAAGTGCCGTGTACGGCTTGGCACCGAGCAGTTCCAACGCAACCTTGATCGGCGTCGGATACAGCACGTTGAACGTTTCAATGTGCGCGTCCCAACCCCATGCACGAAATTGCGCCAGCATGAATTCGGCGTTGGCCTTGTTGTGCGGCGCGCCGACCTGATTGGGCTGAGACGACATTTGCTGCAGCCACTGGCGCTGATCGGCGGGATCAAGCTGGGCATCAAAGCGTTGCTCAAGGCTTTGCTGCGCAAGCGCGGCGCTGGGACTGAAGCCGAGCATTGCATGGGTCTTCGGCGTCGGCGGTGGAACCGCGGCGCTGCTGGCGAAAGTGGCCAGCAAGGCAACCGTGGCCAGTAACGGACGGATGTTGAATTTGGTCATGCGCGTTTTCCCCTTTCCCTGTTTGTTGCTTCGATACGGCTCTATGCGGGTCGTCGTTCGTCGCCGCAGCACGCCGTGAAGTCAGGTGCATCAGCTCGCCATAAACCGGCTTGGCGAATGTAATCCCCGAAGAACTTTTTCAGTGACGTGTGTCCAGGCGCCCGGCATGCAATGCCGAAAGCGGCGAACGTCCTGCGTCAAACCAATCCGCTGGCGTGCGCGCCAACATGCGTGGCCACCCTTTGTCGGGTGTGCACCCCGCCGCACCCGAGCCCCATATTCCAAGTGTTCTTTTATACGCGACTGCGGCGCTCGCGTCATCAGGGCCGATGCGCAAGGTCGCGGCGTCGCGAAAGTCGCCTGCGCTGCAATATCCCGATCTTGCCGCGGGGCGGCGTTGTGTTCGCGCAGTTGCAGTCAATACGGTGACCGCGAGGTGGAGCTGGCTGCTGGCTGCGTGGCCGGCGCGAGTCCCGGTGGGGCGTCGACGTTGATCTCCTGGCGAAAAAGCGCGCGCGCGTTCGCGTCACTGAAACTGAGCCGGTATCTGCCTGGTCGCAGGTAAAGCTCTGCGGATGGCGCGCCCTGGCCCTGACGCACGCGGTCGTTCATGGTTGCGGTGGCGGGCAAGGGATCAAGCACCAATCGGTCGGCGGGGATCGCGTCGTCGCCTTCGTTGGCGTAGCGCGCTTCGATCAGGCACGGAAAGTGTTCGGCGCAACGATCTCCATTGACAACATAGGATTGGCGCAACCCGCCCAGACTGAGCCAGGTGGGTCGCCCGCGATGCAGGCGCTGCTGCGGAAAAATCACGCTGACGGTGTAGCCGTTGCGTAGCGTCCACGGTTTGCCTGCGGCGTTCTGAAACACAATCGGTTCGCTTGGATTCAGCCGCTGCACAATGGCTGCATACAGCGGATGGTCGTCATCTGCGTCCGGGTGCGGGGTCAACATGGTTTGTTCCACGGCCAGTCCATCAATGCCTGATAGATCATGCAGATGTTCGGCCATGGATTGCCCGCCAAGGAAAGCCCCGGTTTGCTGGATGTGCGCGTAGCCCGCCTCGACCACCAGCCGGGCGTGCCGATCGCGTTGAAATACGTCGCGATAGATATTGCGCGCCTGTTCCGCTTCCCGCGCGTCGCCGGTGGCATCGGACAACGCTTCGTAGCCGATGACGTGAAATCCCAGCTTGAGTGCAGTGCGCACCATTTCCGCGCTCACTGGCTCGGCCGTGTAGAACCCGCTGTCCTCAACCGGGTAACCCCGCGCGGTCAAATCCTTGTCACTCTGGTACAGCGTCTCCACGGCGAAGTAGTTGAAACCCTGCGCGCGAAGTCTGGGTAACAGCTGCACCGTCAGCGTGCGCGTGAGCGGAACGTTGTGCGCCTCGTTGAGCAGAACCAGCTGGTGACCGTTTGCCAGTTCGGTAATGGCGTCGAGTGCCGGACGCGCAGTGTAGTCATCCAGCGGCGAGGGATTGTCGTCGGCTTGCGCCACTTGCTTGATCGAGAAGCTGGCTTCGCCGTCAGGATAGTTGCCGACGAACGTCTGATACCAGCTCAGGTACTGGCCGAAAATCAGCCGAAACGCCGGGTCCTTGTTTGCGGTGTAGGCGTAGCGCATCGCCTCGTAGCGCGCGAGCAGGCCTTTGCGCTTGTTGGCCTTGCGCATGATGTGCTCGGATTGCCGCGACGCTTCGAGCTGCTGCGCGCGCCACTGTGCGGCAGTCTGCGCCGATAGCGTGCATGTCACGCTCGCCAGCAATAGCGCACAGGAAAGACTGAAGATCTTGAGAACCGACATGCTGGCTCCACGCATCCTGGTAGCCAGATGCTTTTACCAGTGTCCGGCGGTGCTGAACAGGGGGCATGAAGATAACCCCTGCGTGCCGGTGCAGGTCTTGCACAATGCAGCGCGCACATGCGGGTACATCCGGTCACGCAACTGTGCGCTGCCAATCAGTGCACAATGGCTCTCGCCTTGAATCATCGTGGAGTACGTCATGCGTCCAGCCCTCCTCGCCGCTTTGCTTGCGCTCGCCTTTCCCGCCATGGCTATGGCGCAGAGTTCCAACCTGCACAGCGGTGCGATCACGACCGATGTCGCCACCGCCGTGAACGACCCGGCACGCCAGCAGGACCTGGCGCTTGATGCACGGCGCAAAGTCGCGTTGATCATGACCTTCGCCGAGGTCAAACCTGGGCAAAAAGTGCTCGAGTTGATTCCAGGCAGCGGCTATTTCACCCGTGTGTTCAGCGCACTGGTCGGTCCGCAGGGCCATGTCTACACGGTGTGGCCCAACGAGGCTGCAAAGTTTTCGGCAGAAAACATGGCCAAGCTGAAGGCGTTGGTGGCTCAGCCGCATTACGCCAATATCAGCGTTTTGCAGCAGCCTGCCGCTGAGCTGAACGCGCCCGAGCCGGTGGATCTGGTTTTCACTTCGCAGAATTATCATGACTATCCGGACGCCTTCATGGGCAAAGTCGACCCGGCCGTGCTCAATCGCCGCGTGTTTTCGGCGCTAAAACCCGGCGGCTTGTTTGTGGTGATTGACCACGTTGCTCCCGCTGGCAGCGGCATGGCTGATACCGACACGCTGCACCGCATTGATCCGGCCATCGTCAGACAGCAAGTTGAAGCCGCTGGTTTCGTCTTCGACGGTGAAAGCAACGCGCTGCGCAATCCAGCCGATCCGCATTCCGCCAAGGTGTTCGACAAATCGATCCGCGGCCACACCGATCAGTTCATCTACCGGTTTCGCAAACCGGCACAGTGAAATGCCATGCCGCAGCGCGCGGGGCTCATCGGATCCGGTCTGCTCGCGTTTGCAGGTTGCCGAGCGAAAAGGCGCGCGCGTCGGATGCATGTCGCGGAATGGATGCGCGCCGTGAGCGACAGCGATCGGCCGCTGGCCCCGTCACACCCATCTGACGAAGCTGTGCCCGATCGAGGGCGGCGGTTGAGTACTGCAGTCGAGGGCGCGGACCCGCGCGCCGATCCGTGCCCGCTGCCGCCGCCCGAACCGGACGCCGCTGACTGTTGTGGCGAAGGCTGCGTACGCTGCATATACGATCTTCATGAGGCTGCTCTGGAACGCTATCAGCTGGCGCTTGAGGCATGGCAAACCCGCCACTGCTGAAAGGCGCGCGCGGGCATCTCGCATGTCTTCATGAACAGTGCCAGCTGGCCGCAGCGCATGCGCAACGCCACGATCGACAGGGCATGTTGCGCACCGGGACGATGAAAGCACGCTGCCGCGTTCCGCAGCTTCGCTGCGTGCAGTCGCTTCAAGGGGCGGGAATCTGTAAAATCAAGCTTTCGCGCGCAATGCGGAGTGACAGGTGCGAAGCTGCGATCGCTGCAAGCAAGACTTTCGCGACTGAAACAGTTCCTTATGCGCCTTGTGTCCTCGCGCGCCATTTCATCCACGACGTCCACATCTCACAGCGGTTCAGTGCGCATTTGCTTGTTCGGCCTGCATCCCCATCATCGCTGCGAGGCAGCGCGACGCCAGGAGCCACGCATGGATTTCAACTTTACCGACGATCAATTATCGATCCAGTCGATCGCCCGCGACTTTGCACAGAAGCGCATCGTGCCGGTGGCTGCCGAGCTCGATGCGCAAGCTGAATTCCCGCTCGACAATATCCGCGAGATGGGACAATTGGGTTTGATGGGTATCGAGGTGCCAACCGAGTATGGCGGTGCCGGCATGGATTCGATTGCCTATGTGCTGGCGATGATCGAGATTGCGGCTGCCGACGCCGCCACGTCCACCATCATGTCGGTCAACAATTCGCTGTTTTGCAATGGCATCCTCCAACACGGTAGCGAGGAGCAAAAGCAGAAATACGTGCGTGCCATTGCTACCGGCGAGGCGATTGGCGCTTATGCGCTGACCGAGCCGCAGTCCGGCTCTGACGCGTCCGCCATGCATACGCGTGCCACGAAGAATGCCGATGGCGACTGGGTGATCAACGGCAAGAAAAGCTGGATCACTTCGGGCCCTGTGGCGCGTTACATCGTGCTATTTGCGGTCTCCACGCCCGGCATCGGAGCCAAGGGCGTCTCCGCATTCATCATCGACACCAAGTTGCCTGGGTTCCACGCAGGCAAGGAAGAGCCCAAGCTTGGTATTCGCGCTTCAGCCACCTGCGAGATCGAGTTTACCGATTACGTTTGCCCATCCGCCGACCTGCTTGGCGTGGAAGGCAAAGGCTTCTCCATGGCGATGGGCGTGCTCGATGCCGGCCGCATCGGCATTGCCTCGCAGTCCGTGGGCATCGCGCGCGCCGCGTATGAGGCCAGCCTGACCTGGGTGCGGGAACGCAAGGCGTTTGGCCGCCCAATTGGCTCGTTTCAGATGACCCAATCGAAAATTGCCGACATGAAATGCAAACTGGACGCGGCGACCTTGCTTACCTTGCGCGCCGCGTGGGCACGTGACGAGGCGGAAAAAACCGGTGGTCGTTTTGGCACCGAGGCGGCCGTGGCCAAATTAGTCGCTTCGGAAGCGGCCATGTGGATCGCGCACCAGGCCGTGCAGATTCATGGCGGCATGGGTTATTCCAAGGAAATGCCGCTTGAGCGCTACTTTCGCGATGCCAAGATCACCGAAATCTACGAAGGCACCAGTGAAATTCAGCGCATGGTGATTGCGCGCGCGGAGACTGGTCTGCGCTAGCAAGCGCACTTTAACCGCGTGCTGATCAGGCGCGGCAGACATGCGTGGTGACCGTTGCTGGAACTCGTTTTGGCCCCGACTACGCTGCGCGCGCCGGTGCGGCCCCAATAAGTACAAGGTCAGAGCCGCGGCGGTGGATCGGAGTCGAATGTGTGCATCTGGTCATGACCCGGCGTCGCATCTGCTTTCGCATCATCATCCAGCTTGTCGCCAAGCAATCGACGAATCACCACGTAAAACACCGGAATCAGGAGCACGCCCAGGAAGGTGGCGAACAGCATGCCACCAATGACTCCGGTACCGATCGCGTGGCGGGCGTTGGCGCCCGCTCCGCTGGAGATGAAAAGCGGAAACACACCCAACATAAATGCCAGTGAGGTCATCAGGATCGGGCGCAGGCGCAGCCGTGCGGCGTCGATCGTCGCCTCACGCAGGCTGCGACCTGCCTTTTGTTCGGCCACTGCGAACTCCACGATAAGGATCGCGTTTTTTGCCGCCAGACCGATGACCGTGATAAGGCCGATCTTGAAATAGATATCGTTGGGCAGGCCGCGCAGCAACGTGAATACCACGGTGCCGAGGAATGCCAGCGGCACGATCAAAAGCACAGAAACTGGAATGGACCAACTTTCATACAACGCCGCCAACGCCAGAAACACGATGACCAGCGACAGCACCAGCAGCAACGTGGCGGCATTGCCGGAAAGAATTTCCTGATAGGACTGGCCGGTCCAGTCAAAGCCGAATCCTTTGGGAAGATCGTCGTTGACCATTTTCTGCATTGCGTTCATCGCCTCACCGGACGAGTGCCCCGGTGCTGGCGAGCCCACTATCTCGACTGCCGAATAGCCGTTGTAGCGGGTGAGCGATGGCGAGGACACGATCCATTTGGACCGCACGACGTTGGATATCGGAATCATGGCCGGTGCGCCACCGGCAGCGGTCACGCTGGCGCTGGGAGTGAAGACGTGCTGCAGAGCTTCCGGGCCCATGCGGTATGGCGCGTCAGCCTGCATGATGACGCGCTTGATGCGACCGGAAAACGTGAAGTCATTGACGTAGATCGGCGCCAGCATCAGCCCGATCGCGTTGTAGATGTCACCCACCGACAAACCCATCGATTGCGCTTGCGTTCGATCCACGTCCAGTCTCAGTTGGGGTGCGTCTTCCAGTGAGTTTGGGCGCACGCCGGTCAGCAGCGAATCCTTCGCCGCCTTGGCAAGCAAGGTGTTGCGCGCTGCGGTGAGCGCATCGCGACCAGCACCGCCGCGATCCTGCAGGTACATGTCAAAGCCACCAAATTGGCCCAGTCCCTGAACGGTCGGAATGTTGGCAAAGAAAATCTTGGCGTCATGGATCTTCCCGATTGCGCCATTCGCGCGCTGGATGAACTGCGCGGCGGTCACATCACGCTTGGCCCAGTCTTTGAGCTTGATGAACGCCATGCCGGCGTTTTCCCCGTTGCCGATAAAGCTGAAGCCGGTGATCTGCATCACCCCTTCCACGGCGTCATCCTTGGCGAGAATCTGGCGCATCTGCTTCATGACCTCGGTTGTGCGCTCTTTGCTCGCACCCGGCGGCAACTGGATGACGGCCAGTGCATAACCCTGATCTTCCTCTGGCAGAAAACTCCCGGGCAGACGCGTGAACAGGAATCCGCCGAGGATTGAGATCAATACGAAAGCTACCATCCAGCGCGGAGCGTGACGTATCGCCCCGCCAATGTGGCCGGTGTACGTATGGGTGGCTTTGTCGAACAGGGTGTTGAATTTGCGAAAGACGATGTTTTTCTTTTTTTGCTCATCCACTGGTTTGAGAAAACTCGCGCACAGGGCCGGAGTGAACGACAACGCGAGAAATGCGGAAAACCCCATCGACAAGGCAATCGTCAGCGCAAACTGCTTGTAGATCACCCCGGTTGAGCCTGGCTGCAGCGCGGACGGGATGAACACCGCCGCCAGCACCACGGTGATCGCCACCACCGCACCGGTAATCTGGCCCATGGCCTTGCGTGTCGCAGCGTGTGGCTCGAGATGCTCCTCGCTCATGATGCGTTCGACGTTCTCGATCACCACAATCGCGTCGTCGACCACGATGCCAATGGCCAGCACCATGCCGAACAGCGTCAACTGGTTGATGCTGAAGCCGAGTACAAGCATGCCCAGGAACGTGCCGAGCAAGGCCACGGGAATGACCAGGGTAGGGATGATGGTTGCGCGCAGGTTCTGCAGGAACAGCAGCATCACCAGGAACACCAGGATGATTGCCTCGATCAGCGTGTGCACCACCTCGTTGATCGAGATGGTGACAAACGTGGTGCTGTCATATGGACTGAACCAGCTGACCCCCTGCGGGAAACTAGGGGCGAGTTCCTCCATCTTTGCGCGCACTGCGGTGGATACATCCAGTGCGTTGGCGCCGGGCAGCAGTTGGATGGCGAAAGCCCCGATCGGCTTGCCGTCGAACTGGGTGTCGAAACCATAGCTGTTGGGTCCGAAGTCGATACGCGCGACGTCGCCGAGAGTTACCGTCGTGCCGTCCGCGTTGGCGCGCAGGATGATCGCGGAAAATTCCTCCGGCGTCGTGAATCGCCCTTCGGTGGACACGGTAGCGTTGAAGCCCTGACCCGGAAGTGCGGGATCAGCGCCAATCGACCCGGCGGCGAACTGCACGTTTTGCGCGCGGATCGCGGCCAGCACTTGCGTAGCGGACAAACTGTAGCCCTGCAGCTTGTCCGGATTCAGCCAGATGCGCATGGCGTACTCGGAACCAAACTGCTGCGTGCTGCCAACGCCGGGGACACGCGCAACTTGATCCAGCAACTGCGAACCAACGATGTCGTTGAGACGATTGCGATCAATCTTCGGGTTGTCAGATTTCAGCGCAAGCACCATCAGAAAGCCAGCGTTGGCCTTGGCCACCACGACGCCTTGCTGGGTCACTTCCGACGGCAGGCGCGGTGTTGCCAACGCCACCTTGTTCTGCACCTGGACCTGCGCGATGTCCGGGTCAGTGCCGCTTTCAAAAGTCAGCGTGATACTTGCGCGGCCGTTCGCGCTCGACGATGAATTGAAATACAGCAAATGATCGATGCCGGTCAGCTGCTGCTCGATGACCTGGGTGACAGTCTTCTCGGTGGTCTCTGCACTGGCGCCAGGGTAGCTGGCGCCAACGGTCACCGACGGCGGCGCGATCGACGGATACGACTCCACGCCCAAATTGAGGATCGCCAGCACGCCACCCAGCGAAATGAGGATGGCCAACACCCACGCGAAAATAGGGCGGTCAATGAAAAATGTCGGCATCTGTGCGCTCCGTCAGTGGCCGCCGGGGGCGGCTCCCGCGGCACTGCTGGCGTTAGCCGCCGCGGGCCGCTGCCACGCTGTGGGTTTTACGGGCTCACCGGCTTTGGCGTTCTGCACGCCGGAGACCACCACTTTGTCGCCTGCGCTCAAGCCATCCTTGATGATCCAGTTGCCGTCACGCAGGTCGCTGGTTTCAACCTCTTTGCGCACGACCTTGTTGTCGCTGCCGACCGTCAACAGGAAAGCGCCCGTGGTGTCGCGTTGCAATGCCTGCTGTGGGACCAGGAATACGTTGTGCTGCTCGCCAAGATTCGCCTGCAAGGTCACGTACATGCCGGGTAGAAGATGCCGCTGCGGATTGGGAATAGTCGCACGCAGGTTTACGGAGCCGGTCGCGGGATTGACCGAGGTATCGGAAAAATTGATGACTCCTGGCTGGTCGAAAGTGCTGCCATCGGGCAGGGTCACTCGCACACTGGCGGTGTTGGGCGCGGCCAATGTGACGCTGCCGGAAGTCTGCGCGCTACGCATTTGCTCCATCTGCGCGACGCTCATCGTGAAGTTGATATACAGCCTATCGATCTGCTCGATCGTCGTGAGCAGGGTCGCTTCACCATTGCCGACCAGTGCGCCCTCAGTCACTTGCTGCTGGCCCGCCCGTCCGGCGATGGGCGCGGTGACGTCGGCATAGCCCAGATTGATGCGCGCGGACTGCACCTTCGCGCGCGCTGCCTGCGTGGCGGCAGCGGAAGTGCGCTCGGCCGCGCTGGCATTGTCCACGTCCGCCTTGGAGACGTAGCCCTTTGGCGCCAGGTCGCCAACGCGCTGCGCGATAATCTTGTTATTGGTGTAAGTGGCCTGCGCTTGCGCCAGATCCGCCAGACCCGCCGCCAGCTCCGCTTTCAATGGCGCCGGATCAATCTGGAACAACAGCTGGCCCTGCTTGACGTCCGTGCCTTCGGTGTAGGTGCGCTTGAGCAGCACCCCCGGCACGCGCGCGCGCACGTCGGCCCTGCGAAATGGGGCCAGGCGGCCCACCAGAGCCTGCGTCAGTGGTGAATTTTGCGGCTGCACCGCGAGCACGCCCACTTCCGGTGGCGGCGCCTGCATCGGCACTTCTGACTTGCCTTTGCCGCAAGCGCACAATATCAACAGGGCCAGGCACAGCATCAGTGTGCGCAGTAGCGTCGGCTTCATGAAAACTCCAGAATGATGCAATGGTTTGCTGACATCACGCGGTGCGCAAGCGCGCGATACGCGCCCAAACACTTTGTCAGCTTTGCGCAGGCCGGATGATCGACCGGACTCCGTAGCACCGAAGGGCATTGACGGACAATCGATGCACGATTTTCGTTGCAACGACACTATACCGGACAGTTTACAATTTATTGAATTCGGGCATTCAGTATTCTTTGCACACTGGTGATGAGCGTTGCGTTGTGGCATGGCGCCACGCATGACGCTTACCGTTCAGGCCGCCCGGCGCTCAGGATCGCGCGTAGAACCGCCTCTATACGTTCGAACGGCTGGCGCAGTGTGTCGGTGCGACGGTATTCACTATGTGCACGTGTTCGCGTCCTCGCCCAGCTCAGCCAACTGTTGGCAAACTCAGCCAGGCGTGGTCCGCTTCGTGGCCACTGCGCGATGCCTTGCCTGTCACGTGAAAGCAGTCTTCGGACATCCCCAGCCAGCTCCTCCATACCCCTGCGCAGGTAGCAAGCACACACCACGCAGCGTATCCTTCGAAGGATTTTTCCGGCGTTGAGCCATCTGTTTCCCCTACCAGTAGATGCCATGAATCCCACTTCTGCCGCAAATCTTTCCCCTTCTGCCGCCGTGTTGGATGAACTGCAAAAAATCGGTTTGTCACCGCAGCGAAAAGAGAAAGCAAGGGCGTTTTGCCAGGCTTTTTTCACGCGCATCGCGCACAGCGATGCGCTCTTGCACACGCCCGCGCAGTGGGCGGTGCTGCTATTGAGCTTGCTGGATTTCATGGGAGAGCGGCAGCACGGCCAGGCGTTGGTGCGTGTGCTCAATCCGAAGGAAGAACGTGACGCGCGCAGTTTGTTGCAGATCGTCACTGACGACATGCCGTTTCTGGTGGATACGGTCAGCATGGTCGTGGCCCATCAGGCTCGCATTCATGCGGTGATCCATCCGGTAGTGCATGTTGTGCGCGCGGACTCCGGCCAGCTGTCGAACCTCACCAGTGATGCAGAGCAAGGCACGCAAGGGGCGCTGGAGTCGATCATGCATTTCGAGATCGACCGCATCGCTGACGAGCACCGCGCCGCGCTGCAAGACGCGGTGGAATCGGCCCTGGACGATGTGCGCGCGGCAGTGGCGGACTGGGCCGCCATGCGTGATCAGGCGTTGGCCATTGCCGCTGACCTGCCGCAGCGCAAGCTGCCGCTGGATTCCGCAGCGGTGAACGAGGCCAGTGAATTCATGCGCTGGCTTGTTGCCGACAACTTCACCTTTCTGGGTTATCGCGAATATGAAGTAGTGCAGGAAGGTGGGGAGCACCTGCTGCGTGCGGTTGGAGCGTCGGGCCTTGGCATCTTGCGCAGCAGTGAGCGCACCATCGCTCCGCGCACCTTGCGATCTCTGGCTGCGACCGACCTGCCGCAGTCCGGTGCAACCGATGCGGTGATCCTGACCAAGACCAACGCGCGCTCCAATGTGCATCGGGCCGGTTATATGGATTACATCGGGGTGCTCAAGTTCGATGCCGCCGGTCAACCCGTGGCCGAGCAGCGTTTTCTCGGCTTGTTTTCCTCCAATGCGTATATGGCACGGCCGCAGGACGTGCCACTGCTTCGACACAAAGTTGCGGCGGTGTTGCAGCGTTCAGGCCTGAAATCCGGTTCGTATTCCGGCAAGGCATTGCGCCACGTCATGGAGACGCTGCCCCGTGAGGAGCTTCTGCAAAGCAGTGAGGACGAGCTGTTCAACAGTGCCATGGGCATTCTGGATCTGCGCCAGCGGGCGCGCACGCGCCTGTTCATGCGCCGTGATCGCTATGGCCGATTCTTCAGCTGCATGGTGTTTGTGCCGCGCGATCGATTCAACACCTCCGTGCGCCAGCGCATCGAGAAGTTGCTGAGCACCGCGCTGCGCGCCGAGCAACTTGATTCGTCCGTACAGATGGGCGAGAACGCACTTGCCCGCGTGACATTGGTGATCCGTCCAAAGATAGGGGACCACCCGAGCTATGACCTGCGTGCGCTTGAGGAGGGTGTCGACACCATTGTCCGGTCATGGGCCGACGATGTGCGCGATGCCCTGGTTCACTCGCTGGGTGATCAGAGCGGGGTGGTTCTGGCCAACAAATATGCGCACTCGCTGCCGCCGGGTTACGTTGATGATGTAACCGCTGCAGTTGCCGCGGGCGATATCCAGCAGTTGTCGCTGCTGCAGGGCGACAATGCGTTGCGCATGTCGTTTTACCATCCAGCGGGCGATGCCGAAACGCTGCGCTTCAAGATCTATCGCAGCGGCGGCGACATTGCTCTATCCGAGGTGTTGCCACAACTGGAGAACCTCGGCTTGCGGGTGCTCACCGAGCATGTGTACGCGATTGCAGCTACGACCCCACCGCTTTCGATCCAGGATTTCGAAGTGCAGCCGGTCGGCAAGCTCACCTTCAGCGTCGAACAGGTAGGCACTTTGTTCGAGGATGCTTTCTCGCACATCTGGCGCGGTAACGCGGAAAACGACGGCTTCAACCGGCTGGTGCTCGGCGCCAAGCTGAGCTGGCGACAGGTCGCGATGCTGCGCGGTTACTGCAAATACATGTTGCAGGCCGGCGTGACGTTCTCGCAGACGTACATGGAGGACGCGCTGAACCACTATCCGGCGGTGGCCGGCTTGCTGGTGGAGCTGTTTCTGGCAAAGTTCGATCCGCAGCGTGAAACACGCAACGCGAGCGAACTGGCGGAAGCCGCGCAATTGCTCGGGGCCGAAATGCAGGCGCTGATCCCGGCCAACGTGCGCAGTGCGCAGCCCACCCTGATTGCAGACCTGGGCGCAGTCTTGTCGCAGCCGCGCGACGTCCAGCTGCGCCTGATAAACCAGACCATTGCTCTGCTTCTGGAAAATGTAAGCAGCCTCGATGAGGACCGTATTCTGCGCAGCTTCGTGGCGGTCATCCAGGCCACTTTGCGTACCAGCTTTTTCCAGTTATGGGATGGCGTGCCACGCCCGTACATCAGCTACAAATTTGATTCACACAAGGTGCCGGACTTGCCCAAGCCCGTGCCGTTTCGCGAGATCTGGGTGTGCGCACCGAGGGTCGAGGGGGTCCATCTGCGCTTCGGACCGGTCGCGCGCGGTGGCTTGCGCTGGTCGGACCGGCGCGAGGATTTTCGCACTGAGGTACTCGGTCTGGTCAAGGCGCAGATGGTTAAAAATACTGTCATCGTGCCAGTCGGTTCCAAGGGCGGGTTTTTCGTCAAGAAAGCGCCCGTGGACGGCGATCGCGATGCACAACAGGCTGAAGGTATTGCGTGCTACCAGATGCTCAACCAGGGCATGCTCGACCTGACCGACAACCTGGTCGACGACAAGATCGTGCACCCGCTGAATGTGGTGCGGCACGACGGAGACGATCCGTATCTGGTCGTTGCCGCCGACAAGGGCACGGCAAAGTTCTCCGATATCGCCAATGCCATTTCTGTCGGCCATGACTACTGGCTCGGCGATGCCTATGCATCAGGCGGTTCCCACGGCTATGACCACAAGGGCATGGGCATTACCGCGCGCGGCGCCTGGGAGTCGGTCAAACGCCACTTTCGTTCGCTGAGCCGGGACTGCCAGACGCAGGACTTTACCTGTGTCGGCATTGGCGACATGTCCGGCGACGTCTTCGGCAATGGGATGTTGTTGTCCACCCACACGTGTCTGCTGGCGGCGTTCGATCATCGCCACGTCTTTCTCGATCCAAACCCGGATGCGGCCAGTGCGTTCGTCGAACGGGAGCGCTTGTTCAAGGTGCCGCGGTCGAGCTGGGATGATTACGACAAGTCACTGATCTCCGCCGGCGGCGGCGTATTTGCGCGCACTCTTAAATCCATTCCCATTTCGCCAGAAATCCGCGCGGCCCTGGGTCTTCCGGCGGATGTCGAGCACATGGCGCCGAACGATCTGCTCAGCGCAGTGTTGAAGGCGCCGGTCGATCTGCTGTTCAACGGCGGAATCGGCACCTACATCAAGGCCGCCAGCGAGACCCATGCCGACGTGCACGATCGCGCCAATAATGGCCTGCGCATCAACGGCGCTGAGGTTCGGGCAAAGATCATCGGCGAGGGTGGCAACCTTGGCATGACCCAGAAAGGCCGCATCGAGGCGGCGCAAAAAGGCGTCTTGCTGAATACCGACTTCATCGACAACTCCGCCGGCGTGGATACGTCCGACCACGAGGTGAACATCAAGATCCTGCTGAACGACGCGGTACGTCGCGGCGAGATCACGGTCGATGAGCGCAACGTGCAACTGGCGTCAATGAGTGATGAAGTAGGCGCTCTGGTCTTGCTGGACAACTACCGTCAGAACCAGGCGATCACCCTGATGGAACATCAGTCGGTGGCCCGTCTGGGTTCGATGGCGCATTTCATCCGCACGCTGGAAGCGGAAGGCACGCTGGATCGCCAGGTGGAAAACCTGCCGACCGATGCCGAGCTGACCGAGCGCAAGAGCCGAGGCCTGGGACTTACTCGGCCGGAACTATCCATCCTGCTTTCTTACGACAAGATTCGGTTGTATCAGCAACTGCTGGATTCGGACGTGCCCGAAGACCCGTACCTGTCCAAAGAGCTCATGCGCTACTTCCCGCTGCCGCTGCATGAGAAGTACGCCGCGAACATGCAGCGCCATCGCCTGAAGCGCGAAATTATCGCCACCGCGGTAACCAACTCCACGATCAACCGCATGGGCGCCACTTTCATGATGCGCATGCAGGAGGACACCGGACAGCGTCCGGCGGCCATCGCCAAGGCGTATACCGCTGCCCGTGAGATCCTGGATGCGCGTCACCTGTGGGCCCAGATTGAAGCGCTGGACAGCAAGGTGGCGGAAGACACGCAGATGGACGCGATCAAGCAGATCTGGTCGTTGCTGCGCCACCTCACGCGCTGGCTGCTCAATCGTCCGGGAGCCACGATGGATATCGCGGCAACTGTCGAGCGCTACCAGGCTGCTGTCTCTACGTTGCGCAATGCATTGCCCGAGATACTGACCATCACCGGCAAGGCAGACTTTTTCGCGAATCAGCAAAAGTGGTCCGGGCTTGGGCTTCCGGATGATCTGGCGCTGCGTGTGGCGCGCATGCCGGTACTGCGCGCAGCGCTGGACATGGTCGAGGTGTCGCAGCAAAGCGGCAAGTCGATTGAAAGTGTCGGACGCGTTTTCTACGAGCTGGGTGAAGTGCTGGATCTGGACTGGCTGCGCAACCAGATCGAGGCGCTGCCAGTGGAGGGCCGTTGGCACGCACAGGCACGCGGCGCATTGCTGGACGAGCTCAATCATCAACACCGTGCACTGGCCTCGCAGGTGCTCGCACTGCCCGGCGAACACGGCCAGCTGTCGCCGGTACAGGCATGGCTGGAGCGTGACGATGCGACCTTGCAGTACACGCGCAGCATGCTTGCGGAGATCCTTACGCAAAATGCGGATTATCCGATCGCATCGGTTGCCGTGCGTCGCCTGGCGCAGCTTGCACAGGTTCCCGTGGCGTGACTGTATGGGCCCGGGACAGAAGCCGCCTGTTGCGGCTTTTGTCTGGGTCGGACAAGCGGCGATAGTCGTGCGTCTGCTGCGTGAGACTGCGCTTCTGCGTGGCCTCGCGCCGCAAGCGCTGTAATCTCTGGCGTTTCCTTGTCGATGGACATGCGCATGCGTTTCGCCTTTGTCGCCAGTGAAACCGATATTGCCCAGCAGGCCTTGCGCAAGCTGCTGGATCGGTACGCAGACGCACCGGTCGCCGAAGCCGACGTGATCGTGGCTCTGGGCGGCGATGGTTTCATGTTGCGCACGCTGCACGAGCAGCGCGTGCGTGCCACGCCGGTGTACGGGATGAAGCTGGGTCGGGTCGGCTTTCTCATGAACAAGTATCGCCAAGGCGAACTGGCCGCGCGCATCAGGAACGCGCACGTGGCCGAGCTGCATCCACTGGAAATGCGCGTTGTCGATACCTCCGGCATCGAGCATGTGGCACGGGCGTTCAACGAGGTGTCACTGCTGCGTCAGAGCAATCAGGCAGCACATCTGGAAGTGAAGCTCAACGCGGCGGTCAAACTGGACAGCCTGGTGTGCGATGGCATCCTGGTCTCGACGCCGGCCGGTTCCACCGCGTACAACTTGTCAGCTCACGGACCGATCCTGCCGCTGGATTCAAACGTGCTGGCCCTGACGCCGATCAGCCCGTTCCGGCCCCGCCGCTGGCGCGGGGCCATCCTGCCGCATCGCACGCAGGTAAGTTTGCGCGTGCTTGATGCTGGCAAGCGCCCGGTCAGCGCCACGGCGGATTTTTTCGAAGTGCGCGATGTGTCCAGCGTCGATATCCATCAGACGGAGGGCGCCGGCCTGCGCCTGTTGTTCGACCCGGAACACAATCTTGAACAACGCATACTCGACGAGCAGTTTGCAGCCGACTAGTCGCCCGCGCGGCGCAGGCCTTTGCGGGCACCGGCGAGTGAGCGCCGCCTTCAACTGGCAGGCAAGGGTGAGACCGGCATGCGCGCGTTACGCTGCGTTGGAGCGTACGACAAGCAGCAAGACCACTGGATTCGGCAACCTCATGGCGTGCATCATGCAGCCATGACTTCCACATCAAAAGATGCCCACGACGCTTCTGCGGTCAATGACAATCGCCTGGTCGTGGCGATTTCTTCGCGGGCTTTGTTTGACCTTTCCGACAGCCACACGCTGTTCCAGCGCGATGGCCTTGACGCTTACCGCGCATTTCAGATAGCGCACGAAGATGACACGCTCAAGCCCGGAGTGGCGTTTCCGCTGGTGCAGAAGCTGCTGGCCTTGAACAAACTCGCCGGCGCCGTACCGTCGGTAGAAGTCATTCTGCTTTCGCGCAATTCCGGCGACACGGGCTTGCGCATCTTCAATGCGATTCAACACTACGGCCTGGAAATCAGCCGCGCCGCTTTCACCAGCGGGGCGCCGACTTCTGATTACATCGCACCGTTCAAGGCCGACCTGTTTCTCTCGGCCAACGCCGAAGATGTAGGGCGCGCGCTGGCGGCGGGGGTTGCTGCGGCCACCATACTGCCCAGTACAGCCGCGCCTCGCGCGAGCGAACAGTTACGCATTGCGTTTGATGGCGACGCGGTGCTGTTTGGCGACGAGGGTGAGCGGGTGTCACGCGAGGAGGGCCTGGAGGCGTTTCATCGCAGCGAAGCCGAGCACGCCGCCGAGCCATTGTCCGTTGGACCGTTTCGCGGGTTTCTGACCGCGTTGCACCACCTGCAGACGGCGTTTCCCGCCGAGCATTCGCCCATTCGTACGGCGCTGGTCACCGCACGCTCGGCGCCAGCGCACAAGCGCGTGATCCTCACGCTGCGCCGCTGGGGCGTGCGCATTGACGAGGCCCTGTTTCTCGGCGGCCGCGACAAGGGGCCATTCCTCGATGCGTTTGGCGCGGACATCTTCTTTGATGACTCGCCAACAAACGTGGAGTCTGCGCGCAAGCACGTGGCTACCGGACACGTGCCGAGCGGAGTGAGCAATCAGGGCGCAGGCGATCACTGAGGTCTTCGTGGCAACGCGGTTGCTAGCGCGTGATCAGCCCGATGGCGCCCCCGCAGCCAGCGTGGCTGGCGGCTTGTCGCCTACCGGACCAACCAAGTCGTGGTCGTGCAAACAACACGCCACGCAGGCCATTGAGTTTGCTGCCGGAGCTTCGTTACGTCGCCGCAGCTGGCGGGTAGGGAACAGCTCTCGCGCTACAATGGCGTCCTTGTGCCGCCGCCTCTGGAGCTTTCATGTCTTCCCGTCTCGACCCGCTTGATCTGTACGACATCCGCTCACTGCTCAGCGATGAAGAACGCATGGTGCAGGATACCGTGGGCCGTTTCGTCGACGAGAAAGTGCTGCCTATCATCGGCGATTGTTTCGATCAGGGGCGTTTCCCGCGTGAGTTGATTCCGGAGATCGCCAGCCTGGGCCTGCTCGGCGCGACCATTCCGGAGCAATATGGCGGCGCCGGCATGAACGCGGTGAGTTATGGATTGATCTGTCAGGAGCTGGAGCGTGGCGATTCGGGCCTGCGCAGTTTTGCCTCGGTGCAAAGCTCGCTGTGCATGTACCCGATCTTTGCCTACGGCAGCGAGGAGCAAAAGCAGAACTATTTGCCGCGTATGTCCGCCGGTGAGGTGATTGGCTGCTTTGGCCTGACCGAGCCGCACGGTGGCTCCGACCCGGCCAACATGAAAACCCACGCCAAAAAGGACGGCGATGACTGGGTCATCAATGGCGCCAAGATGTGGATCACCAATGGCAATCTTGCACATATAGCGATTGTCTGGGCGCAGACCGATGATGATATCCGCGGCTTCGTGGTTCCCACGGACAGCGCTGGCTTCAGGGCCCAGGAGATCCACAAGAAAATGAGCTTGCGCGCTTCGGTCACCTCGGCGCTGTTCCTGGACAGCGTGCGCGTGCCCGCCAGTGCGATATTGCCGAACGTGAAGGGTCTCAAAGGCCCGCTGGGTTGTCTGACGCAAGCGCGCTACGGCATAACCTGGGGCCCGATTGGTGCTGCCCAGGCGTGTCTGAAGGAGGCGCTGGAATACAGCGCCGAGCGCATGCTGTTCGGCCGGGCGCTGGCGGCCAACCAATCGGTGCAGCTGAAGCTGGCAGACATGGCGCGACGCATCACCACAGCACAGCTTCTGTCTTTGCACCTGGGTCGGTTGAAGGATGCCGGCAGCATGCGTCCCACGCAGGTGTCGCTGGCAAAATGGAACAACTGCCGCATGGCCATCGACATTGCCAGGCAGTGCCGCGACATTCTCGGCGGCGCGGGCATCACCACCGAGCACAGCGCGATTCGTCACGCGCTGAACATGGAGTCGGTGATCACCTACGAGGGCACGGAGACCGTGCATGAGCTGGTGGTTGGGCGCGAACTGACTGGCATCAACGCGTTTTAAGATGAGCAACTGCAGCGGCTGCGCCGTGGCAACTGTCAATGCGCATGAACTGCCTGTGTGGTCAGGGCCTTGCGTGAAAGGCTGGCAGGTTGCCGTCGCGGAAGCCGGCGGCATTGCGGATGCGTGCCGACGGCTAAGCTCAGGCCATTTTCCAGTGCGCGCCGGGCGGACACATGTCGGCGCCAGATTGAATGATCGTGGCTGGATCTCGATCAAGCGGGCAACGAGCATGTCCCCGTCACTCGCATGACTGCGCGCATCGTCAGCCAGCGCGTTTGCTTGCGCAATAGGTCCGCCGTGGCGTCGCACTTTCTGGTTTTCATTCGGTAACCACCATGTCCAATCCCGTTGTCATTGCGGCTCGCCACAAAAGCTTCAACCGTGCCGAGATCGTCGATCAGAACTTTATCGAATTTGTCCAGTTGTGGCAGGGCGACGTGCGCCCGACGCCGCGCGACGGCGAGCCAGTGCTGCCCGGCAGCGCGTTGGACCTGCGCAGCTTTGCCGACCTGTTCGAGTCGCAGCTGATCAGTCGGCACCTGGACTTGATGGCGCGCGTACTGCGCAAGCAGGACAAGGTGTTTTACACGATCGGCAGTTCGGGCCACGAAGGCAATGCAATGGTCGCGCGCCTGACGCGGCATACGGATCCAGCGTTCCTGCACTACCGCTCCGGTGCGTTCATGGCCGAGCGCTTCCGCAAGCTGCCGAACATGGACCCGGTCGTCGACTCCGCGCTGAGCTTCGCCGCGAGTAAAGAAGATCCAGCTTCTGGAGGCCGGCACAAGGTGTGGGGCAGCAAGCCGTTATGGGTATTGCCGCAGACCTCGACGATTGCTTCGCATCTACCCAAGGCGCTGGGTACGGCGGTGGCCATTGAGCAGGCGCGACGGATCGGCCATGCGCTGCCCATACCCGATGACAGCCTCACCATCTGCTCGTTTGGGGACGCCTCAAGCAACCATGCTACCGCGCAAACTGCTTTCAACGCGGCTGCCTGGACCGCGTATCAGAAGCTGCCAGCGCCCGTATTGTTTGTCTGCGAGGACAACGACATTGGCATTTCAGTGAAGACCCCATCCGGGTGGATTGCGCGTAATTACCGGCAGCGTCCCAACCTGGATTATTTCTTTGCCAACGGGCTGGATCTGGCAAGTGGTTACGCCCAGGTCCAGGCGGCAGTCGAGCATTGTCGGGCTACCCGCCATCCGACGTTCCTGCATTTGAAGACGACACGTTTGATGGGCCACGCCGGCAGCGATTTCGAGATCGAGTGGCGATCGATCGCGGAGCTGGTCGCGCTTGAGGGCACCGACCCATTGTTGCGCTCGGCGGCGATTGCGCTGGAATCGGGCCTCTACACGAAGGACGCTTTGCTCGCGGCGTACGAGGCAATGCGCGCGCGCTGCTTCGCCGCTGCCGAAGACGCAGATACGCGACCGCGACTGACGACATTGAAAGGTGTGATGAAACCATTGGCGCCTTACACGCCAGCGGCAGTGAAAGCCGAGGCTGGTCGCGACGATTACGCAGACCAGCGCCTGCGCGTATTTGGCGGCGCGGACAAGTTGCCGGAGAATCTGCCGCCACGGCACATGGCCATCCTGATCAACCACGCGCTGCACGACGCGCTGGCGAAGTATCCGCAGGCACTGGTATTTGGGGAAGACGTCGCGCAGAAGGGCGGCGTCTACACGATTACCAAGGGCCTGCAGAAAGTTTTCAAGGGCAGCCGGGTCTTCAACACGTTACTGGATGAGACGATGATCCTGGGCTTGGCCCAGGGCTACGCCAACATGGGCATGCTGCCGATCCCGGAGATTCAATACCTGGCGTATTTTCATAATGCCTGCGACCAGATTCGTGGCGAGGCGGCGTCTTTGCAGTTTTTCTCCAATGACCAATATCGCAATCCGATGGTGCTGCGTATTGCCGCGCTCGGTTACCAGCGTGGCTTTGGTGGCCACTTTCACAACGACAACTCCATAACCGCCCTGCGCGATATCCCGGGCCTGGTCGTGGGCTGTCCGAGTCGCGGCGATGATGCTGCACTCATGCTGCGTACCTTGCTGGCATTGGCCAAGGTGGATGGTCGCGTGTGTGCGTTGCTTGAACCGATCGCGTTGTACATGACCAAGGATTTGTACGCCGCGGGCGACGGCGAGTGGCAATTTGCCTATCCACCGCCTGATCAGGCAATGACGCTCGGCGAGGGCCGCGTCTACGACCAGAGCGCCAATGATCTGGTGATCGTCACGTTTGGCAATGGCGTGCCAATGGCGCTGCGGGCCGCGCGCACGATCAGCGCGGAGCTTGGGTGGAAGGTGCGCGTGGTCGACCTGCGCTGGCTGGCGCCGCTCAACGACGCCTTTATCGTGGCTCAGGCAAAAAGCGCCAAACGCATCATCGTGCTGGATGAAGGACGCAAAAGCGCGGGCGTCGGCGAGGGCGTGGTCACGGCGATTGTCGAAGGTGGTTTGAGTTCAACGCCGCTGCGGCGCGTGGTGGGCGCCGATACGTTCACGCCTTTGGCTGGAGCGGCGTTGCTGGTATTGCCAGGCGAAGCTGACGTCGTGGCGGCAGCACGCGGCTTGATGGACGCCTGAGCCGCTCAGCTGACGCTCAAGTCTCGCTTTTGCGGCGCTCCAGCACACGCAGCCGGGGGCCTTTGACGACGCTATCGGACCGATACAGAAAAACCTGATTGCGTCCATTGAGCTTGGCGCTGTACATGGCTTGATCGGCGCGTTCGACCAGAACTTCCAGCGTGTCCCCAGCTTGATGGATGGCAATGCCGATGCTCACGGTAAGCATCGCCTGGTCAGCACTGGCAACAATATCCAGCCGATGCACGCGCCGGCACAGGCGTGTCGCCACGTCGACCGCCTGCGCTGGCGTCGCCGGGTCAAGCAAAGCCACAAACTCTTCTCCGCCGAAGCGACCAAGCAAGTCAGCTGGACGCAACTCGGCGCGCAGCACGTCCGCCACGGCGATCAACGCTCGATCTCCAGAATGATGTCCAAGGCGATCGTTCAGCGCCTTGAAGTAGTCAAGGTCAAGAAACAGCAGTGCGGCAGGTCCTCGGTCCTTGATGGCCAGGGCCAAGCTGGCACGCTCGCTCCATGCGCGGCGATTGAAGACGTCGGTCAGCGCATCGTTGTCGGCCAATACGCGCACTTCGTCACGATCCTGCCGCAGGATCAACGCACGGTCGGCCAAGCCCAACGAAAGGACGATGGCTTCGAACGCACCGGCAACCAGTCCGGCATTGCTCAGCCAGCCCCAATCCGTCAGGTGGCCGTTGACCTGTGCGTTGCTCGCGGCAGTGAGCAGCAGCAATGGCACCCATCCGGCGAGGAAGAACCACGCCGAACGTGATCCACGCGCTACCGCCACCACGGCCACAACCAGAAGCAACAATGTGCCCAATGTCAGCAATGGCGTAAACAGCACTTGCACAACTTGCAGCAACACCGGGATATCGCTGGCGCGCATCAATACGAGCTGGCTCATCACTACGGCAAGCGCCAAAACGGGCATGCGCAACATCGGCGCATGCCGCTGCAGTCCACAGAAGCGCATCGCAAACAGCGCGGCAAATGCAACTGACAGCGCCACCGCTGCGAAATGCGTGATCAGCGCACTGTCGACCAGCCATTGCCAGCCGAGCGGATGGAACACGAAGCCGGTTTCAGCCGCTTGGATGAGCGCATAGCAAAGGATGTAGCACGCGTACCACGCGTAAGCGATGTCGCGCAGCATCAAGGCAAAGCACAGCGCCATCAATACCATCGTCAACATTGCGGCCAGGCAGGTGCTGGCGAAAACCAGCCAGTTCGCATCGTGCTGCAGGTATTCGACGAACGGCAGCAACTGGAAGCGCACCGGCCCATTGGTCACTGTTGAAGGCTCCAGTTTCAACAGGATCGGTGACGAGGCTGATTGGTCCGAGGGCACGATCCAGGCCAAACGTCCGTGGCCGGCAATCGGCGCATTGAAGTCTGTCATGGTCAGGGCTTGCGCCGGCTCAAGACTTCGTGAGTACGCGGTAACGACGCGCCAGGGCGGTGGATCAATGGTCAGCACCCGCTCGCGGTTATCCCATGGCGGCCGTGCAGCAAGGACGATCCAGATTCCCTCCGAGCTGGGTGGAAACTGCTGCAAGCGTTCCGGATCGAAACTCTTCATCCCTCCGGCTGCATAGTCCTGCAGCATCAGCGCGGGGGTATCCTGCGCTTTCGCCTCGCGCCAACTACCACCGAGCGCGGACGATGCACAAACATTGCCGGTCCCAAGCAAGCCGAAGACAACAATCAGCCACGACCACCCAAGATGGCGTGATGAGCGATTGATGACTGGCCTGGTCACGTTGCTATGGCTCCTGTCAGATGAAGCGTGTCCCGCGGGTACGGTTGCAGTTGCCCGCAGCCACCCAGCCCACGCCGTTACTGACGTGGGATTTTTGCGGTGAAACAATGGGGACCTGGTGAACCGCAACCATATGCGACGGTTCGCCTCGGAGTCCTTGAAGTCGCTTGCGTACGGCCAATCCATGGGCTGTCTATCCTTTTGTCCAAGCAAAGCAATAAGCGCGCCATGATCATGGATCGCGCCTGAGGCCGGCCAAACGTCGCATGCCATTGCCGTTCCAATGGTAACTCTGGCCTATCCAAGGCGTGTTTGCGACACGGGCGCCGCACTTTGACGCAAACAGTCACCTGTAGGTCCAAGGCGCAACCCGGCTTGATGAACGCAATTAGCGCGTAAGGGACGCTAACGTGCGCGAGGGGCGCGCAATCGACGCCTCACCCCGGCAGCAGGCTCACTGACGCTGGCTGAGTCTGATTTGAGCCGGAGCAGAACTATGGCTGCCGCTCTTCACCCAGATTTCTCTGCGACCACGGCGCTGTGCAGACAAGGATCTGCCATGCCGGCGCTATGCCGCGCGCAGAGCGCGCAACCGTCAACCTGGCCTGGCGCCCAGCACGAGCAGCACTTCGCGCGCACTGCGAATACGTTCGCTGGCGCCGGGCAGGTCCAGCGTGATCTTCAGCCGGTCCTGACCCGCCAGCTTGTACACGCGCGGCAGGTTCTGGATAAGTTTGATGATGATGCGTGGGTCGACGCTGGGATTCTCGCGAAACACGATGCGCCCGCCAGCCGCGCCGAAGTCGAGCTTGCGGATGCCCAGCGGCGTGGCCATCAACTTCAGGCTGGCAACGGTAAACAAAAGTTTGGCTGGATCGGGCAGCAGGCCGAAGCGGTCGATCATTTCCACTTGCAGGTCGCGCAGCTCCTCTTCGTTCCGGGCGCTGGCAATGCGCTTGTACAACGTCAGGCGAGTATGCACGTCGTCCAGATAGTCATCCGGGATGAGTGCAGGGAGATGCAGCTCGACCTCGGTTTCGTGATCGGAACCGAGATCAAAATCGGGAATCGTTCCAGACTTCAGCGCGCGCACCGCGCGATCCAGCAGCTCGTTGTACAGGCCAAAGCCAATGGACTGGATCTGGCCCGATTGTTCCTCGCCAAGCAGCTCGCCGGCACCGCGGATCTCCAGATCATGGGTGGCCAGGGTAAAACCGGCGCCAAGCTCTTCGAGCGAGGCCAAGGCCTCCAGCCGCTTCTGTGCATCGGCAGTGATGGACCGGCGATCTGGCACCACCAGGTATGCAAACGCGCGCTGGTGTGAGCGCCCGACGCGGCCGCGCAACTGATGCAACTGCGCCAGGCCGAAGCGGTCGGCACGATCGATGATGATCGTGTTCGCCGTGGGAATGTCGATGCCGGTTTCGATGATGGTGGTGCACACCAGCACATTGAAACGCTGACGGTGGAAGTCGGCCATGACGCTTTCAAGCTCACGCTCCGGCATCTGCCCGTGCGCGATGCGGATGCGCGCTTCGGGCACCAACGCTTCGATCTCACGCGCGGTGTGCTGGATCGTGCTGACTTCGTTGTGCAGAAAATAGACCTGGCCGCCACGGGCAAGCTCGCGTTGCAGCGCCTCGCGAATGGTCGCCTTGTCCCAGGTTGAAATAAACGTACGCACAGCAGTACGACGCGCGGGCGGGGTGGCGATGAGCGACAGGTCACGCAGCCCGCTCATGGCCATGTTCAAGGTACGCGGGATCGGCGTTGCGGTAAGCGTCAGCAAATCCACTTCGGCGCGAAGCCTTTTCAATTGCTCTTTCTGCCGGACGCCGAAACGCTGCTCTTCGTCGACCACGACCAGTCCGAGATTCTTGAACCTGACGTCGGGCATCAGCAACTTGTGCGTACCCACGATCACATCGATCTGGCCGTCAGCAAGTCGCGCAAGTGCGTCTGCAATGTCCTTCTTGGATTTGAAGCGGGACAGCACGTCAACCCGTATCGGCCAGTCAGCGAAGCGGTCGGCAAAATTGTTGTAGTGCTGCTGCGCCAGCAGCGTGGTGGGAACCAGCACGGCAACCTGTTTGCCCGCAGTGGCAGTGGCAAAGGCTGCGCGCAGCGCGACCTCGGTCTTGCCGAAGCCGACGTCGCCACAAATCACGCGGTCCATTGAACGCGGCGCGGCCAGGTCGTTGAGCACCGCTTCAATGGCGGTTTCCTGATCCGGCGTTTCTTCGAACGGAAAGCTGCTGCCGAAAGCCTCCACCATCGGCCGATCAATCGTCAACGCTTCGCCGCTGCGGGCTTCGCGCTGCGCGTAAATGGCCAGCAACTCGGCGGCTACGTCGCGCACCTTCTCGGCCGCCTTGCGCCGCGCGCGCTCCCACGCATCACCGCCCAGCGAATGCAGCGGCGCAAGCTCCGGGGTGGTGCCGCTGTAGCGGCTGACCAACCCCAGTTGCGCCACGGGGACATACAGCTTGTCGCCCTTCGCGTACTCGATGACGAGGAACTCGCCGGTCATGCCGCCGACGTCCATCGAGATCAGGCCCTGATAGCGCCCGACGCCGTGATCGACATGCACTATGGGCGCGCCCATGGTCAGCTCGGTCAAGTCGCGAATGATGCTTTCCGGATCGCGTGCATTACCGCGCCGGCGCTTGCGCTCGCGTTCGCTACGTACCCTTTCCCCGTACAACTCGCGCTCGGTCAGCACGGTGAGCATCGGCTGGTTCAGCGCAAATCCCTGCTCCAACGCGGCAACAGTGATGGCAAAGCGCACTGGCTCTCCTTCTAGCCCGACTCCGTTGCTGGAAAGCGTTGGAGCGACGGCGCGCTCCCTTGCCCCCTGTCTTTCCGCTTTGTCGCGGGAAACGGCCGCGGTGAAGGGGCGACCTGGTTCTCCCTCTCCCCCGACGCTGTTCGGGGAAACGGTCGAGGCGAGGGAGCGACCTGGTTCTCCCTCTCCCCCGACGTTGTCGGGGGAGAGGGTCGCGGTGAGGGGGTGCTCTTGCTCTGCGGCAACCTCAAAAGCTCCAGCCGTTTCTCCCGGCAAAGCGGAAGGAGCGGATGCAAGTGCGTGTGGCCTCACGAAAGCCTGCCAACTCTCCACATTTTGCGGATACAGCTCGGCCGCTGCGAGAGTTTCCAGCAATGCCTCGCGGCGCCCGGCAGAGTCGGCAGCGATCAACACCCGGCCCGGATAGCTGGCAAGGAATTGACGCAGCGCTTCTCCCGGTTCCTCACCCTTTCGGTGCAGAGCCACTTCGGGTGCACTTTGCGTGCCGGTAGCGATCGCGTGCAGCTGACCGGCTTCCACCACCTCGATGCGCAGGCGCTGATTGAGCAAGGCGCGCAGATCGTCCGGCGGCAGATACAGCTCTGCTGGTGGCAACACGGGACGTTCGATATCGTGTGCCCGCTGATCGTAGCGCTCGGCAGTCTGCGCCCAGAACTGGTCAGCGGCCTGGGCTGCACCTTCACCAAGAACAAACAGCGCGTCATCGGCGAGATAGTCGAACAACGTGGCGGTCTGCGGAAAAAACAGCGGGAGGTAGTACTCGATCCCGCCCGGCGTCACGCCTTCTTTCATGTCCTGATACAGCGCGCAGTGACGCGGGTCGATGGGAAAGCGTTCGCGCAGGTTGCTGCGAAAAGTCTTGGCGGCCTC
>JBBSSI010000029.1:0-29389 GCA_038242205.1 Lysobacterales bacterium
ATCAGCGGAGCGAGATCGGTGAATTGCACCACCCTGGAATTCAGCGTGCCGCTCAGCTTGGCCCGGCTCTGGGTGTCGTCCCCAGCCTTTGCGTGTGCACCGACAAACTGCAGGCTGCCGCCGAGGTCGCTGCCGCCGACGCGACCACGAAAATCGTCATAGTTGTAACGGCTTGGATTGCCGAAGGTGGCCTTGAGCTGGCCCTCGGTCGCATAAGGCGAAGTATCGGGCAAGGTGACGCCGGTGAACGCATACAACTTGGACATGCTGGTACCGGAAAACCACAGCCGCACGTCCAGCCCGCCCAGCTGCGCTGGGTCGAGCAGCGTGCCTACCAGCGCGATGTGGCTGTCGCCCAGTTGGACGTCCGCCTGAATGGGCAGCGGCCGCGTGCTGGTCTGCAACGCCAGCATGCTGCCGGTTTTGCCAGTTCCCTTGAGCGCCGCTCCCTGGTACGTGCCCTTGATTGTCCACTTGAATTGGTACGTGGTGTGCGCTGCATCGCTGCTGTCATCAGCAGACTTCGCAGCAGCCGCAAGGCTCTTGCCAGCTGCGCCGCCGACCGTCTTCTGCGCCTGCTTGCGTGAATCGCTGGATTGCTCGGCAACGATCTGGTCATACGGGATCGCTTCGGCCAGCGGGTCCACCACCACGCTCAGGCGGGTGCGCGTGACCGCGTCGTCGAGCGCAATCTGGCCCTGGTCAAAGCCGATGGTTCCCAGATCGAGCTGCCACTTTGACGGCTCATCGGACTGGGCCGGGGTGAAGATCCACGTTGCGCGTCCGCTCTTGTCGCGCTCCAGATCAAGCGTAGGCTGCAGCAATTCCACGCGGGGCACGCGGATGCGGTGCATCAGCAGCGGCAGCGGCGACAGTTCGAAACGCAGCGCGTGCAATTGCGCAAACCGCGGTTTGGCTGCCCAGTCCGGATTGGCGATGGTGACGTTACGCGCGGTGAACTGCGGCCACGGCACCAGCGAACGCCACCAGCCGGCAGACCGGTCGCGCCGCCAGTCCACGCTGAGATCGCCGTTGATGGCAAAGCTGCGCCCCATCGCCTGGCTCACGCGATCGCCCAGCCACGGTTTCAAGCGGTTCCAGTTGAACGTGGCAATGAAGATGGCCGCTGCCGCAAGCAGCGCGGCAAGGGCGAAGGCACTCCAGCTGAAGATCCTGACGCTGCGTTTCATCCATTCAATCCCGTTCGCCGCGGTGGGCGCGTATCTGCCATTGATAGCGCAGCCGGTGGCAAGATTTTGTGTGGAGCGGCGTCACGCCAGCCCGCGCCGAAATTGGTGCGAGGCGCTCGGTACAGCCATCACGCACTGGTCTCAGCGCTGCGCCGCCCGCTCGCGCACGGGAATGGCGACGCTGCACAAGCCGACCTTGCCGGCGCTGACTTTGTAAAAGTCGTCGCGACGATTTCGCGTGGCTTCCAGCAGTGCCGCAAAGGTGGCGCTGTCGGTGCGCAGCACCTCGATGCGCGCGCGCTGCGCTTCGGCTACATCGGCGTCGATATGCGCAGACTTGATCGTCACCCGCTGTTCGGGTTTTGCGTAAAAACCCATCGGCTCCGGTCCGCGCGGCAAGCCGGACAGCAGCGGCATGCCTTGCAACACGCGCCCGGCAATGGCCAGGTTGCGATCCAGGCGGCGCGGTGCCTGGCCAATCACGGCGTACAACGAACTGCCGTTGCCGGTTTCCTCACCGTTGTCGCGCGCCACGCCGACCATGCCGTAGCAGTGCGTCAGCCACATGCGTCCACTTGCTGGATCGCGCGCGGCGGGAAAGCCTTCGCTGAAGCCGACTTGCGGCGCATATACATCGCCATCGGGCAGTGCGGTCCACGGCAGTTTGGCATCGATAGCGCGGGTGAACTCCGGCGGCAGTGTGAATTTGGCCGTGCCCAGCGACGGCGCGGGCACCTTGTAGCCGTTGGCCTCGTCCTCCGGTGCGCCCCATTGCGTGACGAAATTATCCTGCACGCGCATGACCGCCAGGCCATCAAAGTAATGCTCGCGCACCAGCGTGCGGATGTTCGCCGCGTGCAGCGGGCTGAAGTCCGCTGCCAGTTCCATCACTACGCGGCCACTGGCCAGCTCCATCACCACCAGGTTTTGCGGATCCGGCTGGCGCCACTCGGCCGGCGTGGATTGGTCGAGCAGCTGTTTCGAGCTCGGCGTCGGCTTGCCCTGTTCGGCCGCGAGCGTCGGCAACGCCCACAGGCACGTGCCCACTGTCAGTGCGGCAGCGAATAAATGATGGCGCATGGAGTTTCCCGATAGCGAACGAATGACCAAGGCTGCAACTTAGCAGAGCGCCCGCGTGCAGCGGCACTGGCAAATGACTTCCGGCACGCTCACTAGTGTTGACTTGACACTATGGTTCACTCAATTCAAGACGACGGGCAAATGCCACGTGGACGATCACCTCATCCAGCTCAAGAAGTTTCAGAAGGAACTTTCCAGCGGTGCCGTCGCGCTGGTGCTGCTGGCGGTGTTGGGCCATTCGCGGCAACCGATGTATGGCTATCAGATTGCCAAGCAGCTGGAGCCGGTGGGCGCCGGTGTGCTGGCCGGCAAGCAGAGCGCGCTGTACCCGGTGCTGCGCAATCTGGAAGCCGCCGGGCTGCTCGCCAGCGAAGTCGAACCATCGGTCAGCGGGCCACCACGCCGCTACTACCGCATGACCAGACCTGGGCGCGAAGCACTGCGTGCGTGGACTGCCGCCTGGGTTGCCACGCGTGATTCCGTCGATAACGTCCTGCAAGGAGGAGCGTCATGACTACACCACTGACAAACGCCGCACGCACCATCGCCGAATACCTTGAGCAATTGCGCGCAGCCTTGCGCGACGCTGATCCGGCCTTGACCCAGGATGCGTTGTACGACGCGGAGGAACACCTGCGCGCCGAGCTGGCCGAGCAACCGCAGCGCGACGAGGCGCAGATGCTCGAGCAGGTCGTCGGCACTTACGGTGCGCCAGAGGAAGTGGCCGATATCTATCGCGATCAGGAGGTCAGGATCCAGCGCGCGATCCGCCCACCGTCGCCACCGCGGCGACGTTCCCTGCCGGGGCGATTCTTTGGCGTGGCCGCCGATCCGCGCGCGTATGCCGCCTTGTTTTACATGCTGCTGTCGCTGGCCACCGGCATCTTCTATTTCACCTGGGTCACCGCCGGCCTTGCATTGTCGATGGGCTTGTCGGTGCTGATCATCGGCCTGCCGTTTATCGTGCTGTTCTTTGGCAGCGTGCGCGTGCTGTCGCTGGTGGAAGGACGCATGGTGGAGGCGATGCTGGGCATGCGCATGCCACGTCGGCCGGCCTACCCGAGCCGCGGCGTGCCGTTGATCAAGCGCATCGTTGGCATGTTCACTGACGTGCACACCTGGACCACGCTTTGTTACATGTGGTTGATGCTGCCGCTGGGCGTCGCCTACTTCACCGTGGTGGTGGGCATGCTCAGCGTATCCATAGTTTGCATCGGCATGCCGCTGCTGATTGCCTTCGGCACAGACTGGCTGCCGGGGCTTTACGTGAATAATCAGGTCATGCTGGATTGGGGGTCCGGTGCCCACGTTCCGGGCTGGGGCGACGCGCTGGCGATGTTCGTGATCGGCGTGCTGGCGCTGTTCACCACGCTGCATCTGGCGCGCGCGATTGGCCGCATGCACGGACACATTGCCAAGCACATGCTGGTGCCCCGCGCTGCGGACTGAGCATCACACCAGCTGCAGATCGCGCGGCCGCGCCGACGGAAACACGTTCTGCAGTTGACCGCTCTGCATGCCCCACACGCGCGCGAACAAACCACCCAGCACGTCGCGGTAGTTGTTGAGCACCGGGTAATCGCGATCCTGCAGCAGGCTGGCTTGCGCGACCGCGACTTGCTCGCCGGCAATGCGTCCACCGTTGACCTTGCCGCCGAGCACCCAGTGCACCGTGCCGTGGCCGTGATCGGTACCCTTGTTGCCGTTCTCGCGGAAGGTGCGACCGAACTCGGAAATCACGACCACCACGGTGTTGTTCCACTCGTCACCCAATGTGTCGGCGTAGGCGGCAAGGCCCTCACCCAGGTTGCGCAGGTTGTTGGCCAGACCGCCGCTGGTGCTGCCCTGGTTGACGTGCGTGTCCCAGCCGCCGACATCGACAAAGCCCAGGCGGTAGCGCTCGCGCATCAGCGTGGCAATGCGTCGGGTCTCGGTGGCGAAGCTGCGCGCGCTGGGCGCGCCGCGTCCAGAGCGCTGGATCTCGTCGCGCAGGTCGGCCGAGATGGAGGCCGGCAAAGCGAGCCCGTCGGCGGTGGCGCTGGCCAGCGCCGTGCCCTGGTACATCTGCGTGAGAATGCCGGCCTGGCGCGCGTCGAAGCGGGATTTCGGATCGCCCTTCAGCGAGATGTTGGGGATGTCACGCCCGGCGCCTTGCAGCGACAGCGGCAGCGCACTGGTAAACGCGATGGCCGGCGTGCCAGTCAATTGCCGGGCCAGCCGCCCGAGAAAGCCCGACCGCGAGCTGCCCGCGTCGGCCGGGGCGCCGCGCTCGATGTGATCCTGCGTTTCAAAATGGCTGCGTGACATGTCCGTCGTGCCCGCAAACGGCACAAAGGCAATCTGCTTGCGCTGCCACAGCGGGTACAACGAGTCGCGCAGGACCGGGTTGAGGCCCCAATGCGCGTCCAGCGCGATCGCGCTGTTGGCATTGCTCGCATCGGGTCGGGCTATGGCCAGCGTCGGCCGCGCTGCGTAATAGAAGTCGCTGGCGTAAGGCACCAGCAAGTTGTTGCAGTCATAGGCGCCGCGCAAAAACACCAGCAGGAAGCGCGGCGAGTTTGCCGGCGCGGCGAACAGTTGTCCGCTGCAAGACAGCGCGGGCAGGGCCGCGGTGGCGGCAGCGGCAAGCAGGAACTGGCGACGTTTCATGAGCGGTCCTTGAAGACGGTTGAGCGACGACGCGATCTGCTTTGCACTGGCCTGGCGCGGATGAGTGGCCGCGTCGGGAGGATCTGAAAAAACGGATACCGGGTCCGAGGGTGCTGCAGCGCGGGCACTGGCCGCCGCGCGCACCATATTTCCAGGCGGTGATGAAAGGGCACGCAGGGGCCGCTGCAAAACTATTGATCCGCCGCTGCTAGCGATAGTTGAACTCCGGCGAGGAGAGCAGAAAGGTGTTCCATTCGCCCGGCGAGTTCGCCTTGTCCAGGGCTGCGCGGGTGGACGCCGACAACCACGGTTCCAGCGTGGCCCGGTACAGCGGAGTGTCGAGCTTGCGCGCCGCGCGCTTGCCGCCTGCCGGCGCACCATCGGTTGTCAGCAACCGCTTGCGCGCGCCGCCGATGGCAGCGGCCACGTCAAAGCGCTTGGCCATCTGGCCGGAGCTGGACCAGCTGGCACCATCCAGCGGCCAGCCGTCCGGGGTGACGTGGCCCATCGGCGCCTGGCCCATCTGGCGCAGCCAGCCAACCAGTGGCGCTGCGTTGGCGAGCGGTTGACCGTCGACAGTCAGGCGCACCGCCGACAGCATGAACTGCGTGGGATCCTTGAACTTCTTGCCGCGGCTTTGCAGCAGCTCCGGCGAAGTGAACAGCGTGCGCATGACCGCGGCGATGTCGCCGTCGGTGCGCTGGAACGTTTGCGCCATGCGCGCCACCAGCGCCGGCGGCGGCTGGTCGGCGACGAAGTAGGTCGCCAACTGGCGGGAAATGAACTGCGCGCACGCCGGCTGCCGCGTGATCAGCGTGATCGCCTGCTCGATCTCGGCGTAGCCGCTGCCCTTGATCGCATGCCCAAGGAAGGTCTTGTCGCTGAAGTCGTGCCTGGCCGGATTGAACACGAACATCCCGTCGCGTTGCACTTGCATCTGCTGCCGGCGCCGCGCACGACGCGCGGGATCGTCGCCGCGCAAGTCCAGACCGGCGCCGGTCAGGATCAGCGCCAGCTGTTGCACGTCCTGCTGGCTGTAGCCGGAGCCGACCCCCAGCGTGTGCAGTTCCATCAGCTCGCGCGCGTAGTTTTCGTTGGTCTGGCCCTTGACGTTCTTGGCGTTGTCCAGGTACTCGAGCATTGCCGGGCTTTGCAGGGTCGCCAGCACCAGGTCGCGAAACTTGCCCAGCGCGTGCGGACGAATGGTTTGCTGCAGGTAGTCGCCAGCGGTCACGCGCACCTGGCCCTTGGCGGCGTACACGCTGAAGTGGTTTTGCCAAAACCACACCAGTTGCTCCTTCAGCTGGTTGCTGCCGTAAACGGCCTGCAGCAGGGCGTGTTGCATGGTTTGCTCGTAGAGCCGCTTGCGAAAGTCCTGCGCGGCCTGCTTCGCCGTATCGCGCGCTGCGCCTTCGGGCGCCTGCTTGAATTGCTGACGCAGGTCGCGCCCGCTTGCGCGCAGTTGCGCCGGCGGCGTGCGCTCCAGGTCAAAACTGTCGAGCAGGGCGCTCACGCCTGTGGGCAGGGGCGCTTCGCGGCCGCTGAGCTGCTCGTCCAGATAGCGCTGGCGGCCGAGTTGCTCGTAGCGCGCCAGGCTGGCCGAATCAATGCCAAAGGTCGCGCGCTGCAGCCAGCCGATGTCGTCGCGCGTGGGCGCGGCCGCCTGCGCCACGGCGCCGCTGCCAGCCAGCGCCAGGACCAGCACACAGCCGAGTTGGCGCAAGCGGGGGCGGCCCGGATCATTCTTCATGCACTCTTCCTCGATGGGTCACGCCTGGCGTGGCATGTCTGGTTCAACGCGCGAGCAGCGCAGCGGATGACATGCGACGCACACATCGGGCGCAGACAGCATCGTGCTGACCCGGCAGAATGGGCCTTCGGCGGCAGCGCAGCGCCGCCATCATGTTTTTCCCTGGTGATCGCCATGTCCGCAGCACTTCAATCCATCGATCTTGCCGTCATTGGCGGCAGCGGGCTGTATGCGCTGCAAGGGCTTGAGCAAGCGCAGCGGCACACGCTGGACACGCCGTACGGAGCGCCATCCGGACCGGTGCTGAGCGGCGTGTTTGCCGGCCAGCGGATGGCGTTTCTGGCGCGCCACGGGGAGGCACATACGCTGCTGCCGCATCGTGTGAATTACCGCGCGAACGTCTGGGCGCTGCATCAGCTGGGCGCGCGGCGGGTGATTGGCGTCAATGCAGTTGGCGGTATCCGCGCCGACATGGGGCCGCGCGCCGTGGTCGTGCCCGATCAGTTGATCGATTACACCAGCGGGCGACTGTCAAGCTACTGCGATGTTGCCGGCGCGCCGGTACGGCACGCTGATTTCAGCGAGCCATATACCGAATCCCTGCGTCAGCATCTGCTGGGCGCTGCACGCGCCGCGGGCGTGGCGGTGATCGATGGCGGCTGTTACGGCGCGACTCAGGGTCCACGCCTGGAAACCCGCGCTGAAATTGCCCGGCTGCGCCGGGATGGCTGCGACCTGGTTGGCATGACCGGCATGCCCGAAGCCGTGCTGGCGCGCGAGCTCGGCCTGGAGTACGCCTGCCTGGCGCTGGTAGCGAATTTCGCCGCCGGCTGCGGTGACGAAGCGCAAATCAGCGTCGAGGAAATATTTGCGCACCTGGCGGCAGCCACGGCGGACGTGCCTTCGATTCTCGCGGCGCTGGCTCGATCCTGAGCATTGACATAGACGTCTAGCCGTCCATGTGCGAAGTGCGCGGGTCGTGGTCGCAGCGCCTGCGCGCAGGCAAAACGATCCAGCTGCGCGAGGCTTCCAGGTCTGGCGACGGACCGCGCAAACGCTGAGCTGCCAAGTTGTGACATGCATCGCACCGAGCTGGAGTCGCGAGGTCCATGGCTTGACGGCACCTCGGCATTACGCTATTCGATGTCTTCGGAAATGGACTTTGGGCAGCTCCTGCAACCGCGCTGGCGGTTGTTGTCTTGACGAACGAGGCTTTATGCCAGTCGCCAACCATCGCCATAGTCCCACCGCAGACCGGGTCGTTTCCTTTCGGGCGCGCGATGGCGCTGCTTGCAACGTCGTGCAGGTGCGCGGCACGCGTACCCCGGACAAGGGGCCGGTGCTTCTGGTGCATGGAGCCGGGGTACGCGCGAATATTTTCCGCGCACCGGTTCGCGCCACCGTCGTCGACCTGCTGCTGGATGCGGGCTATGACGTGTGGATGGAAAACTGGCGCGCCAGCATCGATCTGGCGCCGTGCCGCTGGACGATCGACCAGGCGGCGCTCTACGACCATCCGGCGGCGGTGGAAACCGTGCTCGGCGAGACCGGAGCCCGGACGCTCAAGGCGATCGTGCACTGTCAGGGTTCCACTTCCTTTTGTCTGTCTGCCGCCCTGGGCGTTGTGCCGCAGGTGACCACGATCGTCAGCAACGCGGTTTCGTTTCACACCGTGGTGCCACTGGCTGCGAGACTGAAGGGCATCGTCAGCGTGCCGCTGCTGGCGGCGCTCACGCCATTCGTGAATCCGCAGTGGGGGCTGCACCCGCCCACGCGGCTGGCCAGGGTGTTGAACGGCGTGGTCAAGCTCGGCCATCGCGAGTGCGACAACATCGTGTGCCGCTGGTCGAGCTTTGCCTATGGCGTCGGTTTTCCGACCTTGTGGCGCCACGAGAATCTGAATCCGGCCACGCACGACTGGCTGCAGCACGAATTCGCGGCTGTGCCGCTGACATTCTTCCAACAGATGGCCAGATGTATTTCCGCCGGGCATCTGGTGTCCCACGACCGACGCCTGGAGGTGCCGGCCAACCCGATCCTGGAAAGGCCCAGGACCGAAGCCCGCTTCGCGTTTTTCGCCGGAGCGATGAACCGCTGTTTTCTGCCCGCGAGCCAGGAGCGCAGCTTTGCCTGGCTCGACGCCCTGCGGCCCGGCTACCACTCGTTGCATGTGATTCCCGAATACGGCCATCTGGATGTCTTCATGGGCCAGGACGCCCACCGCGACGTACTGCCGCTGATGGTGCAGGAGCTGGGTCGAACCGATTGAAGCGAGACTGGGTATGCGCGCATTCCGCCAGCTGCTGCAAAAAGCCGGACGCCACGCCTTGGCGGGCAACGTGTTTTGCGCAATGCCGGTGCGCGGCGCCTGCAGGTACCAGCATACGTGGCACATTCCGACACGCGGCTGGCTACGCGGCGCGCGCCAGCGTTTCCCGGTCGCGCTTGCGCCGCAAGCCGTCGGCGCAAAAAAATGCTGGAAGCCTAGCGCAATCCCACGTCGCCCCATGCGCTGGCCAGGGCGACTCACTCACACCGGAGACGCTCATGATGACGGCCGCCGTTCCAGGCATCAGCTTCAGGGAAACCATGCAGGGCCATTTTTCACTTGACGCCACCGAGCCCGAAGCCGGGGCCGCGGCCGGCAAAAAAGCCGCCACCATCCTGGCCATCCACGTCACCGTGACCGTGCGCGACCTGGATCGCTTCGTCAAGGATCCGGACCACAATGGCAGCCTGGTCGGAACGATCGACTTTCCGCCGCTGGCGATGGGCATGCCAACCGGCGAAGGCGTGTTCAAGCTGTTCGCGCCCACCGACGCGGCGAAGACGACGCTGATGGTGTACGAGCTGCCGTTTGCGCACGCGGGTAAAAATTACTATCTGGCCGGCGCCAAGAAGGTCCACGACGATGCCGGCTTTGACCTGTGGAGCGACACGACCACGCTGTACACCCGCCTGTTTGAAGGTAACGACAGCACGGGCGCGGTTGTCGGTGCCGGCGTGCTGCGGCTCAACGCCGCTGCCTTCGCGCAGGTCAGCGCCAGCGTCCGCGCAGTGGACGCCAGCTCGCCGGTGGAAGCGGCTCGGTTGATTGCGCAATTCAGCGGGTTCTTCGCCGGCGAGCTGTGGAAAAGCTACGTGCGCAACCCCTTTACCTAGGCAGGCCAGAGCCCTGGTCGGAGGATTGAATGACCGAAACCCGAGTTCCCTACAGCGCCGAAGTGCCGACCGACGCAGACTCCGCCGACGCGCAATCCGGGGAGGCCGCGCGTTTGGGCTGGGTACGCCAGCGCATGACCCAGTGGTTCGATCCGGTGCAGCTTATTCGCACCGGCCTGCGCGCACTGCTCTCGGGCATCTTCGGCGCGTATGCCGACCAGCGCGAAATGCAGGCGGCGCTGAATCTGGGTGAGGCGCCAGCAATCCATGACTATTCCGCCGCGGGCGGACTATGGATCGACTACGCCGCGGATCTGGGCGATGGCTTTGATGCCACCTACACGATCGCGTGGCTGCTCGGGCGCACCGCGCTGCCCGCGTGCGCGGCGGATGCTACTGCAGCCGAGCAGCGCCATGCGCACATTCTGGCCGGCACGCAGCGCGGACAGGTGCTGGTGCTCGGCGGCGACCAGGTCTATCCCACCGCTTCGCGCACCGAGTACGAAAACCGCTTCTCCGGCCCGTTTGCCGCGGCCTTGCCGTGGGTCGACGAGGCGCTGCGGCCGCGCTTGTTTGCCATACCCGGCAATCACGACTGGTATGACGGGCTCACCAGTTTCATGCGGCTGTTCTGCCAGCGTCGATCGCTGGGCGCGTGGACGACGCAGCAAACGCGCAGCTACTTTGCGGTCAAGTTGCCGCATCGATGGTGGCTGCTGGGCATCGACATTCAGCTGGCCTCGGACATCGATCAGCCGCAGCTGGACTACTTCGCGAAGGTGGCGCAGAGCATCCAGCCCGGTGACCACGTGATTCTTTGCACAGCCCAGCCATCGTGGGTGGAAGAGGGCGACAAATCGGCGGCCTATCGCAACCTGCTGTTCTTCGAGCGCCGCATTCTGTGTCCGCGCCAGGCCAAATTGATGGTCACGCTCACCGGCGATTTGCACCATTACGCGCGCTACTCCGATTCAACAGGCGAGCGGCACAAGATCACCGCCGGCGGCGGCGGGGCGTATCTGTACGGCACGCAGGGCCTGGCCGACACGATCGAGCTCAGCAAGGCCGATGCGACGGAAGCCGGGCAGGGCACCGCGGAGGATACCAAAACCTACACGCGCGGCGCGGTCTATCCGGAGCAGTCCGTGTCGCGTCGCCTGCGCGCGGGTGCGCTGTTGCTGGGTCTGAAAAACCCGGGCTTTGTCGTCGCGCTGGGGCTGCTCTACATCCTGTGCGGCTGGCTGCTGCAGAGCGCCAGCCAGGGCTCGCTGCTGATGCGCAGCACGGCGTCTGCCAACGCGCCGATGAACGCGCTCATGGCGTGGCTCGCCAGCCAACCGCTGGACCAGGCCGGACATGTGTTTAGGGTGTTGCTGGAGATCATGCTGCAGGTGCCCGCGCTCATGGTCATCGCCGGCTTGCTGGTGTTTGGTTTGTACAAGTTCTGTACGCCGGACCCGGGGCGTCCGGGCTGGTGGCGCTGGATCGGCGCCGTGCATGGGCTCGCGCATCTGGCGTTGATCCTGCTGCTCACCTGGGGCTTTGCGCATCTCAACGCCAGCTTTGGATTGCAGGGACCGGGCCACGGTCGCCTGTGGCTGCAGGGCGCGCTGTACGTGGTGGAGATGCTGCTGGTCGGCGGAGCGCTTGGCGCCGTGCTTTTCAGCCTGGCACTGCTGCCCGGGGTCAACTTCAACGAGGCGTATTCGGCGCAGCACATCGAGCACTACAAGAACTTCGTGCGCCTGCAGATTCGCGAAGACGGCGCGTTGACGATCTATCCGATCGGCGTGGATCGCGTGAGCCGGTGGACATTCAATCCCCAAGCCGGCGCGCAAGAGCCCTGTTTCAACCCACGCGATGGCGCACCGCCCAGGGTGCGGCTTATCGAAGAACCCTTTACCGTCCCGGCGCCCGACGCGATCAGCGTCGTGGCGCCCGCTGGACTCCAACCGAGTGCACAGGCATGGAACATTTCGACGCAGTAGTGGTGGGCTCCGGATTTGGTGGATCGGTAACCACCTATCGCCTGGCCGAGGCCGGACAAAGCGTGTGCCTGCTGGAGCGCGGCAAGGCCTACCCGCCGGGATCATTCGCGCGCACGCCCGCGCAAATGCATGGCAATTTCTGGGACCCGAGCGCCGGGCTGTTCGGACTGTTCGACATGTGGTCGTTCGATCACATTGACGCGCTGGTATCCAGCGGCCTGGGCGGCGGCTCGCTGATCTACGCCAACGTGCTGCTGCGCAAGGACGAGAAGTGGTTTGTGCGCGAACAGCCCGGTGAGCCGGGACACGAATACTGGCCGGTGACGCGCGCCGATCTGGACCCGCATTATGATCGGGTCGAACGCATGATGAACACGCAACAATATCCGTTCGCGAAATCTCCCTATAACCAGACCGAAAAGACCCGGGCCATGCAGATGGCCGGCCAGAAACTCGGCATGGAGTGGCAACTGCCACCGCTGGCGGTGACGTTCGCCAACCCCGGCGAGGAGCCGGTGCCGGGCGAACCCATCATCGAGGCGCAGCGCAACCTGCACGATCGCACGCGCAGCACGTGCCGCCTGTGCGGCGAGTGTGACGTTGGCTGCAACTACGGCAGCAAGAACACGCTGGACTACAACTATCTGTCCGCCGCCAAGCGCGCCGGAGCGGACCTGCGCACGCTGGCCGAGGTCAAGACCATCGCGCCGCGTGCCGGCGGCGGCTATCTGATTTCCTACCGCCAGCATGTGCCCGGCGCACCGACGCCGCACGACGCGCCGCTGGTCACGGTGTCGGCGACGCGACTGATCCTGTCGGCGGGCACGTTTGGCAGCACCTATCTGCTGCTGAATAATCGCGCCGCGTTTCCCGGACTCAGCGAAAGGCTCGGGTCACAGTTTTGCAGCAACGGCGATCTGCTCACGTTTGCCGTGCGCTGCTCCACGCAGACCGCTGCCGGCAAGGTGCCGTGGGCGCTCAACGGCACCTATGGCCCGGTCATCACCAGCTACCTGCGCGAGCCCGATGCGCTGGATGGCGGCAAGGGCAGGGGGTTTTATATCGAGGATGCGGGCTATCCAATCTTCATGGCCTGGCTGCTGGAAACGGCCGGCATCGCGTCCACCCTGGGCCGCGTGCAGCGCCTGGCGTGGCGGCGGATTCTCTCGTCGCTGGGTATCAATAGCAGCACCAACCTGAGCGCGGACATGTCGTACCTGGTCGGTCGCGGTGACCTGTCGGCCACCTCAGTCCCGCTGCTGGGAATGGGCCGCGATATACCCGATGGAAACCTGAGCCTGCAGGACGGAATGCTGGCCAGCGACTGGCGGCTCAAACGTTCGTCGGCATACTTTTCGCGCCTGCGCGACACCATGGAGCAGATCACGCAAGTCTGGGGCGGCAAGCTGCAAAGCAATCCGACCTGGCATCTGGGTCGCCGCGTGATAACCGTGCATGCGCTGGGCGGCGCGCCGATGGGGCGCACTGTCGCCGAAGGCGTCGTGGACGAGTTCGGCCAGGTCTTTGGCTACCCCGGTCTGTATGTTGCCGATGGCTCGATCATGCCCGGCCCGGTAGGTACCAATCCCTCGCTGACCATTGCTGCGCTGGCCGACCGCTCTGCCGACCGGATCACCGCGCCGCGCACGTCATCCGTGAGCGTGGCCGGTTCACAAGGCCGATTGATTCGGCCGGTTGACAGGGCCGGTTGATACGGGGCATTGAAGAAATACCCCCATCGGCCGGTGACGCTCTGAGTTTGCAATCTCTGACGCAGGCCGGCAGATGGCGCATGACCCGATGACGTCCTACGACCCGCTGATGTTGCCCGTCCCGCGATGTCGCCCATCTCCTGATGTTGCCCGTCCCGCGATGTCGCCCATCTCCTGATTTTGCCCATCCCGCTGATGTTGCCCGCATAGCTGATGGAGCGTAGGGCAGGCATCGCCCGCCCTGCACTGCACTGCGTGGTAAGGGATTGCGACGCGACCCAGGCATCGCGCCAGAGTGATGCGCACGCGGGTGTTTATGCATCGCCGAGAAAAGCTCGCGGCCGATCAGCATGCGGCGGATTTCGTTGGCACCAATCTCATACAGCAGCGTAGGGCGGGCACGGCCCGCCGGCCGTTGCCTCGTGGAAATCGGCAAAACACATGCGGCGGACGGAGCCTGCCGGCGATCGCAAAACAAAACCGCGAGCAGTGCCCGCTCTACATTACGTAACGGGGAATCGGGCGGCGACCGAGTCACCCGCCCAGGGTTCAGGCCTTGCCGTGAAACAGCTCGCGGCCAATCAGCATGCGGCGGATTTCGTTGGTGCCGGCGCCAATCTCGTACAGCTTGGCATCGCGCAGCAGGCGTCCGGCCGGGTAATCGTTGATGTAGCCGTTGCCGCCGAGCGACTGGATCGCTTCCAGGGTCACCTGCACGGCGTTGCGCGAAGCGTTGAGCAGGCACGCGGCCGGATCGATGCGGGATTTGACGCCCTGGTCAAACTGCTGCGCCACCAGATAGGCAAAGCCGCGCGAACTTTGCAGCGCGGTATACATGTCGGCAATCTTGGCCTGCATGATCTCGAACGTACCGATCGGCGCGTTGAACTGCTTGCGCTCGCGCACGTACGGCAGCGTGATATCCAGCGCTGCCTGCATCAAACCAAGCGGCCCGCCGGACAGCAGCAGGCGTTCGGTATCCAGCCCGTTCATCAGCACGCGCACGCCTTCGTGCACTTCGCCCACCACGTTTTCCGCGGGGATCTGGCAGTTTTCAAACACCAGCTCGCAGGTGTTGGAGCCGCGCATGCCGAGCTTGTCCAGCTTCTGCGCGGTATGAAATCCGACCATGCCTTTTTCAATGATGAACGCGGTCATGCTGCGGCTGCCGGCGGTGCGCGGCGCGGTGCGCATGTACACCAGCAGCACGTCGGCGTCCGGGCCGTTGGTGATCCACATCTTGCTGCCGTTGGCAACCCACACGTCGCCCTGCAGCTCGGCCTTGCAGGTCATCGAGCCGACCACGTCGGAGCCGGCGCCCGGCTCGCTCATTGCCAGCGCGCCAACGTGTTCGCCGCTGCACAGTTTGGGCAGGTATTTGCGCTGCTGCTCGGGGCTGCCGTTGTGATAGATGTTGTTGACGCACAGGTTGGAGTGCGCGCCGTAAGAGAGGCCGACCGAACCCGACGCGCGCGAAATTTCCTCCATCGCCACCATGTGCGCGAGAAACCCCAGGCCGCTGCCGCCAAACTCGGTCGGCACGGTGACGCCGAGCAGACCCATGTCGCCAAACTTGCGCCACAGGTCGGCGGGAAACAGGTTGTCGCGGTCGATCTTGTCGGCGCGCGGCGCGATCTCCTTCTCGGCGAAACCGCGCACGGCTTCGCGCAGCAGGTCGATATCTTCTCCAAGCGGAAACGCGCGCATTGCCTACTCCTGGTATCCGGACTGTGGATGTTACCGCAGCACGGTGGCGCTTCAGTGACGGCGTGATGGTTCGCAAGTTACGCGGTCGGCGCGCAAGCGCGATCCTTCAGGTCCGCTGCGCCGCACGGATCGTGAACGATGCGAGCACTGGCGACCTTTCCAGCGCACTGCAGGGGCGAAAAAAAAGGCCGCCATGGTATCGGCGGCCTTTGATCTCGTGCAGCAGCGTTTACTGCCCGCGCATGCGACCCTGGAAGCGCGTGCCGTTGTTGCCCATGTGCGGCAGCTGGATCTTGCCGATGGAGTTGATGCGCTCCTCGGCCAGACGGTCCGCCGCCAGATAGGTCGGTATGTTCTGCGTCTTGGCAATCTGGTAGATGCGGCCAAGGTTGTAATAGATCGTGCGCATCATGCGCATCGCGCGCTCGCGGTTGTAGCCGTCGATCTCCAGCGACACGTTCATCACGCCGCCCGCGTTGACCGCATAGTCCGGTGCGTACAGCACGCCGCGGCGCTGCAGCTCGTCGCCGATCTCGTCGGTGGACAGCTGGTTGTTGGCCGGGCCGCAGATGATCTTTGACTTGATGCGATCGATGGTTTGCTCGTTGATCGTGCCGCCCAGCGCGCACGGCGAAAACACGTCCGCGTCCACGTCGTAAATCGCATCCGGCTCAACCGCTTCGCAGCCAAGCTCGTCCACGCAGCGCTGCACCGCCTCCTTGTTGATGTCGCTGACAAACACCTTGGCACCCTGTTCGCGCAGCAGCTTGATGTACTCGCTGCCGACGTGGCCGGCGCCCTGCACGGCGTAGCTGTATTTGCCCACGTCCTCGTTGCCGTATTTTTCGTGCAGCGTGGCCATCAAGCCCTGCAATGCGCCAAATGCGGTAAACGGCGACGGGTTGCCCGAGCCGCCGTGCACCTGGTGCACGCCGGTCACGTACTGGGTTTCGCGAAAAACGTACTCCATGTCGTTGACGTCGATGCCCACGTCTTCGGCCGTGATGTAGCGGCCGTTGAGCGAATTGACGAAGCGACCGAACGCGCGAAACAGCGCCTCGGACTTGTCCTTGGCCGGGTCGCCGATGATCACCGCCTTGCCGCCGCCCAGGTTGAGGCCGGCCACGGCGTTCTTGAACGTCATGCCGCGCGACAGCCGCAGCGCGTCGTTGACCGCTTCCTGCTCGCTCTTGTACGGCCACATGCGCAGGCCACCCAGCGCCGGGCCGAGCACGGTGTTGTGGATGGCGATGATGGCCTTCAGGCCGGCATCCTTGTTGTGGCAGAAGACAACTTCCTCGTGCCCGGTCTTTTCGATGGTTTCAAAAATCATTGCGGCGGTAACTCCGTGGGATTGCCGGACCAAAAAGTGCCGGCGGGAGCGCAGCAGGACGGATAACCCGTCCGCTGGCAGCAAAAGAACGCGAGATGCGATGCCTTGCGCCGCGCCAATGTGCGTGAAACAAAGCGGGCAGTTTAGTACCTCCGGGTGCGCATGGCTCCAGCGGTGCAGCACGGGGCCTGGGCAGCTGCCAGAGAATAACCGTGCAGATGACAGAAATTTGTGTAGACCGCGCGCGGGCAGGGCACGCCGCAACGCCCGACCGGCAAAACATCCGGAGGCGATGCACCAACCGCCCACCGCCAAATTCGCGCGTTGACACGGGGCAGCAGCGCGCCCGCCGTCGGCATCAGGATTACGAGTAAAGTCCGCAGACCGCCCCGAGTTCGCTCCGCCCACCCGAGGAAATCCCCATGCGCCAAGCTCTTGCACCCTGCCTGCTGACCGTTGCACTGACCATGCTGCTTGCGACGCCGGCGCAGTCCGCGCCCGCAGCTGCTCCCGCAGCCGCCACATCCGCCGCATCCTCTGCATCCGCCGCGCCCGCGAAAAACGCGGCTGACAAACCCTCGGCCACGCCGCGCGGCACCACCTTTATCGTCCCGGCTGGTTTCACCCAGCGCGTGCAGGGCAACGCCGTGCTGCTGATGCCGCCGGAAGGCGACGGCTCGCGCATTGCCATCGTCGATGCGCAGGCGGACAACCCCGACGCCGCGGTTGCCGAGGGCTGGAAGCTGCTGGGCCTGACGCCCAAATTCCTCGTGGCCACCGACGGCGCTCCTCGCGACGGCTGGGAGGCGCGGCGCTTCTACGAATACGATGTCGCCGCCAATGCCAAGCGGGTGATCAGCGCGCGCGCGTTCCGCAAGGGCAAGGCGTGGACGGTCATGGTGATCGACGTGGACCAGGCCATCGCGGAAAAGCGCGCCGCCCAGTTTGGCAAACTCGGCCAGCGCCTGCAGCCTGCCGGCCACACGCATGAGAGCTTTGCCGGCAAGACCGCGCACAAGCTTGACGCCGCGCGCCTGCAGCAGGTCAGCGCTTTCGTCGAGCAGATGCGCAAGGAGTTCAACGTGCCCGGCGTCGCCATTGGCATCGTCCAGGACGGCAAGGTGGTGATGGCCAAAGGCTTCGGCGTGCGCGAGCTGGGCAAGCCGTCCAGGGTGGATGGCGACACCCGCTTCATGATCGCCTCCAACACCAAGGCGCTGACCACGCTGATGCTGGCCAAGCTGGTTGACGCCGGCAAGCTGGACTGGAACGCGCACGCAAAGGACGTCTATCCAACCTTCAAGCTTGGCGACGCCGCCACTACCGACAAGGTGCTGGTCAAGCACCTGATCTGCGCGTGCACCGGCGTGCCGCGGCAGGATTTTGAATGGCTGTTTGAAGGCGAAAAGCAGACGCCCGAGTCGGTCATGGCCACGCTGGGCACGATGCAGCCGACCAGCGGCTTCGGCGAGCTGTTTCAATACTCCAACCCCATGGCCGCGGCGGCCGGCTACATTGGCGGGCAGGTTGCTTATCCGGGTACCGAGCTGGGCGCGGGCTACGACAAGGCCATGCAGTCGCTGGTATTTGATCCACTGGGCATGACCCACACCACGTTCAACTACGCCAAGGCGCAAACCGGCGACTACGCGGCGCCGCACGGCTACGACATTACGCACAAGGTGCAGGTCATGGGCATGGGCTTGAACGACACCATCGTGTCCTCGCGCCCGGCCGGCGCGGCCTGGAGCACGGTCAACGACATGCTCAAGTACGTGCAGATGGAGATCGACGGCGGCGTGCTGGCCTATGGCAAGCGCTACATCGGCAATGCGGCGTTGATGCAGCGGCGCGAGCCGCAGATATCGCTTGGCGTGGACCGCAGCTACGCGATGGCGCTGATGGTGGACAAGAGCGATGGCGTCACCGTGATCGACCACGGCGGCGACATGGGCGGCTTCCACTCCAACATGATGTGGTGGCCCGCGCAGAAAGTAGGCGCGGTGATCCTGACCAACGCCGACGAAGGCGTGAACCTGCGCGGGCCGTTCAAGCGCCGGCTGATGGAGCTGATGTTTGACGGCGAGGCCAACGCCGTGCCCGCTGCCACCGCCGCGGCCAAGGCCAGTGGCGAGGAGTTTGCGGCACTGGTCAAGCTGCTGCAGCATCCGGCCGACGCCAAGGCGCTTGCCGCCCTGGCACCGCGCTATCACAACGACGCGCTGGGCGACCTGGTGGTAACGCGCAAGGACGGCAAGGCCTGGTTTGATGTGGGCACGTTCAAGTCCGAGGTGGCGACCATGCCGCAGCCCGATGGCAGTCTCGGCCTCATGACCATCGACCCGCAGGCCATCGGCTTTCTGTTTACCCGCGCCGACAAGGACGGCGTGCGCCAGCTGGTGGTGCGCGATGGCCAGCACGAATACATGTTTGCCGAGGTGAAGTAAGCGGAGCTGAAGCAGGCCGAGCTCAAGCAAGCGGAGCTGAAGCAGGCCGAGCTCAAGCAAGCGGAGCTGAAGCAGGCGGAGCTGAAGCAAGCGGAGCTGAAGCAAGCGGAGCTGAAGCAAGCGGAGCTGAAGCAAGCGGAGCTGAAGCAAGCTGAGCTGAAGCAAGCTGAGCTGAAGCAAGCCCACCTGAAGCGAGCCACGCTGATGTCAGCGTGGCTGACAGCGGGCAAGTTGAGGCAAGAAGGGCTGAAGCCAGCGCGGGTGAAAGACGCCGAGCTGACGCAAGCCAAGCTGAAACAGGCCAAGCTGAAGTCAGCTGGCGGATGCAAGCCGCGCTGACATCGGGCGAAGTGACGTCAGCCGACGTGCCGTGCATCACCAAGCTGGTTTCAGCTTGGTCTGTTTCAGCAGCCAATCTGGAACAAGCCAAACAAGACACCCCACCCGTCATTTTCTAAGCCGGGTGGGGTGCGCGCTACAATCGATGATCTCCGTGATCACCGGCGTCAGCGTATGAGCATGCCCGCAGAATCCGTCCCCGCCAGCCAGTTGGAAACCCCGCCGCTGCGCTTTGTCACCGCCGCCAGCCTGTTTGACGGCCACGACGCGGCCATCAACATCATGCGCCGGATCATCCAGGCGCAAGGCGCCGAGGTAGTGCACCTGGGCCACAACCGCTCGGTGGAAGACGTGGTGCGCGCGGCGCTGCAGGAAGACGCCGACGCCATCGCGCTGTCCAGCTACCAGGGCGGCCACATGGAGTACTTCAAGTACATGGTCGACATGCTGCGCGAGCGCGGCGCCGGCCACGTGCGCGTGTTTGGCGGCGGCGGCGGCACCATCACCCCGGACGAGATCAAGGAGCTGCACGACTACGGCGTCGAGCGCATCTATCACCCCAACGACGGGATGAAACTGGGCCTGGTGGAGATGATCGAGGACGTCACCAAGCGCGCCACCGCCGGCGCGGCCGAGCGTCGCCAGAGCGAGTCGCACAGCCTGCCCAAGGTCGACATTGACGACGAAATCTCCATCGGCCACATGCTCTCGGCACTGGAGCAGCACCACGTTGGCGACGCCGAGCTGGCGCGCCTGCGCAAGGAGTGGGCGCTGGCCGGCAAGCACACGCCGGTGATCGGCTTCACCGGCACCGGCGGCGCGGGCAAATCCAGCGTGGTCGACGAGTTGCTGCTGCGCTTTCTGCACGCGTTTCCCAAGATGCGCATTGCCGTGCTGGCGGTCGATCCCACGCGCCGGCGCTCCGGCGGCGCGCTGCTGGGCGATCGCATCCGCATGAATTCGCTGCGCGCCAAGCGCGTGTTCATGCGCTCCATGGCCACGCGCCGGCAGCACGCCGCCACCAGCGTGGTGCTGCACGACTGCATCAACTTTCTCAAAAGCCAGCCCTACGACCTGGTGATGGTGGAGACCGCCGGCATTGGCCAGAGTGATTCGGAGATCGTCGACCTGGTCGATTTCCCGATCTACGTCATGACCAGCGATTACGGCGCCGCGAGCCAGCTGGAAAAGATCGACATGATCGATTACGCCGAGCTGATCGTGCTCAACAAATTTGACAAGCGCGGCGCCGAAGACGCGCTGCGCGACATCCGCAAACAGTGGAAGCGCAACCGCACCGCGTTCAACGTCAAGGATGAAGACGTGCCGGTGTACCCCACCATCGCCAGCCAGTTCAACGACCCCGGCGTCACCTGGATGTTTGCCAACCTGTGCCGGCTGATGCGCGAGAAGGGGAAAAGGGGTCAGAGTCACTTTTCGACTGAAGGCTCCCAGAAGACCACGGACGCTGGGTCGAAAAGTGACTCTGACCCCCTTTCCTTTTCTTCCCCCAACTGCGACTGGAATCCCAGCCTGGACACCACGCTCAAGGAGCCGCGCGCCACCGTGCTCATCCCCGGCGCCCGCGTGCGCTACCTGGCCGAGATTGCCGAGCAGGGCCGCGCCATCAACAAGGGCATCGAGAGCCAGGCCGAATACGCCAGCAAGGCGCAGCACTATTACGAAGCGTTGAAGGAGCTGGACGACGCGGCGTTGCCCAAGCCGCTGGACCTGTACGTCGACGACGCGCTGCAGGACGGCGCCGACCACTCCATGCTCACCCTGCGCCAGCGCTACAACGCCGCGCTGCGCGGGCTGAGCAACGAGGCGATCCAGCAGCTGCGCAAGTGGCCGGCCCTGTACGCCTCGGTCACCGCCGACGTCAACGAGTACAAGGTGCGCGACAAGGTCATCAAGGTCGACAACTACCGCGACTCGCTGAGCCACCAGAAGATCCCGAAAGTCTCCCCGCCCAAGTCCAAAGACTGGGGCGAGCTGGTGGGCTTTCTCGGCAAGGAAAACCTGCCCGGGCACTACCCGTACACCGGCGGCGTCTATCCGTACCGCCGCAGCGGCGAAGATCCCACGCGCATGTTCGCCGGCGAAGGCACGCCCGAGCGGACAAACCGAAGGTTTCATTACCTCAGCCAGGGCGGCGCCGCCACGCGCCTGTCCACCGCGTTCGACTCGGTCACCCTGTACGGCGAAGACCCGGCGCCGCGCCCGGACATCTTCGGCAAGATCGGCAACTCCGGGGTCAACATCGCCACGCTGGACGACATGAAGAAGCTGTACTCCGGCTTCGACCTGAGCGATCCGCACACCTCGGTGTCGATGACCATCAACGGCCCCGCGCCGATGATCCTGGCCATGTTCATGAACACGGCCATCGACCAGAACGTTGAAAAGTACCTGCGCGAGGACGACGCGCGCTGGGCGGCGGCGGAACAGAAGATCGCCGGCATCTACGCCAACCATCCGCGCCCGAAATACCACGGCGAGCTGCCGGTCGGCAACGCAGGCCTCGGCCTGGCGCTGCTCGGCGTATCCGGTGACGAGCTGGTCGATGCACAAACCTACGCGCGCATCAAGACCGAAACCCTGACCAAGGTGCGCGGCACCGTGCAGGCGGACATTCTCAAGGAAGACCAGGCGCAGAACACCTGCATCTTCTCCACGGAATTCGCGCTGCGCATGATGGGCGACATCCAGCAGTACTTTGTCGACCACAAGGTGCGCAACTTTTACTCGGTGTCGATCAGCGGCTATCACATCGCCGAAGCCGGGGCCAACCCGATCAGCCAGCTCGCCTTTACCCTCAGCAACGGCTTCACCATCGTCGAGTACTACCTCGCGCGCGGCATGAAGGTGGACGACTTTGCGCCCAACCTCAGCTTCTTTTTCTCCAACGGCATGGACCCGGAATACACCGTGATCGGCCGCGTCGCCCGCCGCATCTGGGCCCGCGCCATGCGCGAGCGCTACGGCGCCAGCAGCCGCAGCCAGATGATGAAGTACCACATTCAGACTAGCGGTCGGTCACTGCACGCGCAGGAGATCCAGTTCAACGACATCCGCACCACGCTGCAGGCGATGTACGCGCTGTTCGACAACTGCAACAGCCTGCACACCAACGCCTATGACGAGGCGGTCACCACGCCGACCGAAGAAAGCGTGCGCCGCGCGGTGGCGATCCAGATGATTATCAGCAAGGAGCTAGGCCTCAATTTCAACGAGAACCCGTGGCAGGGCAGCTACGTGGTCGAGTCACTCACCGACCTGGTCGAGGAAGCCGTGTACAAGGAGTTCGAGGCGATCAGCGAGCGGGGCGGGGTGCTGGGCGCGATGGATACGATGTATCAGCGCGGCAAGATCCAGGAAGAGTCGATGTATTACGAGCACAAGAAGCATGATGGGTCGTTGCCGTTGATTGGCGTCAATACCTTCCTGCCGAAGGAGCATGCGGGGGAGATTGCTACGAAGATCGAGTTGATTCGGTCGACGCCGGAAGAGAAGCAGGTGCAGATTGATAACGTGCGGAAGTTTGGGGAGGCACGGAATTCGCTGGCGCCGGGGAGCTTGGTTGCGCTGCAGAACACGGCCAGGGAGCGGAAGAATGTGTTTGAGCAGTTGATGGAGGCGGTGAAGTACAACTCGTTGGGGCAGATTAGTCATGCGCTGTATGCGGTGGGGGGGGAGTATCGGAGGAATATGTGAGTCATTAGACGGCCGCCGATGTCTCTGGGGTGCATCGGAACTTTTGTGTGCATATTCCACTTGCAACAACAAAGCTCTCGCCTAAAGGGAAGGTGGCATGAAGAGAAATCTATCTCTAGAAAATGCTAGGCGAAACTAGGAATAAATATGGATCGAGAACGCTTGGCGTCATTAATAGAGCGCTGGTTGCTCCGGCCCGTCGGAAGTATGGGTGTCTCAATTGAGCATCGATCAGCGGTGTTGGGCACGGACATCGGAAATAAACGAAAAAAGAACGAAGACCGCGTCGCCTTTGCGACCATTAGAAGCAAAAACCATGCTTTGGACGTGTATATGTTGTCCGATGGAATGGGTGGCATGGTAGAAGGTGAGCGCTGCGCCGCAATGGCTCTTGCAGTTTTCATGGCGAGCCTCGCCACATCTAGAGGTTCGCTTACCACCATGATTGAGGCAGCAGCTTCCCTCGCTAATGATAGAGTCTTCTCGGAATATCGCGGAAGAGGTGGTGCAACCTTATCTGCCGTCTTGCGGGATGAAAATGATATTTACGGGTTGAATATTGGCGACAGCCGTGTCTACTCGGTGGGCCAGGGAAACTTTCGTCAATTATCTGTAGATGACACGCTCAGTGGTCAGCTTGGGAAGAACTATCAACTCGAGTCTGAGGACAATGGTCTGATTCAATTTGTTGGTATGGGTAATGATCTCGTCCCCAATATTTTCACGATAACAAAAGATAATTCTGAAATTGCTCTGACGTCGGACGGTGCGCATTTCATCGGAGACGAAACAATTAAAACATTACTCAAATGTGCTCCTGATGTATCCACTGCTGTACGCCGGATATTGGCGACTTCAAAATGGTATGGCGGACACGATAATGCATCAATAATAACGATAGCAACTACTTCGGCGTTAGCATTTAATACGGACAATATTTTAAACATAAGTGACCCATTTGGCGAATTGAGCATTGCGATAGAAGATATTGCAATGACGGATCGGACAGATGTTATGGTCCGCTCAATAGTGGGCAGTGAAAAAGATCTCCGCGCGAATGACCAATTCATACACCGCGATAAATCATTGACTAATTCGCGAAATATTAAAGAAGAGAAAAAGCCATCTAAGAAAAGGTCTCGAAGTCGCTCAAAAAGGAAAGTCGAACAAGAAAAGTCCGCTTCAAATATTAAGCCGGAATTGAAAATAGACTTATTCCATGATGAGCATAATAAATGAATGGCCTGCCAGAGCGATATGCTCCAACTGGCGAGGTCGTCGGTGGGGGACTTTCAGAAATTCACATCTGCAAAGACACCGATCTTGAGAGGCTCGTCGCGCTCAAGGTTCTGAAGGCAGGGGAAGAAACGCGTAGACTACTGGACGAGATCTCGGCTCTAGTTTCCATCAGGTCAGATCATGTTGTTCAGATTTATGACCTCATATACGAGGGAGGCACTCCGGTTTGCCTGGTCGAAGAATTTATTGATGGTCAAGACCTCGCGGATATGGGCCAATTTCGCGAGTCGCTAAGTAACTACTTGCGTTTTGTTTGGCAGCTTTCCGAAGGGCTGAAGGAGGTCCATGCGCACGGTGTTATTCATCGCGATATCAAGCCAAACAATATCCGGGTCGATGGTAACGGTATTCTAAAGATCCTAGATTTCGGTCTGGCTAGATGTGCACAAGTGGACGGAACTATTGGCTTCGTCGGCACTTACGGGTTTGCCGCACCAGAACAATATTCTGATGAGTATGTTGAGTTTACTCAGGCCATCGACGTATATGCCTTCGGTGTCACATGCATGTGGATGGCTCTTGAAGTTATGCCGGTTAAGCCTCTCGAGCTGAAGGATCTGGACGTGGATGCGGTCGTTAACTGCTTTCAGTCTTCAATACTAAAAATTCCGGACGAGGTTGTCACGATGCTCGCGCGCTGCATGGCTTGCGATCCAGGGCGGCGCCCGGCGATGTCTGAAATAGAGACTCTGATTGGAGCTTACCTTCTAAGAGATACCCATCAAGCCCTTCTGGTATCGGGAAATAACACGTACCGAGTTAATTGTAATCAACGAAAGATTGCCTTGAAGTATGGTCAAGTCGGAGGGTTTACGCTTTCTTACGACGGATTGAAGTTCACTTTCGTAGCCGTTCAGGGTTCGGTCTATCTAAATAATGCCGTGATGCCTGAGGGTCAGGAACTCGTGGGCTCGTGTGTAGTAGCCATCGGTGGACCCGAAGTATGGGCGTCCGAGAGGGCGTTTATTACGGTAGATATTTCTCATCCGGAGGTCGCGCTATGACTGGACCCCATTCGCCCGGCAACATTCTCCGAGAACGTTATTCAGTAGTTGAGTACGTTGCAAAAGGCGGTATGCAGTTCGTCTATAGCGCACACGACAGGCTTCTCGAGCGCGAGGTTGCTCTAAAGACTCCGCAAAATGAGGCGGCAGCTCGTCGGTTTAAGAGCAGTGCGGTTGTCGCTGCGAGGATAAACCACAGAAATGTTGCGAAGACGCTTGATTTTTTTGTTGAAGACGGACGTGAATATCTAGTAGAAGAGTTTGTGGATGGTTTTGATCTATCATCTGCGATCATTGATCGATATGGTTGTGGCGATCCTTATTTAGTCGCTAGGGTCTTACACCATCTTTCGAAGGGGCTTTTGGCATCTCACCGAGCTAAGGTAATTCATCGTGATTTGAAGCCAAGTAATGTATTAGTGGGGAAGGATGACGAGCTCAGCTGTATAAAAATCACTGATTTTGGTATCGCGAAATTGGCTGAGGAGGAATTTGCCTCTGCGGCAGAAGATGGCGACATGACAAATTCCAATTCGTCGACGGTGCGAGGCGCTCTGCCTTATATGTCGCCTGAAGCTATTATGGAGCCACGTAAAGTGACGCAAGCAACCGATGTGTGGTCGCTGGGCGCGATGGTGTACGAGTTGCTTACAGGCGCGAAACCATTTGGCGCTGGCTTGCCAGCTGTAGCAAAGATTTTGGAAAGGAAGATTTTGGATGTTCCTGCGTTTGTTACTCGTAATCCCCAATTCGCATCTCTGGCGGGCGAACTTGTTGAAATTTGTTTGAGCTGTATGAGTTTGGATCCTAGTGCGAGACCAACTTGCGAAGACTTGATCAAGAGAAGTGAACAGTTGTGCTATTCGATTGCTCCACGCTATCGTGGCGTAGTGCGCAAGATTAAGTTCAAAAGTTGGGGATTCATAAGATCTGATGGCGAGGACGTTTTTTTTAATCAAGACAGTGTTTTCGGCCCTGAAAATGTCGGTATCAATGACGAAGTGAGCTTCGCTAAGTTTCCTGGCGGTGGTGCCTGGCGCGCTCACCCGATGGTGAGGATCAAGTGAGTTTCGAACATAAGGGGTCAGAGACATTATTTAGGCCAAAAAAGGTGTCAGGAACAATTTCTGACAGAAAGCAGGGGTCAGAGCGCACTTTAAGCGAAAACACGGGTCAGAGTGCACTTTCTGTGCTGTTGTTTTGTGCAAAATAGGGGTCAGAGTGCACTTTAGGTACACGAGACATGGGGCTAAAGGGGGCGGAGACAATTAATTCGAAATAATTCTCGCCGTCCCCTTTGATCAAATGTCTCTGGCCCCTTATGCTGAACTTATTACTGAAACCTACGGTAGGTTATGGGTTGCATGATGGATCAAAGTCAGGCTGAAGCTAAGAGAATAAAGAATATCGAACAGGGCTTGCCTGCCCGGTCTTATTTTCCATGGGATCATGATGAAAAGGAAAGTCTGACTGAGCGTTATAGATCCGGATATTCCTTTGAAGCATTAGCAAATCTTGCTGAGAGAAAGGTATCGGCTATAGTTGGACAATTAAGGAAGCTCAATTGCATATCTGACGCGGAATTTGAAGAGTATTTTCCGCAACGATCGCAAACGACGAGGGCTGGACGATGGATCGGCGGCTCACGCTGCGGCACGAGAGGATCAACGGTCTCTCCCGTGCCGGCTTGGCAGCACGGGAGATTGCCGTTCGAATGGGCCGGACTGCCGCATACCGTCCGCGCTGTGCGTTTGACGCTAAACTACTGAAGCGACGTGTTAAGTCGTTCGGCCACAACTTCTCTGAGAAAAGGGGCACGGAATGCGAAACATCAATCGGCATAACGCGAACACCTTTTTTCTGTTCGTCGTTATCGCCACCTCACTCGTTCTGTCAGGTCCTGCTAGCGCTCAAAATGACGACACGTATAATGCTTATAAAATCCACCATTGTAAAGGTGAGGTCTACCAGAGCGAACCATGTCCCGAAAGTTCTCACAGCACTAGTACGTCAGGCAACGTACAAAATGCTCCGGTCGCAAGTAACTCGGTGTCTTCACATGTCGGGCAGCGGCTTACCCTAAATTTTCAGTCGATTAAAGTTAGGTCCCTGTTAAAGTTAATAGCAGACATAAACCTCCTCACCATTGATATGGATGACAATAGGGCTGGGTCGATACTTACTAGTGCCGCATATGTAAACGCGTACTCTGGTGACGTACTCAACGATATAGCCAATAAATATAATTTTAAGGTTAATATTAAAGAGAACCGTTTAATCATAACTACTCCCGACGACATCGAGTATGACAGTCTAGTCAAAAGGCTCGAACAGGAATATCCAATAATAAATCCAGACTCGCCGCGATACGACCAATCAGTTATTGCTGAAATGAAACGACAGATGGTCGATTATCAGAGATCACATGTCGGAGTTGGTGAGGTGGAAGCACTGGAACGCGTGTATCCATCAATATTGAAAGCCGATGCGGCCTCGCCGTCACCCGTTGATGCTCAAGCCGCTACGCCAGCTGCTGGATATCCAATGCGACGGGTTGTCCTTTCTAGCCTTGGAGCGGTTCTGCCTCCATTTTTGCTTGGCGTCTTCGTGATCGGCGGAGTGTGGATCGTTGTGGCATTGATCCGCCGGCGGAGGCGCAAGGTTGAGTGATGAGGGCTACCGCCAAAAACGGGGTCAGGTTCACTTACAACCGTTTGAATCGTTGCGTGGTGGCCGATGCGCGGGCCTGATGCCGGCGAAACGTGTGGTCTTGGCTTCTACCATCGCTCCAAGAACGGGGTCAGGTTCACTTACAGCCGTTTGATTTTCTGTTTGGCGTTCGAAGTAACTGACCGCGCCGCTACCTTCGGGCCGTGGTAGTTTCTGATGGCGAAACCGTACAGAACGTGTTCTCCGATGGGGCCTTCTCGCCATGGAATTCAAATTTCTCCAAGACACCGGCTCCCTCTGCGCCGAGTTCTGCGCTGGTTGGATGATGCAGATGTGTCGGCTGGACGAGAACGTCTTGCTCGAACTACGCGTTGAAGGCCGCGCGTGCGTGCCGACCATGGACCACGTTCGCAAGCGTACGGACGCTCCGGCCTCTTTGTACATGCAGATGGCGGCTTGATACCAATGTCGCGGCTGGTTGATCAAATCAAGCAAGCTGTCGCGGCCTTTACCGGCTGCAAGACCACGCCTGCGCTGATCGGTGGCTTGGCGCTGGCGGCGCATCAGGTGGTTCGTGCCACGCGCGACGTCGACTTTCTCGCCGATGCAGATGACGCGAATCGGTTGCACGAGATTTTGTTGGCTCTCGGCTACCGTTGCGTTCATCGCAGCGAGGATGCGGCCAACTACGTCCGCGACGATGAGGGCTTGGATCTGCTCTATGCCCATCGGCCCGTTGCACGACGATTGTTGAGTCAAGCCATCAAGCGCGAAACCATCATGGGACCATTGCGCGTGATTAGCGCCGAAGGCTTGATTGGGTTCAAGCTGCAAGCGCTGGTCAACAATCCTTCTCGCTCGCGCGACCTTGAGGACATCCGGGCGCTGTTGCGTGCGCAGCGCGGGCGCCTCAACATGGTAGAGGTGCGGGAATATTTTGCGATGTTTGATCGTGCGGAGATGCTGGATGGATTACTCGCCGAAATCACCGACTGAGAGCGCCCGAGGTGTTCGCGAGCCGCTGGCTGGCGGGCGGGTGCTGGACGTTGTTCAGGCCGGCAAGGGCGATTTGTCGGATTGGGTGGAGTTGATGGCGGCCGTGGAGGCGTTGTGTCCGGTCTGGCCTGCGCGTGAACCTAGCGACGGCAGCGTATACAAGTTGTAGGGGAAACCTGGGCAAAAACGGGGTCAAAAACGGGGTCAAAAACGGGGTCAGGTTCACTTACAAGTGTTTGAATCGTTGCGTGGTGGCCGATGCGCGGGCCTGATGCCGGCGAAACGTGTGGTCTTGGCTTCTACCATCGCTCGGAAGTCATCCAGCCCCAATGCCCGCTGTTGTTGC
>JBBSSI010000030.1:0-28447 GCA_038242205.1 Lysobacterales bacterium
AACATACCTGCAAGGCGTCAAAAGAATAAATCCCCAACTAGTAATCGACCGATTCAGTTGATTTTCGGCTGATTCGCCGAATAGCACCGCAAAATTCTGGACGTCCAATTAACAGCGGCTAGTTCAGACGGTCCCTAGCGGCTGGCCCGCACAACGTTGCACTGGAACCAGTCTGCCGCCTGCAGAAATTGGCACCCTCGGCACGTTTTGGAGATCCGATGTTTGGTCCGGAATCAACATCCACATTCCCGGTCGCGGCGACGCCAAGGCGCTTTCGCTGAATGCCTCAGTACCGCTGCCGACGAAAGGGGGGCCATATTACCTGACAACTCCGGTAAGAGATGCACTGAGTTGCATCAGCATGCAAGCTGGATTTTCTGGCGAAGGGTTCCGACTGCTTACCTCATCCGGCGTTAGTTATTATTTCGACATCGGAGTCACGCGTGTTGCGTCCACGCTCAAGAAAACGTCCCGAAATGGCCGCTTGGCCTATCTTGCGCGCGCTCAATACTACATTCTGGCGAGCAAGATCGAAGATCGCTTCGGGAATACAGTGCAGTTTGCGTACAACGGTGCAGGAAACCCAGTTCACATCTGGGCAAATGACGGCCGTGAAATCACGCTCGCATATAGTGGAAATCGTTTGGTGTCAGCGACAAGTCACGGCCGAACCTGGCAGTATCAATATGACGGCGCAGGTAATTTAACGCAGGTGACACTTCCGGACGGTGCCAATTGGCAGTATGCATACGCAGGCCAGTTGAAGCCACGTATGCCGCTGCCTGAGGAGCAACTTTTAAATTGCTCATTGCCTCCATCCATTATTGAAGTAGCCTACACGCTCACGGCTAAGAGTCCCAGCGGCGCAACTGCAAATTTCCTGTTCAACAACACGCGCCATGGCCGCAGTGGTGTAAATATAAATGAGTGCGCAAATACAGGAACTTTGTCAGTACCCATTAATGCGCTGCAGGTGCCAAATTTCTTCGACGTAATGAGTTTGACTCAAAAAACAATTAGTGGTCCCGGCGTGCCAACGGCTACCTGGAGTTACGATTATGGTGAGAGCCCGGAGGGAGAAAAATTTTGGGGGCATCTTCATTCTAGCTACCATTACCCGTGTACGACTTGCCGATTAGACAAGACAATCTACGTATCGGAACCCGATGGAACGAAACGCCGCTATAAGTTCGGATACGAATATGCGTTCAACGATGGGCGACAGCTCCAGCTTGAGATCTTGAGCGCCGATGGCAGCGTCATTCGTAGCCAAACGGACGAATATATGTCTGAATCGTCGGCTTCCACCCAACCCTTCTACCCGGAATACGGAATTCTGTTGGGTGGCGTGGGCGACCCGGCAACGCCACATATTCGCCCGATCGTCGATTCGTATATCAGGCAAGATGGCGCAACGTTTATCAACAGTATAAATAGCTTCGACATATATGCGCGCGTTGTACAGCAAACAAAGTCGAGCGGCATGGGCTACAGCCGGGTGGATCAGACCACGTATTCAGACAACACTGATAAATGGGTCCTCGGTCAGGTAGCCGAGCGCAAGGTGAACGGCACGACCGAGTCTCTGACAGGTTTTGATGGCGCAACAGCATTGCCACTGACCTTCTCTTCCTTCGGCAAGATGAAGCAGACACTGACCTGGAATGCCGACGGCACGATAGCCACTGTCGCGGATGGCAAAAACCAAGTCACGACGGCATCAAACTGGAAGCGCGGCATTCCCCAATTGATTGGGCACGCAGATGGCACGAACGAGTCGGCGGTAGTCAACGACGCGGGCTGGATCACGTCCGTCAAAGACGCGAATGCCCACACGACGAACTACGGCTACGACACTATGGGTCGGTTGACCAGCATCGATTACCCGACCGGCGATGAGGTGGCGTGGAATCAGATGCTGTTGTCCTTCGGTCCGGTTGGTGGCAGCGAATTCGGCATTCCTGGGGGGCACTGGAAGCAGACGGTGCAAACTGGCAACAGTTATTCAGTTACTTACTTCGATGCAATGTGGCGTCCGCTTGTGGAGGAACACTACGACAGCGCAAACAAAGCCGCTACCCTCAGTCAGAGCGTTCAGCGTTATGACAACGTCGGACACAAAGTATTTGCCTCCTATCCTATCAACAATCTGGGCGACTATGCAGCGGCCAACCTCGGCAGCTACACCAGCTACGATGCGTTGAATCGCGTTACGCAAGTCCAGCAAAATTCCGAAGTTGGCACGCTTACTTCCACCACGGCATATCTGCCCGGGTTCAAGACCGCTGTTACCGATCCCAAAGGCAACGTCACCACGACGGCCTTCATGGCTTTTGACCAACCAACGACCGATTGGCCAGTCAGCATCACTGCGCCCGAGAACATTACCCAAACCATTGTCCGGGACGTTTTCGGTAGCCCAACCTCACTAACCCAGTCCGGCTTGTATGGCACCGAGAGCAACAGCGTCACCAAGACCATGACTTACGACAGTAACCATCAGCTGTGTCGTACCACCGAGCCGGAAAGCGGCAGCGAAGTAATGGCGTGGGACGCAGCGGGCAATCTGCAATGGAGTGCGGCGGGACTTGCGATTACCGGTACCGATTGCGGGCTTGAGCAGGTCTCTGCCGAAGCCAGGACAAGCCGCACCTACGATGTGATGAATCGTGTCAAATTGATCCAGCCGCCAGCGGGCACGCAAAGCAGCAGTTATGACTATGACCCATTGGGTCGCATGACGAGTGCCACGTCAAGTTCTATGTCCGGTACCAATACTTGGTATGGCACATACAATTTTCGCGGCATGTTGACCGGTGAAAGCCTGCAACTCAGTGGGCGAAACGCTTTGGCCGTGGGTTACGCGCACGATGCAAACGGCCACACCAGTTTGGTGCACTACCCGGACGGAGAGAACGTCAGCTATGCGCCGGACGCATTGGGTCGCCCAACCCAGGTTGGCAACTACGCAAACAGCATCAGCTATTTTCCCAACGGTGAAGTCAGCCAATTTTTGTTCGGCAACGGCGCTGTCTATGTCGCCGAGCAGAACGCCCGCCAGTTGCTCAGCAACTTCACCTATGGCACGGGAGGCACGCCTCGCGTGAGCGAGGACCTGACGTACGATCAGAGCGGCAATATTACCGTGGTGAACGATCTGGCTGACGGCCCGCGTACCAAGAGCTTCGGCTACGACGGACTTGATCGCTTGACCGGCGCCAGCGGGTTGTGGGGTAATCAAGTCATTACCTACGACGCTCTCAACAATCTGCGCACTCTTCAGACCGGTGGCCAAACTTCCGTTTACCACTACGATCCGGACAACAAGCTGGCGAGCATCAGCGGCATTATGCCTGTCAGTTTCGGTTACGACACGCGCGGCAATGTCACGACTAAAAACGCCACGAATCTGGTCTTTGACCAGAAAGACAGCTCACCCAGATCGTGGGCAAAAATACCTATACATATGACGCCGCTGGGCGCCGCGTGAGCAAGACGCCCACGGCAGGAAGTCCGACTTACTATTTCTACAGCCAGGCCGGGCAGCTGATCTATGAGGCCGATGCGGGCAATGCGCGGGCGACCAACTTTATCTATCTCGGGCGCAAGCTGATCGCTGAAAACGCGACGGTGAGCGTGGGCGTACCATCCACGATCAGCTTCGATAGCAATCCCAACAACGGCACCTACACCGTGAGCTGGGGCGCCGCGGCCGGTGCCACCAGCTATGTACTTCAGGAAAGCGCCAACGCTGGCGCGTGGGTGACTGTATATAGCGGCAGTGCGCTCAGCGCAGCTTTGACTGGCCGAGCCGGCGGCGACTACCTGTATCGAGTGGAGGGCTGTGTCGGGACGACATGTGGCGCCTTCACAAGCTCGGGCCCGTTGGGCATCACCCCGACGCTGCCCACCGTGACGGTACCAACCGGCATCGTCAACGGCGGCTACTCCGTCAGCTGGACGGCTCCGGCGACCGCAAGCGCCTACTCGGTGCAGGAGCGCGTCAACGGCGGTGCGTGGAGCACGATCGCCAGTAACAGCACCGCCACGTCGATTGCCCGTCTGGGCAACGCCAGTGGCAGTTATACCTACCAGGTGGCGGCCTACAACGCCCACGGTACACGCGGATGGGCGGCGTCCAGCGCGGTGACGGTCAATACCGATTACGGGGTCATACCCAGCCCCTTGCCTAGCTATACGGTGCCCGCTTCCAACGCTACAGGCAGCGTGACGGTGAGCTGGAGTGCTGCAGTCCCCGTCACGCAGTACACGTTGCAGCAGAGCGGCAATGGCGGCGTCAGTTGGAGCACGGTCTATGCAGGCCTTGCGACCAGCACCGCGCTGACGGGACTTGCCGATGGCAGCTACACCTATCAGCTGCAGGCCTGCAACAACACCGCTGGCAATTCGGTGTGCACTGCGTGGGTGCCAGCCGGTCCCATGGTTGTGACTCATCCGCCCACGACCGCGCCGCCGTTGAACGTGCCAGCCGGCAGTACTAGCGGCAGTTACACGGTGAGCTGGGGAGCCGTGCCCGGTGCCACCAGCTACACGTTGCAGGAGAGTGCCAACGGTGCCGGCTGGGCCACGGTGCAGGCCAACGGCAGCACCAGCTGGAACACTGCTGGCCGGGCTAACGGCAACTATGGCTATCGGGTGCAAGCCTGCAATGCCGGCGGCTGCGGCCCGTTGAGTCCGAGCGCCAGCGCCAGCGTGTTGTTGCTGCCGCCGGTGCCGGACAGCATCAGCATTCCGGCGACCAGCAATGGCCCGGTCGCCGTGAACTGGGCAGCCAGCGCCACTGCGTCCAGCTACACGTTGCAGCATGCGCAGTACGGCGTCACTGGCTGGAGCACCATCTACAGCGGCGGGGCGACGGGTTTCACGCAGAGCGAGGCAGTCACTGCGATATGGATTTATCAAGTACAGGCGTGCAACGCCAGCGGGTGTAGTGCATTTCGGGTCAGCAGCGGTGGCGTGACGGTAACCATCCCGCCGAGCGGTGCACCAAGCCTGAGCGTACCGGCCACCAGCAACACCGGCAGTTACACGGTGAGTTGGAGTGGGGTGACGGGCGCGACCAGTTATGCCTTGCAGGAGCAAATCAACGGCGGTGGCTGGAGCACGATCCAGGGCAGCGCGGCGATTAGCTTGGCCATCAGCGGCAAAGCCAGCGGCAGCTACGGTTACCGTGTTCAGGGCTGCAATGCTGGTGGCTGCGGACCATGGAGTGGAACTGGCTCGATCACGGTCACCCTGCCACCGGCTATGCCGGCATGGGTAACCGCTCCGAGCTACATCCACGGCACGACTTACTTCGTGAGTTGGGCAGCGGCACCCACGGCGACTAGTTACAACGTGCAGCGGGTCAACATTGATCGGGGTGGCACCACGATCGTGGCGACGACCGCGGCAACCAGTGCGACTATGCCTGCCCCCACGGGCATGACCCTTCTGCAGTACGCGGTGCAAGCGTGCAACGCCAGCGGCTGCTCGGCGTTCCAACCTGCGCCCAACACAACGCAGACCGACCCGCCAGGGCCCATACGGTGAGGATCATGGACATGGATATCCGATCACAGAAGCAAGCTCGGGCACCGGTAACACGCTGGCTGTTGATATGGCTTGCGTTTGTCTTCGTAATGCTCAGTGCGCCGACGTACGCGGGTACGGTGACGTATGTGTACACCGATGCTCAAGGGACGCCGTTGGCGAAGGCCGATGCCAGCGGCACTATCATCGCCACGTTCGACTATGCGCCGTACGGGTCGCAGGCGCTTGGGACGCCGCCGAGCGGGCCGGGATATACGGGCCATGTGAATGATCCGGATACTGGGCTGGTTTACATGCAGGCGCGGTATTACGATCCGGTAGTGGGGAGGTTTTTGAGTGTGGATCCGGTGGGGCCGAGTCCGGGAAATCTGTTTCACTTCAACCGTTACGACTACGCGGATAACAACCCGATCGGTAATATAGATCCGGATGGGCGTAGTGTTTTGACGAAACTAATCAAGTTAGCGATAAATGGAGGTAACGTTGCACAGACCGTCGCTGGCGTGGTAAGTGACGCCAAGACGGTGATGAATCCAAATGCTTCACCGCTTGAACGCGCCGGCGCAGCTATTTCTATCGCAAGTGAGGCCGCGCCAGTCAGCGTGGCAGACGCGAAGGATGTTTTCAAGGGTGTGAAAGCTGCATCCGAGAAGCTCGGCGGTGCATATTCGAAACTCAAACGCGGGCCTGGTCTAGAAAGGCATCGCATACCGTCTGTTAAAAGCGGCGCATCGAAATCTTTCGGCTCAGCCATTGTTATGGAGAAAGCTGATCATCAGAAAACAGGCAGTTGGGGAAGTTCAAGGGAATCGGGGGAATTCCGGTCTCAAGAAAAACAACTCATGGATAATGGAGATTTCCAAGGCGCCCAAAATATGGGTATCAAAGATATACAAGAAAAATTTGGTACCCAATATGATTAAGCCATTAAGCAGATGAAAAAAGAATGAATATATCATTTCACTTGGCACCTCATGTCGGTGTAGGTGTAATAGATTTCGATGATTCACGTGATTCGGTTAGAAAAATTTTAGGAACAAATTACGACATTTTTACGCGTACATCAACCTCTATAAATACTACAGATCATTTTCGTGGCCTCGGGGTTTTTGTTTACTATGATGAAAAAGATCGCGTCGAGGCGGTTGAATTCACGTCCCCTGCTATATTCTGCTTAGATGAAGTAAACCTTTTAACTAAGTCTTGCTCCAAGATAATTGAACTTATTTTGACAGTCGATTCGGAAGTAGAGAAAAGGAATAGTATGTTTATATCTCACAGGCTCGGCTTAAGTGGATATATGCCAGATTCTTTCAAGAGTAAAAAAATTCCAGAGAGTCTATTAGCGTTTAGGCCAGATTATTATGCATGATTCCGAGCAAGAGGGATCAGGAGCAAAAAGAGTCAGAGAGCCAAAGGGGTCAGAGACATTATCCGACGAGTAGTGGTGAATCTTGGTTCGGGCTGTGAGAATGAAGCCCAAGTGCGCACCGAATACCGCCCCGACACGGTAAAATGGAACTCGCCATCACGCGGCTCGTTTTTCCCTAGCCGCTGGGAAATAGAAACAAAGAACGGGGTCAGGTTCACTTACAGAACTCCGCGCCAACGGACCCCTCACAGCATTCGCAGCAGCTCCTTCATCAGCGGCAGTCGGCGCACGCGCACCGCGCTGACGCGGAAGACGGCATTGGCCAGGGCTGGCGCGGCGCTGGGCATGGCCAGAAAGCTGGCGCCGGCCGGCGAACGGTTGCCGGGCACGGTGATGACTTCCACGGCGTTGGGCAGTTGCGCCATGCTGGCCAGCGGATAGTCCTTGAGCTTGCGCTGCTGGATCTGGCCGTCCTTGAAGGTGATCGCCAGGTTGAGCGCGGTGGACAACGCGTCCAGCGTGGCGCCGGCAACCTGGCCTTCCAGCCCCAGCGGGTTGATGACGCGCCCGACGTCCACGGCGCATACCACGCGCTGGATGATCAATCGTTCGCCGTCCATGGCCGTTTCTATGGCATGCGCCACGTAGGCGCCATTGACGTGCCAGCAGGCGATGCCCAGCCCGTTGAAACTGCGCAGCCAGTTTTTCCACTCGATGCGGTCGGCCACCAGCTGCAGCACGTTGCGCAGGCGGCTGGTGTCCACTGCGCTGTCGCCGCCGGGTGGCAACACGCGGTCCTCGCCGAGCAGGCGCAGGCGGGTAACCAGGGGATCTTCTTTCAGGCTGTGCGCAATTTCGTCAACGAAACTCTCCACCGCAAACGCGTTGGCCGTGTCCGGCATGCCGCGCATCGGGCCGCGCGGGATGGCGCAGGTTTGCGCATACCAGTCGCTGCGGTAGTTCGGCACCAGTCCGGCCGGCAGCTGGTCGGCGCGCGCGGCGGACGTCCACAAGCGGTCATCGGGCACGCCACGACGGGCCAGCGCCGACGTGCTGACCATGCGCTGTTCCCACGCGGTCACCTCGCGCTTGTGGCCGATGATGGCGCTGATCTGGTGCACGCATCCGGGGTGATAAAAGTCGTGGGTCAGATCCTGCTCGCGCGTCCACCACAGGCTCACCGGCTTGTCGACGGCCTTGGCCAGCATCACCGCTTCGGCGACGTAGTCATGGTCCAGCCGGCGACCGTAGCCGCCGCCAACGCGCGGCACGCGAATGTCAATTTGGGCGGGACCAAAACCGGTCAGGCGCTGCACCACGGCCCAGGCTTTTTGCGGCGCCTGGGTGGGCACGATAAGAGTGGCGCGATCCTTTTCCAGGCGCACGGTGCAGTTCATCGGCTCGGCCGTGGCATGCGCCAGCCACGGCTGAAAGTACATGGCCTGCAGGCGGCGCGCCGCCTTTTTGCCGGCAGCAACGAGGTCGCCGTCGTCGCGCACGCGCTGGGTCGGGTCGGGGCTGCCGGCCAGCAAGGCGCCGGCAGCTTGCTCCAGGGTGTTGCTGTTGTCGCCGGCGTCGGCGCCGGCCTTCCAGGTGAGTTTGAGTTTGTGCCGACCCTGCAGCGCCGCCCAGGTATTCTTCGCGAGCACGGCAACCGCCGGCGCAATCGCGGTCTGGCCTGGCACCACGCCCGGCTCGGGGCGGATCATCAGCACCTTGACTACGCCGTCCACGGCAAGCGCTTCGCTGCTGTCGAGTTGATCAAGCGTACCGTCCGCCCACGGGCAGTGCGCGAGCACGGCCACCAGCGTGTCGCCAAAACGCTGGTCCAGGGCAAAGCGCGTTTGCCCGGTGACAATTTCACGCGCGTCGACGTCGCCAGCGCCTTGCCCGATCAGGCGGTAACGATTGGCGGCCTTCAACGCTGGCGCCGCGGCGGGAAGCGGGATCTTGCTGGCATCGCCGGCCAGGCTGCCGTAGGTAAAGCGCCGACCATCCGGGGCAATCACCGTTCCCGAATCACAGCGCAAACGCGCGGCCGGCATGCCCAGACGCCTGGCCGCCGCCTGCAGCAGCAGCCAGCGTGCAAGCGCGCCGACCGGTCGCAGATCGGCCCAGGCGGACGGAATGGAAGTACCGGTGCCGCCGACCTGGCGTCCGTAGGTCCAGGCCGGCTGTCCGTTGTTGTCGGTCACATCCAGCCCGAGCGCGACCACGCTGACGCGGTTCCAGTCTGCATCCATTTCGTCGGCGATGATGCGTGGCAGCGCAGTGGCCACGCTGGTGCCGGTATCCGGATCGCGCGCGCCGATCAGCAGGTTGCCATCGGCGTCGATGCGCACGTAGGCGCCCAGGGCGTGAAAGGGATCGCCCAGCAGCGCCGGCGGCAGCGGCAGCTGCGCGTTGGCGGTCGTGCCGATGCCAACCATGAGCACGCCAGCACCGCTGCTCAGCACCTGCAGGAAACGCCGACGCGAAAGCTCCATGCGCGCGGGCGTGCGGCGCGTGCTGCTCACGGCTGGCCTGCCTTGCCGGCGGCCGCGCGTTTGATCGCGCGGCGCACGCGGGTCTGGCAGCCGCAGCGGCACACGTTGGGCAATTGATCGATGTCCGCGTCGGTGGGCTGCGGCTTGCGTGCGAGCAGGGCGACGGCGGAGATCAGCCAGCCCGGCGTGCAGTAGCCACAGCCGATCGCGTCTTCGTCGATAAACGCCTGCTGCAGCGGGTGCAGCGTGCCGTCGTTGGCGGCAAGCCCTTCGACCGTGGTCACCGGGCGGCCGGCCAGTTGCTCCATCGAGACGCTGCCAGCGGGCACCGGCTTGCCGTCCAGCAGCACCATGTCGGCGCCGGTGCCGTTGTGCTCGCCAGCCACCTTGGTACCGGTCAGCCGCAGTACGTCGCGCAGATACCACAGCAGCGGCATGTCTGCATCACCGGTGTGACGGAAGCGCTCGCCGTTGATCTGCAACTCGATGCCGTCGCGGATCTTGTCCGCGACAATGACGCTCTCCGGGCTGGTTGGCAGAACCTGGGTTTGCGCGCGAACCATGTACGTCTCCATGAAATCGATTCGCGCATTGTCGCATTGCGGCTACGGCGCTGCGTATGCGTTTGCCTGAATGGGCGCGGGCAGGGACGTCTCGATGGATGCGTTCGGCAGGGTTTTCCCGCGCGCGCAGTCTAGGCCTGGATGGCCAGCTGCAGCTCTCCGCGCACCCCGCTGCAGCAGGCCCCGCCGATGCTGATGGCGCCCGTTGCAACATCTACGCTGACGTCGACATAGCCATCGCGACCAACCTCGCGCCCCTGGCTTGCGCGGTAACTGTGCCCGTAGTCAGGCAGCGTGCCGGAGCTTTGCAGATATGCGGCGATGGCCGCATTGGCACTGCCTGTCACCGGATCCTCGGGGATGCCGTCGGCGGGACAAAATGCGCGAACGGCCATGGCCGCAGTGCCGTCGCGCTCGTGGCCAAAGACGCACACGCCGATCATTGAAGTATCGACGCACAGTGCAACCAGCGCGGGCATCTGCGGATGCAGTGCGCGGACAACTTCGCCATCGTCCAGGTCACACACCAGCCAGCGCGGACCGTTGTCCACTTCGCGCAAGTTTGCTCCGGTGACCGCCACTTGCAGCGCGGCCGACAGGCGTGCGGCCACTGCGCCGGGACAGCGCGTGATGCTGGCTGCAGGCGCCTGCACATGAATCCTGCGCTCAGGACCCTGGCCGTCAATGCGCACCGGCAGCAGACCGGCCGCGCACTCCTGGACGATCTGCGTCTTGTCCGCACGCAGCATGCCGCTTTCCAGTGCGACCCACGCGCTGCCAACGCTGGGATGCCCGGCAAACGGCAGTTCCTGGCATGGGGTAAAAATGCGCACGCGATAGTCCGCGCCCACTTGAGTCGGCGGCAGCAGAAATGCGGTTTCGGACAGATTGGTCCAGCGCGCGATGTGCTGCATCTGTGCAGCATCCAGCGCCGCAGCATCCAGGACGACAGCCAATGGATTGCCGGCAAACAGCTGCGCGGAAAAAACGTCCACTTGCATCCAGCCAAAGCGCTGTGACATGAGCGGTGATCAGAGGAGGAGAAGCGTCACCCTGACACCCGAACCCAGGCCAGTGCAAGCGTTCCGCCATCCCGAATGCCTCGGGATGGCGGTCGCTGCATCACAGTCGGATCAGAACCCGCTGCGCAGGAACACGTCAAAGTTGGCGACGTTGAGCGTACCCAGGCCAGCGCCCGGCTCGTAGCCAGGTTTGCCGTTGTAGAACCAGTTGTCGCCACTGCGGATGTCGGTGAACGGCGAGTACTTGCTGTGGCCAAAGATCAACTGCAGCAGGTACACCTGCGGGTTCCAGAAGCCCACGCGATGCCCGGCGCTTTGCGTGAGCAAGGCGCTGATGCCGTTGAGCTGGGGAGCGACAAAGCTCGTGCCACCCTCGGAGATCACGCCGCCGTCCGTGCTGGACACCACGATGTAGCCAGTCTCCGGATCAGCATTCAGCGAGATGTCCGGCACGTTGCGGCCCGCAAAACGTGCCGGCAACTTCAGCAAGGTCGTCGGGCCCGCGGTTGGGTCGTTGACCGTCAGCGTCTGCTTGCTCTGGCTGCGCTTGATGCCGCTGGTGAACCATTGGTACAGCGGCACCTTCCAGAACGTGCTGACGCCGCCGCCGCCGCCGACCGAAAAGATGTCTTCTCGCGCGGCAAACGGCAGCAGATAGTCCCAGCCCCAGACGCTCTCCTGCTTGATCGACAGCACGACGTCGCCAGCGCTGTTGGTAAACGTCACCGGCACCGTGGTGCCGCCGGCTGCGGTCATGTACGGGTCGGAGGCGGGCGAGTCGACGGTCAGCGGCGCGTTGAAGTCGTTGGGGCCGGTGCCGGTTCCCAATGCACGAACCGTGTCAAACGCGCCCGAATCACCGCTGGCGGCAAACACGGATTGGCCCTGGGCTGCGGCTTCCATCAAGACCTGGTGAAACGCCTGCAGGTCGCCGGCGTCGCTGGTATCGGTGATTGCGGCGCCATCAACGTTGAGTGCCGCGAAGTTGAACGCTTCGGGCGAGCCCCAGCTGGTGGAGATGCTGTCGGCGGTGTTGTCGGCGACCGCTTGCAGAAACCCGTCGATGAAACCGTTGTCGGAATTCGGGGCGACGTAAACCAGCACGTTGGCATCCGGCGCAAGCCCGCCGGACTGCTCGACGTCCAGCGCCGTTTCGCCGCTGCCGCCGTCAAACGCCGAGCCGCCGTCAATGTCAACCTTGCGGATGCGGTTTGGCTTGGTGGTCAGCCCGATCGCGCTCCAGTAGCTTTCGGCATCGGCCGGGTAGAAGTCGGAGAGGGTGACGATGGCCAGCGTCGAGCCCTTGCCGGTGATGCCGCGCGCGTACAGCGGATTGATGTTGTAGAAGTTGGCGACGTCGCCGACGGTGTAACTGCCCGGCTCGCCGGTCGCAGTGGGGTTGCCACCGGCACTCGGCCCGACGCTGCGCGCCAAGGTGCTCACGCTGTGCTGCAGCTGCAGCGTGGGGGTGGTGGGCGCACTGATGCGATGCGAGCGGTACTGGACGCTGTTGTTCAAGCCGCTGGTATTCAGCACGATGCTGTTCAGCGCTGCCGGCAATACCAGTGGCGTTGCCGGACGAATGAATGCTTTTTTGCTGGTGGGCCCGGTGTAACTGTGAATGGTGGTATGGAACGCGCGGGCAAATTGCGCCAGCGTGCCGCTGGTTTGCACCGCCATGTGGTTCGCCAGCACGTGACCGGTCAGACCCTGCTGGCGGAGAAACCCTTGGACCTGGGCAATTTCGGCGTCGGTGGCGCCGTACTGCTGCGCAAATTGTGCGGTGGTGATGAACCGATGGTATTGCGCACTGGTTGGCGTCACCGTGTTCTGGATGTATTTCTCCAGAGCGGGCTGGTTGTGCAGCTTGAGCATGATGGTGACATTGGCCTTCTGGTTGGCCGCTGCGGCACCGAGGTCCGCGTTCGGTGCTGCGCCGCCGGCCACTGCCGTGCCGGAAAGGCCGCCAAGTATCAGCGTCAGGGATGCTGCAAGTAACTTGCGATGGGTAAGTACGCGCATGAAATTCTCCACTGGGAAGTACGCTGGTGGCTCGTGACAACGCGGATCGCGGTGCTGCTGCGACAACGTCGTCTGCGCGTGACCAGGCCGTTGAACCGGTTTTAAGCAACTGCAACGCTGGATGTGCGCATCACACCCAGCCCGCAGGCGGTGTGATGCCACTTGCAAAATTAGCGCATCAGTCGCCCGCGTGGTACGGTTGCGCGTGCGAAAGTTCTTGCGAATTAACGGCTTGCCAGCCAGACGCGAGTCCGACCGGTAATTTTGGCTGTCGGAGTTGCGCGGAGTGGTTCGGCAAGCGCACCGCTGCAGGCCGCTGCGGCACTTCGGCTGGGCGTGCCACGTGGTCCCGCTCAACCCGCCGGCGCGAGGGCGGAGTGGATGCTGGCGCGGCAGGCCGTCAGCGCCAGCCACGCGCTGCCCACCCGTGGGTGTTTGGACGTCCAAACCAGCAAGGGTTGCTCGTTGCAATCAACGCGCTGGCGCACGACACTACGCGTTCGGTGCCGCGCGCGGCGCTTCCGTCGACATCGCCACTGGGCTCACGTGACCGCAATCGTTTCCGCACCGCTGGCTGCCGATGCGCCGTGGATCGTCATGAAGTTTGGCGGCAGCAGCGTTGCCACTGCGTCGAGCTGGCAGAACATCCGCGAGTTGATGGCCAGCCGTCGGGCCGAAGGTGCGCGGGTCATGGTGGTGGTTTCGGCGCTGTCGGGAATCACCGATGCGCTGCGGCAACTGTGCAAGTGCGCGACGGGCGACGAGCGCGTGGCCGCTGCGGCCGCGATCGCGCGCCGGCATCACGATCTTCTGGCGCACATGCTTTTGCCCGCGCAGCCAGCGCTGGATCTGCTGCTCGCTGAACTGGTGGCGTTGGCCAATGGCGGCTCGACGCCGCAGGCCGCTCGCGAATGGCAGGCGCAGGTGCAAGCGCACGGTGAGCTGCTGTCCAGCGCGCTGGGTGCGGTGTTTCTGTGCAGTGCCGGAGTGCCGACGCAGTGGCTCGATGCACGCGATTATCTCAACGCGATTGCGCCACCCAACCAGAACGAACGCACGCGCATGCTCTCGGCAACGGTCGAGGCCAGACCCGATTCGGCGCTGGCTGCGCGGCTTGGCGCGTTGGGCGAGGTGTTTATCACCCAGGGTTTCATCGCGCGCAACGCGGCCGGGCAGACGGTACTGCTGGGGCGGGGCGGCTCGGATACTTCAGCGGCGTGCTTCGGCGCGCTGTTGCACGCGCAGCGGGTGGAGGTGTGGACCGACGTGGCCGGCATGTTCAGCGCCAATCCGCGCCAGGTGCCGGGCGCGCGACTGCTGCAGCGGCTGGATTACGAAGAAGCGCAGGAGATCGCCTCCACCGGCGCCAAGGTGCTGCATCCGCATTGTCTGCAGCCCTTGCGCGAGCCGCGCGTACCGCTGCTGATCAAGGATACCAACCGGCCCGAGCTCGACGGCACGGTGATAGGGCCCGAAGTGCGCGCGCATGCGCCGAGCGTCAAGGTGATCAGTGCGCGCAAGGGCATTACCCTGGTGTCGATGGAATCCGTCGGCATGTGGCAGCAGGTTGGCTTTCTGGCCGACGTGTTTGCGTATTTCAAGACGCACGGTCTGTCGGTCGACTTGATTGGCTCGGCCGAAACCAACGTCACCGTGTCGCTGGACCCCACGGAGAACCTGCTCGATTCGGACGCCATCGCGGCGCTGGCCACCGACCTGGCCAGAGTGTGCCGGGTCAAGGTGATTGCGCCGTGCGCCGCTATCACGCTGGTGGGACGCGGCATGCGCTCGCTGCTGCATACGCTGTCCACCGTGCTGGCCGAGTTTGGCCATCTGCGCGTGCACCTGATTTCGCAGTCGTCAAACAATCTCAACCTGACGTTTGTGGTGGATGAGGAAGTGGTGGATGCGCTGCTGCCGCATCTGCACGATCTGCTGATCAGCGCCGGTGCTCTGCGCGCCGATGACAGCGCGCTGTTTGGCCCGAGTTGGCAAACCCTGTACGGCACCGGCGACACCGCGCTGGCCGCGCCGCAGTGGTGGCGCGGGGCATCGCGCCGGGCGCTGCTGGAATGGGCGGCTGCCGCTACGCCGCGCTACGTGTACCACCTGTCAACCGTGCGCGAGCGCGCCCGCGCCCTGCTTGCGCTGCGTCCCGTCAATCGCTGGCACTACGCGGTAAAGGCCAATCCGCACCCGGCGATCCTGCGCACGCTGGCCGACGCGGGCTTTGCGTTTGAGTGTGTATCCCCGGGCGAGTTGCAGGCCGTTTTTACCGCGGTGGCGGAGACGGCGCCGGTGTTGTTTACGCCAAGTTTCGCCAGCCGCAGCGACTACGCGTTTGCGCTCGGCACGCGCGCAACCGTGACGCTGGATGCGCTGCATCCGCTTGAGCATTGGGGTGAAATGTTTCGTGAGCGCAAGATCATGCTGCGGCTGGATCTTGGGCGCGGCCTGGGCCATCACGAAAAAGTGCGAACCGGCGGCGACAGCAGCAAGTTTGGCCTGCCGCTGGATCAGCTGTCGGCATTTCTGCAGCTGGCGCAAACGCATCAGGTGACGATATCCGGGCTGCATGCGCACCTTGGCTCCGGCGTGCTGGATGCCGCTCACTGGGGCGAGGTGTACGCGCAGCTGGCAAGCCTGGCCGAGCGCATGGGCAGCGTCAGCGTGCTCAATATAGGTGGCGGCCTTGGCGTGCCCGCCCATCCGGGCGAGGCCGCGCTGGACCTGGCCGAACTGGCTCGCGTGCTGGAGGAGGTCCGCGCTGCGTATCCGCAATATCAACTGTGGATGGAGCCGGGTCGTTACCTGGTGGCCGATGCCGGGGTGCTGCTTGCGCGCGTCACGCAGTTGAAAACCAAGGGCGGCTTTCACTATCTGGGACTGGATACGGGCATGAACAGCCTGCTGCGTCCGGCGCTGTATGACGCCTGGCACCAGATCGTCAACCTGAGCCGGCTTGATGCGCCAGCGACCGCGCTGTATCAGGTGGTCGGCCCCATCTGCGAAAGTGGCGACATCCTTGGCACCGATCGGCGCCTGCCGCCGGCGCAGGAGGGCGACGTGATGCTGATTGCGCAAGCCGGTGCGTATGGCAAGGTCATGTCCTCGCATTACAACCTGCGCGACGTTGCCGACGAGATGGTGATCGAATAGCTGCTGGCGCGCTGGAGAACCTAGTCGTGAATACCGTAACGCAACCCCGCCTGACCCAGGTTTTCCGCTTCGTGCGCTGCAGTTATGCAGACGGCGTCGCCGAGCTGGTCTATGCGTTTGATGACGGGGCGCAGCTGATCGAACGGATCCGCTTTCCGCAGGCGCCGCCGCTGGCACCCGAACGAGCCACGGCGTTCAACGCTGCCCTGCAGTTGCTGCACCTGATTGCCGGCGTGAGCTACTACAAGGCTGGCGTGCCGCCAAAGATGGACGTAGCCGCCGGCCCGCTGGACGCTGCCACCGCCGATTTGCTGGACGCGCTGTATCTGCACGGGCTGGCCGAGTTTGCCTATCGCAACGGGCTGGATTTGCGCGGACGGATCGCCTTTCCACGCGCGGCGATCGCGGCTTCCGACGCACGCAACACGCCAGCCTCGCTCGCCGACGTCACGCGGTCTGGCACCACGCTGCATCTGCCCGCGCGCACGCTCGTCCCGATTGGCGGCGGCAAGGATTCGCTGGTGGCGATCGAGGCGATCAAGTCGATCGGTGGCGCGGCCACGGCGGTGTGGGTCGGCAATTCACCGCTGATCGCAGCGTGCGCCGAGCGCACCGGCTTGCCGACGTTGAACATCGGCCGCGAACTTGCACCAGGCCTGTTCGAGCTCAATCGGCTGGGCGCATGGAACGGGCACATACCGGTCACGGCGGTCAACTCCGCGATCCTGGTGGTCGCGGCGGTGCTGTACGGTTTTGATTCCATCGCCTTTGCGAACGAGCGGTCCGCTTCGGCGGCCACGCTTGAGTACGACGGGCAGCAGGTCAACCATCAGTGGAGTAAGGGCTACGCGTTCGAACAACTTCTCGGTGACTGGCTGCATACGCACGTGGCGGCCGATCTGGATTACTGCTCGCTGCTGCGGCCGTACTCGGAGCTGGCGATCACCCGCGCGTTTGCGCGGCTCACGCCGTACTTCGACGTATTTTCCAGCTGCAATCGCAACTTCAAATTGCGCGGACCCAAGCCGGCTGATCGCTGGTGCGGCCAGTGTCCGAAATGCCATTTCGTGTTTCTCGCGCTGGCTCCGTTCGTGGCCAAGCCGCGGCTGCTGCAGATCTTTGGCCGCAACCTGCTCGACGACGAACAGCAGGCGCCCGGCTTTGATGCACTGCTGGAATTTCATGAGCACAAGCCGTTCGAATGCGTCGGCGAAGCTGCTGAAGCGCGCGCGGCCATGTTCGCGCTGAGCCAGCGTCCGGAGTGGCAGGAGGACGCGTTGATTGCCCGCTTCCGGCAAAAAATCCTGCCGCAGCTGGACGTTGCCGAGCTGGCACTGGAGCCGTGGCTGGTGCCGTCCGGTGAACATCGCGTGCCGCCGCGGTTGCAGCCGGCGCTGGCGGCCATCGGTTGATGCGCATTGCTGATCTGGCCGGTCGCCGCGTCGCGATCTGGGGCTACGGCCGGGAAGGTCACGCGGTCATCAACGCCGTGCGCACGCGCCTGCCGGGCCAGGCGCTTACGTTGTTGTGCCGCGCCGACGAAGCCGCAGCCGCGCATGCCAGCGACGCCGCGCTTGAGGTTGTCGTGGGCGAAGCGGACGCGGCGCTGCTCGGCCGGTTCGACGTCGTGATCAAATCGCCCGGCATTTCCGCCTACCAGCCGGCTCTGCTGGCGGCGCAAGCGCAGGGCACGCAGTGCACGTCCGGCACGGCGCTGTGGTTTGGCGAGAACCCGGGCGCGCGCGTGGTCGGCGTCACTGGCACCAAGGGCAAAAGCACTACCAGTGCGCTGATCAGCCATCTTGCCCGCGCGCTCGGCGTGCGCACGGCCCTTGCCGGCAATATCGGTTTGCCGTTGCTGAGCCTGCTCGAGCAGCAGGCCGATCTGTGGGTGATCGAGCTCTCGAGTTTCCAGACCGGGGAAGCCGGCCCGCTGGAACTGGGTATCGTCACCAGCCTGTATGAGGAACACCTCGACTGGCACGGCTCGCGCGAGCGCTATGTGGCCGACAAGCTGAAGCTGGCGGATGTATCGCGCCAGTTGCTGGTCAATGCTGGCCAGCCCATCCTGCTGGAAAAAACCGCCCGTCATCCGCGGCGGATCACGTTTGGCGCCGGCGCGGCGTGGCATCTGGCAGACGGCTATATCTGCCATGGGCACCAGAAAATTTTCCCGCTGGCGCAACTGCGTGCGCCCGGAGTACACAATGCGCTGAATGCCTGTGCGGCGCTGGCGGCACTGGAGCTGGTCGGGCTGGATGCGCTGGCCGCGGCGCCGGCACTCGCGAAGTTCCAGCCGCTGCCGCATCGCTTGCAGACGCTCGGCGAACACGCAGGCTGGCACTGGGTCAACGACTCCATCAGCACCACCCCGCTGGCGACGCTTGCCGCGCTGGAAAGCCTGCACGGTAAAGCGGTCACCGTGCTGGTGGGCGGGCACGATCGCGGGCTGGACTGGACGCCGTTCGTCAACGCCATGTGTGAGTCGCCGGCCAGCGCCATAGTTTGCATGGGCGCGAACGGTGGCCGTATCGCAGCGCAGTTGCATGCTGCAGGTGTGACTTGCCCGATTGAGTGCGTTTCCGATCTCGCGCATGCGGTCGCGAGCGCCAAACGCTGCACGCCGCCGGGCGGCGCGATTTTGCTTTCGCCTGGTGCGCCGAGCTTCGACCAGTTCCGCAACTACACCGAGCGCGGACGGCGTTTCGCCGAACTCGGTGACTTTGATGCCGATGCGATCACCGGCATCGACGGTCTTGGTGTGGCCTGACGGCATCACCAAGAACGGATAACCAGGCTACCTGTCGCCGCGCTTGCCACGCTCGCCGCAACGAAGACGCGCGCTGCGCGTTGCGATCATCGGATACCAGCCATCAGCGCACGGTGTAACCGGCGATGCGCCAGACATTGTCGCTGTCCAGGTGGAAAGAAATCAGCTCGCGGACCGGCTTCCCGGAGTTGGTAAACTGGGTTGCGTAATTCACGTTGATATACAGGCCAGGCGGCAACTTGCCACCGGTCGACTGCACGCGACCGATCGGGCCCAGCTGGCGCGTTTTGACTGCGCCCAACTTTGCGCGGTCGGCGCCGACCATCTGCACGAACTCCGCGCGCGTATTGGTTTGCTTGGCGACCGTCGACGCGTTGTCCCAGACCTGGCCGATCTGATTCTGATCGACCATCTGCGCGATCTGCAGCGAGGCGGTGGCCATTTGCGCGTTTTGTTTTTCCAGCTGGGCTTTTTGCGCGGCAGTCAACTGCGCCGCTGGGGCTGCTTGCGCCGCCGTCGCCGCCGTCGCCGCCGGGGCCGTAGCAGTCTGGGCAAACGCGCTGCCGGCAACCGCGAGCAACAGTACGGGTAAGAGCAACTGCTTGATCATGAAAGGTTTCCCCAAGGTTGTATGACAAAGTGGGTGTGGGCGTAGCTTGCACTGCGCTGCGCGATGACGCCAGCTTTTTGCGTGCGGAGACGGGCAGGTCGCCGTAGCGCCGGGCACGTGGGCCGGCGCAACTATTTCTCTATGCGGTAATTGAGACTCGCGCGGCTGAATTCGCTGGCCTGCTGCGCTTCGAAGTTCCAGCGTTTGCTGAGGCGGTAACGCAAGGTAATGACTTCGCCCGGCTCAAACAAACCCACACCGTAGCTGAGGTACAAGCGCGGCGAGAGAAATTTGCCCACCGTGAACGCCGAACTGCCACCGAGTGCTTCATTGCTGGACACGCCGATGTCGTCCAGGCCGATTTTCGAGCCGATATTTCTGGCCAGCAGGTCGCCCGCCGCCGAGCCCAGCGCCTGCGCTGCGGCGCTCACCATGTCGCCTTCGCCACCCTTGACCTGCGATAGCGGCTTGCCGGTGATCAGGTAAGACAGCGCATCGGACTGCTCCATCAGCGGACTGGAAAACACGGTCAGCACCGGGCGTTGCGCGGTGCCGGCCACCAGCAGTCCCACTTGCTGGCCTTCGTCAATCGTGGCGTTGGGATTGAGACTGCGCACGGCACGAATGTTCAAGCCGGGGTTGTCGATGGGCGTGCTGGCAAAGAGCAGCTGTCCGCGCTGGATTTTCAGGTTTTGCCCGTACGCGCGATACGTCCCGGACACCGCCAGCTGGCCCTGGCCGGTGGTGGCGCGACCCGGACGCTCGTTGATGTTCAACACGCCGCTGACGTAACCATCCAGGCCCATGCCAACCAGGTGGGTCTTGCCGCCCATATCCACTTTGATCTGGGCGCGCACCGGCAGCTTGCGGGCCGCCAGTTCTTTTTGCTCCTGGTCAACCACCACCACGTCCGGCGAGATTCTGGTGGCGCCAGCGCCCGGCAGGCGGTCCAGATTGACGTCGGCGCTGTCGATGACCAGCCCGCCGCCGATGTCCATTCCGTTGCTGTCGCCGCGGATGACCAGGTCCGGGGAAACTACGACCTTCGCCGCCGGAATATCAATGGCGGCAAGCTGCGTGCCCTTCAGCGTGATTGCCGTTTGCGCTGCGCCAGCGATGCCGACCTGGCCGCTGATTGCCAGCGTGCCAGCACCCGATTGCACGCTGCCATTGACCCGAAACAGCTGTGCATCGCTGGTGCTGACAGCGATCACGCCACGCTTGAGCTTGAGCCCGACCGCTGGAATTTCCGCGGCAAAGTCCCTGATGGTGGCCTGACCGGTAATGGCTGGCTGTTGCAACGTGCCGGCAAAGCGGAAGTTCGTGTCCAGGCCACCCTTGACGTTGGCCAGGTCATTGCTGAAAAGTTCGATGAACGCGAGCTTGTCCAGTCGTGCATCCAGCTGGCCGGAGAGTGTCTGTTGCGCACCGCTGATAGTGATCTGGCCGTCCAGACGGCCACGGTCATCCAGACCGCTGTGCACTTCAAAGCGTTGTCCGTATGGCGTGATATCGGCAGTGAGGCGCAGCTGGTCGTAACGCAGCAACGGTGCGTCCGCGCGGTCGGTGTAGGTGATGCTGCCGGCGCTGGAAGCAAGCGCCGCGTCCGCGCTGAGCGCGCCAGCCGCGTTGCGACGCAGTTTGCCACTGCCGCTCAGCGTGCCGTCGGCGCGCACTGGCAAGTCGGATTGACCGGTCGCATTGAGCACCAACGCCAGCGGCAGGTCGCGCAGCCGATAGGTGGCGTCAAGGTTGCCGGCTTTGTCGCGCTTGGCTGCTGCGCACAGCTGCGGCTCGCCGGCTGTCAGGCACAGCTCGGACACACTCATGGCGCCGGCGTTATAGGTCAACTGCGCTGGGTTGAGCAGACGCCACGCCGGCAGGCCTTGCGGCTCCAGCCGGAGCGCGGACAGCGTCCCGGCCCAGTGCGCGTTGTCACGCAGCGCGCCATGCAGTGCCAGATCGCCGGAGACCTGGGTGCCGCGTGCATCCACGGTCAGCCGATGGTCGCGCTCGCTGCCTTCGGCAAGCACGTGCAGTTGCTGAAACGTCAGGCCCTGCGCGTGTACGCCGGTGGTCTGCAAATCGAGCTTGCCAGCGATGCGGCTGATGTCCGGCAGGCCGACGATCAGCTGCAACTTGTCCACCCGCTGCTGCTGCCAGCTCAGCGCCTGGCCGTGCAGTTGACCGTTGACGCTGAGTTCTGGCCACTTGCCGCCAAGCTTGAACTGGCCATCCATACGTCCACCGGCATTCGGCAGCCAGTCGCCAAGGGCTGGAGTTTGCAGCGTGACATCAATGTCGTTGCTGACGCCCGGCTTGGCACTGAGATGGATCTTGCTGCTGCCGGAAGCCAGATCCAGTTGGCCGTCCAGCACGGTATTTGGCGTGAGGTGCAGCTTGCCGCTGCCGCTGACGCTGCGCGAGCGAAGCTTGCCGTTGAGTCGCTCGATGTCCAGGCTAACGTCGGGGCCGGCGGCGGGCAGCGTGCCGGTGCTGGCAATGGCGAAATCCACCGTGCCGGGCCAGCCGGCAAACAGCTGGCCGGGATCGAACTTGCTGGCGCTGGCCTGCGCCTGCCATGCCAGCGCCGGCTGCAAATTCAACGTGCCGTGCACTTGCAAGCCGCCCTGCGCCTGTTGCAGATCCAGCGTGTGCAAAGTAAGCAGCTGCGGGGTGCCGTCAAGCTTCAATGCCAGCCGGGCCAGTTTGCCCGGTGGTCCAATGTTGACGTCGCCTTGCACGTGATAGTTCGCGACGCTGCCGCTGGCCTTGAGCTGGCCGTTGCTGGCCAGTTCCTGACCGGCCAGTGATTCGGGCACGATCAGGTCGTTCCAGCGCAGCGCCAGGTCAGCCTGCACCGGCTTGGCGTCGAGCTGCACGCTGCCGCTGGCGCGCAGTCGACCCTTGACCTGCGGTGAAGCCAGATCAAGCTGCTGCAGGGTGAGAACGCTGAGGTCGCCGTTCAATTGCGCACGCAGTGGCTGCAGCAGCAGCTCGTAGTCGTTGACATGGACGCTGCCGTTGAGCGTGCCCGAGCGACGATCGCCGTGCCCTTGTACGGCCACCGCCAGAGATGTGAGCGCGCTGTCACCGAGCCACGGTTTCGGGTTAAAGCGTGGCGCGTCGAGTCTGGCCGTCCACGGATACGCACCGGTCAGCGCCGTGTCCAGCTGGATGGTGATCGACGTGGGCCGACTCAGGGCAAACGCCAACTGCGCCCGGCGGCCGTTGCTGTGGGCGACCAACGCGCCGGCATAGGCGGTACTGCCGATATTCCAGGCAAAGCTGAGCTGGCTGTTGGTGCGGTAACCCTCGCCCAAAGCGAGCGTGCCCTGCAGGTTGACGCGACCCTCGGGCGCATGCAGATCCAGCTGCTGCAGCTGCAAACCGGCGCCGGTCCAGCTGCCACGCAGGTCCAGCGTGTTCGCCGCAAACAGCACCTGCGCTCCCCGGCTCACGCGCACGGCGGTCACCTGGGCGCGATCCAGCCAGATATCTACTGGTGGGTCCAGTGAGAACGTGGAATTTGTATCTGACGGCGGCGGATTCTGCGGCAGGCTGACCAGCACATCGTCCACCTGCAGGTCGCCCACTCGAAGCTGGCCGCGCAGCAGTGGCCAGGCACGCAGCGTCAGGTGGATCTTGCCAATGGTCACGCGCGTGTCCTTGCCGTCGTCGTAGCGCACGCCGGACAAATCGAGTGGGCCAAGCAAATGCCCGCGCGCATGCGCGACGCTGATGGCGCCATCGCTCATGCCATGCGCTCGCGCCAGCGCAAAGCGCGTGCCTGCATTGCTGCCAAGCAGCCACCGCGCCGCCGCAGCTGCGAGCAGCAGCACGACCAGCAAGGTGATCAATACGCGCTTGAGCCACTTCATCGGCTGGTCCTGCGCGTGGGCCTGCTGGCTGCGCTCACGCAGTCAGTCATCTTTGCAGTGCAAATGCTCTGCGGTCGCACGGCAGCGCCGATCACGCAGGCGCTCACAGGTCTGGTCCGATGACAAGATGCAGGCGGATACCGTGCTCGCGATCGTCGTGGACGGGCGTGCCGACGTCCACGCGCACCATGCCCACCGGCGAGCGCCAGCGCACGCCCAGGCCAGCGCCGATCTTCGGTCGATAGTCGGTGCCGGTGAACGCGTTGCCGGTGTCGACAAACGCGGCCATGCCCCAGTTGCGCGTGAAGTAATGCTCCGCTTCGGTGCTCATCACCAGCAGGTTTTGTCCACCGATCACGCGGCCTTCGGTATTGCGCGGGCCGATCGCTTGATAGCCGTAGCCGCGCACCGAGCGATCGCCGCCGGCGAAGAAACGCAGCTGCGGTGGCAGCGCGGAGAAAGCGCTGGTCCACATGCTGCCGAAGCTGCCGCGCAGGATCAGGCGATTGCGCTGGCGCGCACCAAATGCGCGTATCCACTTGGCGTCGGCGGTGACCTCGCTGAAACTGGCGTCGGACAGTAATGAGCCTGCCGTGCTGCGTGCCGCCACCACCAGTGACCAGCCGCGATGCACAAAATCCGGGTTGTCGGCACTTTTGCGGGACAGCGAGCCTTCCGCATACAGCAGCGTGCTGTTGCCGCGTTCGATACCCGGCGTGTTGTCCGGCTCGTTGCCCTGTTTGCCTACGGTGAAGGTGCCGGACAACGCATGCAGACCGACCGTGCGCGTCCAGCCACGCCACTGACGCGTTTCGTTGCCGACCAGTTCCAGCGTGCGCGACTGCGACGTCACGGTATCCGCATCGCGGAAATTGGCGCCAAAGTTGTAGCTGCGCTGGTTGTCACCCGGTAGCGGTATCGAATACAGCGTGGAGAGCGTGCGCAGCCGCTGCGCCACGACCAGTTCGTTTTTCCATTTGTGTCCGCGCGCATTGACCCAGCGCCGTTCCACCCCGCCGCGCACGCCAAAGCCAGTGTCGGTGCCGATGAACGGACCGCCGGTGTAGATCGTGCGCTTGGCCGGCGCAAGCTGCACGTTGACATCGACCACGCCTTGCTTGGCGCCGTCGACGTCGGGCAGCACGTTGACCACCGAAAAATATTCCGCGCCGTTCAACGCCTGTTGCAAAGCCAGCAGCTGGTCTTGGGCAAAATAGTCTCCGCTCTTGAACGGAACGTAGCGCTGGAGAAAGCCCGGCTTGAACTGTGAGCCGGTGAAGTTTACCTGGCCATAACGGTAGCGCGGACCGGCTTTCCACTCCAGCATGATCCGTGCGCTTTGATTGGCGCGCGTTACTTCCACCCGATGCGTTACCAGGCGCGCGTCGAGAAATCCGTTGGCGGTAAGTTGTGCGCTCAACGCATCGCGCGCGGAGTCATAGGTGCCGTGGTTCAGCGGCGCGCCCTGCATGCGCTCAATGGCGCGGCGGGCACGCTTGACGGGTGCGAGCGCTGCAGCTTCGGTGTCCAGCTTGATCTCTACCGACGTCACCACGACCGGCGCGCCGGCGACAACATGCAGGTGCACCTGCCAGCCGTCGCCGACCTGCTGCAGGCTGCTGGTGGTCTGCGCCTCGTAATAGCCATAAGGCTGCAGCGCCATGCGCACTTCTTCGGGGGCCAGCGCATACAGGCGATGGATCTGCGCGTCGCTTACGGCGCGCGTGCTGTAGGCGGACAAGCTCACCCGATCGATAACTGCCGCAACCAGCGGCTCGGCCACGCCGTCGACCACGACCTGCACCTTGGCCTGCGCCGGTCCCGCCAGCATGCACAGCACGGCCAACAGCAGACCAGGGCGACGCAAAGATCGGCGCATGCGTGGTGCTCCCATCCTGTGGCGGGCAAGGGTCAAACAGGCAGCTTAGAGAACCGGAAGTCGGCGGCACATGAATGTGCCGGCAGTGTACGTGAACAGACCGGATGGATAACGCAGGCGCTCGCCCGGTCAGGGGCGTGCAGCCGCTGCAGATCACACCGGGACGCTCGTGATCGGCGCGCAACCTGTCGCTCGCTGCCGACCCCGATGACTCGCCAGATCGGCCTGGCACACGCTCGGCTGCGCACGACACACAAGCCGCTAGCCCGCCTTGTCGCCGGCCTTGTGCGCAATCCACGCCGCGGCTACGGCGGAAAAGTAGGGTACCGATTGCGCGCTCAGGATGAACATCCACAGCGTGCCTTCGATGTAGCGCGTGCCATAGCTGAGCGCCATGCCGATCACGCACAACGTCAGCGCCAGCGCCATCAGCAACTCCTCGCGCGCCGGGGCAAACGCGGCAAAGCCCGATCCGCCCAGGCGCCGACTCTTGGCGGTGACGATAAACGCCGTCTTCTGGCGCGTGAGCCCATGCAGGATGCCGCGCGCGATGGCATGCGAAAGGCTCATGCTGGCCACCGAGGCCATCAGCGTGTCGCGCCAGTTGCACGGCACGCGCGCCCGATACAGCACGATGCCAAACACCATCTTGGCAAAGAAAAAGCCGATCACCGGAATCAGGAACAACTGCATTGGCAGGCTGAACAGGGCCGGAAAGGCGATCATGCCGGCGGTCCAGTACAGCGCCATCAGGGTAAAGATCAGCAACAGCGCATCGGCAAACCAGCTGAACCAGCCGGTGAGGAAATGGAAGCGCTGGCCGCTGCTGAGCGGGCCGCTCTGGGTCATCCAGCTCCAGCGGCCCTTGAGGATCTGCATGGCGCCAAACGCCCAACGATAGCGCTGGCTCTTGTACGCCTTGAAGTCGGCCGGGGTCAGGCCCTTGCCCATCGGCTCGTCGACGTACACCAGCTCGTAGCCGGCGTGCATCAGGCGCAGGCCAAGCTCCGCATCTTCGCAGATGGTCCACTCCGACCAGCCGCCGGTGCCTTCCAGCGCACTGCGCCGAACCATGGTCATGGTGCCGTGCTGGATGATCGCGTTGCGCTCGTTGCGATGGTGCATGCCGATGCGGAAAAAGCCGTCGTACTCCCACGCAGTCATGCGTCGGAACGCGTTGTTTGCAAACTCGCGATGCGCCTGCGGACATTGCACCACGGCTACTTTGGGATCGTGGAAATAACCGGAGAGGCTGGACAGCCAGTCCTTGCGCACCACGTAATCGGCGTCGATCACCGCCACCACCGCCGCTTGCGGATCGGTTTCCTTCAGCCCGAAATTGAGCGCGCCGGCCTTGTAACCGGGCCACGGTTCAAGATGGAAAAAACGAAAGTGCTTGCCGAGTTTTTCGCAATACGCCTGCACCGGTTGCCAGATCTGCGGGTTCTTGGTGTTGTTGTCGATCACCAGCACTTCGTAGTTGGCATAGTCCAGCCCGGCCAGCGAGTCGAGCGTGATCATCACCATTTCCGGCGGCTCGTTGTAACAGGCCAGGTGGATCGACACGAACGGCTGGCGCTCTGGTGGATCGGGCGTGAGCATGCCGGCCTGGCGCATCCACTTGCGCCGCCACAACACCTCGGTGAACTCGAAACCGTTGATCAGCAAAATCGCCATGATCGCGATCTGCGCGGGGAACAGCAGCGTGAGCATGGTCCAGTCGACCCAGCTCAGATAGAAGTTGAACGGCAGCGTGGCTGACCACACGATCAGCGCGCAGGCAAGCTGTACCAGCGCGCAGAAAAACACCCGGCCGGTCAGCTTGAAGCGGCGGAAACGGTACGCAAACAGCATCATCGGCAACAGCGCGAGCAAGCTGGCGGCCAGGGCCTTCCACGGCCAGCTGGTGTCCTCCGTGACCGGCCCGGTGAATGGAAACTTCATCTGCCGATCGGCGTTGAACATGCCCCAATACGCGCCCGTGCGGCCTTCGCCCAGGTTCTCTTTCCAGGGCTGGTCGAACGCCTCCATCATGTAGTAATCGATGTGCTGCTGCTGGGCGGCGTTGAACCACTGGCGCAGGAAGATGGCCTCGTTGGACACCGAAGGCGTGGCGAACTGGAAGCGGTCGCCGTTGGACGGCCAGCCAATTTCGCCGACGACAATCGGCTTGTCCGGATACAGCTGCTGCAGGTGCTGATAGCGGGCAAGCGCGTCGTCCAGCGCATCCTTGCGGGCAATTCCGTTCCAGTACGGAAACAGGTGCACGGTGATGAAGTCCACGTGCTGCACCAGCTCCGGATACTCCTCCCAGATGTGCCAGGGTTCGGCGGTGGACACCGGCTGGTGCAGCTGCGCGCGCGCGCGATCCAGATACAGCATCAAGTCCTGCGGGCTGATGTCACCACGCAGCAACACTTCGTTGCCGATGATCACGCGATTGATCGTGCCGGGGTAACGCCGCGCCTGCGCTATGAGCGTATCCAGCTCGCTCTGGTTGTTGTCCAGGCGCCGGTCGATCCAGGCGCCAGCCATCACCTTCAGCCCCTCGCGTTCGGCCAGCCTGGCTACTTGCGGATTCTCCAGCATCGAGTAGGTGCGCACGCGACTGGTGTAGCGGCTGAGCAACTTGAGGTCGCGGTCAATTTCGTCGTCGCTGGGGAAATCGCTCTTCAGCGGGCTCTGGTAGCGCTGAAACGCCGATAGCGCAAAGCCGCCGATCTTGCCGTGCCAGTCCTCCGGCCCATGCGGCAGGTTGCCCCACCACCACAGCCCGATATTCATCGCCGCCACGATCAGCGCCAGAAGAATGGCAACAAATACCGGAAGCGGACGGGCAGGTTGGGTAGCGCTGGCGCTCAAAGAGATTCCCGGCAAAAAGCTTGTGCAAGAAGCGATAAAGCCCGTGAGCTTAACCAATGCGTGGCACGTCGCTCAATAAACGCTACTGCCTGCGGTCAGCGCAAGGTCAGGCGCAGCGGAGATGGACGAGCGGTATGTGTCAATGCCTTGAGACAACATCGGATTTGAATTTAGTGAGTTTCCGCTTCGGCCAGCGGGCCAGGTGACGCCGTCTGCTGCAGTGGCGGGTTGATGTAGACCTTGTCAGGTACGCACGGTGGTTGGGGTG
>JBBSSI010000031.1:0-26475 GCA_038242205.1 Lysobacterales bacterium
CTTGGTCCGCGCAAGGAAGGCCTCGCATTTGGCGCGGTCGAAACGCGGATGCACGTGGGCGACAAAATCGACCGCCTCGCGCACCCGGATCCAGCGCGGCAACACGGCAACGTCGGCGATGAAACAGACCTGCTCCATCAGCTCGTCCCGCTGGCGACACGGATTCAGGCCCAGCACTTGCAGTTCGCCATCGAAATCTGTCAGGCCGAGGATGGCCTTCAGCGCGGTCGTCTTGCCGGCGCCGTTGGGTCCGATCAAACCAACGATGCGCCCTGGCTGGATATCAAAACTGACGTTGTCCAGCGCGACCGATTGTCGGTAACGCTTGGTCAGTCCGCGGGCGGTAATCACTGCGCTCATGCTTGTTTCTCCGTGGGATCGGTGTGCGGGGCGCGCAGCAGCGTGGGCAGGTCGAGCCCCAGACGCTGCAGGCGGGCAAACAGGGGTGGCCATTCCTCGCGCAGAAACCGCTCGCGCTCGGATTTGAGTAATGCTTCGCGGGCGCCTTCAATCACAAACATTCCCAGTCCCCTTCGTTTTTCGACCAGTTGCGAATCGACCAGCTCCTGGTACGACTTGGAAACGGTCAGCGGGTTGATCTGAAAATCCGCTGCCACCTGGCGTACCGATGGCAGCGCATCCCCTTCTTTCAAATCACCGTCCAGGATCATCGCCACGATGCGTTGCTGCAGTTGGCGGTAGATCGGGACGCTGTCGTTCCACGTGATGGTCATGGATTATTCCTTGTTGGTGCGCCCGAGGGTATGGCCGAAGGAGTAGTAGGGCATCGCGACAGCCGACTCAAGCAGGCGGGTGGAAACCGCGTTGCCAAGCGGCGCGCGCGTTGATGTGGAGCTGCCTAGAAGGTTCGGGCTCGTGGCCGGCAGCAGCGCGGCCGCACGCATGTCCTCGGCGCTGGCAATCACTTGGATGGGTGCGAGATTCACTGCCTGGATCGGTGCCGGACCGACCACCGTGATCGGTGCCAGATCCACGACTGAGATGGGTTCAACGTGATTGGTGACCGGCTCGCTGGGCAGGTTGCTGGCGATGACGCCGATGTTGGCCAGGGTGAGCATGGCGGCGGCGACGCTGGCAATGAGGGTGGTGGAATGCATGGCGGACTCCGTTGCTGATGTCGTTGGGTGGTGTTGTAGTGAACTATAACACCGACTTTCGGCTCGTCAATAGGGGAGAACCACATTCGCAACATGACTGATGGCCTATGCGGCCGATCGAAGTTCGGGCCGGGCTGATGCGTCAGATCGGCATCGACCAGGCACTGCGCCGTAGTTGCGCGCTCATGGCGGTCAGGGCGCTGGCTGCATGTTTCAATGTGTGCCACGGATTAAGGAGGTGAATGTGGATCTTGAACTGGGTAATCGGACTGTGGTTATCAGCGGCGCCAGCAAGGGAATTGGCCTGGCGTGCGCGATCGCCTTTGCGCGCGAAGGAGCACAGGTGGTCGGCATTTCTCGTGACCCGGCGAATTTGCGTGCCGCGCAGGAGCATCTGGCATCGCTGGGTCTGGCCATGGCGGTGCATTCGGCGGACCTGAAAGACAGCGTTGCCGCGCAGCGGGTGATGGAACGGGTCGGCAACGATCACGGTCCGATCGACGTGTTGGTCAACTGCGCCGGGGCTGCGCGCCGCGCGCCACCAGACGAACTCGATGCGGCCGCCGTGCTGTCGGCGATGCAGGCGAAGTACTTCAGCTACATGCATGCAATCGATCCAGTGATTCGTGCGATGGGCGTACGCGGCGCCGGCAGCATCGTCAACGTGATCGGGCAGGGCGGTCGACAGGCCAATCCGCAGCATATCGGTGGCGGTTCGGCGAACGCCGCGCTGATGCTGGCCACGGTGGGCTATGCAAACGCCTACGCCGGCAGGGGCGTACGCGTGAATGCGATCAATCCGGGCGTTACCCGCACCGGCCGCGTCGATCAAAGGCTGGATGCTGCGGTACGCGCCAGCGGAAAGACGCGCGAAGAAGTGCTGGCCAGCCAACTGGCCGGGATTCCGCTGGGGCGCATGGCCGAGCCGTGCGAAATTGCCGACGTCGCGGTGTTTCTGGCTTCGGCGCGGGCCAGTTATGTCACCGGCGCGATCATCCCGATGGATGGCGGCAAGACCTCGACGATCTGATCGACATGAAAAAAAAGCCGACGTGATCGCCGGCCCCTTTTCGGATGCCCGGCCGGTCATCAGTCCTTGGCGACGTACACCTGTTTACCGCCGACCCAGGTCTGCAGCACCTTGGTATTCCAGATCTTGCTGGACGGATCTCTCATCACGTCGTGGTCGACCAGGATGAAGTCGGCCCACTTGCCTGGTTCCAGCGTGCCCAGTGTTTTCTCCGCATGTTCGGCATACGCCGCGTCGAGAGTGAACGCACGCAGGGCTTCGGCAAGCGTGAGGTCCTGCTGCGGGTACCAGCCGCCCGGCGGCTGACCGCGGTGATTCATGCGAGTGACCGCGGAATACAACCCGTAGAACGGATTGGGTGATTCCACCGGAAAGTCCGAGCCGGCGGCAACCACGGTGCCTTGCTTGAGGAAGGTTTGCCATGCATAGGCACCCTTGATCCGCTCGTGCCCGACACGATCCTCGGCCATGTTCATGTCGGAAGTGGCGTGAGTTGGCTGCATCGAGGCGATCAGCTGCAGTGGGACGAAACGCGGGATGTCCTGCAGCGAGACGATCTGCGCATGTTCGACCCGATTGCGAAAGGCCATCGCTTCAGGATGCGTCTTGTATGCGGCTGCATAGCTGTCCAGCACTTCGCGGTTGGCGCGGTCGCCAATCGCATGGATGCCTACCTGATAGCCCTTGCCGAAGGCCTTCTCGATCTTCGCGGTCATCGTTGACGGCTGCATGAAGAGCAGGCCGCTGTTCTTGGGGTCGTCGGAGTAGGGCCCGAGCATGGCTGCGCCACGACTGCCGAGCGCGCCGTCGGCAAACAACTTCACCGCGCGCACGGTGAGGAAGTCATTGCCGTAGCCGATCAGCGGGCCGTCCTTGCTGATCGCGTCGAACGAGTGGCCGGTGTCGCGGATCATCGCGTAGATGCGCGCGGTCAACTTGTGCGCGTCGGCGTATTGCCGATACAGCTGATAGTTTTGAAGATCGATGCCGGCATCACTGACCCCGGTAAGGCCGACGCTGGCCATTTCGGCCAGCGCGGTGTCCAGCGCGGCGATCCGATCGTGCATGGTCAAGGCGGGCACGACGGCGTCGACCAGACTGGCAGCACCATCGACGAAAACGCCGGTTGGGTTGCCACTGGCGTCGCGCTCGATGCGACCGCCGCTGGGGTCCTTGGTCGCTTTGCTGACACGCGCCAGTTTGATCGCCGCGGAGTTCGCCCATGACGCGTGACCATCGACGCGGCTCAACCATACCGGCCGGTCAGGCACCGCGGCATCCAGTTCCTTCGCCGTCGGAAAGCGCCCCAGCTTCCAGATTTCCTGGTTCCAGCCGCCACCGCGTATCCACTTCGCATCAGGGTGGGCAGCGGCGTAGACCTTCACCTTGGCCAGGGCTTCATCCAGTGAGGTGGTGGTACTTAGATCAACGCTGTTGTGCGCGTAGCCCAGTTCAAGCACGTGACCATGCGCGTCGATCAGGCCCGGCAGCAGGGTCTGCCCTTGTCCGTCGATGACCTTGGCGCCGTCGGCGCGCTTGGTCAACTCGGCCGTCGTGCCGGTGGCAACGACCTTGCCATGCTCAACCAGCAATGCCTGAAACTGTTGCAGCTTGCCGTGGCTGTCCAGCGTATAGCCGTTGACATTGCTGACCAGCAGGTCAGCCGATTGAGCCGTTGGCAACAGCAATAGCGCCAATGCAAACACGCCTGGACGCAGAAAAGGCTTCATGAGGTATCCCGGGGTGGACCAGCGGCCAGTGTGTCCATTTGCCACTGGCTTTTCCAGTCGCGGCAAGTGCGGGCCGGACCCGTCCGTCGGCCTTTACGTTGCGCGTAGATCAGTAGCTGGAGGTTCGTCATGTCGACATGGGTGGCGACTGGCCCGCGCACGCTGTTCCGGGACATGCAGCTTGAACCCCCGTCACCAGTGCGTTCGGACACATGCCGTCCGTGAGCCAAACGCCGTAGCGAAGAGTCGGAGCGGCGCGGCCATGTCAACGGCGAAGCCTGGACTTGTTTTCGCCGCGCGTATGCAGGGCACACGTTTTGCTCGCGCCAATCGATGTACTACGCTGATCGTCCGCCCGGTTTCAGGCATCCATACGGCTGAATGATGAACATAACCAGCAAGCTACCGAAAGTCGGCACGACCATTTTCAGCGTGATGAGTCAGCTGGCGGCGCAGCACCAGGCAGTCAACCTGGGTCAGGGCTTCCCTGACTTTGAACCGCCGCAAGGCTTGCGCGACGCGCTGACCCGGGCCATGAATGATGGCCGCAACCAGTACGCGCCAATGCACGGCACGGCGGCGTTGCGCGAGCAGATCGCGCTGAAGACCGAGCGGTTGTATGGCTGCAAGCCCGATGTGGACAGCGATATTACGGTCACCTCCGGCGCCACCGAAGCGATCTTCTGCGCCATTGCGGCGATCGTTCGAGCCGGCGAGGAAGTGATCGTGTTCGACCCGGCCTACGACTGTTACGAGCCGGCGATCGACCTGCAAGGCGCGCGTGCCGTGCATATCCCGCTGGATGTTCCGAGCTTCGCCATCGACTGGCAGCGCGTTCGTGACGCGATCAATCCGAAAACCCGGATGATCCTGATCAACAGTCCGCACAATCCTTCCGGCGCGGTGTTGTCCGCTGCCGATCTGGACGAATTGGCGGCGGTCGTGCGCGATACCGACATCGTGGTGTTGTCAGATGAGGTGTACGAGCACATCGTTTACGACGGCGCCCGCCACGAAAGCGTGCTGCGGCATCCGGAACTGGCGGCTCGCAGCATCGTGGTGTCTTCCTTCGGCAAGACCTTTCACTGCACCGGGTGGAAGGTGGGTTACGCGGTGGCGCCAGCGGCTTTGTCGGCCGAATTCCGCAAGGTGCACCAATACGTGACGTTCTGCACCTTTCATCCGGCGCAGGCCGCGTTGGCCGATTATCTGGCCAGCGACCCGCAGCATTATCTGCAACTGTCGGCGTTCTATGAGGCCAAGCGCGACCGCTTTCAGGCTTTGCTTCGACCCTCGAGGTTGCAGTTGCTGGGCGTCGCCGGAGGCTATTTCCAACTGGTCGACTACTCGGCGATCAGCGACGAGGATGACCTTGCGTTCAGTCGCTGGCTGGTGGGCGAAGGGGGCGTCGCAGCAATTCCGATCAGTCCGTTCTGTGCTGTGCCGCCATCCGCGCGGTTGTTGCGACTGTGCTTTGCCAAGAGCGACGCCACCATGGAGGCGGCCGCCGAGCGACTGTGTCAGCTGTGACCGAAGGCAAGTCGATGCAAGCGCTGCGCGTGGCGCTGGTGCAGGGCGCCACCCGCTGGCACGACTCCGCCGCCAATCGGCAGTACTACGGCGCACTGGTGCGCTCGCTCGCTGGAACGGACTTGATTGTGCTGCCGGAAACTTTCCTGTCTGGTTTCAGCAACGACACCCAAGCCACTGCCGAGGCAATGGAAGGCGAGGGCGTGGCCTGGTTGCGCACTCTGGCGATGGAAATGAACGCGGTAATTTGCGGCAGCCTGGCCATCCGCGAGCAAGACAAGGTGTTCAACCGCTTGCTTTGGATGCGCCCGGACGGAAGCTTTGCGCAGTACGACAAGCGCCACCTGTTTCGCATGGCCGGCGAGCACACGCGCTACGGCGGCGGCAGCGAGCGATTGGTGGTGGAACTCAACGGCTGGCGCGTCTTGCCGCAGGTCTGCTACGACCTGCGCTTTCCCGTGTGGCTGCGCAATCGCCGCGTTGCGGCTGCGGGTGCCGGCATGGACTATGACCTGGCCTTGTTCGTGGCCAACTGGCCGCAAGCGCGCCGGCAGGCCTGGCGCACGCTGCTGCGGGCACGGGCGATCGAGAATCTGGCCTACGTCATCGGCGTGAATCGCGTTGGCGTGGACGGCAACGAGCTGGCCTACGCCGGCGACAGCGCGGTGATCGATCCGCTGGGTGCGCCACTGGTGGAGTGCGGTGCGCAGGAACAAGTTGTTCGCCTCACCCTGCATCCCGAGCCATTGCTGGCCCATCGCGAGCGCTTTCCCGCATGGATGGATGCGGATGATTTCGAACTCGGCAACGACTGAATCCAGCCGCGCTTGTCGCTCAGAGTATCGAGAGCACCGATTCAGGCGGACGCCCGATGGCCGCCTTGCCGTTGGCGATCACGATCGGTCGCTCGATCAGTTTCGGATGGGCAACCATGGCGGCAATCAGGGCGTCGTCGTCGAGCGACGGGTCGTCCAGATGCAGCGTCTGATATTCGGCTTCGCCAGTACGCAACAACTGTCGCGCGCTCATCCCCAACTGCTGCAACAGCACCGCCAGCTCGCTCGGCGAGGGCGGGTTGTCCAGGTAGTTGATGACCTCGACGGACTCGCTGCGCTGTTCGAGTAGCGCCAGCGTCGCGCGTGATTTTGAACAGCGATTGTTGTGATAGATGCGGATCACGGCTCACTCCTGCGTGACGCGCGATTGACTCAACGGTTGCCCGAACGATTGCCGCCGCGGCCTGGCGGTCGTCCGCCGCCCGGAGCGCCATGACCCTGCGGGCGACGATTGCCGCCCGGACCTGCGGGGCGACCTGGACCTTGCGGCCGGTTGCCTTGCGGCCGTCCACCCGGGCCTGGACGCCCCGCGCCCGCCGCCTGATTGCCTCGCGATCGGTTGCCTTGGCTCTGGCCCTGACTGGTGTTGCCGCCTGGCGCCGGCCAGTTGCCCGGAGCACGGTTGCCATCGGCCTGGTTGCCGTGCGCTGCGTGGCCGGAATTGCCGTACGGCGAGCTATTCGCGTTAGGGGCGCCGGGGCGTGTCCCGAACGGTTTGCCGCCAGGCCGCCGCTTGCCCTGTCCACCCGGGGCGCCGGGGCCACGCGGCCCTGACGGACCTGACGGACGACTGCCGTCGCGACTCTCGCCGGCGAACCAGGTCCGCACGGATGGCAACTCCTGACCTGGTGCCACGCGCCGGCCACGACCGCCGCTGCGCTGGCCCGGGCCCGGATGTGCCACGTTGCCATCCACTTCGCGACCGGGTGGGCGAGTCACGCGTTTGCGACCCCGCGCTGGTTCCTCGCGAATGCGGTCGTATGCACGCAACTCGCGGCCTTCATCCTGCGCTCCCGTCCACGCGGTACCACTGCGGTTCTCGGGACGATATTCGGTGACCCCACGCGTGGCGCGGCGCTGGTGCAGCACCGGGCTGAGCGTCAGCACCGGTTGCGGGATGCCCAGTCCAGTGGCTTCGCGCAGCTGCCGAATCGCGGTTGGATCAAGCGCCTCGCTCGCACCGCGCCGCAGCGTGCGGGGAAGCTCGATGGCGCCGTAACGGATTCGCTTGAGGCGGCTGACCAGGAAGCCTTGCGAATCCCACAGGCGACGCACTTCGCGGTTGCGGCCTTCGCGAATCACCACGCGGAACCAACTGTGGCTGCCGCCACGACTGATCACCGCGATCTTGTCGAAGCGTGCCACGCCGTCTTCCAGTTCCACTCCAGCCTTGAGCTGCTCAAGCACTTCGTCCGGCACTTCGCCATGCACGCGGCACAGGTACTCGCGCTCCAGACCGTTGCTGGGATGCATCAGCGCGTTGGCAAGTTCGCCATCGGTGGTCAGCAGCAGCAAGCCGGTGGTGTTGATATCCAGCCGTCCAACCGCGACCCAGCGCGCGCCTTGCAATTGCGGCAGCTGCTCGAACACGGTCGGGCGGCCTTCGGGGTCGTCACGGGTGGTTAGCACGCCTTCGGGCTTGTGATAGACCAGCATCTCGGTGTCGTCGCGGCTGTCCGTGGCGACGACGAACTGCTTGCCGTCCATCACCACGCGATCGCCCGCGCGCACGCTGGTACCAATCTCGGCCGGCTTGCCGTTGAGCTCGACCTCACCGGACTGGATGCGTTGCTCCAGCATGCGGCGCGAGCCCAGCCCTGCGTTGGCGAGCACCTTGTGCAGGCGCTCTTCCAATGTCGGGGCGTCGCTCGCGGCGCCGTCACGCTTCAGGGATAAAACAGTTTTTTGCGGCGCAGTCATGCGCGGTACTCCTCGGTATCTGACTTGACGGCGTCGGATTCGACGGTCGTCGCAGGGGTTGCTGCCTCGTCGGCAGTGGTGTGGGTTGGCTCCGGCGTGGGTGCGTTCGCATCAGCCGGAGTGGTCGGGGCGATCGCCGCAAAGGCTGCCTGGTCGGCTGCGATATCGGCGTCAGCCTCGTCGGGTAAAGCGGATTCAGCGTCTGGATCCAGCGGCAGGTCACGCGCGATGTAGACCGGCATGTTGTCCTGTTCCAGTTGCAGTTGCGGATCTTCCATGTCCCGGATCGCCGACAACGGCGGCAGCTGGTCGAGCGAACGCAGGTTGAAGTAATCGAGAAAAGCGCGGGTGGTGCCGAACAGCGCCGGCTTGCCGGGCACATCGCGGTAGCCGACCACGCGAATCCATTCGCGCTCTTCCATCGTCTTGATGATGCTGGAGGACACCACCACGCCGCGAATCTGCTCGATCTCCGGACGGGTGATCGGCTGGCGATAGGCGATCAGCGCCAGCGTCTCCAGCAGCGCACGCGAATAGCGGCTGGGCCGCTCGGTCCACATGCGCCCGATCCACGGCTGAAACTCCTGCCGCACCTGGTAGCGAAATCCCGAAGCGACCTCCTGCAGCTCCACGCCGCGGCCGGCGCAATCTTCGCCGAGCGCTTCCAGCGCCTGCGCCACCTGGCCTCGCGCGACCTCGTCGGCATCGACAAACAGTTCGCCCAGTTGCTGTGCGTTGAGCGGGTGGGTGGACGCCAGCAGCGCCGCCTCGATAATGGCTTTCAGTTGCTCGATCTGCATGGGCTCGATGCGGTCTTGGTCTGAGTTGAAGCAGTCACGCGGTAGTCGCGTCTGCGTCTGCGTCTGTGTAAGGGTCAAGCTGTGGTTCGTCGCGTCGATCCTCATCGGCCGGCTCCTCGCCAAGGCTGGCCTTGGCGCGCAGGTAGATTGGGCCCAATGGCACCTCCTGCACGATCTCCACCAGCATTTCCTTTGCCAGTTCGAGCATCGCCAGGAACGTCACCACGATGCCCAGTCGCCCTTCGCTAACGTCAAACAGACTGTCGAAGCGCTGGAACGCCACCGACTGCAGCCGACTCAGCAATTCGCCCATCCGTTGCCGCACGCTGAGTGCCTCGCGCTTTACCGCGTGGTGCCCGAACAGTTCGGCGCGATGCAGTACGTCTTTCAACGCCAGCAGCAGTTCAGTCAGCTCCAGCGGCGGCGGCAAGCGCACCACGTTGCGCTCGCCGGGGTCGGCATGCACCACCACGGTGTCGCGCTCCAGTCGCGGCATCGCCTCGATGGCTTCGGCCGCGCGCTTGAAGCGCTCGTATTCCTGCAGCCGACGCACCAGTTCGGCACGCGGATCATCCTCCAGTCCCTCTTCCAGCGGCGGCCGCGGCAACAGTAGGCGTGATTTGATTTCGGCCAGGATCGCGGCCATCAGCAGGTATTCGGCGGCCAACTCCAGCCGCATGACGTCGTGCATCAGATCGATGTAGGCCATGTACTGGCGGGTGATTTCCGCTACCGGGATGTCCAGGATGTCCAGGTTCTGACGGCGAATCAGGTACAGCAGCAGGTCCAGCGGACCCTCGAACGATTCCAGGATGACTTCCAGCGCGTCCGGCGGAATGTACAGATCCTGCGGCATCTGCAACAACGGCTGCCCGCGCACGATCGCCAGCGGCATTTCCTGTTGTTGCGGAACCGGCGCGAAACTCACCGGCGGGTCGGCGGCAGGGATCGGCAGCTGTGCTGGGTCTGTACTCATCAATGCATGTCGGTGTGCCGCCATGGCGGCGCAGTGCTTCAACTCGGTTTGACGTCATGCCGTTTGCAAGCAGCCAGTCTGCTGGCGGCCATGCGTCGTGACGTACACGATATTGCGGTTACAAAGACGATCCTGGCCGCAGCGGTCGGCGGACTTGCAACTGCCTGCCCAAGTCGCTCCACGCAGTCTGGCCGGCTGTGCGTCGCGTGCCCACTTGATGTGCAACCCTGGTGTGTCATCCGTGTCCGGCATGACACGTCACCGACATCATCGGTTGCAGGCTCTGTTACGAAGTGCGTGTGCGGGCTGATCTGCCCGTCGTGTCGGCGGTGCCAGGCACGGCGCCACGCATGGAGACTAGATTAGCGGCTGCTTGCGGGCAAGTCCAGCCGCGGTCTTGCGTGAGCGGTACGACACCTCGGTGTATCGCGCGGTGTATTGGCGTCGTCGGCCAGTCTGGATGTGACGACCGTTGGACGCCGTCGATCGGCGCTTGCGCAGGTCCGCATGTGACCCGGTGCGTCCGATCTGTAACGCGGGCAGTGACAGGGGTCGAGCGACGACAGCGCACCACGGCCAAGCGTGGACAGCAGCCAGCGGCTCGGCACGCACAGCACGGCTACGGCCAACGGCTGGTGTGTATCGCGGCAAGCACGTGCGTTATGGACCGGACACGACGGTCGCGCGGCACGCTGCGCCGGCATGGCGCGGTGGCCGGAATGGATTGGCATGCTGGTTGCTTTGCTCACTTTGCAGCCCACTGCATTGCAGAGTGGGCTGCGGCGAGGCCTCCAGCGGCATGGAGTCGCCGCGCCGGTAGTCCCGCCCTTAGAATGGACGGCTTGCTGCACGAGAAGCGTTGAATTCAAGGCTGTGCGCCATGATCGGAATGACGATGACTAGCGATACCAATGAACATGATGTGCACGACGCGCAGCGCTTGCGCCCGGCGCGAATGCAGATTGAAACTACCGTGCTGATGAGTCGCGGCGGGGCGTCCCATCCGACCGAGCTGGCTGATATCTCGGCCACCGGCGCGATGCTGGCCCGTCCGCTGGGCTGGAAAGGCGAGCCGGGGCAAACCTGGATTCTGGACATGATCTTCGGCCAGGACCTGCACATCCACCTTGCCGCCGCGGTGGCGCGCGTCTCTGACACTCACATCGGCTTCAGCTACCGCAACATTCCCGAGGACAAGCAGGTGCCTTTGTGGAACCTGCTTGGCGGCTACGCCGACATTCTCGAATACTGGGACGATTGAGCAGCCCGGCTTGGGCGCAAACGCTCAAGCGTCCGCCCTGGCCTCATCGCGCAAGGTGCGCCGGAGGATCTTGCCGACGTTGCTCTTGGGCAGACTGTCGCGGAACTCGATGTACTTGGGTCGTTTGTAACCGGTCAGCTTGTCGCGACAGAACTGCTTGAGCGCTTCTTCGGTCAAACCGGGGTTCTTGCGCACCACGAACAACTTCACCACCTCGCCGGAGTGCTCGTCCGGCACGCCGACGGCAGCCACTTCCATCACGTCCGGGTGCTCCATCACGGCGTCTTCGACTTCGTTTGGATACACGTTGAAGCCGGACACCAGGATCATGTCCTTCTTGCGGTCGACAATGTAGAAGTAGCCGTCCGCGTCCATCCTGGCGATGTCACCGGTATGCAGCCAACCGTCGGCGGTGAGCACTTTGGCGGTCTCTTCGGGCAGTTGCCAGTAGCCCAGCATTACCTGCGGACCGCGCACCATCAGCTCGCCAATTTCGCCCACTGGCAGCGGTTGATTGTCTTCCGACCAGATCGCCACGTCGGTGGACGGCACCGGCAGGCCGATTGAGCCGTTGTATTCCTTCAAATCCAGCCGATTGATGCATACCGCGGGCGAGGTTTCGGTCAGGCCATAAGCTTCAGCCAGGGTGCAACCGGTGGTCTCTTTCCAGCGTTCGGCCACTTTGCGCTGCACCGCCATGCCGCCGCCGAGCGACATGTGCAGGCGCGAAAAATCGAGCTCGGCAAACCCCGGCGTGTTGAGCAAGCCGTTGAACAGCGTGTTGACGCCGGTGATGGCGGTGAAGCCTGACTGCTTCAATTCCTTGACGAAAGCGGGCATGTCGCGCGGGTTGGTGATCAACCAGTTGAGTCCGCCCAGGCGCGCGAAAACAAAGCCGTTCGCGGTGAGCGAAAAGATGTGATACAGCGGCAGCGCCGTGATGATTACTTCTTCGCCCGGCTTGATCAGCTCGGTGCCGATCCAAGCGCTGGCTTGCAGCATGTTCGCGATCATGTTGCCGTGCGTGAGCATGGCACCCTTGGCCACGCCGGTGGTGCCGCCGGTGTACTGCAAGAACGCGACATCGTCACGGCTGAGCGATACCGCCGGAACCTTGTGCGCCGCACCGCGGGTGAGCGCATCTCGAAAACGCACTGCTTGCGGAAGCTGGAACGGCGGCACCATTTTCTTGATGTGTTTGAGCGCGAAATTGATCAGCATGCCCTTGGGAAAACCGAGCATGTCGCCGAGTCCGCTGGTCACGATGTGGCGCACCGGGGTGTCGATCAGCACCTGCTGCAAGGTGGCGGCAAAATTGTCCAGCACCACGATCGCGCTGACACCGGCGTCGTGCAATTGGTGCTGCAACTCGCGCGCCGTGTACAGCGGATTGGTGTTCACCACCACCAGTCCGGCGCGCAACGCACCAAACAGCGCGATCGGATACTGCAGCACGTTGGGCATCATGATCGCGATGCGGTCACCCTTGCCCAGCTTGAGCACGCCGGTCAGGTAGCCGGCAAACTGCAGGCTCAAGGCGTCGATCTCGCCGTAAGTGAGCTTGCGACCGAAATTGGCAAACGCCGGATGATCGCGGAAGCGTTCGAAGGCTTCCTCCAGCACCGCCGGCACCGATGCGTACTGGGTGATATCGATCTGTGCCGGGACGCCCGTCGGATAGTGGTTCAACCACGGACGATCAATGGTCATTGCAGAAGCCCCCGTTGCATTCGGCGAAAGGCAACAGCCGCTGGCGCCGTTGCGCATCGGGCTGCATGCTTGTACATGGCATTGGAACATACGCTCGCGCATAGCGGCAAGGCAGCGGAGATTGCAACGATGAAGCTTTGGCAAGCTGGTTTGCGCGCCGTGCTGGCGTCGCTGGCGCTGCTGTCTCTGGGCGGCTGTCGCCACACATCGGATGATGCGCAGATACGCGCCGCGATCGCAGCCGTTGCCGAGGCGGCTGAGGCAGGCAAGACTGGCGGTGTGGTGGCTCTGCTCAGCGAGGACTTCGATGGCAACGGTGGCGAGCTGGATCGCCGTACGCTGGCCAACCTGGTGCGGATCACCGCGTTGCGCGGCGAACGCATCGGGGTGACCACCGGACCCATTTCCATCGAGCGTCGTCGCCAGCGGATGGTTGCCACGTTTACCATCACGTTGACCCGCAGCAGTCGCCTGTTGCCCGATCAAATGGGCCTGTATCAGGTCGAGTCGGCGTGGCGCAAAGGCGATGGCGAGTGGCGCTGTTACTCGGCCAACTGGAAGCACGCGCTGTAGGCGTTCGCGTGGTCGCCAATGCACTTTTTTCAAAATTCTGGAGAGCATCGCCGGCAGGCAATATCCAGATGATCCGCTCGCCAGACACCGTGCACCACGCTCACGTCCGGCGAAATGGGCGGACAGCGTCCAGACCAGATTCAGCGCCCGGCTCGTCGGTTGAAAAACGCGACTGTCGATTTATCGCCACTGGCCTTGCGAAGGTCAGCCGCAAAAACTAGGATCGAACGTTGACAGCGTGATCATCTCGCGTGGCTCTTTTGGCAGAAAGGCAGGTGCTACGTGCGGCGTAATGTGTTGTCACTCACGGCGGGTACGCCTCGCGCCACCCAGGCATCGACGTCCGCTCACTTCGTCCACCCCATCGTCCGACTCGATTATCGCGTGCGGATGGTCTTCTCGCCGTTCGGGTGCTCGATCATTTTTTCGTTGCTCGTGAGCACCGGGCGCGCCACTCCTTTGCTCGTCGGACTGTTGTTGATGCATGCGTTTGCATGGCCTCAAATAGCCTATTTTTCGGCGCTTGGCGCCAATGGAAAACGGGCAGAGCATCGCAACATGATGGTGGATTCCGTGCTGATAGGCGCGTGGGTGTCCGCCATGTACATGAGCCTCTGGCCGAGTGTCATGCTGATCTCGTCAATCGGCTATTCCAACCTCGGCGTGGGCGGAACCCGGCTTTTCGTCAAGGCGTTGATATGCGTCGTGATCGGAGGCATCGGCGTTGGCCTGCTCACTGGTTTCAGGGTGCAGCTGGCATCGCCGCCGTTGACCACCGTGGCCAGCATTGCCGGCATTTTTCTCCTCGGCTGGCTGTTCGCTTCGCATGCGTATATCCAGAGCACGCGATTCGTCGCGGGTCGCAAAATGCTGTTGGCGCAGAAGGTGACGCTCGAGGAGCAAAGCGCTGAGCTGAAACAGGCCAGGGAAGCCGCCGATACGGCCAATCAGTCCAAGAGTATCTATCTGGCCAACATGAGCCACGAACTGCGCACGCCATTGAACGCGATCATCGGCTACAGCGAGCTGCTGGCCGAGGAGGCTGCGGACAATGGCCACGTCGACTTGATCCCGGATCTCGAAAAAATCCATGTCGCCGGCAAACATCTATTGGGCCTGATCAACGATGTGCTCGATCTGTCCAAGGTCGAGGCGGGCAAGATGGAGTTGAGCCTGGAGAAGTTGCCAGTGAGTGCGCTGCTCGCTGGGGTGATCGACACCACCGAGCCGCTCGTGCGCAAGCAAGGCAACCAGCTGATCCTGGATGCCGTTGATCTAGGCAGCATGAACACCGATGTCACCAAGCTGCGGCAGATCCTGATCAACCTGCTGGGCAACGCGAGCAAGTTCACGGAAAACGGCACCATCTACCTGCGTGCCCGACGCGAGTCCGTGGGGTCGCGCGCATGGCTGGTGTTCTCGGTTCAGGACACCGGTATTGGTATCACTCCCGCACAGCAGGAAAAACTGTTCGAACCGTTTGCACAGGCCGATGCGTCAACCCGCGGCAAGTATGGCGGCACGGGTCTTGGCCTGGCCCTCAGTCGTCGATTTTCCGAGTTGCTCGGCGGCAGCATCCGGCTGGAGAGCGTGCCGGGCCAAGGCACCACATTCACGGTGTGCGTACCCGCGAACGTCAGGGCGCCGCGCGAAAAGCTGTCTGACATGCCTACGGGGAATGGCTCGCTTGCGACGTCTGCACGGGCGGCAGCGGCCGGCACGATTCTCATCGTGGACGATGACCCCGCCAGTGGTGATCTGATGGGCCGCATGTTGTCCGGCGAGGGCTTTCATACAGTGACTGCGGCCGATGGCGAAGAGGGGCTGCGGCTGGCGCGCGAACTGCATCCGGATCTGATCCTGCTGGACGTCCTGATGCCGAGCGCGGACGGCTGGACAGTGTTGTCGGAATTGAAGGCGGATCCCACGCTGGCGGACATACCCGTGGTGATGATCTCTGTCACGCGCGAGAAGACGCTCGGTTTCGCCGTCGGTGCGGCCGACTACCTGGTCAAACCGGTGGAGCGTGACAGCCTGCTGCTCACCGTGGAAAGATATCTCGGCCTCAGCTCCGAGCGCCCGATCCTGGTGATCGATGACGACACGACCACCCGCAGCATGCTGCGTCGCATGCTGGAGCGCCAGGGTTGGAAGGTGGTGGAGGCCGCGAACGGCGTCGAGGGCCTGGTGCGCGTGGATGAAGCCAGGCCGTCGCTGGTATTGCTGGACTTGATGATGCCGGAAATGGGTGGCTTCGCGTTCCTCGCTGCGCTCGATGATCGAAGGTTGCTCGATGTCGCGTTGCCGGTGGTGGTACTCACCGCCAAGGAGCTGACGCGCGAGGAGCACAAGCTGCTTGCCGGGTACGCGCACAAGGTAATCCAGAAAGGCAGCTACACCGGGGATCAATTGGAGCGGGAAGTTCGGCGCGCGTTGCAAGCGCCGTGGCAGTCCCCGTGACCATGACGATCCTCCTGGTGGAAGACAACGAGATGAACCGCGACATGCTTTCGCGCCGATTGTCGCGTCGTGGTTACACCGTCGTCACCGCGGTGGACGGTCAGGCGGCGCTGGACCTGGCTGTCAGCGCCGAGCCGCAGTTGGTGCTGATGGACATGAGCCTTCCTGTCATCGACGGTTGGGAAGCTACGCGTCGATTGAAGGCCGATGCGCAGACGTGCTTGATTCCGGTGATCGCATTGACCGCACACGCCATGGTCGAGGATCGAGAACGTGCACTAGCCGCAGGCTGTGATGACTTTGATACCAAGCCAGTGGACATCCACCGACTGGTCGGCAAGATGGAAGCGTTGCTGGCTCTGACCAATCCGGAGGGTACGCCGCGGTGACGAGGTCGCCACCGGCCGCGGGTGGCGTCACGTTCAACGCGTCGTGCATGCGCGATCTCCCTGCACTGGCGAGCGTGGTGGAGGACGCTTGTCGTCAAGTCGGTGCCGATGACGACACGCTGTTCTCGCTTCGTCTGGCGGTCGAGGAAGTGTTCACCAATATTCTGGATTACGGGTATCCGGACGGAACCGGGCCCATCACCGTCCGCATTGATGCACAGCCTGGACAAGTCCGGATCAGCTTCGCCGATATCGCGCCACAGTTCGATCCCGCCACCGTTGCCGCGCCAGAACTGGATGTTCTGCTGGAGGAGCGCGAGGTCGGAGGCTGGGGCTGGCATTTCGCGCGGCAGGCAGTGGACGCGATTGAATGGGAGCCACGCGAGCACGGTGGAAACCTTTTAACATTGATCAAATCGCTGCCGACTGCGCATCCTTCGCAACAAGAGTCGAATATCCATGAAGATTGAAATAAACCGGCGTGAACAAGTTGCCGTGATTTGCGTTACCGGCAGCGTGGACGGAACGACCGCACCGATGCTGACTGCCGAATTGCATGCTTGTGTGATGTCCGGCAGCGTTTGTCTCGTTGCTGATCTTGCGGGTGTCGACTACACCAGCAGTGTCGGTTTGCGCACGTTGCTGGGAACCATGAAAGAGACTCGTCTGCAAGGCGGCGACCTGCGCCTGAGCAACGTCACCCCGCATGTCCTGAAGGTGCTGGAGCTGAGCGGCTTCACCAGCATCATGAAGTTTTATGACGATGTCGAATCGGCGGTCAACAGCTATACGGTTTGACAGCTTGACCGTGTGTTCGGACAGCGCGACATCGGGCGGTCATTTCTCGTGCGGATAGTGGAGAGCGCTGCATGGTTCCAGTCAGCAAACCCCGAAAGAAACTGGCACTGGTGATCGGCGCTGGCAGCGTGAAATGTGCCGCCGCACTCGGTCTGTGGAAAGCGCTGGAGCGGGCGGGCATAAAGATCGACATGTTCGTGGGGTGCAGCGGCGGCAGCATGTACGCCGCAGTCATGGCGCTGGGCTACGACGTCGCCACGTGTGAGCGGCTGACCCGGGAATTGTGGACTCCTGACATCACACGTCGCCGCGACACGCGATCCCTGCTCAGCGCCATGTTCCCGCGGTTGTTCGGCTTCAAGGGAAGCTTTGGCATGCTCAGCGACGAGCCGCTGCGGCGTGCGCTGCACAAGCCGTTCGGTGATCGCACGTTCGCCGAAGCCAGCGTGCCGTTGCATATCGTCGCGACCGATGTCGCCAATGGCCAGAAGGTCGTGCTGAGCAGTGGCGCCGTTGCCGATGCGGTGCGCGCCAGCGTGGCCATTCCGTACATCTGGAAGCCGTGGTGCATCGATGGACGCTGGTTGCTTGACGGCTGTCTGGCCGATCCAATGCCGGTGGATGTCGCTATCCGCGAAGGCGCCGACATCATTCTGGCGATGGGATTTGAAAGCCCGTACCCGCGCAAGATTCGCTCGGCGATGCGTTACGCATTTCAGATCAACTCGATTTATACCAATAACCTGTTGCGTGCCAATTACGCCTTCCACAATCTTGCGCATCATGCGGAGATCATTCCGATCCTGCCGGAATTCGGGCGGGAGATTCGCTTGTTCGATACTGACCAATTCCCGCATGTCATCGAGTGCGGCGAGCGTGCCATGGAACAGGACATGGACCACCTGCGCCAAGTATTGAGTGAGGATCATGTCTGACGCACCTTTCTGTCCCGCGGCGAACGCTGCTCACGTCGCGGGCGTCCGGGGTGAGCGACGCACGCACCCACGCGTAGCGGAGGGCGAGGCGCATGTTTTGGTAGTGGACGACAATGAAGTCAATCGCGATCTGCTCGCGCGCCGCCTGCAGCGCGAAGGCCACCGGGTGGCGTTGGCGGTCGATGGCTCCGATGCACTCGCCAAACTGGCCGTCGACGATTTCGATCTGGTCTTGCTGGACATCATGATGCCGGGTTTGACCGGCTATGAGGTGCTGGAACGTCTGAAGGCGGATGAGGCGCTTCGCTGTATCCCGGTCATCCTGATTTCGGCGCTCGATGACACCGACAACATGGTAAAGGGCATCTCACTGGGTGCCGACGACTTCCTGCCCAAACCATTCAATCCGCACATTCTGCGTGCCCGGGTGAACGCCAGCCTGGCAAGAAAGCGGCTGCACGACAACCAACAACGGTATGCGCGAAGCCTGGAACGGGAGATGGATATCGCCCGTGATATCCAGGCCGGATTTCTGCCCGATCGACTGCCCGAGGTGGCGGGCTGGGACATGGCAGCGTGTTTCCTTCCGGCCCGCCGCGTCGGCGGAGACTTCTACGACGCCTTTCCGCTGCACGGCGGGTTGCGTATCGGCATGGTCGTGGCGGATGTCTGCGACAAGGGCGTCGGTGCGGCGTTGTTCATGGCGCTGGTACGCAGTCTGATTCGCGCGTTCGCCGAGCGTGCGCGCTTCCTCGACGATGATGCCGCCGAGCAGCTGCGCCAGTTGGTCGACCACGTGAATGGCTACATCGCCCGTACCCACGGCAGCGCCAACATGTTTGCCACGCTGTTCTTCGCGATCCTCGACCCGGCCAGCGGCGCGTTGATCTACATCAATGGCGGTCACGAACCGCCGATCATCAGCGGGAAGGCTGGCGCACGCACTCGGCTTGGCGCCACCGGCCCGGCGGTGGGCATGCTGGCAGAGCTGCGGTTCCGCGTGGAGCGGCAGTCCATCGAGCATGGTGAGACGCTGGTCATCTACACCGATGGCGTTACCGATGCACGCAATCGGGCTGCGAGCCCATTTACCGAAGAGCGATTGCTGGCACTGCTGTCAACCGCCGGGGCATCAGCGGCGGAATCCATCGCATCCATCGAGGCCGCCGTCTTTCGGCACACCGATGGCGCGACCCAGTTTGATGACATCACGGTGCTGGCCGTACATCGCAGCTAGCGGGCAGATTCGCAGGCAGCGATGGTGCTCGCGGTTTCGCGGTCGTTGACGGTTTCCGCAAAGGCAGGGTGACAAGCGCGGGTACTCACTCGCTTGACGAACGCGCTGACTCGAATGTCATCAGCGAAGAGTGCGCGGTGGGACCGGGCCGGAAAGTCGTGTTGGCGCGCATGTCGGTCCACGCGTCCTGATCCGCCCGCAGCGCAGACCGCTGGCCGAAACGAAAAACGCCCGCCCCGCGGGCCGGGCCGGGCGCTTTCGTCAACAACGTTCAACTGGAGCGTCAAGCCGCCTTGCGAGCGGCCAACTGCCGCAGCACGTACTGCAGGATGCCGCCGTGGCGGAAAAAGTCGCGCTCCTTCGGGGTCAGCAACATCACGTGCACCTTGAACGATTTGCTGCTGCCGTCGTCTGCCGTGGCCACGACCGTCGCGTGATGCGCATTGCCGTTGTCCAGCCCGGTAATGGCGAAGGTTTCGGTGCCGGTCAGCCCCAGCGTCTTGGCATTCTCGTCAGCATGGAACTGCAGCGGCAACACACCCATGCCGACCAGGTTGGAGCGGTGGATGCGCTCGAAGCTTTCGGCGATCACTGCCTTGATGCCCAGCAGCAAGGTGCCCTTGGCAGCCCAGTCGCGCGACGAGCCGGTGCCGTATTCCTTGCCCGCGATCACCACCAGCGGGGTTCCAGCGGCCTTGTACTTCATCGCCGCGTCGTAGATGGACATCTGTTCGCCGCTGGGCATGTGGCGGGTGAAGCCGCCTTCCACGCCATCCAGCAGCTGGTTGCGGATGCGGATGTTGGCGAAGGTGCCGCGCACCATCACGTCATCGTTGCCGCGGCGCGAACCGTAGGAGTTGAAGTCCAGCGGCTTGACGCCGCGCTCGATCAGGAACCGCCCGGCAGGCGAGTCCTTCTTGATCGCGCCGGCAGGCGATATGTGATCGGTGGTGATGGAGTCACCGAACAGGCCGATGCAACGCGCATCGTGGACGTCCTGCACCGGCTGCACGTCCATCGTCATGCCATCGAAGTAGGGTGGGTTCTTGATATAGGTGGAATCGGGATCCCAGTCGTACAGATCGCCATCCGGGGACGCGATCGCGCTCCAGCGCTCGTCGCCCTTGAACACATCGGCGTAGTTCTTCTTGAACATGTCGGCGGTGACGGCGCCTGCCATCAGGTCGCTGATTTCCTTGTTCGAGGGCCAGATGTCTTTCAGGTAGACGTCCTTGCCGTCGCTGCCCTGGCCGAGCGGCTCGGTGGACAGATCGATATCAAGCGAACCGGCCAGTGCGTAGGCGACCACGAGCGGCGGCGAGGCGAGGTAGTTCATCTTGACCTCGGCATGCACGCGACCTTCGAAGTTGCGGTTGCCCGAGAGCACCGCAGCGACGGTAAGGTCACCGGTGTCAACCGCGGCGCTGACTTCCGCCGGCAGTGGTCCGGAGTTGCCGATGCAGGTGGTGCAACCGTAGCCGACCAGATAGAAACCGAGCTTGTCCAGTTCGCTCAGCAGGCCGGTCTTCTCCAGATAATCGGTAACCACCTTGGAGCCGGGCGCCAGCGACGTCTTGACCCACGGCTTGGACTTCAACCCCTTGGCTGCCGCCTTCTTCGCCAGCAGTCCGGCAGCCAGCATCACCGCCGGGTTGGAGGTATTGGTGCACGAAGTGATTGCGGCGATCACCACCGCGCCATCGTCGATGTCGAATTCCTGCCCGTTGCGTATCACGTGCTGGCGATGGCTCGCGATGCTGGCGGCGTGGCCCACGGCGGTGGCACCGCCTTCATTGGCAAAGCGCGCCTCGGCACCGTTGCGATTGACGATGGTGGCGCCGAGGTTGTCACGAAAATTCTGCTTGACGCCGGACAGCAGCACGTGATCCTGCGGGCGCTTGGGGCCGGCCATGGACGGCTTCACGCTGGCCAGGTCGAGCTCCAGTGCCACGGAGTATTCGGCCGCCGGCGTGTCGTCGTCGTGCCACAGTCCCTGGGCGCGCGCATAGGCTTCCACCAGCGCGATGCGCTCGTCGCTGCGACCGGACAGGCGCAGGTACTTCAATGATTCGGCGTCGATCGGGCTGATCGCGCAGGTGGCGCCGTACTCCGGCGACATGTTGCCCAGCGTGGCACGGTCGGCCAGCGCCAAATGCTTGAGACCGGGGCCGAAGAACTCGACGAACTTGCCCACCACGCCTTGTCGACGCAGCAGCTCGGTGACCGTCAGCACCAGGTCAGTGGCAGTCGCGCCTTCGGGCAAGCGGCCGAGCAGCTTGAGGCCGACCACCTGCGGAATCAGCATGGAAGAGGGCTGGCCGAGCATGGCTGCTTCCGCCTCGATGCCGCCGACGCCCCAACCCAGCACGCCCAGGCCATTGACCATGGTGGTGTGCGAATCGGTGCCAAACAGCGTGTCTGGATAGGCCCACAATTGGCCGTCCACTTCGGTGTCCATCACGACGCGGGCTAGGTGTTCCAGATTGACCTGGTGAACGATGCCGGTGCGCGGTGGTACCACCTTGAAATCGGTGAAGGCTTTCTGTCCCCAGCGCAGGAAGCTGTAGCGCGCCTGGTTGCGCTTGAACTCGATATCGACGTTGCGCTCCAGCGCGTCTTCGCTGCCGAACACGTCAACCTGTACTGAATGGTCGATCACCAGTTCCGCTGGCGACAGTGGATTGATCAGGGTTGGATCACCACCCAGCGCGTTCATGGCGTCGCGCATCGCGGCCAGATCCACCACGCAAGGAACGCCAGTGAAGTCTTGCAGCAGCACGCGGGCCGGCATGAAGGCGATCTCCGTATCGGGCTCCTTCTTCGGATCCCAGGTGGCAACCGCCTCGATCTCCTTGGCGGTGACATCAACGCCATCTTCGTGCCGCAACAGGTTTTCCAGCAGGATCTTCATCGAGTACGGCAGCCGCTTCAGATCGAAGCGCTCGCCCAGCTTGGCCAGGCTGGCGTAGGCGTAGTGCTTGCCGTTGACCTCGAGGGTATCGCGGACGGAAAAGCTGTCTTTCATGGCGTTGCTCCTGGCAGGACTTGCGACTGGATGTGCAGACCTTTGCAGCCGGCAGCATGGATCCAGCGAAACACGGATTATCGCCCAAACGCCCATGCGCCGCGAACGCCGGCAAGTTCACCAGGCGCCGAGACGGCTTGATTTGGTCGATCGGACGGTGCGCGCGATTAGACTCGCGTGCACATTGATGCATCACCTGCAGGATGGTTCCGATGACCGCTTCATGCAACCGCGTTTGCTGACATGCAGCGTTCGATGATTTCGACAGTGCTGGCAGCGGTGTCACTGCGCGATCTGGCGCTGGTGCAGGCCGTGCACCGGCAGCCTGCTGCGGCGGCTGCACGAGGGTGAGCTGGATGCTGCGCTGGCACCACGTGCCGCGGCCAGCAGCGGGCTTGCCGCCTGTCCGCTGTTCTTCGAGCCTTGGGAAATCATGTTGCGCTCCGATCACCCGCTGGCCAGGCGCAAGTCGCTCGCCCTTTCACAACTCGATCCGGCCGACGCCATGTTGATGGCGGAGAGCCACGCGGACGGGTTGCCCGACAGCGACGTGCATGGCCAGGTGCAGGACGTGAGCCTGGAAAGTCTGGCAGCGCTGGTCAATTTGCGCGGCGGGTTTGCGCTGGTGCCGGCGCTCGCGCATGAGCGGCTGGCGTCGATGCCGGATATGGCGCTGGCCAGCCTGAAGGGGCCGGCATCGGGCCGCGAGATCACGCTGTACTGGCGCGATGCTTCGCCGTGGCTCGACGATCTGCACAAGCTGGCTGCGCTGTTGCGATCACTTGCGCGCGAGCGTCCCGGCTTGCGCGTACGCAGTGGCAAAGCCTGATCCGCACGTTGCTGTGCGACCGACCGGGCGAATGCGCTGTTGCGGTGACTGGAAGCGTGCGCAGCGTGATACGTGCGTGCGGTCGTGCCGGGACGGAATACACGAAGGCCGCCGTGCGGCGGCCTTCGTTCGATCAGGTGAAGCGGCGACTCAACCGCGACTTGCGCGCTTGCGATCGTTCTCGGTCAGATGACGCTTGCGCAGGCGAATCTCCTTCGGCGTCACTTCGACGAGCTCATCGTCCTCGATGAACTCCAGTGCCTGCTCCAGCGAAAACTTGATCGCCGGGCTCAACTGGATCGCGTCGTCCTTGCCCGAGGCGCGCATGTTGGTCAGCGGCTTGGGCTTGATCGCATTGACCGTCAGGTCGTTGTCCTTGGCGTGGATGCCGACCAGCTGGCCCTCGTAAATCTCGTCGCCCTCGGCGGCAAACAGCTTGCCGCGTTCCTGCAGCGGTCCGAGCGAGTAGGCCGGAGTGTTGCCGGGAGCGTTGGCGATCATGACGCCGTTCGAACGCTTGGCAATCGAGCCTTCCGCCTTCGGGCCGTAATGGTCAAACACGTGGAACAGCAGTCCCGAACCCTGAGTCAGGGTGCGGAATTCGCCCTGGAATCCGATCAATCCGCGCGCCGGAATCTCATAGTCCAGCCGCACGCGTCCCTTGCCGTCGGACTCCATGTTCTTCAGCTGGCCCTTGCGCATGCCCAGGCGTTCCATCACGCCGCCCTGGTGCTGCTCCTCGACGTCCACCACCAGCTGCTCGATCGGCTCGTGCGGCTTGCCGTCGATATCCTTGATGATCACTTCCGGACGCGACACGGCCAGCTCGTAGCCCTCGCGACGCATGTTTTCGATCAGCACCGAAAGGTGCAACTCGCCGCGGCCGGACACCTTGAACTTGTCCGGGTCCGAACCTTCCTCGACCTTCAGCGCGACGTTGTGCAGCATCTCGCGCTCCAGCCGCTCGCGCAGCTGGCGACTGGTGATGAACTTGCCGCCGCTGCGATCCTTGTTGCCGGCAAACGGGGAATTGTTGACCTGGAAAGTCATGCTGATGGTTGGCTCGTCCACGGTCAGCGGCTCGAGCGCTTCGGGCACGTCGATCTGGCACACGGTGTCGGAAATGCTCAGACCCTCGACGCCGGAAATCGCAATGATGTCGCCGGCTTCGCCTTCGGGCACTTCGCGGCGCTCAAGCCCCATGAAGCCAAGCACCTGCAGCACTTTGCCGGTGCGCTTCTTGCCGTGGCGGTCAACGATCGACACCGCCTGATTGGTCTTCACTGTGCCGCGCTGCACGCGGCCAACGCCGATCAGGCCGACATAGCTGTTGTAGTCGAGCTGGCTGATGCGCATCTGGAACGGACCTTCCGGATGCGCGTCCGGTGGCGCCACGTGCGCCATGATCGACTCGTACAGTGGCGTCATGTCGCCCTCGCGCGCATTGCTGTCCAGGCTGGCGTAACCGTGCAGCGCCGAGGTGTAGACCACCGGGAAATCCAGCTGTTCGTTGGTCGCGCCAAGGCGGTCAAACAGGTCGAAGGTCTGGTCCAGAACCCAGTCCGGGCGCGCGCCGGGGCGGTCGATCTTGTTGATCACCACGATCGGCTTGAAACCCATGTCGAAAGCCTTCTGGGTAACGAAGCGCGTCTGCGGCATCGGGCCGTCCATCGCGTCAACCAGGATCAAGACCGAATCGACCATCGACAGCACGCGCTCGACTTCGCCGCCAAAATCGGCATGGCCCGGTGTGTCGACGATGTTGATGCGGTTGCCGTTCCATTCGATGGCCGTGTTCTTGGCCAGGATCGTGATGCCGCGCTCCCTCTCCTGGTCGTTCGAATCCATCACGCGCTCGGCCAGCACGGTGCGCGCGGAGAACGTGCCGGACTGCTTCAGCAGACAGTCGACGAGGGTGGTTTTACCGTGATCGACGTGGGCGACGATGGCGATATTGCGCAGTTTTTCAATAAGCATGGGGTCAACTCGAGCGGCGCGACCGGAGTCACGCAGGTTTTTGAAGGGCGAATTGTCCGATTATACGGATTTGTCTCGCCACTTGCCCGTGTTGTGATCATGCCCAGCTCAAGTTGGACTCGCGCGCTGCCTCTTCGCGGCCGCCACGCCCGCTGAATTCGACACTCAGAAGTCGTTGACGAATTCGATCCCCGCGTCGCGCGCATGCGCGCATGCTTCGGCGGTCACACGCACCAGATCGGCGGCTTCGTCCGATGGTGCATCCACCTCGACCACGTACGTGTTTGCCTCGTTGTCGCTGATCGAGTCGCTGGAGCTGGAGTCGTCGCGCATTGGCGGCATCAAGCCGCCCAGTTCTTCCACATGCTCGATGTTGTCGAGGCCGCTTATGCGGGCGATCACATCATCCACATCCGCGCGGCTGCCGAGCAAACGAAAACGCATGATGGCCATGTTGTTGCCTCGCAATCGAAGGGTGTAATCCCGATGCTGCCAAGACCGACGCATGCGCCAGGTGACGTTGGGTGGTGATCCTGCAACGCGGCGCGATAGCATCGGCGCTCCCCTGACAAGGCAATCCGCCGCATGAGCAAGCAGTATGACCGCACGTATTTCGACCACTGGTATCGCCACGGCGATCAGCTTGTCGGAGCCACAGCCGTGCTCCGCCGCAAGGTAGCGCTGGCAGTTGCGCAAGCGGAGTACTACCTCGGTCGGCCGTTGCGCCACGTGCTCGACGTCGGCTGCGGCGAAGCGGCATGGCGCGCGCCACTACTCGCGTTGCGACCACGCGTTACTTATCGCGGACTGGACGCGAGCGAGTACGTGGTGGGGCGATACGGTCGGCGGCGACAGATCGGGCTGGCGCGCTTTGGCCAACTGGCCCAGTTGCGGCTGGAACCGCGTTTCGACTTGATCATATGCAGTGACGTGCTGCATTACCTGGAGGCGGCGGAAGTCCGCGCCGGATTGCCGGGCATTGCGGCCATGCTGGAGGGCATTGCGTGGCTGGAGGTGTTTACGCGTGCAGATGACGTTGCTGGCGACAAGCAGGGTTTCAAGGCGCGTGCGCCGGCGTGGTATCTGCGCGAGTTTGCCGCGGCCGGCCTGTATCCCTGCGGTTCGCATGGCTACGTTGGTGCACAAATGGTCGATCGCACGGTGGCGCTTGAGCGGCTTCGCGCACCAGTTTGATCGATTCTTGGCCACTTCGACGCGTCCGGCGTAACGCAAGTAAGGGTAGTCAGCGCAGATAACAGCGACGCTGTCGCGTGGCGCACTTCAGTCTGGTGGCGTCTTGAACTTGTACCGGCACAGGTCGCGGATCACGCAATGCGGGCA
>JBBSSI010000032.1:0-25359 GCA_038242205.1 Lysobacterales bacterium
AACTCAGCAGTGAAACGCGCATGCGCCGATGGTAGTGTGGCTTTGCCATGCAAGAGTAGGTCACCGCCAGGGGCTTTATCCTGATCAACCCGCACCCGAAACGGTGCGGGTTTTTCTTTGACCCGCTGAGCCCACTGCGCCATGCGCAACGGGCCATGAATCGAAGGCACGCCTTTCTTTGAAAGGGACCCACGGTGGCCCAGTCGCTTGTCTCTAGGCCATGGCGCCGTGAGCGCCGGTTATCTTGCGCGCCTGAACAAACGTGATTGCCAACGACTTCGCGTCGAATAACCGGCAGCGCAAATGGTGGTTCGTCCTTGTATGCGGTAGCTGCAATTGCCCATTCAAAGCTGACAGTGGGAGACGCATGCTAGTTACCACTGAAATCCACAGGTGGTCGCGTGCCCTATCGCTTATGATCATCGGCGCGCCATGTTGCGACAGGTCGGGAGTTGCTGGTGTTCGTACACGTGGAAACTCGCCGCCATGCGCGCTGGCACTGGGCGACATTGCTGATTGTCAGCGTGTGTGTGCTGTGCTTTGTCATGCTTGCGCTGACCCTGCCGCCGGAGCGCATGGCGCTATTGCGGCAGTGGGGCACGGTGCCAGCCAATATCTTTCGGGCCGGTGATCCGCTGCTGCCGCAACTTGTCGACCCCGCGTTGTTACGCCTGTTCACGGCCCTTTTCATCCACGTGACGTGGCTGCATCTACTCAGCAATCTGCTGTTTCTGGTGATTTTCGGCTTGCCCGGGGAACGCGCACTGGGGTCTCTGCGTTTCCTCTTGCTGTTCATCGTCGGCGGCATCGTGGCCAACTTGATCGGCGCACTGTCGCTGGCGGGCGTGCGCTTGCCGATTATTGGCAGCAGCGGGGCGGTGTCCGCCGTGGTGGGGACCTATGTCGCGCTTTTCCCCCGCGCCAGACTGGGGCTGGTGCTGCCATTGGGCTTGTATCTGGAATTTGTACGCGTCCCGGCGTTTTTGCTGATCGGGTTGTGGGTGCTGCTGCAACTCTTGTTCAGCTACGTGGGACCGAGTTACGGCGCATACGTCTGGTGGGCGCACATTGGCGGGTTCCTGTTTGGCGTGTTGTTTGCGCTCGTATCACGGGATTCGATTGCGCGCCGCCTGCGCGGCTGAGCTTGGGTCACCACCCTGAACTGGCCGAGCGTAAAAGTTGCCGGTAACTATCCTGACCATCCATGTCGTCGCGCAAACTGCTGCAGCAAGAGCCGTGCGCCCGGCGTGGCACCCACGTCCCGATACGCTTGCAAACGCTGCAGCTCACCGTGTCGGGTTTCCGTGTGTTTGCGGCGGACGTAGGCGCGCATCACCTCGGCACTGAACTCGGGATGGAACTGAGTGCTCACTGCGTTGCGCCCGTAGCGCAACATCTGGTGCGGGTCGCGTGCCGAACGCGCAAGCACTACCGCCCCCGGGGACGCTTCCAGCACGGATTGCTCGTGCGTGGTGTGCGCGCGAAATGTCCCCGGCGCTGCCGCGGCGGCCGTGTCCTTGGCCGCATCCGGCAGCAGCGTGATCGGCATGGTGCCGATTTCGCGACCGCCGGGCAGGTAGTCGACGCGCCCGCCCAAGGCATGCGCCATCAGCTGATGTCCGAAACACACGCCAAACAGCGGCAAGTCGACATCCATTGCGTCGCGAATCCAGCCAGCGGTGTGCTCACTCCATTGCAGTCGCTCGGTAACCATGGCACCGGAACCGGTGATGATGGCGCCAGCCACATCCTTGGCGCGCGGCAGTAGGTCACCAGCGGCAACGTCGATCACTCGAACGTCCGCAGGCGCGAGCCGGGCCACGCGCTGGAACCACTGGGGAAAATCACCGTAACGGGCGCGAATGGCGTCCGGAGCGCGCCCGGTGCGAATAATCAATACCGGTTTCATGCGAGAGTGTTGGTGACTGCCGGCGGCGTGTCGTCAAAACCTTCAACCGGCGGCAGCACGGTGAGTATCTCCTGCACCGTGGTGACGCCGCGTGCAACCTGATCGGCAGCGGATATGCGCAATGGACGCATGCCTTCGGCCAGCGCCGCCTGGCCAAAACCGCCAAGGTCAAGCTGCGCCGAAATAAGGGAACGCAGGTGTGGCGACAACCGCATCATTTCATAGATGCCGGTGCGCCCCATGAAGCCGGTGTTGCGACACTCAAGGCAGCCGACCGGTTCATAGACTGTCTCGGGCACCGGGATCGACCAACCATGGGTCAGCACGTGCCACGCTTGCGGATCCTGCACGGTGGGCTTTTTGCAGTGCGGGCAAAGCGTGCGCACCAGGCGCTGCGCGACGACGCCGGTGAGCGTGGACTGGATCAGGTAATGCGGCACGCCCAAGTCGAGCATGCGCGTGACCGCGCTCGGCGCGTCGTTGGTGTGCAGCGTGGACAGTACGAGATGGCCGGTCAGCGACGCCTGCACGGCCATTTGTGCCGTTTCCAGATCGCGGATTTCGCCCACCATGATGATGTCCGGATCCTGCCGCAACAGCGTGCGTACGCCGGCGGCAAAGTCCAGATCAATGGCGGTCTGCACCTGCATCTGGTTGAACTCCGGCGCAACCATTTCAATTGGATCTTCGATCGTGCACACGTTGATTTCGGGCGTGGCCAGATGCTTCAACGTGGAGTAAAGCGTGGTGGTCTTGCCTGAGCCGGTGGGCCCGGTGACCAGCACGATGCCGTGCGGGCGCTCGACCATGGCGCGCCAGTGCTCGCCCTCGCTGGGAGAAAAGCCAAGCTGGGCGAAATCCTTGACGACCAGGTCAGGGTCAAAAATGCGCATCACCACCTTTTCGCCAAATGCCGTCGGCATGTTGGATATGCGCAGCTCCACCTCGCGCCCGGTGGCCGATCGGGTCTTGATGCGCCCGTCCTGCGGGCGACGTTTTTCCGCCACGTCCATGCGCGCGAGAATCTTGATGCGCGCTGTCACCGCGGTCATCACCGGCGATGGCAGTTCGAACACCTTGTGCATGATGCCGTCGATGCGAAAGCGTATGTGTCCGGTCTCGCGCCGCGGCTCAAGATGGATGTCCGAAGCGCGCTGCTCGAATGCGTACTGCAGCAACCAGTCCACGATATGCACAACGTGGCGATCGTCCGCACCCACCTCGCCGGCTTTGCCCAGTTCCACCAGTTGTTCAAAATTGAGGATCGCCGAAGCCGGGTCGTGCGCGTTGCCCTTGGCGTCCTGGGCGAGCTGGATGGAACGCTGAACCCCGTAAAATTCCTGCAGGTAGCGATTGATGTCGATCGGGCTGGACACGACGCGGTGGATATCACGGCGCAGCATCTGTCCCAAGTCACCCGCCCAGGCGGTGTCAAACGGTTCGCAGGTGGCAAATGTCACCTGACCGGGAGCCGCCGCAATGGGCAGGATACGGTGGCGCTGGGCGTAACCATGGCTCACGACCTGGGTTACTGCCGCGGCGTTGATCTTCATCGGATCGATCTTGAGATACGGCAGGTCCGCGTGTCCGGCCAGCCATTCAGTCAGGCCTTCGAGGCTCAGCGGGCGTCCGGGTTCGTGCAAGTTGTCGAGCTTGGCGTTTGCGATCACCACCAGCGGATGCAATTGTACGGTGGTGCGGCCATCGCGAGCGCCAATGCGCACGCGCTTGGCTTCGTCGGCAGAGACATATCCATCCACTACCAATGCCGCGAGCACATCGCCCAGTTGCAGACGGCCACGATTGCCCAGCAACGCTGCGATTTGTGCTGATGCCGCCATGCGGGGTATCCCTCAAGCTGCCGAGCCGGCGCCGGCCGAAATGGCAAAATATACTGGGGTTATACTAGCGCGCTTTACCATTTGCCCACGGCCAGCCATGTCTGCGCTCACCTTCCAGGATGTCATTCAAACCCTGAACCGCTATTGGGCGGCGCAAGGTTGCGTGCTGTTGCAACCGCTGGATACAGAAGTAGGCGCCGGCACGTTTCACCCGGCGACCTTCCTGCGCGCACTTGGTCCCGAGCCATGGGCAGCCGCTTATGTGCAGCCATCGCGGCGACCCACGGATGGGCGTTACGGCGACAACCCGAATCGCCTGCAGCATTACTACCAGTATCAAGTGGTGTTGAAGCCGAATCCTGAAGACATCCAGGAGTTGTATATCAATTCGCTCAAGGAGCTCGGCGTTGACCCACTGGTGCACGACCTGCGCTTTGTCGAAGACAACTGGGAGTCGCCGACGCTGGGCGCGTGGGGACTGGGCTGGGAAGTGTGGTTGAACGGCATGGAAGTAAGCCAGTTCACCTATTTTCAGCAGGCTGGCGGACTGGAATGTCGCCCGGTAACTGGCGAAATCACTTATGGCCTGGAACGCCTGGCCATGTATTTGCAGAATGTCGACAGCGTGTACGACCTGGTCTGGACGGACGGCCCTCGCGGTCGCGTGACCTACGGCGACGTGTTCCACCAGAACGAAGTGGAGCAAAGCACCTACAACTTTGAATATGCCAACGTGCCCGAGCTGAGCCGCTGGTTCGACGTGTGCGAAACCACCGCCAACCAGCTCATTGCCGTCAACCTTCCATTGCCGGCATATGAGCAGGTGATGAAGGCCAGTCACACCTTCAACTTGCTGGATGCACGACGGGCCATCAGCGTTACCGAGCGCCAGCGTTACATCCTGCGCTTGCGCACGCTGTCGCGGTCCGTCGCCGAAACCTATGTCGCGCAGCGCGAAAAACTCGGGTTTCCGGGCCTGCAACAAGTGAAGGAGCAGGCGCATGGCTGAGCACAAACCGCTGCTGGTGGAACTGGGTTGTGAAGAGCTCCCGCCGCGGGCGCTGGACGAACTGGCGGACGCGTTTCGCAGCTGCCTGTGCGAGCAGATGGGCAAAGCCGGCATCAGCGCCAACTATGATGCGGCGCGCGTCTACGCCACGCCTCGCCGTCTGGCGGTGTACGTTCCCGATGTGGCAGTGATGCAGGCAACCCAGACGCTGGAGCGGCGCGGTCCGGCCCTGGCGGCGGCGCTCGATGACAGTGGACAGCCCACGCGGGCGCTGCTTGGCTTTGCGCAATCGTGTGGCGTGGACGTGGCGCAGCTGGAAAAACTCGAGACCGACAAGGGCGCGTGGTACGTTTTTCGCGCAGTCCACCCCGGTCAGCCGGTGTCGGCGCTGCTGCCGGCCATCATTGAAACTGCGCTCAAAGATCTGCCGATTCCACGCCCGATGCGCTGGGCGAATCACGAACACAGTTTCGTGCGGCCGGTGCACTGGCTGGTCATCCTGCACGGAGATGCGATTGTCGATGGTGAAGTGCTGGGCGTGCACAGCGGGCGCAAGTCACGCGGTCACCGCTTCATGCATCCGCAGTTGGTGCATGTGGCAGACGCCGACAGCTGGCTGGACGCCATGCGCGCATCGAACGTGCTGGCCGATCCACATGAACGTCGTGAGCGCATTCACGCGCAGGTCGCGCTTGCTGCGCAAACCACCGGTGGTGAGCCGCGCCTGGATGATGCGTTGCTGGATGAGTTGGCCAACGTGACCGAGTGGCCGGTTGCCGTAGCGTGCACCTTTGAAAGTCAGTTCCTCAGCGTGCCGCACGAGGCGCTGGTCACCACCATGGTCGCCAACCAGAAGTTCGTGCCGGTATTTGCTGCCGATGGACAACTTACCGAGCACTTCATCGGTATTGCCAATATCGAAAGCAGGCAACCAGGCGAAATCCGCAAAGGCTACGAGCGGGTCATTCGACCGCGCTTTGCCGATGCAAAATTTTTCTGGGATGCAGACCTGAGAACGCCGCTGGCCGATAGCCGCGAGCAGCTCAAGGACGTTACCTATCAGCAGGCGCTGGGCAGCCTTTGGGACAAGAGTTATCGCGTCGCTGAACTGGCGCGGACCATCGCCAACCGCGTCGGCGTGGATGCGGGCGATGCCACCCGCGCGGCCAGCCTGTGCAAGTGCGACTTGCTCACCCGCATGGTCGGTGAGTTTCCCGAATTGCAGGGCGTGATGGGTCGGTATTACGCCGCGCACAGCGGCGAGTCTGCGGCGGTGGCAACCGCGCTGGACAGCTACTACCAACCGCGCTTCGGCGGCGATGCGATAGCTGCTGATCGCCTCGGCCAGGTATTGTCCGTGGCCGAGCGCCTGGATACCCTGGCCGGCATTTTCGCCGTGGGCATGAAACCCAGCGGCAGCAAGGATCCATTCGCACTGCGCCGCACGGCGTTGGGTCTGGCGCGAACCTTGATTGAAGGAGCGCTGGAGCTGGACCTGCGCGGCAGCCTTATCGAGGCGCTGGAGTTGTTGCCGGACGCAGCGTTGGCTGCCGGCATGAAGCCGGGCAAGGATGGCCAGCGCCAGCCGCTGAATGTAGCGCAGCGGCGGGCCATTCTGCTCGACGAGCTGCACGCCTTCATTCTCGACCGCCTGCGCGGCTATTACGCCGACAAGGGCTTTGACAACGCGCAGTTCGAGGCGGTGTTGGCGGTGCAGCCAGACAGCCTGATTGATTTTGATCGACGGCTGAATGCGGTCGCTGCATTTGCACGCCTGCCCGAGGCTATCAACCTGGCTGCGGCCAACAAGCGTGTGGCGAACATCCTGCGCAAGCACGCCGAAGAGTCCGGCGTCGTGGCGCAAGGTCAGGTCGACGCGGGGCATTTTGAAGCGGACGCTGAGCGCGATCTGGCAGCGGCACTGGATTCAGCTCGTCACGACACCGGCGATGCGTTGGCCGCAGGCGACTACGCCGCCGTGCTGGCGCGCCTGGCGCGGCTGCAGGCGCCGGTGGATGCGTTTTTCGAGAATGTCCTGGTCAACGCCGAAGACCCCGCGGTGCGCGCCAATCGGCTGGCCTTGCTGGCACAGCTGAAGGCGCAATTTGCGACGGTGGCTGATATCGCGTTGTTGTAGCGTATGCCGCGGCAACGGAGCGCGCGGCATACGCTGAAGCGCGCTGCGTCAGCAGAACATGCTGCCAAAGCGCCCGTGAGGAGTCAAACCGTCGGTTCGGTGTGCCGCAGTCGTCGCGCCAGTCGGTGATTGAACTCCACGATGGCACTGGCGTCGGCTTGCGCACCGGCCGGACCGATGATGGAGTACAGCTCGGTCAGCATGTCGGTGTTTTCCGCCAGGCTCATGCCGCTATCGGTCAACGCCAGTTCCGACTGCAACAAACGCATGGCCGCGCTCAGGCGCTGCGTGTCCACGCCACTTTCCGGCGCAGTGGCAACATAGCTGGGGTCCGTTGTCATTCGCGTGCGTGCCTGTGGCGACAACGCCAGCGCGCTGCGTTGGTCGCTGGGCCCGCTGATCATGGGATCGATCAGAATCGAGCCTTCGCCAGCAACCAGCCACATCAGGGAGATGCCGAGCGTGCGTGCAAGCGTGACGCACCGCGCGCGCGAAGGGTCGGTATTGCCATCGCGCCAACTTCGCACCACGCCTTCGGAAAAGCCGCACATGCGGGCGATCTGGGTCACACTGCCGATGCGCTGGATCAGCAGTTTGATGCGATCGGAAAAGTTTGTTTCGGAGCAAATGTTCGGGGCCGATGATCGCGCGTTCATGCAGAAATGGCCAGATTTGGGAAATGATGCCGCGTTGCGACCAATGCCTTTGGTCGGGTAACGTGGCCAGCAATATTTTGCGCCGCTCGAATCGTGACGTAAATACTTATGTGCTTGCGCAATGCAGCACCATTGAGGGCGTTTACCGCATGCTTGGCAGGTCGCTGGCCCGTTACCGGGATGACCGGACTGGCATGAAGTTGTCGAACAGCCAAGCTCAGCGCGGCACGCGGCCTCACTGGCGATGCCTTGCGCAACTGCGGTGTCGAGCTCGCGCACGGTTTTGCTGGATCTGCACATGAACCAATTCCAACTGCTGCGCACGCGTCGATTCGGTCCGTTCTTCTGCACCCAGGCGCTTGGGGCATTCAATGACAATGCGTTTCGCAACGCACTGGTCATGCTGGTGGCTTTTCACATGGGTCTGGGCAGCCATACCGTGGCGCTGTACACCAACCTGGCGCCCGCCCTGTTTATCCTGCCGTTCTTCCTGTTTTCGGCAACCGCTGGCCAGCTTGCCGAAAAGTATGAGAAAAGCCGCATCATTCGCTACATCAAGCTGTTCGAAATTGGCGCCATGGCGCTGGCCCTGTTCGGCTTTTACACGCACAACGTAGGCTTGTTGCTCACGGTGTTGTTTCTGATGGGCGTGCATTCGGCGACGTTCGGGCCGATCAAGTACGCCATCCTGCCGCAGGCCCTGCAGCGCGATGAGCTGATTGGCGGTAACGCGCTGATCGAGACCGGCACACAGCTGGCAATGCTGCTCGGGCTCATTGTTGGCAGTGCGCTGCTGGAAGTGGGCGCTTCCGGAGCGCAATGGGCCGGCCTAGTCACCCTGACCCTGGCGATGCTCGGCTACCTGGCCAGCCGGCACGTACCACCCGCACCGGCCACGGCGCTGACGCTGAAGTTCAACTGGAATCCGTTTACCGAGACAGTCCGCGTGCTGGCCATCACGCGCCGCGACCGCAGCGTTTTTCACGCGGTGCTGGGCATTTCCTGGTACTGGTTTTACGCCACCGTGTTGATCGCGCAGTTGCCCAATTACACGCGACTGAACCTGGGCGGCGATGGCTCGGCGGCCATTCTCGTGTTGACCCTGTTTTCCATCGGCACCGCGATCGGCGCACTGCTGTGCGAACGCCTGTCCGCGCGACGCGTGGAGATTGGATTGGTACCGCTGGGCGCATTGGGATTGCTGGTGTTTGGAGTAGACGTCTACTTCGCCCGGCCCGGCCTGGCGGCGCAGCAAGGTCTGGACTGGCTCGCGTTTCTGCACACTTCCGGCAGCTGGCGCATTGCGCTGGACCTCACGCTGATCGGCATGTTTGCCGGCATCTATGTCGTGCCGCTGTTCGCCTTTATCCAGCAGCGCACACCGTCCGATCACCTGTCGCGGGTGATTGCCGGCAACAACATCATCAATGCGCTGTTGATCTGCATGGGCGCGGGCTTCGGCCTGGGCATGGACGCGTTGGGACTGGGCGTGCCGCTGACCTTCCTGCTTGCCGCGCTGCTTGGGGCGCTGTTTGTCGGCTTTATCTTTGTGCGCGTGCCCGAGTTCATTTCGCGCTTTGCGATCTGGTCGCGACTAGATCGTCGCCCGCGTTGAAGGCAAGCGGTTGTGGTTGGTGGGCCATTCTGCGCTTGGCGTCTAGCGCAACCAGCCGCCAATCACGACCAACGCGACAATGCTGAGCCAGGCCAGCAGCGCGCGCAGCAGCGTACCGCGCATGCTTACGAGTTCGGCGATGGGGTCATCGCGATCTTCGCTGCGGCCGTCGCCGCCCTCGATGTCGTTTTGCACGTTGGCGCGCGCGGCGGCGCCGAGAAAATCCGGGCCGCGCCGATACCAGCTGGTGGATTGCGCCTGGCTGTGCCAGCGCCGCCACGCATCAATGACCGCGTCCCAGTGGCCCACGAGCGCCAGGGTAAACGTCAGCAGCTGCGCGGGCACCCAGTCGGTCGCATTGGCCACGTACTGGGCCGCCGGCGTGTCGTCGTCGCGCTGCAGCGCTGGATCGCGGGCCAGCGACTGGCTCAGCCGATAGGCCAGCGCGCCGACCGGACCAAGCAGGAAAAACCACAGCAACACCGCAAACCGCCGGCGCAGCGCGGCATATACCGTAGCGCTGCCGAGTGATCCTGCGGTCCAGGCCACGGTGCCGCCGTCATCGGCCAGCCACTGCGCTGCTGCTTCGCGGCTGACGCCGTCCGGGGCATTCAGCACGGCTTCCACGTCGGCTTCGAAAGCGCGCGGGCCGAAGCAGTACACCAGCACGATCAAGGCAAACAATGGCTGCAGCCATGCGCCGCTCACGCCGCGACCAAGCAGCAGCCAGACCAGCAAGCACACCACCAGCGGTGGCAGCAGCGCCAGCACGACCCGACCCGGACCGCTGGTATCGGTCAGCTGTCGCACCCAGCGGCGGAACAGATCATCGCCGCGCCAGCTGGCCAGAGCCGGCCACAAGTGCAGCAGCGCCAGCGCGAGAAGAGCAACAAGCAGATGGATGGCCATGACGGGAACTCGCAGGTGGACTTGTATTGTATGCGAGGCGCGCCGCGGCGCAGGCCGAGGTCGCAGTTGGCGTCCAGCGCTCGCTCAGCGCGCTGACGCAGCCTTGGCCATGAGCTCGCCCAGGTCCAGGCCGGCCCGCCATTGCAGCCAGTCCGCCAGCAGTTGATGCGAAATCGACAGCGCGCCCGAGGGCACAAAGCTGCCGTCGGCGATGCCTTGGACAATCTCGCGCGGGGTAAACCAGCGCACCGCTTCAAGTTCCAGGTCGCGCATGGCAATCGTGCTCGATAGTGCGGTCGCCATGAAGCCGACCATCAACGACGCCGGCAGCGGCCACGGTTGCGAGGAGTGATAGCGCACCTCATCGACGATCACTCCGGATTCTTCGGCCACTTCGCGGCGCACGGCGTCTTCCAGCGCTTCGCCCGGCTCGACAAAACCGGCCAGCGTGGACCAGCGGCCGGGCGGCCAGCCGGCCTGGCGCCCGAGCAGGCAGGCGCCGTCGTGTTCCACCAGCATGATCACCGCCGCGTCGGTGCGCGGAAACTGCAGGCGCGCGCAGTCCGGGTTGGTGCACTGCGCGCGGTGGCCGGCGGCCACGTGCAGCAGCGGCGCGCCGCAGTACGGACAGTGGCGGGTTTCCCGCTGCCAGTGCGCGAGGCCCTTGGCGTAGGCGAACAGGCCGGCCTGCTCGGCGCTCAATTGCATGCCCGCGGCACGCAACGACATGCGCCGCGCGTCCAGCGCCGTAGCCAGTGCGGTCGCGTCGTCGGCCGCTTCCAGCGTCAGCAGAAACCACGCGCTTCCATCCAGTATGCCGAGCAGGCTGGGCACCAGCGGCTCCAGCAGGCGTTGGCGCTCGCTGTCATCCAGCGTGCGCAGCGCGACGTGGTCGCGTTGCACGAACGCATCGCCGTTGGCGTCCAGCAACAGGTAGCGGGTCTGCGGGTTGTGCGCGTGCGCGGCGATCCACGCTGCATCACCACGGTGTTCGGAGTGGCGATCAAGCGTGCGGCTGAGCCCGGCAAAGCAGTTGGCGCGCGCCGGTGGAAGCGTGTCCAAGGCCAGGCCTCAGGCGGTAAACGACGAGCCGCAGCCGCAGGTGGTCTTGGCGTTGGGGTTGCTGATGACAAACTGCGAGCCGCTGAGGCTTTCGGTGTAATCGATCTGGGCGCCGCTGAGATACTGCAGCGACAGCGGATCACACAGCAGCGTCGCGCCTTCGCGCTCAACCGCCAGATCATCATCGGCCTGCGCTTCGTCAAACGTGAAGCCGTATTGCAAGCCCGAGCAGCCACCGCCGCTGATATACACGCGCAGTTTCAGCCCGGGATTGCCTTCCTCAGTGACAAGTTGTTGCACCTTGTGCGCAGCAGCCTGCGTAAAGGTCAGCGGCGCGGCGTCGGTGCGGTAGTCGGGAATGGTGAGAAGACTTTCCATGGCGTCGGACGTCGGGTCAGTGTGGACAGGCCCAAGCATACTTGGCTCAGGCGACAACGGCATCGTCGTCAATCTCGGCGTGCGCCGCTTGCGGGCCGCTCAGACGGCGCCTGGGCATGGACGGCGCCGGACAACGGCGGTCAGGTGACTAGCGCGCCGGATGTGACGCCGGCGACGACGCGGTTAGCTGCGGATCTTGCCTTGCAGGTAGCGCTCCAGGCCCACGTCGCCGATCAACCGCTGCTGCGTCTCCAGCCAGTCGATGTGCTCTTCCTCGTCGTGCAGGATCTCGCGCAGCAGCTCGCGGCTGACGAAGTCGGCAACGCTCTCGCAGTGCGCAATGCCCGCACGCAGGTCCGGCGTGGCGGCCATTTCCAGGTCCAGGTCGCCCTGCAAAACTTCCAGAAAGTTCTCGCCAAGGTGCAGCTTGCCCAGAACCTGCAGGTTGGGCAGGCCGTCCAGAAACAGGATGCGCTCGATCAGATGATCGGCGTGGCGCATTTCCTCGATCGATTCCTTGTACTCATGCTCCGCCAGCTCGGCGTATCCCCAGTTTTTCAACATGCGCGCATGCAAAAAATACTGGTTGATCGCGGTCAGCTCGTTGAACAGCGCCTTGTTCAAATACTCGATGACTTTTTTGTCGCCTTGCATGACGCGCTCCGGTGAGGCCGAGACAACGCACTATACAAACACGCAGCGTTGCCTGCGCGCTAAATGTGTAGTGCGCGTGTGGACTGCGCAGCAAATGCATGCATCAAACCGCGACTCGCGCATGGCACGCTGACGCCGGCTTCAGATGGCCGCGACGGTAGTCACCGAAAGCGTGCAGCGCACCTGGTCAACCGCCTTGGAAAACGTTGCGCGCGCTTCGGATTCACAGCAGCCACAGCAGTCCGAACAGCCCGTGCGTTCCTGCAGCTGGGCGAAAGACTGCACGCCGCCAGCCACCTCGCGGTGGATGTCATGGTCGGTAACCGCGTTGCAGCTGCAGATATACATGCGGCGTATGAGAACGCGAATGCGAATGATTGTCAACAGTGCAAGATGGCGACGGCAGCGCTCGGATTCTGAGGCCCACGGAATCCATTGTGGAATCAAGCTTTTGGCCCAAGCCCGGTGCCAGTGAGGGAAGAGGATGCGCGTGCTCTCGGCGCGTGCAACTCGCGGAGCTGCAGACACTGCCCGCGCCTCGGCTGCGGCTGGACGCCCCCGTGTTCACTGGTCAACGCTTACAACGCGATGAGGACCTTATGCTCTTGCACCGCGCAAAGTACGATCACGCCCGCGCGGCGTTGCCCCGTCGATCATCCGCCGGCGCAACGGCAGCGCGCGGCGGCAACGTACCCAGCTCAACGCTGAGCAAGCTCTCCACCGCCGGCGCAAACTGGCGCAGGGCGCGCTCGTACACCTCGCGCTTGAAGTTCACCACGTGGGCGGCCGGATACCAAAAGTCCACCCATCGCCACAGATCAAACTCCGGCTTGTCGTTGGCATCCAGCTGCAGCGCGTCTTCGGTACCCAGCAGGCGCAGCAGAAACCACACCTGCTTCTGCCCAATGCAGGTTGGCCGCTGGTGCCGGCGCACGTAGCGATCGGGCAGGCGGTAGCGCAACCAGCCATGCGTGACCGCAACGATCTCCACATGCCGCTGCGCCAAGCCGGTTTCCTCTTCCAGCTCGCGAAACATCGCCTCTTCGGGCATTTCGTCCGAGCGCATGCCGCCCTGCGGAAACTGCCAGCCATCGCGATTGACGCGGCGCGCCCAGAACAACTGGCCGGCGTCGTTGAGCAGCACGATGCCCACGTTGGGTCGGTAGCCATCAATGTCGATCATGCCGCCCCCGCGCGCCCGTGCTTCGGGCGCAAACGCCCGGTGCCAACCTCGATTCAACCACACCGCATGAGTCCGCAGCAAGCACGCAAGCTTGATCCAGCCCGACGCGCCCACTACACTTTCCCGCCCTGCCCGCTCCCGCGCGCAGCGGCTTCCCGCGTATTCCAAAGGCTATGTAGCTCAGCTGGTTAGAGCACAGCACTCATAATGCTGGGGTCGGTGGTTCGAGTCCACCCATAGCCACCAAACGCTGCCCCACACCTTTCGAGACGGCGCACGGCCACGCTGAGCTTTTGCGGCGCATGTCGGTGGAGTGTCAAAGGTGGCTTGGCACTGGAGGCAAGCGCAGCGTCGAGTTTGTGAAGAACTGCTGCTCGTGATTTGGGTGATTCTTCGTCAAGAACCTTGTGACAATTTTTTTACTGTCAGAGAAGAGTGGCACGCGGCCAAATGACCGAAGCACTGCGTGACACCTGGGAGCAGACCTAGGGGGTGAGCACTGAGCGCGATCGTGGATGCTGCGAAGGGCGCGCGGAGATATGTGCACGCGATGAGCGGATGATCCGACAAGACACTTCACTGCAATTGTCGAGGGAAATCACGAGTCCGTTCGCAGACCGACGACGAGTCGTGAGCATCCGCGCAAGTGGTACGGTGCTACGGATAAAATCATCGAACGAACACTGAGCCGCGCGCCTGAGCGCGCAGCTACGGGTAGACAAGCATGGCCCGCAAAGGGGACGGAGTGGCAAATTCGGGCCGATGGCATGTAGTTCATCCGTCGGCGTTTCCGCATGAGCAGGAGGCCCTGGAATTGCTGCGCGCCCGCCTGCCTGATACGTCGCCCTTCTGCGCGTGGTCAAACTTCGAATTCATCGCCGAAGACGGCAGTATCAACGAAGTTGACGCACTTGTCGTATCAACTGACCGCATCTACCTGATTGAAATCAAGCACTGGTCGGGGACCATCGCAGGCAACCAGAACACGTGGGTGGTAACACCTGACAGTGGGCGCCAGCGCTACGAAGAGAACCCGCTGTTGCTGGCCAACCGCAAGGCGAAGAAGCTGAAGTCGTTGTTGGGCCGGCAAGCTGCGTTCAAGAACTCTCGCGTGCCGTACATCCAGGCGGTGGTGTTTCTGTCTTCCCTGAAATGTTCCATGAAGCTCGACGATATCGCTGCGCAGCACATCTACCTGCGTCCGGATGCCGACCGTCAGGGTAAGCCAAGCATCATTGATGTGATCCAGGGCCGAGCCACCGAAGCCGAGGGGCGACCGCCACTCAGTCGGGACGTCGAACGCGCGATCAATCGAGCGATGGACCAGCTTGGCTTGCGCAAGCGCACCCGCGCCGCGACGGTTGGGGACTACGTGCTCACCAGGCTCATTACGGAGAACGATAGCTACCAGGACTGGGAGGCAAGGCATGCCCGGGTGGAAGGGGATCGCAAGCGCGTGCGGATCTTTCCCTACGCACAGAATGCGGCCGAGGCGGAAAAACGCGAGCGCAAGGATCTCGCCACGCGCGAATACGAGCTGCTGCGCGAAGTGCGCCACGATCACATCCTGTCACCCGGGCAACTGACCGAAAGCGACATCGGGCCGGCACTCATCTACGACTACCAGCCCGACGCGCAGCGCTTGGATCACCGGCTCGAAGCCGTATCACCCCCGCTTGGGATCAGTCAGCGCCTGGACCTGGTGCGACAAATTGCGGAGGCATTGGCCTACGCGCACCAGCGTGGCGTGTATCACCGCGCGTTGAGCCCGTGGACCGTCGAGGTCACAGAACAAGCCGACGGGCGCCTGTCGGCTCGTATCCGCGACTGGCAAAGCGGCAGCTCAGACCAGCAAACCCAATCGCAAACCCGCATGACCCTGCATGTCGGGCAGTTGGCGGGTGTCATCGACAGTCCGCAATCGGCGGTCTATGCGGCACCAGAGGTCATTGCAGGGCACGGCTATGACCCGGCCAGTATCGACATGTTTGCGCTCGGGGCGCTCAGCTACGCCATTTTCAGTGGCAAGCATCCCGCCACCGACATCGAGCAGATGTTGCGCAAATGCAGCAGCGGGCCGGGCTTGTTGATCTCCGAAGTGCTCGATGGTGCTTCGGACAACTTGCAGGTGCTGGTGCAGTCGGCGACCGACCCCAACCCGGCTGATCGCCCATCCGATGTTCGCGAATTTCTACAAATGTTGGATGAAGTCGAAGAAGACCTCACCGCACCCGAGCCTGTACTTGGCGCCAAACCCGCTGATGCCAAAGCCGGGGATGTGCTCACTGGCGGCTTCAAGGTGCTGCAACGCATGGGCAGTGGTTCGACCTGTTATGCGCTATCCGTCGAGCACGGCGACCAGATCGGCGTGCTGAAGGTCGCCAAGGACCCGTCGTTCAATGAGCGCCTGCGCGTAGAGGCCGCCACCCTGCAGGAGCTGCACCACCCCAATATCGTCAAATGTCTGGGCCTGTATGAGATCGATGGTCTGGTTGCCATCTTCATTGAACAGGCCGGCGAGCAGACACTGGGGCAGCGCCAGCGCAAGGAAGGCGTGCTCTCGCTGGATCTGCTGGAGCGTTTTGGCGATGAGTTGATCGCCACCGTGGTGTACCTCGAACGCGAAGGCATCAATCACCGCGACATCAAGCCGGAAAACATTGGCGTCGGCGTAAATCGCAAAAGTGCGCTGACCCTCAAATTGTTCGATTTCTCGCTGTCACGTGCACCCACGGACAATATCCGCGCCGGCACACCACCGTATCTGGATCCGTTTCTCAGCCAGCGTCGCCCCGCGCGTTGGGATCTGCACGCCGAGCGTTTCGCCACCGCCGTGACCTTGCATGAGCTGGCCACCGGCACCTTGCCCATCTGGGGCAGTGCAGGGCAGGATCCCGCCAGCAGCAGTGAAGAAGCCAGTCTCGATACCGAGCGTTTAGATGCGTCGGTGCGCGATGCGCTGGCCGCGTTCTTTACCAAGGCACTGCGCCGCGACTACAAACAACGTTTCGACAACGCCGACGAGATGTATCTGGCGTGGAAGCATGTTTTCAAACATATCGACCAGACCACGCTGGACGATGCCGAAGATGCCGACACGTCCGGGATCGACCTCAGTCATATTGAGGACCTGGGGGTCGCCACGTCTTTGTCTGTGTTGGGCCTGAGCCCGCGCGAACTCAACGCTGCCGACCGCATCGGTGCCACCACAGTCGGCCAGTTGCTGGGCCTGCACGGCATGCGTTTCTATCGCAACCGCGGCATTGGCCAGCAGATCACGCGGCGTCTGCGCGAACTGCGTGACGCACTCGCGGCACTTCTTGGCAAGACTCCCGCCGCTGAAGCGCCCGATGATGCCGCCGGCGTGCTCAGTATTGACCGGCTGGTAAAGAGTCTGGAGTCGATCAAGCTGAGTGATGCCGAGTCCAGCGTGGTGGGTGCGTGGCTAGGCCGCGACGATGGGGTGGTCCCGTCGGCGACGGCGCTGCCCGCTCTGCGTGAGGTCGCCGAAGCCACCGGTAGCAGCCGCGCCGAGGTGCAGGCGGCCATCGACAAGGCGGTGGAAAAGTGGGCCAAGAACGGCTGGATGACCGCCCTGCGCGACGAAGTGGCGGGCTTTGTCCAGCGTCGCGAAGGGATTGTCACGCTGGAGGAGCTGGCCAGCCGCCTGCTCAGTACCCACGGTTCCACCGTTACGGGTGCTGATCGCCTGCATCAAGCAGCCGTCGTTGTGCAGTCCGCGCTGGAATCCGAAGCGGTGCGTGAGTCCGCGCGTTTTGTGTTGTATCGCGGCCACGCCGTGCTGCTGGTTCTTGCTACCGACAGGTTAGGGCAGGCGTTCACCGCGCCGCCCGCCGAGCGCGCCGAATATGCCAAGGCACTGGCGCGCGAAGCCTCCGTGCTGGCTCAGCAGGATCCGCTGCCCAGCCCGCGGCGCGTGGAAGAAACCTTGGCCGGTATGGCCACGCCCGTTGGAGACCAGCCACTCAGCCCGGAGCGGCGTTTGCGTCTTGCCGTGGCCGCTGCGCCGGGCGTGGCGATGTCCAGCCGGCTGGAGTTGTACCCGGTGGGCTTGTCGGCCGAACGTGCACTGCGGTTGGGTGCCAATACGCTGCTCGGCGTGCGGCGCTTGGGCGTCAGTCAGCTGCAGGATCGCATCCGCAGTCGCTTCAGCCAGGCCGAGCCGCTGCCCGGCCGACCGGCACTGGATCATCTGCTGAGCCTTATCGAGTTTCCGCTGTCGTGGCACGAAGCCAGCGAAGGTCTGCCGGCTGGCTACGCGATGCCGTCGCAGAGCATCGGGCTGACCCGCCATACCAGCACCCTGCGCCGCCTGACCACGGCCATGCATGCCGGCGATGTCAGCACACCTGAAGCGGAGCAGGCCCAGCGTTTTGACGATACCTTGGTCCGCGCGCGGGCCGATCGCCGCGTGTTGATCGTCACCTGCGCCCTGCAGCATGTGGAAGAGGCCGCGCAGGAGTTGTCGCAACGGCTGGCCATCGATACGCTCAGCCTGGATCGCCTGCTGCTGGACACCCTGCATGCGCAGACCCGCCAGATCGGTGCTGACTGGCGCGTGGTGTTGCAAGCCGATCGTGCCACGCCCGATTCTGCCGACTGGCGCCGCCTGATGACCCTGGTGCACCGCGCCATGCCGCAAGTGACTGAGCAGTTGCTCAGCGATCCGCGACCGCTGATCGTGCAGCACCTGGGCCTGCTGGTGCGCTATCAGCAGATCGGTCTGATCCAGACGCTGCGTGATGCCGTGCTGGGCACATCCATGCCCACACGGCTGTTGCTGGTGCCAGGCGACAGCCACCAGGCGCCCGTGCTCGATGGTGCCACCTTGCCGGTGATCACCCCGGCCGACTGGGCCTACCTACCCAAAGCCTGGCTGGAGAATCGGCATCGCGCCGCTCCAGCCAGCGCCGTTGCAGGAACCTCCTAAGTGATTGATGCCAAAAAGCTGCTGTCGGATCTGCAGGCACAGCAGAAAAAACTGGAAGCCGATCTGCGCGAGCAGGTCCGCAACGTACCCGCCCTCAACGCACAACTGGATAGCGCCTACAAGGCAGCGCTGCACGCCGGGCGCACCGCGGATACCTTGGGCGCCTGGAGCGACAACGAGATCACCCAGGCCGCAGTCGCGTGGTTGCTGGCCGGTACCTTTATCCGCTTCTGCGAAGACAACCAGCTGATCACCACGCCAATGCTCTCCGGTGCGGGCGATGCGCTGCGTCGCGCCAAGGATGCCGCCAGCGAATTCTTCCGCCAGCACCCCACCGAAAACGAGCGCCACTATCTGGAGCATTGCTTCGAGCAGATGGCGACCTTGCCCGCCGTCGCCGGCCTGTTTGATCGCGCGCACAACCCGCTGTTTGCGTTGCCGATCAGCTACGAGGCGGCGCGTGCCCTGCTGGCGTTCTGGCAAAAGGTGAACCCGGACACGGGCGAGCTGGTGCACGACTTTCAAGACGACAGCCTCAACACCCGCTTTCTCGGCGACCTGTACCAGGACCTGTCCGAGGCCGCACGCAAGCGCTACGCATTGCTGCAGACGCCCGAGTTTGTCGAGGAGTTCATCCTCGATCGCACGCTGGAGCCGGCCATCAAGACCTTTGGCCTCAAAGGGATTCGCTTGATCGACCCAACCTGTGGCTCCGGCCATTTTTTGCTGGGCACCTTCCAGCGTCTGCTCGCCCATTGGCAGCGTAGCGCCCCTGGGCTGGATGCGCGCGAGCATGTCATCCATGCGCTGTCTGGCGTCTACGGCGTGGACCTCAATCCGTTCGCGGTAGCTATTGCGCGCTTTCGCCTGTTGGTTGCTGCGTTGCAAGCCAGCGGTGTCCGTACCTTGAGGGAGGCGCCGGGCTGGCAGTTCAACGTCACGACCGGTGATTCGTTGCTGCACGGAAGGCGGTTTGACGAGCTTTACGGCGCGGACGATCTCGCCGACCGCTACGAGTATGCGTATGCGGCGGAAGACATTGACGCAATTAACCGCATTTTGGGGCAGCAGTATCACGCGGTGGTCGGTAATCCGCCGTATATCACCGCCAGCGACAAAGCGTTGAATGCGCTGTATCGAGAGCGCTACAAGACTTGCTACCGTAAATTTTCATTGGGCGTGCCGTTCACCGAACGATTCTTCCATTTGGCGCTGCACAACGGCGACGCGCCAGCTGGCTATATCGGCATGATCACCGCCGATAGTTTCATGAAGCGTGAGTTCGGCAAGAAGCTGATTGAGGAGTTCCTGCCGCAGCAGGATCTCACTCACGTCATTCATACCTCCGGCGTCTATATCCCCGGGCACGGCACGCCGACTGTGATCTTGTTTGGACGGAATCGTTCACCTGTCGCTGAAACGCTGCGCGCGGTACTGGGAATTCGGGGCGAGCCGAGTACGCCTGCGGATCCGGCCAAGAGTCTGGTGTGGTCGTCGATTGTTGATCTCACCGATCAGCCGGGACGCAATAACGACTACATCAGCGTGTTGGATATGGAGCGTGTGCAGTTGGCCACCCATCCGTGGAGCTTACAGGGCGGAGTTGCACCCAGCGTGCTCTCTGCGATCCAAAGCAGCTCGGTAACCAAGCTACATGATGAAATCGCTGAAATGGGATTCTCCACAATCACCGGCGAGGACGACTTCTACGTAGTTCCAAATCATGTGGTAAATAGACTTCAATCGCTCGAGGTGACGAGGCCGTTTGTCGAAGGCGATATTGTGCGTGATTGGGAGCTCGTTGCTGAGGAGAGTGTTGTATTTCCCGCGCCGATGAGGAGTTTGACCCAGTATCAGGCGTTCTCGCGCTTCGCTTGGCCAGTCCGTACCAATCTGTCGAACAATCTCTACTTTGGAAAAACTAAGGAAGATCGCGGGCTGAGATGGTTCGATTTCGTATATTGGTCAGATTCAAAGCTCGATGGTCCGAGTATTGCGGTTGCCTTTGTCGCTACTCATAACCACTTTGTGCTCGATCGTGAAGGCAAGGTGTTCAAGCAGAGTGCGCCGGTGATGAAGCTTTTGGCGGGCGCTGATGAAGATGCACATCTAGCACTGCTCGGATTGTTGAACAGCTCGACAACATGCTTCTGGGCTAAGCAAGTTTGTTTCAATAAGGGGCTCGGAGATGAGCATTGGGCTGATCGATTCGAACATGACAGCACTAAACTCGGCCAGTTCCCGCTCGTTCGTGAGCGCCCAATCGCATATGCACGCGCACTCGATCGACTAGCCCAAAATCACGCGGCGAATCTGCCCGCGGCGCTTGCGTCCCGCTTCCCATTAAACCGCACGGCAATGGACGCCGAGTGCACTCAAGCGACTTCGTTGCGTATGCAAATGATCGCCACCCAAGAGGAACTCGACTGGTGGTGCTACGACGCCTATGGCCTGCACGACGAAGCGCTCTGCCTCGACGGAGCACCCCCAGAAATCCAGCTCGGCGAACGCGCCTTCGAGATCGTGCTGGCACGGCGTATCGCCGCCGGCACCAGCGACACCACCTGGTTTGCCCGCCACTGCTCCATCCCGATCACAGAACTGCCGGCCCACTGGCCGGCCGACTATCGCGCGCTGGTGCAGCGACGCATCGACCTGATCGAATCCAACGACTGGATCGGCCTGCTCGAGCGCCCCGAATACAAACGCCGCTGGAATCAGCCCGGCTGGGAGGAGCTGGAACAGGCCGCGCTGAAAAGCTGGCTGCTGGACCGGCTGGAAACGCCAGCCTACTGGTCAGAGTTTACCTTGCAGCGGTCCACGGAACTGGCCGCCCGCGCCGAGCGCGATGCGGACTTCATGGCCGTGGCCGCGCTCTACAGCGGCCACCCCGCGTTCGACGTGCCTGCCCTGATTCTGGAGCTGCTGGGCGACGAGTCGGTGCCCGCGCTGCGCGTGCTGCGCTACAAGGAATCCGGCCTGCGCAAACGCAGCGACTGGGAACACACCTGGGACCAGCAGCGCCACGAAGACGCCATCGACGCCGCCGTGGCCGCCGAGCACCCGCGCCATGCGGATGAGTCGGAGCAGGAATGGCAGGCCCGCATCAAGCCGCAACAGGATCAGCGCAAGGCCAGCGAAGTCGGCAACCTGCTGGCACCACCCAAATACGCCAGCGCCGACTTCCTCCACACCACCTTGTGGCGCCTGCGCGGCGGGCTGGATGTCCCCAAGGAGCGCTTCTTCACCGTCCCCGCCCCGCAATCCCCCAGCACCTGGCTCTACGGCTGGGCTGGCTGGAACCCCGCCCAACGCGTGCGCGCCGTCGCCGGTGCGTATGCCCACACCGAACAATCCAGCGGCGTCGACGCCATCCACCTGATACCGCTGCTGGCTGCCGTGCACGAGGATCTGCCCTGGATACTGCAATGGCATAACGCCGTGGACCCCGAACTGGATGCACGCCTTGGCGACTTCTTCAAAAGCTGGTTGGGCGAACAGCTGAACCGGCAGGGCTGGACGCTGGAAACCTTGGATGAATGGCGGCCCGCGGCGGTCACACGCCGTCGCAAGCGGGGCGGAACGTGATCTGGAAACAAGACTAAACGAGCGCCATTTGGCCCCAACGGTGGGCAATGTAGCGCTGCTTGACTGAACGAAGGGATGCCCCGATGATGCGCCAAGGATGCAAAATATTTATCATGGTGATAAATTAGATGACCTCGTTATGGCTGGTGGACCCAGCGACGCTGGCGCCTCTGGTGGACAGGAAGAGGCGAAAGATTGGCCACAAACCGCTGATCGACCTGATTGGATTAAAGGCAGCCATCAAAAGTGGCGAGATTGGTGACGACGATGTTGTGGTGGCGACGCGGGATTGTGCAAAAGACTTGGCAAAGTTTCCTTGGACAATGCGAAATCTGCTGGATTGTCTGGGCTGCTTGAAACCTTTTCAAAGCAAGGGTTTCCATGATTTCAAAGGTTCGGAGTGGTGCGAAGGCAGCGATTGTCGGTGGTATCCGTGCGATGCCTACGTCATCCGCTATGACGAAGGCCAGCGGTGCCGGAGCGGCAACGGCCTTGAGATCTACCTGAAGTTCTCACTTACCAAGCATGGCGAGCTGGAGCTGATCATGATCAGCTGCCACGTATGAAGGTTTCCAAGGGAGTGACCATGAATACTGATACTGCGAAGCAGCCTCGCTGCCCGGCCTGCCGGTCTACCGATGTGGCGCTGGTCAGCTATCCCCGTGAATTCCGTCCGCACGGCAAAGTCGTCGTGGTGGATCTGCTGGCCTCGCAATGCACCTCATGTGGCGCCGAATTCACCCGATCGGCCCAGCACAATGAGAATCTCGCGCGTCTCAAGGCGCGCAAGACTGAATATGGCGGCTTGCTGCTGGGCGAGGAGATCTTCGCGCTGCGCCGCCGTTATGGCATCACCCAACAGGCGGCGGCCAAGATCTTTGGCAAGGGCAAGATCGCGTTCTCGCGCTACGAGAACGAAGTCAGCTATCCGGATGAAGGCACCACGAACATGTTGGAGCTTGCCATTGAGAAGCCTGTGGTCATCAAGTGGCTGGCCGACAAGAAAGGTGTCGAACTACCGCTGTGGGCGGCACGCTGCGAAGACGAGCGCAAGGAAAAGCTGTGTCAGCTTCACAGCGTCGATGTGGCTGACCCAGCAGCACGGCGTTGGGCGCAAAAAGAGCTGGCGGCACCGGGTAAGCGCGCAATTGAATCGACACTTCTGTTCGGCGCCGCCGTCCGGACTTGGAATATAGCGCTGGATGCCAGTCTGGAGAATGGTCCTGCGGTCAAAGATGATCGGTTTCAGGCAGCGGAGGCTGCATTCGCATGATTGTTGCGCCAATCCAGTTGCATCAATTGTCGTTCCGGCGCGTGGCTGTTGAGATCGACGAAGGCTACCTCGCCAAGGGCGAGTTTGGTCAAGCTGACAAGCACTTCGATTTTGAAGGCGTAGTGATCGTCACGCACGTCGGTTTTTCCCCCCTGGATCAGGAAGCGAGGTCGCTCGAAAAGAATTTCCTGCTGACCTTGCGCGTGGTGGTTAACAACGAGGCGCCGGACGATGGAAGTGAGTCGAAGCCGTCGCCTTATCTCGTCGATATCGAGGCCGGCGGCATCATTGGTGTCGCGAAGGGAGCGGAAAAGCTCGGCGACATTGAAAAAATCGTACTGGTCAACGGCACCTCAATGCTGTGGTCGGCCATCCGGGAGCAGGTAAGCAATTTGACGGCGCGCATGCCGCTGGGCATCGCGACACTACCCACGGTGCATTTTCAGGATTTGCGCAGGCAGCGAGTGGAAGATGGCGCCGCACTGACGAAAAAACGCAAGCCACGCGTGACCAAGCCACGGTCCAAGACTACGCCTTGATCCTGGGTGGCAGTCTCGGTGTCAGACTTGTGGACCATGCGCACAGACAAGGGATCTAAGAGCGGCGGGTGCGTTCGGCCGCTTTTACCTTTCGGCGTGGGGTGGCCTTTTTCTTTGCCGTAGCGGTTGGGTCCAGCTTGAAAAGCTCTTGTAGTACTTTTTCTTGTGACTCCACCGAGGTGACTTTCACGTCCTCCGGGCCGATCAAGACCGACTCGACCAGCACGCTTCCGTACGGCGCGCGTGCGGTAAACGTCGCCAGCAATTCGCGTGCTGCGGAATACACGATGCGTGCCACGTTCACCGCGAGCACGCGTGGCAGAGCCGCTGCGGGAACGCTGCTGTAAGCCGCACGCGCCTGGGCCAGCTCAAAGGTGAAGGCGGCTACTGCCTCAATCTCAAACACATAAGGCGCGGCTGGTGCCTGGTCGTCGTCGCTGCTCAAGGAAAGCTCGATGCTGTGTGGAGCATTCAGGTGATAGGTAACGTGTGCGGTCACCTTGACGGGTATGGCACCGTCAATGCCTGCGTCGGTCGGCCGGGCACGGAACGAGGCGGCTGGGTAGACCAGCCATTCAAGCTGCAATGGACTCGGTTTCATCGGTAGTGGCCAGATCCCAGAGGTTCATTTTGTCCACCTGTGGGCGGACCGGTGGCGCGGGCGCCGTGATTTGGCGCAGCCGCTCGTTGTTGAGCACCTCAAACCAGCGGCGTTGCGATCCTTCTGCAGCCAAGTTGATGTGCAGCCCGCCCTGAGCTGCGCGCGCGGCCTTGACCATGGTCTCGATGGTCAGGTTGGTATCTCCGCGCAGGATCTTGGTAACCATGGGCAGGCTTACGCCCAGCCGGGTAGCCAGATCCGAGCGTGACAGGGATGCCCGCTCAAGAAGTTTGGCCAGTCCCAGCGCAAAGTCGAGTTTGGCGCCTTCCACGGCAAGGACGCCCGCGTTGTCCGCCTGCTGCATGAGTGACTGTAGAGACTGTTTGCTCATGACTCTCCATCCTCTTCTTTCATCCACTGCACGTTGTTGGCCACTCGCGCGCTCAAAAACGCCTCGCGCAACGCGATGGCCGGGGCTTTGTCCTGTTTGCGGATCTTCTGTGATTGCTTGCGTAACAGGTGAGAACACACCACCAGCGCCCCATCGGCCTCAAAACAGAGCAGCCGGAGCGGTCCCTTGATGAACTCGTAGATGTCATGTGCCTCGTCAGCACAGTGGTAAAGCGCCGTGGGAAGCTGCCTTGGGCCGAACTGAGGGATCCGCTCCCAGAGGGCAAAAAAGCCGACCGCATAGCCCTTGAGCTTGGGGTCGGCCAGCAATTCAACAAGTTGATCCTCCACCTCACAGCAGCCGTCCCCGTCCACGGGGGCCACGACCTTCCAGCTGCCAAGCCTCAGAATTTTCAGTAGCATGAGCTTAACCTATAGGTTAAGTCACGACAAGTCGTTTCCAACTCTTGCCTGTTGGTAAGTTCAACCTGCGGCTTCACCGTGTGGATTCCCTTCGAGAGCGCGGACTCGTCGCTCAGAATATATCGGGTAGCTGGGCTCTGCCACGCGCAGGTTGACCGCTGCACGCTTGAGGCAAACCACCGCGCCAGCGGCGTACGCTGCCGCGACTCTATAATCGTTGATCGTATCGAATCTGCGCCGC
>JBBSSI010000033.1:0-25328 GCA_038242205.1 Lysobacterales bacterium
GACCAAATAGGGGAACGATAACGCGGCCCGCGTTGTTCCCGGGTAGGTTGCTGGAGCCAGACGGCGACGTCTGGCCGAGAGGAATGACTGTCGCGTCGCAAGACGTACAGAACCCGGCTTACAGGCCGACTCCACCTCTTTGATCGTCGTGCCACGCCATTCCGCTGCGGAACATTCCCCTGCGGAGTGGCGGCGTGCGCATGATTTGACCCGATCGCGAGCCCGCAACGCGGAAATATGCCTGTTGGCGACTTCTGTGACATCGTTCGCGGATTAAAAAAAATCCATGCATTCAAGTACCTTGCGAATGGTGGTGAGAAAGTGCTGCAGATTGCCTTCACAAACGCGGCTTTCTTGTTGATTCACAAGTGATTTTCCTTGACAACCCCCGCTGCTGACGGCTATCGTGGGTTTCAGTGTGAAAACGTGGGTTTTCGTGGAGTAAGTCTGGTGTTTCAAGGCGAAACCGCCATTACCGTGGACGACAAAGGCCGACTGGCCATTCCAACCGCATATCGCGAGCTGGTGGCGCAGTCGTGCGCCAATCGTCTGGTGATTACGTACAACCCGTTCGAGTTGGGTTGTTTGTGGCTGTTTCCGTATGCCGAATGGGAACCGGTGCGTGATCAGGTCAATGCGCTGTCGAAAGTAGTGACCGCGCACCGCGATTTGCAGATGAAGCTGGTGGGCGCCGCGGCGGTGGTAGAGCCGGATGGCGCCGCCCGCATTCTCTTGCCGGCCAGTCAGCGCTCCACCACCGGCATCGAGAAAAAAGCGGTGTTGCTCGGCATGGGCAACAAGTTGGAGCTGTGGAGCGAGCAGGCGCACTTGGCAAAGATCCGCCAGGTCATTGGCGAATCCGGAATCACCTCCGACATGGCAACTCTGCGCCTGTAACGGCGTGTGGCGAATTGAGAGCGGGAGTGCAGCGTGGCGAAACAGCCAGAGCCATTGCGACATGTCCCGGTCATGCTGGACGAAGCGGTGGAGAGCCTGTCGGTGCGCGCCGGCGGCCGGTATCTGGATGGTACGTTTGGCCGCGGCGGACATGCCCGCGCCGTCCTGTCGTTGCTTGGCGAAAACGGCCGACTGCTGTTGATGGATCGTGACCCAAGCGCAATAGCCGCAGCACAAGCCGAATTTTTAAATGATCCGCGCGTGTGTATACGCCACGCCAATTTTTCCAGCCTGGGCGAGTGGGATGCCACTGTCGATGGTCTGGATGGCGTGTTGCTCGACCTCGGCGTGTCATCGCCCCAGCTTGATGAAGCCGCTCGTGGTTTCAGCTTCATGGCGGACGCGCCGCTGGACATGCGCATGGACACCACGCGCGGCCAAAGCGCGGCAGACTTTCTGGCCAACGCCGATGAGGCTCAGATCCGACAGGTGCTGTGGGATTTTGGCGAAGAGCGCGAAGGTCGACGCATTGCGCGGGCCATCGTGGCTGATCGGGACGCCACGCCGTTCACGCGAACGACGCAATTGGCGGCTTTGATCGAGCGCGTTGTCGGTCGACACGAGCCGGGAAAGCATCCGGCGACCCGCAGCTTTCAGGCGCTTCGGATCAAGGTGAATGGCGAACTGGATGCGCTGCGCGATGGATTGTCAGCCGCAATGGAGCGCCTGCATGTGGGCGGTCGGCTGGTGGTGATCAGTTTCCATTCGCTGGAAGACCGCGTGGTGAAGCTGTTCGTGCGCGACCAGTCAGGCCGCGTGCAAAACCATCGGCGCGGTCCGCCAGTTGCCGCAAGGCCGGCCAGGTTGCGCGCGGTGGGCAAGGCGCGGTTTCCCGGCGCGGCTGAACTGGCCGCCAATCCGCGCTCGCGGTCTGCGGTGCTGCGCGTGGCGGAAAAGCTTTCGCAACCGGTGGTTGCATGAAAGCCCTGGGCGCGCTGATCGTCCTGGCCTTGCTGATCTGCGTCCTCGCCAGCGCGCTCGGCGTGGTGTGGACGCGGCACGAAAATCGCGTGCTGTTTGTCAGCCTCAGCGCCCTGCAAAACCAGCGTGACGATTTGAATATTGAATATGGCCGGCTCGAATTGGAGCAAGCCACGCACGCAGAACCGCGCCGGATCGATGAAGAGGCACGGGATAATCTGGGCATGTTTGAGCCTCGCGCTCAAGACATCAGGTTGCTGCGTCGATGATCTGGCGCAAGCGCCAGCCGCACGCAGTCCAGGGGCGTCGTCGCAGCGAGGGTCCGAGCGCGCGCAAGCGCATGGTGCTGGTGGTGGGTCTGCTCGGGCTGGCATCGATCGGCCTGGTTGCGCGCGCGTTTGACCTGCAGGTGATACGCAAGCAGTTTTACCAGCGTCAGGGTGACGCGCGGTTCCTGCGCGAGATGCCGATCCCGGTTTCGCGTGGCACCATTTTTGATCGCAACGGCGAGCCGCTGGCGGTGTCCACGCCGGTGATGTCGATCTGGGCCAATCCAACCGAGGTGCTGGAGGACGTCGAGCGCATCCCGGCACTGGCGCAGGCGCTGGGCGTGGACGCGGGCGAGTTGAAGGACCGCCTGGCCCAACGCTCCGATCGCGAGTTTGTCTATCTGCGTCGGCAGATGCGCCCGGAAGCGGCGCAGGCGGTGCTGGATCTGGGCTTGCGCGGCATCTACGGCCAGCGCGAGTTCAAGCGCTACTACCCGTCAGGCGAAGTGACCGCACACGTGCTCGGCTTCACCAACATCGACGACCACGGCCAGGAAGGTCTGGAGCTGGCCTACGACGACTGGCTGTCGGGCACCCCTGGTTTGAAGCGCGTGATTCGCGACCGCATGGGTCACGTGGTGGAAAACCTGGAGCAACTGCGCGCGCCCAAACCCGGGCAAAACCTCACGCTCAGCATTGATCGGCGTATCCAGTTTCTCGCCTATAGCGAGCTGAAGACCGCGTTGGAGAAGTTTCAGGCCGACTCCGGCTCCATCGTGATACTCGACGTAAAGACCGGCGAAGTGCTGGCCATGGCCAATCTGCCGACGTACAACCCGAACGCAGTCAATGCCAGCAAGCCGTATCAGCGCCGCAACCGCGCCATGACCGATTTGCTTGAGCCCGGTTCGACGATCAAGCCGATCCTCATGGCCGCAGCGCTGTCCAGCGGCAAATTCACGCCGACCACGCCGATCATCGACACCACGGGCGGCCACTGGTATTTCCAGGGACACGATATTCACGACACGCACAACTATGGCCTGCTGACACCTACCGGGGTCATCACCAAGTCCAGCAACGTCGGCGCAGCACGCATCGCGATGCAACTTGATACCGCGCTGATGTATGACACCTATCGCGGCTTCGGTTTCGGCAACAGCACCAACAGTGGCTTTCCCGGTGAAGCCGCCGGCTTGCTGCGCATCGGTCGCGACTGGCGACCGCTGGAAAAGGCCATCCTGGGTTATGGCTACGGTCTCAACGTGACCGTGCTGCAGCTGGCCAATGCCTATGCCACGCTGGCAGATGACGGCGTCATGCACAGCCCGAGTTTCATCAAGGGCAACGGCGTCGACGCCAAGCAGATCATCTCGCCGCAGGTGGCGCACGAGATTGTGCGCATGATGGAAACCGTCACCGGGCCCGGCAGCACCGCGCCACAGGCGCGCATCGCCAACTACAGCGTGGCCGGCAAGACCGGGACTGCGCACAAGGCCAGTGCCGGCGGTTATTCCAAGAACAATTACACCGCTGCGTTCGGTGGCATCGTGCCAGCATCCAGTCCGCGTCTGGTGGGCGTTGTCGTCATCGACAATCCAAGTCGGGGCAGCTACTACGGCGGCATGGTCTCCGCGCCGGTGTTCGCGCAGGTGATGGCTGGCGCACTGCGCCTGCTCGATGTGGCGCCGGACAATATCGGTCGCTGGTATGTCGGCGGGCCGCTGCAAGGCACCGGCGGTCTGACCGGCAGCGCGCCGCCGACTGAAGCACCCATTGACGATGCCCCGATTGACGAAGGCACGCCATGAGCACCGGGCATCTGGATCAGCTGCTGCTCGGTATCGCCGATCATCAGGTTCGGGCTACTCCAGGTGCCGCGCACATCGTGCTGAGCGGTATGACCCTGGATTCGCGCCAGGTGCGACGTGGCGATGCGTTCTTCGCGCTGCGCGGCGCGCATACGCATGGCATTGCGTTTGTGGCCGCAGCCGTGCAGCGCGGTGCATGCGTTGTCCTGGCCGAAACGCCGTCTGCCGATGACAGCCTGCCGATCGCAGCCGCTGCGAATGGCACGCGCGAGCACGGCGCAAGCACCGGTCTGCCGCACATGCTGCATGACGTTCCGGTGATATGGATAGATGAGCTGCATGCACAGGTCGGTGAAATTGCCGCGCGCTTCTACGATCGGCCGGCTGAGTCGATGCGCATCATTGGCGTCACCGGAACCAATGGCAAGACGTCATGTGTGCAACTGCTGGCGCAGGCATTGACCTTTCTTGGCCACCGTGCGGCCAGCATCGGCACGCTGGGTGCTGGCCTGGATGGGCACCTGCATGCCGGCGAGCGCACGACGCCGGATGCCATCAGCGTGCAGGCACAGCTTGCCGAATTTCGCGACTTGGGCGTGACCCACGTGGCCATGGAAGTGTCCTCGCATGCGCTGGCGCAGGATCGCGTGGCGGCGGTGGATTTCGAGATCGCCGTGTTCACCAACCTCACGCGTGATCATCTGGATTACCACGGCAGCATGCAGGCATACGGCGCGGCCAAGGCCCGCCTGTTTGCGTGGCCGGGACTGCAGAGCGCGGTGCTCAACATCGACGATGCGTTCGGCGCGCAGCTGCTGTTGCAATTGCCGCCCGGCGTCCAGGCATTGCCAACCAGCGCCAGCGATGCGGACGGCGCGACGGTTCGCGCCAGCGCGATAGTCACTTCCGCCGAAGGACTCAAGTTTGTTCTGCACACGCCGTGGGGCACGCGCCCGACGAGCAGCCATCTGCTCGGACGATTCAATGTTTCCAACCTGCTTGCAGTGGTTGCCTGCCTCGGCGCGCTGGGCGAGCCATTTGAACGTATCGTGGCCGCGCTGACCAGCCTGCAGCCAGTCAACGGGCGCATGAACCGGCTCGGTGGCGCGCCGGGTCAACCGTTGGTGGTGGTGGATTACGCGCACACTCCGGACGCATTGGAGCAAGTGCTGACCGCGCTGCGCGCGCACTGCTCGGGTCGACTCATCTGCGTGTTTGGTTGTGGTGGCGAGCGCGATATCGGCAAGCGACCGTTGATGGGCGAAATCGTCGCGCGACTCGCCAATGTCGCGATCGTCACCGACGACAACCCGCGAGGCGAGGACGGCACGGCGATCGTCGCGCAAGTTGTCGCCGGCATGCAGGCTGCTGCCATCCCACCGCAGATCGAACGCGACCGCGCCAAAGCCATCTACATGGCGCTGGCCGACGCGCAATCTGGTGACGTGGTGCTGATCGCCGGCAAGGGCCACGAAACGTATCAGGACAGCGCCGGCGGCAAGCATCCGTTTGACGACATGGCGATTGCGCATGGTGCGCTGGAACGCCTGCTGCGGGAGCCGCGCGCATGATGCGTCTGAGCGCCATCGCGATGTGGACGCGTGGTCACCTGCTCGGCGCTGACGCTGATGTCCTGGGCATGGCGACCGACAGTCGACAAGTGCGCCATGGTGATTTGTTCGTCGCCATCGTTGGCGAACATGTGAATGGCCACGACTACCTGTCTGCGGCGGCAGCCCGAGGCGCCAGTGGCGCACTGGTCACGCACAAAGTGGACAGCGATCTGCCGCAGATACTGGTAACCAATACAACTCTGGCGCTGGGTGATCTGGCCAGTGCGGTGCGCGCGCAACGCGACGTACGCGTGGTCGGCATCACCGGCTCCAACGGCAAGACCACGGTAAAGGCGCTGACGGCGGCAATCCTGTGTCGCCACGGCCGCACGCATGTCAGCGCGGGAAATCACAACAACGAATTGGGCTTGCCCTTGAGCGTGCTGGCGATGCCTCTGGACACGGAGTTTGCAGTGTTCGAGATGGGCGCTGGCAAGCCAGGCGACATCGCGTATCTGGCAGGTATCGCACGACCGGATATCGGCGTGATCACGCTCATTGCGTCGGCACATCTGCAGCGCATGGGCAGCGTTGAAGTCGTTGCGGAGACCAAGGGCGCGCTGTACGAGGCGTTGCCGGCCGACGGCGTTGCAATCATCAACGCCGATGATGCATTCGCGGCGTTTTTTTCCGGACTTGTAGGCGCGCGCAAGGCAGTGCACTTTGGTCTGACCCGTCCGGCCGAAGTCACTGCGCGCAATATCCTCACGCGCGAAGATGGCTCGCAGTTCACGCTGGTCACGCCGCACGGCGAGGCTGAAGTCAGCCTGCCATTGCCGGGCCGGCACAACGTGCTCAACGCACTGGCTGCGGCCTCCGCGGCGCTCGCGCTGGATGTGCCACTGGCCACGATCGTGGCCGGACTGGCTGGCGCCACGGCCGCAGCCGGACGATTGCAGCGCCGGCAGACACGCGGCGGCTGGGTGCTCATTGATGACACGTACAACGCCAATCCAGGTTCCATGGCCGCAGCCATCGACACGCTACTGTTGGCCCCGGGCGAGCGCTGGCTTGTACTTGGTGACATGGCCGAACTCGGCGCTGAAGCGCGCGCGCTGCATGCGGCGCTCGGCCGGCATGCGCTTGAGCGCGGCGTGGATCACCTGTTTGCCGTTGGCCCGCTGGGCGCAGCGACAGTGGCGGCGTTCGGCGCACGCGGCGAACATTTTGTCGATCAGGCAGCGCTGATCGCCGCCTTGCGTCCGCAGCTGCACGCCGGCGTCACCTGTCTGTTCAAGGGTTCTCGATCCGCCGGCATGGAGCGCGTGCTGACCGCAGTCGACGCTGATGCGTCGGCGTCGGCGGTAGCGCAACACGGAGGTGCACCGCATGCTGCTTGATCTGGCCGACTGGATGGCGCGCCATTTCACGGCGTTGCATGTGTTCCAGTACATCACTTTCCGCACGATCATGGCCGCGCTCACCGCGCTGTCGCTGTCGCTGCTGATGGGGCCGGCATTGATTCGCCGTCTGGCTGCGCTCAAGGCTGGACAGATCGTGCGCAGCGACGGCCCGCAAACCCACTTGGTCAAAGCCGGCACGCCAACCATGGGCGGGGTGATGATCCTGCTGGCGGTTACCGTGGCCACGCTGTTGTGGGCTGACCTGCATAACCGCTACGTGTGGGTGGTGCTGGCAGTGATGTCGAGCTTTGGCGCGATCGGCTTCTACGACGACTATCGCAAGCTCGTGCTCCGGGACAGTCGTGGACTGCCAGCGCGCTGGAAATATTTCTGGCAGTCGCTCTGCGGCCTGGCTGCTGCGCTGTTTCTGTATTACTCAGCGCCGGTGGCGCTGCTCAGCGGCGTGCCGGTGGCGGAGACGGCTTTGTACGTCCCGCTGTTCAAGCAGATTGCGCTTCCGATGGGGCTGTTCTTCGTGCTGATCGCGTATCTGATGATGGTCGGGTTCTCCAATGCGGTGAACCTCACCGACGGCCTGGATGGGCTGGCAATCATGCCAACGGTGCTGGTGGCCGGCGCACTGGGTGTGTTTGCGTACCTCGCCGGCAACCGCGTGTTTTCTGCCTATCTGGGTATTCCTTCGATTCCCGGTGCGGGTGAGCTTTCAATTTTCTGCGGCGCGCTGGCGGGTGCAGGCCTGGGTTTTCTCTGGTTCAACACGTACCCGGCGCAGGTGTTCATGGGCGATGTCGGCGCACTGGCCATGGGCGCGGCACTTGGCTGCGTGGCCGTGATCGTGCGCCAGGAAATCGTCTTGCTGATCATGGGCGGCTTGTTCGTGATGGAAACGGTTTCAGTGATGCTGCAGGTGGCCAGCTTCAAGCTGACCGGCAAGCGCATCTTTCGCATGGCGCCGATTCATCATCATTTTGAACTCAAGGGTTGGCCGGAGCCACGGGTGATCGTGCGCTTCTGGATCATCTCGGTGGTTCTGGTGCTGGTTGGTCTAGCCACGTTGAAGGTGCGCTGAGATGTTCTTCGACGCCACTCAAGCCATTCGCCGCGACGCTCCGCGTGGTCGCGTCGACCCGTGGCTTTTGGTGGCGTTGATCGGCCTGGCCAGCGTGGGCGTGGTGATGGTCAGCTCCAGCTCCATTGCCGTGGCTGACAGTCAGCACATGGGTGCGTTCTACTTTCTCAAGCGCCACCTGGTGTTTCTTGCGCTCGGCGTGGGTGCCGGCGCAGTGATGTTGCGCACCGAGCTGAAGCTGTTCGAAAAGCACGCGCTGGCGCTGCTGCTGCTTGGGCTTGTGCTGCTGCTGGCAGTGTTTGTCCCGCATCTGGGATTGCGCATCAACGGCGCACGACGCTGGCTGAATTTGCTGGTCACTACCTTTCAGCCCGTGGAGGCGTTGAAGCTGATCGTGGTGGTCTACGTGGCCAGCTACATGGTTCGCCACCGCGAGAGTGTGGAGACGCGATTCTGGGGTTTGTTCAAACCGGTGCTGGTTGCCGGCGTTGTCGTTCTGCTCTTGCTGGCGCAACCGGATTTTGGTTCGGCCACGCTGGTGATCGCGGTCACCATCGCCATGGTCTGGCTGGGCGGGGCGCGGCCGATTTTTCTCGCCGGCATGGGCTTGCCGCTGATGCCGCTGCTGTACATCGCGGCTACCGGAGAAAGCTATCGGTTGAAGCGTTTGACGTCGTTCATGGATCCATGGAAAGACCCGTTCAACGATGGCTTCCAGCTGACCCAATCGCTGATGGCGATTGGTCGCGGACAATGGGACGGCGTTGGACTTGGCTCCAGCGTCCTCAAGCTGTCGTATCTGCCCGAAGCGCACACCGACTTCATCTTTGCGGTGATCGGCGAAGAACTCGGCCTGGCAGGCGTGGTGCTGGTCATGGGCCTGTTTGCGCTGGTGGTTTGGCGCGGCTTGCTGATGGGCTTGCGCGGCATCGAGGTCAACCGGCCCTTTGCCGGCTACGTCGCTTTCGGCATTTCATTGATGCTCGCGATGCAGGCCATCGTATCGGTCGGCGTCAACCTTGGCGCGCTGCCGACCAAGGGTCTGACCTTGCCGCTGATCAGCTACGGCGGCTCGTCGATGGTGTTGACCTGCGTGATGGCAGGAGTGCTGCTGCGCGCGACGTTCGAGATCAATCGCGCGCTGGACACGCGTGCCGCACGTGAGCATGTGCCGGCCGCGGTTGCAGCAGTGGATCTCAAGCCCGGCTTACCCGTGCGCGAAGCGGTGAGCGCATGAACGCGCTTGCACCTGTGCTGATCATGGCCGGCGGTACCGGCGGGCATATTTTTCCGGGTCTGGCGGTGGCCGAGTGCCTGCGTGCGCAAGGGGTTCCGGTGGTGTGGCTGGGCGCGCGCGGCGGGATGGAAACGCACGTGGTGCCCGGGCATCAGATACCGTTGCAAACCATTGTTGTCGGCGGTTTGCGCGGCAAGGGTTGGGGGACTCGGCTGATGGCGCCGTTGATGTTGCTGCGTGCCTCGCTGGCGGCGCTGCAGGTGGTGCGTCGCTGCAATCCGCGCAGCGTGTTGTCGATGGGCGGCTATGTGGCCGGACCGGGCGGCCTCGCGGCGTGGCTGTTGCGCAAGCCGCTGCTGGTGCACGAGCAGAATCGCGTGGCGGGGTTCACCAATCGCCTGCTGGCAACGCGAGCGCGGCGCGTGCTGTCCGGCTTTGCCGATGCACTGCCGCGCGCGCAGTGGGTCGGCAATCCGGTGCGCGCCTCGATTGCGCAGGTAGCCGAGCCGGCCCAGCGCTTTGCCGCGCGCAGCGGACGACCGCGTCTGTTGGTGCTTGGCGGCAGTCTGGGTGCGCGCGCGCTGAATCTTGCGCTGCCGCGTGCGCTGGCGGCGATGCCTGTGGTCCAGCGTCCGAACGTGGTGCACCAATGTGGCCAACGCGGTTTGGAAGAGACCCGAGCGGCATACGCCGCTGCGGGGGTCCAGGCGCAAATAGTGGCCTTCATCGACGACATGGCCGCGCGATATGCGTGGGCCGATCTCGCCGTATGCCGCGCAGGCGCGCTGACCCTGGCCGAGCTGACCGCCGTCGGCCTGGGCGCTCTGCTCGTGCCATTTCCGCATGCGGTGGACGATCACCAGACGCGCAACGCGCAGGTGTTGGTGGCCGCCGGTGCTGCGCAGTTGATGAGTGAAAACCCACAGGGAGACTTTCCGCTGGACGTTGAAAAATTGACCGGGCACCTTGAGTCGCTGCTTGACAGTCGTTCGAAATTGCTGGCCATGGCGCAGGCCGCACGTGGCCTGGCCAGGCCCGATGCCGCGCAAGCGATCGCGCGCGCCTGTCTGGAGGCTGGCGCATGAGTCCGCGTCGTCTTCTGGCCCACGAGGATCTGATGAACACGTTTCGCCACGTGCACTTCATCGGCATTGGCGGCGTCGGCATGAGCGGTATTGCCGAGGTCCTGCACAACCTGGGTTACGCCGTGTCCGGATCGGACCGCTCTACTTCGCCAAATGTGCAGCACCTGCTGAAGCTGGGCATCGTCGTTTACGTTGGTCATTTACCCGAGCACGTGACCGCGGCCGATGTCGTGGTGACGTCCAGTGCGATCATGGCCGACAACCCGGAGTTGCTGGCGGCGCGCGAGGCACGTATTCCGGTGATCGCCCGCGCCGAAATGCTCGGCGAACTGATGCGCTTCCGTCGCGGCGTGGCCATCGCCGGCACGCATGGCAAAACCACCACCACCAGCCTGACCGCCAGCGTGCTGGCCGAGGCGGGCTTTGATCCAACCTTCGTCATCGGTGGTCAGCTCAATGCTGCCGGTGCCAACGCTCGTTTGGGCACTGGCCAGTACCTCGTGGCCGAGGCCGACGAGTCGGACGGCTCATTCCTGTTGCTGTCGCCGGTGATCGCCGCGATCACCAATATCGATGCCGACCATCTGGAGAATTACGGCGGCGATTTTGCGCGCGTGAAAACCGCATTTGCCGACTTCCTGCATCGCCTGCCGTTTTACGGATTGGCCGTGCTGTGCGTTGACGATGCAGAAGTCGCCGCGCTGGCAAAAACCATCGCGCGGCGGGTAATGACTTACGGCATCGCCAGCGCCGATGCCGATGTGCGCGCGTTAAACGTCACCCAGCACGGCTTTGAGATGCATTTTGATCTGCAGCTGCCCGGGCGCGATGAACTGCTGCCGGTGCGCCTGAATCTTCCCGGTCAGCACAACGTGCTCAATGCGCTGGCGGCCGCTGCGATTGGTTGGCAGCTGGGCATTGAGGCGCAGACCATAGCGCGCGCGCTGCAGTCGTTCGAAGGCGTGGGTCGGCGCTTCCACCGGCGCGGCGAAATCGCCATTGACCAAGGCAGCGTGCTGCTGGTCGATGACTATGGGCATCACCCCCGCGAACTGGCTGCGGTGTTCGCTGCGGCACGTGGCGGCTGGCCACAGCGGCGCCTGGTGGTGGCATTTCAGCCGCATCGCTTCACGCGCACACGTGACCTGCTGGACGACTTTGCAAACGTGCTGGCGGAAGTGGACGTGCTGGTCCTCACTGACGTGTACCCGGCCGGTGAGGCTCCGATTGCGGGTGCAGACGGTCATGCCCTGGCCCGTGCAGTGCGTGGCCGCAACAAAGTGGAACCGGTGCTGATCGATCATCCGCGCGAGCTGCGCTCGACGTTGCCGACGCTGTTGCGCGACGGCGATCTGCTGCTGCTGCTGGGCGCCGGCGACATCGGTAGCACAGCGGTGGAGATTGCCCAGGCCGGACACCTGCACGCCGAGGAGGTCCAGTGATGGCGACGCAAGCGCACATTGAGGCGGTCCACGCCCAGGCAACGGCAATGCCGTGCATCACCGATCCGGCGCAGTTTGGCCGCGTGGCCGTGGCCATGGGTGGCACATCGGCTGAGCGCGAGGTGTCGTTGAATTCCGGGCAGAATGTGCTGGCCGCGCTGCAGGCGGTTGGCGTGGATGCGCACGCCGTCGACGGCATTCCGGCGCTGCTTGATGCTCTGCACGAACGTCGCTTCACGCGCGTATTCAACATCCTGCATGGGCAGCGCGGCGGCGGCGAGGATGGCGTGCTGCAAGGCGCACTCGAAGCGCTGGGCGTGCCGTATACCGGATCAGGCGTGCTCGGTTCGGCACTGTCGATGGACAAGCCGCGCGCCAAGCGGGTGTGGCAGTCGCTCGGTTTGTCGACGCCGGAATTTATCGCGTTGCCACGTGGCGCAGACATGCACGCGGCCGCAGCGAAGCTTGGTCTTCCGCTGATCGTCAAGCCGGCCTGCGAAGGATCCAGCGTGGGCGTGACGCGCGTGTTTGATGTCTCGCAGCTCGATCAGGCGGTTGCGCTGGCTTCGCGCTATCCGGGCGAGTTGTTGATGGAAAGGCTGATCGAGGGTGCCGAACTGACCGTGGCCATCCTCGGGCGCAGCGTGCTGCCAAGCATCCACATAGTGCCGCAGGCCGCGTTCTATGATTACAACGCCAAGTATGTCGCCGAGGACACGCAGTATCTGTGCCCGGGGCTGGATGGCGCCGCAGAAGACGCGCTGCGCGCGCTTGCGCTGGCCGCGTTCGATGCGCTCGGCTGCAGCGGTTGGGGCCGCGTCGATGTCATGCGTGATCACGCTGGCAACAACTGGTTGCTGGAAGTCAATACCGCACCGGGCATGACCTCGCATTCGCTGGTGCCCAAGGCCGCGCACGCCGCGGGCATCAACTATCAGGACCTGTGCTGGCGCGTGTTGGAGAGCAGCCTGCGCACCGGTGCAGCGTCAGCGCTGACCGCCGCATCCGGCCACGTGGGGTCTGCGCCGTGACCGGCTACTTCCGTCCCATTGCGTGGTGCGTGGCCATTGCGCTCATCGTGCTGCCGATCGTCGGCGTGTTGCGCGGATGGTTTGCGGCACACAGCTGGCCGGTGACGCAATTGACAGTGCAGGCTGACTTCAAGCACGTGAGCGCGGAGCAGATCCGCGCGGTCGTCGCCCCGCGTCTGGACAAGGGCTTTTTTGCACTGGATCTCGACGTCGTGCAAAAAGCCGTTGCGGCGCTGCCGTGGGTGGAGTCGGTCGAGGCGCGCAAACGCTGGCCGGATACGCTGGTGCTGCGCGTCTACGAGCGCCAGCCGTTCGCCCGCTGGAATGAGCAGCGCTTGATCAGCCGCCAGGGCGTGCTCTTTGCGGCGCGCGAAACTGTGGCCGATACGGCATTGCCGGATTTGCGCGGGCCAGATGCGCGCGTGGCCGAGGTCGTGAGCTTTTATGCCGAGACGCGCAAGGCGTTTGCGCGCACGCATCTGCAAATACAAGGCGTGGCCCTGACCGAGCGCGGTAGCTGGAGTGTAAGCACCGCGGACGGTGCCCGGATCGTCATCGGTGATCGCGATCAAGCCGGGCGACGCCTGCGTCGTTTTCTCGATGTATTTCCGCAACTGGTGAATGGCCGCGGTGACAGTTTTCTCTCTGTCGACCTGCGTTACACCAATGGATTTGCCGTGCGCTGGCCGCAAGCGGCGCCCGCCACCGTGGGAGGTTCGCCCCGCATATGAAAACGCGCAACGACAAGCAACTCGTCGTCGGTCTGGACATCGGCACCTCCAAGGTGGTGGCGATCGTTGGCGAGTATGAGGTCGATCAACCGATCACCATCATCGGCATTGGCACGCACATATCGCGTGGCATGAAGCGCGGATCGGTGGTCGACATCGAATCAACGGTGCATTCGATCCAGCATGCGGTGGAAGAAGCCGAGCTCATGGCCGGATGCGACATCCGGTCGGTATTCGCCTCCATTTCCGGCAGCCATCTGGAAACCCGCAACTCCCACGGCAGCGCGGCGATCCGTGAGCGCGAGGTCACTGCAGGTGACCTCGACCAGGTGCTGGAAGCGGCCAGCGCAGTGGCTATCCCGGCCGATCGCAAGGTGCTTTACAAGGAGTCGCAGGAATACCGCATCGACGGGCAGGACGGCATCCGCAATCCCGTGGGCATGAGCGGCGTGCGCCTGGAGGCGAGCGTGCACCTGGTGACCGGCGCGGCCGCTGCCGTGCAAAACATCACCAAGTGCATCCAGCGCTGTGGCTTGACCGTCGACGGCCTGGTGCCTTCGGCGCTGGCCAGCGCCAAGGCGGTGCTGACCGACGACGAACGCGAGCTCGGCGTGTGCCTGGTCGACATTGGCGCCGGTACGACCGACATCGCGATTTATACCCAGGGCGCGATCCGTTTTACCGCCTCGCTGCCGGTGGGCGGGGACCAGGTCACCAATGACATTGCCTACGGCGTGCATACCCCGACTGCGAATGCGGAGGAAATCAAGATCAAGTATGCGTGTGCACAGACCGGTCTGGCGCACGCCGAAGAAACCATCCAGGTCCCCAGTGTCGGCGATCGACCGCCGCGTCGACTTGCCCGGCAGTCGCTCGCACAGAGCGTGCAGGCGCGCTACGAGGAGATCTTCGAGATGGTCCAGGACCAATTGCGTCGCTCCGGCTACGAAAGCCTGGTCGCGGCCGGGGTCGTGCTTACCGGCGGCGCGTCCAGGATGGAAGGTGCGCTGGAACTGGCTGAGGAAATCTTCCACAAGATGGTGCGCATCGGCGTGCCGCAGCGCATCGAGGGTTTGGGCGATGTCGTGGCCAGTCCGCTGCACGCCACTGGCGTTGGCCTGCTGCTGCACGGAGTGCGTGCCAGCGGCAAACGCAGCGGGCACGTCGCCAGCGCGGGTGGTTTGCTGGACAAGTTGCGCGGCTGGATCAGCCGAAATTTTTGAGCTGCAGAGTTTTTCAAGATGGCGCAGGACGCGCCATCCGGGCATCCAGGGAATAGCCCAGCACCCGCATTCGACCCATGTCGACGCGGGCTACAACGACAACAACGGAGGACGGGAAATGTTTGAATTGATTGAGAAGCTCACACCCAATGCGGTGATCAAGGTGATCGGCGTTGGTGGTGGCGGTGGCAACGCCGTCGCCCACATGCTGAATGCAAATATCGAAGGCGTCGAGTTCGTGGTCGCCAACACCGATGCGCAGGCAATGACCACCTGCGGCTCGCGCACGCATCTGCAGCTTGGTGGCAATGTCACCAAGGGCCTGGGTGCAGGTGCCAATCCAGAGGTCGGTCGCCAGGCGGCGCTGGAAGACCGTGAGCGCATCGAGGCGATGCTTGAAGGCGCGGACATGGTCTTCATCACCGCTGGCATGGGCGGCGGTACGGGCACTGGTGCGGCACCGGTCGTGGCCCAGCTGGCAAAGGAAAAGGGCATCCTTACGGTTGCGGTGGTCACCAAGCCGTTCCCGTTCGAGGGTCGTCGGCGCATGCAGGTCGCGCTCAAGGGCATAGAGGATCTGTCCCAGCACGTCGACTCGCTGATTACCGTGCCCAACGAGAAGCTGCTCAGCGTGCTTGGCCGCGACGTCACCTTGTTGAACGCATTCAAGGCGGCCAACGACGTGCTGCAAGGCGCCGTGCAGGGCATTGCCGACCTGATCACCGCCCCGGGCCTGATCAACGTCGACTTTGCCGACGTGCGCACCGTGATGTCGGAGATGGGCCTGGCCATGATGGGCTCGGGCACTGCTCGCGGCGACGATCGTGCCCAGGCAGCGGCCGAGGCGGCGATCAAGAACCCGCTGCTGGAAGACGTCAATTTGAACGGCGCCTGCGGCATTCTGGTCAATGTGACGGCCGGTCCGAATCTGACCATGCGCGAGTTCGACGAAATCGGCCGGATCATCCACGACTTTGCCAGCGAGGATGCGACGGTAGTGATCGGCACATCGCTGGATATGGAGATGCGCGACGACGTACGCGTAACGGTGGTGGCCACTGGCCTCAACCGCGCCAACGCCTCGCGTGGCCAGCCGGCAATCCACATGGTCGAGCCACCGGTACTGAGTCGTCCTCGCCCGGTCGTGCTGCGCACCGGCACCGGTAATGAAGTAGTCGACTACGCTCAGCGCGACAGTGTCGTCAACAGTGGACATCGCGCCGAGCCTACGCTGGCAGCAGCAAAGGCTGAACCGGGCTTTGACTATCTGGACATCCCGGCGTTCTTGCGCCGCCAGGCTGACTGAGACGGTGCGCGCAGGCATATCGCAAATGCGCACTCGTGCATCGAGTCGCCGGATACGCGGCGGGATCACCCTGCGTCTGGAGTGCCCGGTCATCGTGCACACGCAGCGAGCTGCGCATGGTTGACCTCGCCGGTAACTTTGAACGGTTGAAATCAGCGAGGTAGGGCGGCTACGGGTAAATACTTGCAGGCGGTCGTGCCAACCCAGATCGGACTTCCCGTCCGCGATAGGGGTCTGGCACGTCCGACTTTGCGTTCAGAAATCGGGGCTCACAACAGCCTTCGCGAACGTGAAGCGCACATAAAGCCAAGTAATACTATACGGTGTGGTTTGCTATTTGATAGGTTAAGACTGTGTTAGTATTCGCGCCTAATCGGTGCTGCCACCGCGAGTAAAACCCGAATGATCAAGCAGCGTACGCTCAAGAATGTCATCCGCGCTACCGGGGTTGGCCTGCACACCGGCGACAAGGTCTACATGACGCTGCGACCGGCCGCGCCCAATACGGGTATTGTGTTTCGCCGCACTGATCTGGATCCACCGGTAGATATACGGGCGCGCCAGGACAACGTTGGCGACACCCGTTTATCGACCACGCTGGTCAACGGCGCTGCGCGCGTATCCACTGTGGAGCATCTGCTTTCGGCCATGGCCGGTCTGGGCATCGACAACGCTTACGTGGACCTGTCGGCACCGGAAGTGCCGATCATGGACGGTAGCGCGGGTCCGTTCGTGTTCTTGCTGCAGTCTGCCGGCATCGAGGAGCAGAACGCCGCCAAGCGCTTCATTCGCATCAAGAAGCCGCTCAAAGTGCAGGATGGCGACAAGTGGGCCCGTTTCGATCCGTTCGAGGGCTTCAAGGTCGGCTTTTCGATTGACTTCAATCACCCCATCATTTCCAAGCGCACGTCGCGCGCCGAAATCGATTTTTCAACGACGTCGTACGTCAAGGAAGTCAGCCGGGCACGTACGTTTGGTTTCATGCGCGACATCGAAGTACTGCGTGAGCACAACCTTGCGCTCGGCGGTTCGATGGACAATGCCGTGGTGCTGGACGACTATCGGGTCCTGAACGAAGACGGCCTGCGCTACGAGGATGAATTCGTCAAGCACAAGATCCTCGACGCCATCGGTGACCTGTATCTGCTCGGGCACAGCTTGATCGGCGCCTATCATGCGCACAAATCCGGGCATGAGCTCAACAACAAATTGTTGCGCGCCCTGGTCGCTGATACCACGGCTTGGGAAGAAGTCAGCTATCAGGAAGATCTGGCGTTTTCGCCGATCTCCTATGCGCATCCGGCTCAGGCAATCTGACCAGCGTTTCGAACCAATGAGTCGTATCCCGAATCGGCCATACCTCGCGGTGTGGCCTTTTTTTGTGAGCACTACTTCAATATGCGGCTACGACGGCTGCATGGCACGTGCCGCGGCTAGCGTTGCACCGTTTGCGCACGTCGTAAAAGCCTCGCTTGGCAGATTGCGCAACATGGGTTTGCGGTAGACCTGTCACGGCAGTTCGCGCGTCTATCCAGACGGCGTCCTGAAGACGGCGTGCTCAGCGATTTTCGCGACCGGGCTTGTCGGCTGCTGTTGCCAGAGTAAGAAACATGGCGCGCAGTTCCGGGTCGGGGAAAGCGGCAGCAGCGGCTCGCAAGTGGGTGGCTGTGGCAGGAGAAAGCGATTTCAACCGTGCCGGCTGCGCTTGCGCAGGTTCGGGAGCGACAACTTTGATCTTGATCGCACTGGCGCGTACGCCAATGGCACAGGCGGATGCCAGGATCTGCATCTGCAACAGGCGCAGGCGCGAGGCCCAGGCGGATGAAGATGCAATGAAAACCAGGCGGCCGTGACTGTGGTCAGCGAAATGCACGTGTTCGCGCAATGGCAGGGGCAAGGTCTGACGCAACGCGCGGTCCAACGCTTCCAGCGTTCCGGCTTTTCTTGCCAGAGTGGCGAACGAGCCGCACTCGGCGAGAGGTTTTGGTCCGCTGCATCTGCGGCGATTGGCGGCTGACGCTGTGGGTTGCATGCTGCCAACATCGATGCGAGAAGTTATGCAAAGCATACTTGTTTCACGCACGGGTTGAGCGACGCGTACCCTTGACCTGGCCCGTCGTCATACACGCTGGAAATTGGTCGCCACGGCAGCGTTGGGGTCGCTGGATGCATGCTGATCGGTTTGGGGCTGCCCTGACAGTGCCCAGTCCGCGCCAGCGCGCCGTAACCGAAGTAGAGCGCTTGCAGCAGCGACTGCACTAGCAGAACGCGCAACTGCAAACAGCTCGCGCCATCGCGCAGCGTGATCTGGACGTGCTGGAGATCCGGCTTGGCCGACTGCCGGCACATTGGGTGGTCGCTTGGCGCAGGTCGGCAAGCTCGATGCGAGCGAATTCAGCTTTGATCGGGTGCCGTCCACGGCCGGGACGGAAGACTCGGCGGCGGGCCAGCACGCACTGCCCACGACGCGGTATCGCAGGATCGGGAACCTGGCGCACCAGTTCGATCGCCAGAAAATGCCCGCCTTGATGCTGCTCTGAAGGCTGCTTGAATGCTTGTTCAAGACTATATCTCAGCGTATTTCGGTACGCGCCCGGCTCCGTTTGATGGCCGCACTGCGCGCCATGGGGAGATCGTCATGGCGACGTCATTCGGCATGCCGTGCACACCGTAGCCGAAGGCATGCTGACGTTTGCCGGTTCGCGCGGCGCGTGCGGCAGGTTGGTGGAGGTTTATCATGGCAATGGCTACCTAAGGCGTCACGCCCACAACAGAACGCTTGAAGTGCATTCTGGTCAGCATGTCAAGGCTGGCGAAACCATTGCGCAGGCGAGATCTACCGGCCGCGCGACCCGCTCGCAAGTACATTCCAGAGTATGGCGCGACGGCCGCGTCTTGAATCCAGTGGCGTTCGTACGCAACCAGCGCTGAACCGGAAGGCCGCAGGTCTTGAAACTGCTGGTTGCAGGCGTCACTGACTGTCCGCGGGCCTTGCGCCTTGCACAGGGTTGCAATCGCGCCAGCGCAAGATGCTGCAGGTTGGCTTGAAGCGGTCTGTGCGCAGGCGCGCCTGCCGGCGCACGGAATCGCGCGCGAACCAGGCATGGATCGCCGTCCGCGCAAACGGCCTCGCACAAACGGACCCGCACAAACGGACCCGCACGAACGGCCTCGCACAAACGGCCTGTAGTAACATGCTCGATTGCCTCGCGTCGCTTGCGAGCGTTCTGTTCCCTATCCGGAAGATCGATGTTCAATCGCCCCCTGAAGAACCTTTTCGGCAGCCGTAACGAGCGCGTCATCCGCCAGTTGAGACACACGGCCGTGCGCATCAATGCGCTTGAGCCGGCTTGTGTGCAACTGACCGATGAAGGCCTGCGCGCCAAGACCGACGAGTTCAAGCAGCGTTTCGCGAGCGGCGAGTCCCTGGAAAAGTTGCTGCCGGAAGCGTTCGCGGTAGTGCGCGAGGCCTCCAGGCGGAAGCTTGGTCTGCGCCATTACGATGTGCAGCTGGTAGGTGGCGTTGTGTTGCATCAGGGCAAAATCGCCGAGATGCGCACCGGTGAAGGCAAGACGCTGGTGGCCACCTTGCCCGTGTATCTCAATGCGATTGCCGGCAAGGGTGTGCACCTGGTTACGGTCAATGACTACCTGGCGCGCCGAGACGCGGCACAGATGGGCGTGTTGTACAACTTTCTCGGGCTGACGGTGGGCGTCGTGTATCCGGGAATGGATCACGCCGACAAGGCAGCCGCATACAACGCCGACATCACGTACGGCACGAACAACGAGTTTGGTTTCGATTATCTGCGCGACAACATGGCGTTGAGCAAGGAGCAGCGCTATCAGCGTGGGTTGAACTTCGCGATTGTCGACGAGGTCGACTCGATCCTGATTGACGAGGCGCGTACCCCGCTCATTATTTCCGGCCCGGCTGATGACTCGGTGCAGTTGTACGTGGCCATCAACAAGATCGTGCCCAACATGATCCGCCAGACTGAAGAGGAAGGCGCGGGCGACTACTGGGTCGACGAGAAACAAAAGCAGGCGCATTTGTCCGAAGCGGGCATGCAGCACGCCGAGGAGCTGTTGCATGCCAGCGGGGTGCTGAGCGAAGACAGCGCGCTGTATGACTCGAAGAACCTGGCGGTAGTGCATCATCTCAATGCCGCACTGCGCGCGCACGGAATTTACCAGCGCGACGTTGACTACATCGTGAGCGACGGCGAAGTCGTGATCGTCGATGAGTTCACCGGACGCACCCTGACCGGCCGGCGCTGGTCCGACGGCCTGCACCAGGCGGTGGAGGCGAAGGAAGGTGTGCCGATCCAGCGTGAAAACCAGACGATGGCGACGGTGACGTTCCAGAATCTTTTCCGCATGTACAAGAAACTCTCGGGAATGACCGGCACGGCATTCACCGAAGCGTTTGAGTTCGACAGCATCTACGGGCTGGACGTGGTGGTCATCCCCACGCACAAACCCATGATCCGCACGGACAATCAGGACATGATTTTCCTCTCCACTGCGCCCAAGTACCGGGCCGTCGTCGAGGATGTAAAGACACGCCACGCCAGTGGTCAGCCGGTACTTGTGGGTACCACGTCCATCGAAGTGTCCGAACTGGTATCCAAGGAGTTGAACGCCGCCGGCATTGCGCACGAAGTACTCAACGCCAAGCAGCACGAGCGCGAGGCGTACATCGTGGCGCAGGCCGGCGCATTGGGCCAGGTCACGATTGCCACCAACATGGCCGGTCGCGGTACCGACATCGTTCTGGGCGGCAGTCTGGACGCAGCCATCTCCGCGTTGCCGGTCGAGGCAGACGATGCGCAGCGTGATGCTGTACGCGCAACCTGGCAGGCGGAACATGAAAAGGTTGTCGCTGCCGGCGGTCTGCACATCATCGGTACCGAGCGCCACGAGTCGCGACGCATTGACAACCAGCTGCGCGGCCGTTCGGGACGCCAGGGCGACCCGGGATCGTCACGTTTCTACCTGTCGCTGGATGACAACTTGCTGCGCATCTTCGGCGGTGAAGGACTCGTGCGCTGGATGAAGCGCTTCGGCATGAAGGACGACGATGCGCTGGAAGATCGTATGGTCAGCCGGCAGATCGAGAAGGCGCAGCGCAAGGTAGAACAGCACAACTTCGACATCCGCAAGCATTTGCTGGAATTCGACGACGTCGCCAACGACCAGCGCAAAGTCATCTACACGCAGCGCGATGAACTGCTGGAAGGGGAAGAGGTAGCTGCCACCGTCGCTGACATTCGCGAAGACGTGGTGCATTCACTGGTGCTTGCCCATGTGCCGGCGGACAGTATTGACGAGCAGTGGGACATCCCCGGGCTGGACACTCATTTGCAAACCGAATTCGGACTGTCCATGGGACTGGACCAATGGTTCGAAGAGCAGTCTGAAGTGGACGCCGAAAGGATTCTCGCGCACGTGCTGGACGGCGTGCATGGCATGTTCCAGTCCAAGGAAGAGCAGATTGGCGCGGACACCATGCGCCAGTTGGAAAAGCACGTCATGTTGACCGTGGTGGACAACGCCTGGAAGGATCATCTGGCCAACATGGATTACCTGCGACAGAGCATTGGTCTGGTCGGTTACGCGCAACAGGATCCAAAGCAGGCGTTCAAGCGGGAGGCGTTTCGCCTGTTCTCCGAGATGCTTGATCGCATCAAGGCCGAGGTCGTGCAGATGCTTGCCCGCATTCGGGTGCGCAGCGAGGAGGAAGTCGCGGAAATGGAGGCCGAGCAGCAGCGCATTGCCGCGCGACTGCAGCAGCAGATGCTTGCCAGTGGCGGTGGCGCTCCGGCAGAAAGCGCATTTGGCGCTGCGCTGGAAGACACCGGCAGCGACGTGGCCACGGCAGTGCAGCGGCCCGCACATCTGGCCGGTCCGAAAATTGGTCGCAACGACCCGTGTCCGTGCGGCTCCGGCAAGAAATACAAATACTGCCACGGTCAGCTCAGCTGACCTGATCCCGATGTCCGATTTGCCACCGCGCGCAGTGCGCGCGGTTTCAGTCGTGGGCGTCTGCCTGGTGTTGCCTTCCAGAATGGGCCTGGACGCTGATATAGCGCGGTTCCGGGGTGTCCAGCTGGAGCGCGGTGAGCTGACCACCCCAGACGCAGCCGGTATCGATCGCGTGCACGCCGCAGCCGACAAAGCGTCCGAGCGTGGACCAGTGGCCGAATACGATGCGCAACTTTCGCTGGCTTACTCCGGGAACGGAGAACCATGGATACAACCCGGGCTTTTGCGTACCCGGCGCGCCCTTTGCATCGAAATCGATGCGCCCATTGACGTCACAGTAGCGCATGCGCGTAAGGGTGTTGATCGTCGCCCGCTGCCGGTCCAGCCCTTGCAGCCGGTTTGACCACACCGCCGGACGATTGCCAAACAGATTGCGCAGCAACTTCGGGTGCCGTGTGCTGGACAGCTCGCGTTCGATCTCCCAGGCCGATTCCTGCGCCTGGTGCAATGTCCACGATGGCGCCAGACCGGCGTGAACCATGGCCCAGTTCAGTGAGGGGTCGTGGTGAAACAGCTTTTGCGAACGCAGCCACTCAAACAAAACGGGCGCGTCTTCGGCAAACAATACTTCGCGCAATTCCGGATTGACGCGGGCCTGCGCCTCGGGCCGACGTTGCGCAATGGATAACAGGCTGAGATCGTGGTTGCCCAAAGTGATGATGCAGTTTTCGCGCAGGCTGTGGATCAGCCGCAGCGTCAACAGCGACTGTCCGCCGCGGTTGACCAGATCCCCGCAAAACCAGAGTTGATCGCAAGCCGGATCAAACTGCAGCTTTTCCAGCAGTTGCTGCAGTTCCGGATAACAGCCCTGCACGTCGCCGATCGCGTACGTGGCCATGTCAGCGAGCCGCCATCAATGCAGAGTGCGCGGGACGGACAGGGTGAAAGTGGGAATCAGTGCCTCGAAGTGCGTGCCATCGTCGGCAAGCATCTGGTAGCTGCCGGCCATGGTGCCCACCGAAGTTTCCAGAACGGCGCCGGAGGTGTACTCGAAATCGTCGCCCGGGCGCATCCAGGGTTGTTCACCGGTGACCCCATCGCCGCGCACTTCCTGCACTTTGCCGTTGGCGTCAGTGATGACCCAGTGGCGCGCAAGCAAGCGCGCCGGAACCTCTCCGGCGTTACGCAGAGTGACCGTATATGCAAACACGAAACGGTTGGCAAGCGGTTTCGATTGGTCAGGCACAAAGCGCGATTGGACCTGCACCTCAATCGTGTAGGTGGATTTTTCGGTCATGCGTGGATTGTACGGCTTGTGCCGCGCAATCGCGCGCATCCACTCGAAACCGCGCGGCACTCAGGCCGAAGGCAGCATCCGCTCACGCGCGCCAAGCACCTTGGCCAGGCGCACGAAGGCAGCAGGGGCCAGAGTCTCGGCGCGCGCGCGCGGGTCGACATCGGCACTGGAGATGGCAGCGCTGTCGAGCAATTGGGCAAGCGCGTTGGCCAGCGTCTTGCGGCGTTGTCCGAATGCCGCCTTGACCACCGCGTAGACATCCTGCGCCCGCGCGTCATGCCGTTCGTCTGCGCTCAGCGGTACCAGCCGCACTACGGCTGAGTCCACCTTTGGCGGTGGCCGAAACGCGCGCGCCGGAACTTCAAACAGCGGCTCGACGTGACATGCAAGCTGCAGCATCACCGAGAGTCGGCCGTAGATCTTGCTGCCCGGCGCAGCCGCCATGCGCTCCACTACTTCCTTTTGCAGCATGAAATGCATGTCTTCGATCACGGTCAGGTGCTTCGCGCAGTGAAACAGGATCGGACTGGAAATGTAGTACGGCAGATTGCCGACGACGCGCAGACGTTCCACGTGATGGCTGTGTGCCAGCGCGGTGAGGTCAACCTGCAGAATGTCGGCCTGGATGATTGCCAGCGCACCGGCGTGGGCGGCGCGTGTCTGTAACGTGGGGATAAGATCAGTGTCCAGTTCAATGGCGGTGAGTTTGCCCGCAGCCTGCAACAACGGCAGGGTCAGCGCGCCTTCCCCTGGGCCGATTTCCAGCACGAAATCTTGCGCGCATGGCGCGACTGCACGAACTATACGGTCTATGTAACTGTGGTCGTGCAGGAAGTGCTGACCAAAACTTTTTTTCGGCGGAGTCATTTTACAGGCTTCTGCTCGCGCACCGTCCTGCTCCCCGACTTGCCCGCTGGTTGCCGCTTGTCGTCTGACGGCACGCTGGCGTCGATGTGCGCGGCCTTGCTGCGTGCAATCAATTCGAGCGCCATGTGCGTGGCAGCAATCAAACTGGCTGGATCTGCGTTGCCAGTGCCGGCAAGATCCAGCGCAGTACCATGATCAACCGAAGTGCGGATGAACGGCAGGCCCAGGGTCAGGTTGACGGTGGAGTCGAACGCCTCGCTTTTCAACACCGGCAAAGCCTGGTCGTGGTACATCGCCAGCACGGCGTCGTAGCGGTCGCGCTGCGCGGGGACAAACGCCGTATCGGCCGGCAGCGGCCCCAACAGCTGCATGCCTTCAGCCCGCAGCGCATTCAGCGCGGGCGTAATCACATCAATTTCCTCACGGCCCATGTGCCCGCCCTCGCCCGCGTGTGGATTGAGACCAAGCACGGCTATGCGCGGTGAGAGGAAACCGAACTTGCGGAACAGCTCAGCGTGCATGATGCGCAGCACCCGGGTGAGCGCGCCGACGGTAATCGCCGCTGGCACTGCAGCCAAAGGCAGATGGGTCGTTGCCAGCGCCACGCGCAGTGTTGGGCTCGCAAGCATCATCACCACGTCGGCGTGCGCTCGCTCCGCGAAAAATTCCGTGTGGCCGCGAAACGGTATGCCGGCCTCGTTGATCGTGGCTTTCTGCAGCGGCGCGGTGACCACGGCCGCGTAGCGTCCATCCATGCAACCGTCGGCAGCGGCTGCCAGCGTCGCCAGCAGCTGTTGCGCGTTGCGCGGATCCGGCAGGCCTGGTATTTCAGGCGTGGCGAGCGCGATGTGACTTACGCGCAGCGTACCGCGCGCGCGTTCAGCATGGTCCCCACCGTCATCGTCAAGCAGCTTCACACTGAGGTTGCAACGCGCTGCGGCGCGCTGCAACAACGCTCGATCAGTGATGGCTATCAGGTCCGCCGGCATTGCGCTGCACGCCAGGCGGACCAGAAGCTCGGGACCCACGCCCGCCGACTCGCCTGCGGTTATCGCCAATCGAGGCAGCGGCGAGTGGTTCAACCCGCTGCTGGCGCGCTGGCGCTGGACGCGGGCGC
>JBBSSI010000034.1:0-25114 GCA_038242205.1 Lysobacterales bacterium
CGAGTCGGCAATGCAGGTGCCGGGACTGGCGTGGGCTTGCCGGGCGCGATCAACTGGTCAAAGCGCATCTTGTCGATCGGCCGGATCGCGCCAATCGCACACGGTGGTTGCCCGCGCGAGCGCACCGTTTCGCCAGCTTCCCCGCAGATGCGTCCGCCATTGGTGCTGGCATTGGCCGAGTTGGCGCGAAAGATCAGTCCCGGGGGATGACGCAGTTGCGGACAACTCGTCCGTAAGGTGATCTCGTAGTGCTTTGGCCCCGTGCGAATCACTGCCGTGCGGTCATCGATGATCTGCCAGTCGTTGATGCGCGCCGGATCAATGCACTGGGCACCCCGCAGCGAGGGTTGCGGCGGTGGCTCTGCGTGCACGGCAGCCGCTGCGAACAGACATCCCAGCGCCAGCACTGGCAAACAGCTTCTCATCGTGCACCTCGGTGGTTGAATCGTGATCAAGTACAAGTAGTTGCCCAACCGGCGCGCGGTCGCGTCGTGGGCTGGCAAGACACTTTCGTCGATGCATGTATCACGCACCGTGAACGCGTCCGGCCGCATCATGGGCGCCTTGTTTCCGCCTGTGCCGCGCGTGCCGCCGGCTCCGGCGGGCCTGCGTCAGTGGAGAAACCCCTGGTCACTTCCTCATCCGTGCGCGTTGACTCCGTTGCAGAGCGCTTTCAACATGTGCGCGGACGCACGCTGGCGTTGACGCGTCCGCTGTCCGCCGAAGACATGCAATTGCAGTCGATGCCCGATGCCAGTCCGGCCAAATGGCATCTGGCGCACACGACATGGTTTTTTGAAACTTTCGTGCTCGCCCATGACGCTGGATGGGTCGCTTCTGACCCTGCCTGGCGAATCTTGTTCAACTCGTATTACCAGTCGATTGGACCGATGCATGCGCGGCCGCAGCGCGGCCTGCTGTCGCGGCCGGCGCTGGCGGAGATACTGGGTTGGCGCGAGCGGGTGGATGAAGCCGTGCTGCGTTTGCTGGCGCGCACTGCCGATCCTGAGTTGGCCACGCTGGTGCAGCTGGGCCTTGAACACGAGCAGCAGCATCAGGAATTGTTGCTGACCGACATCAAGCATGCGTTCTGGTGCAACCCGTTGAAACCTGCCTATCGCGAGCCGTTGCCCGTGGCGCGCAACGCGTCAGTGCCGACTTTGCAATTCATCAGTGGACGCGAAGGAATTGTTGAACTCGGCCATCGTGGCGAGGGCTTTGCTTTCGATAACGAAACCCCGCGTCACCGCACGCTCTTGCAACCGCACGCGCTGGCGAACCGGCTGGTGACCAACGCCGAATACCTCGCGTTTGTGCGCGAGGGCGGCTATCGCGAAAGCACGTTGTGGCTTTCCGACGCCTGGGCCACCGTGCAGCGCAACGGCTGGCAACACCCGCTGTACTGGGACGACGATCTGGAACGTGAGTTCACCCTGGCCGGCATGCGTGCGCTCGATCCGGCCGAGCCGGTAAGTCACTTGAGCTATTTCGAGGCCGAAGCGTTTGCGCGCTGGGCCGGCGCGCGCCTGCCGACCGAGGCCGAGTGGGAATCGGCCGCCGCCGACCAGCCAGTCGCGGGCAATCTTCTGGACACTGGAAGACTTCATCCGGGTGTGGCTGCCGCTGGCGACCAACCGTTCAGGCAACCATTCGATCAACTATTCGGCGACGTGTGGGAATGGACCGCTTCGCCGTACGTGAGTTACCCGCGCTTCAAGCCATTGGCTGGCGCACTGGGCGAATACAACGGCAAGTTCATGTGCGGGCAATGGGTGCTGCGCGGCGGCTCATGCGCCACGCCACGCGACCACGTCCGTGCCAGCTATCGAAATTTCTTTCCACCTCACGCGCGCTGGCAATTTGCCGGGCTGCGACTTGGACGTGATCAATGAGCAGTGTGCAGCCGCTTGACCCCCGTGGCGCGAATAGTGTTTCCATCGACAGCGACGTGCTGACCGTTGCGCAGCGCGGCCTTGACCAGCAGCCGAAGCGGCTGCCGTCGTGGCTGTTCTACGACGAGCGCGGCTCGGCATTGTTCGAGTCGATCTGCGCGCAGCCAGAGTATTACCTCACCCGGTCCGAACTCGCGTTGATGGACGAGCACGCGTCGGAGATCGCCGATGTGCTTGGTCCGGAAGTGCGGCTGGTCGAATATGGCAGTGGCAGCGGGCGGAAGACGCGCCTGCTGCTGCAACATCTGCACAAGCCGGTGGCCTATGTGCCGGTGGAAATTTCGCCGGCACCACTGAACCACAGCGTCGCGAAACTGGCGCGCGAGTTTCCGCAACTGACGCTGCAACCGCTGTGCGCCGATTTCACCCGAGCTTTGCGCCTGCCCATCGCGCCAGCTGCCCCGCGCAGCACGGTGATGTATTTTCCCGGCTCCACCATTGGCAATTTCGAAAGCGCCGAGGCGGTGAAGCTGCTGCGCAAGATGCGCCGTGAGATGGGTGAGGCCGGTGGCATCCTGATTGGCGTGGACCTGAAAAAAGATCCGGCGGTGATCGAGGTGGCCTACAACGATCGCGCCGGCGTCACCGCCGAGTTCACCTTGAACATGCTGGCGCGGCTGAATCGCGAGATTGACAGCGACTTCGACCTGACCGCCTTTGCGCACCGTGCACGCTACAACCCGATGGCTGGACGCATCGAAACGCAGTTGGTCAGTCGCTGCGAGCAGCGCGTGCGCGTCGGCCGGCGGCAGGTGGCGTTTGCCAGCGACGAAGCGATCCAGGTGGAATTCAGCTGCAAGTATTCACTGGAAGACTTCGCCGCGCTGGCACTCAAGGCCGGCTTGACGGTGCAGCGCGTCTGGCTCGATCCGCAACGGATGTTCAGCGTCCAGTATCTGGTACGCACAAACCCGGCCGCGCACTGATCTGGTCGCGTTGGTCCGTTTCACTACCCTCTACTTGACCCCGTACAGGTCACGCACGTCGGCGGTGAGCGCGGCCTGGCTGTCTGGCCGCGAGTAGAACATGTGCCCGCCCGGATAGTTCCTGACCTGCACTCGGCTGGCGTCACCCATCGCCGGCATCTGGTCGACGATCAGCACCGATGCCATGAACGGGCACGACAGGTCGTCCCAGCCATGGGCGATCAACACGCGCAGCCGACCATCGTTGGCCACTGCCTCGCGCAACTGCGACACCGATCCACTGTTGGCATCGTCGTCTTCATGCCACAGCTTGTTCACCGCGTAGCTGAGCGCGTTGTAGCGCGCGTCGTGCTTCCAGCCGACGGTCTGGGTGACGAAGTCGACCATGGCACTGGTGGTCGGCGCGATGATGCCATTGAGGATCGGGTCGCCGGTTTCCTGGTGCGGCGCGAACGGGAACGGATCCCACGCGGTGACGTTTGAATCGTAACGGCTGCCAAGTCGTCCTTCAGCGCGGTATACCTCGCGCAGATAAGCCTGGGTTTCCAGGCGTCCGCCAGCGCGTTTGACGAACAGCGGATCCAGTCCGGTCAGTTCGGTGACTTTCTTGATCACGCGCTCGGTCGCCTGTGGATCGGAGCGACCACGCATCAGGTCACTGGCGTATTCGCCGCGCGTGTAGTCAATGACTTGCGCCATCGCCTGCGGTGTCAACCGGTGCTCGCGTTCCAGATGCGCGGCGGTGATCGACGGCAGGGTGAGCATCCACGGCAGTGGCGACACGTTGCCGTCATTGAACGCGGCCGGATCGAGGTAGGGCGAGAGCAGCACCATGCCGTTCATCGCCACGCCAAGTTGCGTCTGCAAATGCTCGGTGATGCGCGGGCCGCGGAAGCCACCATAGCTTTCGCCGACCAGGTATTTGCGCGACGTCATGCGACCGTTCTTGAGCAGCCAGTCGTAGATCACGCGGGAGAGATAATGGATGTCGGTGTCGGTGCTGTAAAACTGCTTGGTCGCTTCCTTGTCATCCACCAGCGCGCGGCTGAAGCCGGTACCGATCGGGTCGATGAAGACCAGGTCGGTAAAGCCAAGCCAGGTGCCCGGGTTGTCATGCAGCGTGGCCGGTGCCGACGGGCTGTCGCCCTCGACGCCGAAATTCACCCGCTTCGGACCGATTGCGCCCAGGTTGAGGTAGACCGACGAGGCGCCCGGCCCGCCGTTGAGCGCAAAGGTGACTGGTCGGTCCTTGCCCGGCATCGTGTACGCAGTAAAAACAACTTCGCCGGTGATCTTGCCCTTGGCGTCGCGCACTGGCAGCGAGCCGACGGTGGCGGTGTATTTCAGCGTCTTGCCACCGACCGTGACTGCCTGGCTCACATGTGCATCCGCCGGCAACGGCGGCAGGTGGAAATCGGCAGACACATCGGATGCCGCGGCGGACTTGGGCGGATCCTCTGCCCAGGCGGACGTCATCATGCCGGTGGCCACGATCGCCGCCAGTAGAACCGATTGCAGGAATGTGCGCACGCTAGCTACCTCGACTACGGAAGCGTGCAGCCTAACGCCCGGCGCGATCCCGGGCCTGTGCGAAAAGGCATGCCCCGAGGTGCAAGGCAAGCGCCTTGCTCAGGTGCGCAGCGTGCCCTCGATGAACTGGCGCAACTGGGCGGCACTCAATGCACCGGATTGGCGCGCAAGCTCGCGTCCTTGGCGGAACAGGATCAACGTGGGAATGCTGCGGATGCCGAACCGCCCGGCGACCTGTGGCTGCGCTTCGGTGTCCAGCTTGGCCAGCCGCAGCCGCGGCTCGAACTGGCCGGCAGCCTGCACGAAGGTTGGCGCGAAGCCCACGCACGGCCCGCACCACGGCGCCCAGAAGTCGATCAGCACGGGCAGGTCACCACGCATTGCCACGGCATCGAAGGTGGCGCTGGTCAGCTCCACCGGATGGCCAGTGAACAGCGGCTGCTTGCAGCGCCCGCACGTCGGCTGCTCATCGACCCGCGTCGACGGAACGCGGTTCAGCGCGCCGCAATGCGGGCAGGGAATGTTCAGGGACGTGGACATGACACACTCCAATGGTTCGACGCTGACGCCGGTGGCTGCTCGATATGATGGCGACGGCGTGAACCGAATCCAAGTCAGCGAGGCATGGCAAGTGAAGGGATCGGAACCCTCGCCGCGGTTGCGGTCGGCCAAGCTTGGTCACCTGTCGAGCGAGTGCGCTGTCATTACCGGGCGCGCATCCCAGCGATTGCCCGCCGCCATCCGTTATTGCTGCTTGCCGATCGGCATGGCGTGGACGCTACCCAATACGCTGCTGGGACTGCTGCTCGCCGCATTCGGCATCCCGTTCGGCGCGCGCCTGCGCTGGCACGGCGAGCTGCTCGCGCTGGCGGTGAGTCGATGGCCTTGGGGGAAGGGCGGCGCGCTGACCCTGGGCAACGTGATCGTGCACACCGGTGGCACGCTGCAGCAGCCGTGTCGAACCTATGCGCATCGCGCGGGACATGGTGTCGAGCCGATGGTGACGCTGGCCGCGCATGAGCTGGCGCACGTATACCAATACCTGGTGCTGGGACCGCTGTTTCTGCCGCTGTACATGCTGTGCGGTGGCATCAGCGCGCGCAACCGCTTCGAGCGTGCCGCGGACCGCTATGCCGTTTCCGGCCGCGGCTGGTGGCCGTGGTCGCGCGCACTACGCGGCGAGTCGTCCACTACTCACAGGTGAATGGGATCGCCGCTGCATCGGCCAACTCCCGGCTCGGTCGCCGGCTACTCAGCCAAAGGTAAAGGCGTAAGCCTGCACGCCGGGATCGAGGAAGGTGATTTCAAACACGCGCTCGCCGCTGCCGCCGGCTTGGCGCACCAGTTGATACAGCCTTTGCGTGCTGACCGTGCCGTTACCCTGCGCGTCGGTATCGCTGCCGTGGTCCGCTCCGGGCGCGTGGCCATCCAGCGTCACGCGGAACCGAATCGGCTTGCCACTTGCGCCGGGCCCGAGCACCAGGTGCAGGTCGCGCCCGCGGAAGCGGTAGACGATGCGTCCGCCAGCATATTCAAGCTGCGCGCTTTCCTCATGCACAGTCCAGCGTCCATCCAGCGTCCACTGACCGCTCGCCAGCGCTGCGGGCGCGCGATAGTTCCACGCATCGTTATGGGCAATGCGTCCGACAAAGCTCTGCGCACGTGCGTAACCGACATAGGTTTCCGGTGATCGCGTGGCGTCGCCGGACTCCGCTGCCTCGACACCGCGTCGAGTGTCGCTGACGTAGCCGCCGGGCAAATCGCGCTGGCCGGCGTCACTCAGCAGTTGCCGGATCACGTCTTCGCTGTCGTGATAACCGCCTTCGCCATAGTGGTGATGGCGGATCTGTCCCTGCGCGTCAATGAAGTAGTGCGCCGGCCAGTACTGGTTATTGAACCCCTGCCAGATCACGTAATCGTTATCCATCGCGACCGGATACGTCACGCCGAGATCCTTGACCGCCTTGGCGACGTTGGCCGGATTTTTCTCGAAAGCAAACTCAGGGGCGTGCACGCCGATGACCACCAGGCCGTGGTCGCGGTATTTGTCGGCCCAGCCGCGCACATACGGCAGTGAGCGCAAACAGTTGATGCATGAATACGTCCAGAAATCGACCAGCACGGCCTTGCCGCGCAAACTTGCCACGGTCAGTGGCGCGCTGTTGAGCCACTGCGTGGCGCCCGCCAAGGACGGCATCTCGCCTTCCACAGGCAAGGTCTCGCCCGGCTTCAACGGGGCTTCGGCCTGCGCCGGCGCGGGACGAAGCGCAGCGACCAGACGTTGCTCGATGCTGCCGGTACTGGCTAGAGAAACCCGCGTCAGTACGCCGGTGTCCAGTCCCAGCGCAATAGCGGCAACGCCGCCAAGCACCAGCACGCCGAGACCCCGACGCACCCATTCGCCGGCGCCGAGCGAGCGCTTCATCAGCGCAAAGACCCGCCCGCCGAGCAGCAGCGCCAGCGCCAGCGAGGTCGCCGCGCCGGCGGCATAGGTCAACAGCAGCAGCGTGGTTTGCACGCTGGCGCCGTTGAGCGCCGCAGCCGTCAGCAGCAGGCCGAGGATCGGTCCGGCGCACGGAGCCCACAGCAGCCCGGTGGCCACGCCGAGCCCGGCCGCGCCGAGCACCGAGTCGCCGGACGTCGTCGAGCGATTCGACAGCCGGTTGCCGAGTGCGACCAGTGGTTTGCTCAGCCAGGTTGCTACGCGCCGCGAGAGCAAGGTCAGCCCCAGCAACGCCAGCACTCCCAATGCGATGCTGCGCCCGATCTGGTTGGCGTGGATGGCCCAGGCACCGCCCACCGCAGCCAGTGTGGCGACCGCGGCAAAGGTCAGCGCCATGCCGAGCAGCATCGGCAGGCCGTTGCGCCGAAATGGCCGGTCAGCGCGGGCGAAAACGAACGGCAGCACCGGCAGTACGCATGGGCTGAGGATGGTCAGCACGCCGCCGAGGTAGGCGAGGATCAACACGAACATGGGGTTCTCCGGTGACCTGCCACCGCGACACGCCGCCGTGGACAACCATGGCGGCAGTTACGAGCGGGCCAGCACAGCGGATGCGCTGCGCGCTATGGATGCGCCTGGCGCACCGGCGAGCGGATCAATCGCGAAAGTTGTCGAACTGCAACGGCAGCTCCACGTCCGCCTTGCGCAACAACGCCATGGCCGCCTGCAGGTCGTCGCGCTTCTTGCCAGTCACACGCAGCTTGTCGCCGTTGATCTGTGCCTCGACCTTCAGCTTCGCCGCCTTCAGGCTGGCGACCAGTTTCTTGGCCACCGGCTGCTCGATCCCTTGCTTGACCGTGATCGCCTGCCGCGAACCGCCCAGATTGGTCTGCGGCTCACCGATGTCGAGCGCGCGGATGTCGATCTTGCGCGCGGTCAGGCGGCCACGCAGGATGTCCAGCATCTGCTGCAACTGGAATTCGCTGGGCGCGTTCTGCGTGATCACGCTTTCGTCCAGCTCGTAGCTTGCGTCCTGGCCCTTGAAATCAAAGCGCGTGGCCAGCTCGCGGTTGGCCTGGTCCACGGCGTTGGTCAGCTCGTGCTTGTCCACTTCGGACACCACGTCAAAGGAAGGCATCGGCACGGTCCATGCGAAAGGGCAGCCAGTGTAAGCGATGCGCCTTCAGCGACGGGTGATAATGCCGCGCGGTCATGCGGCCGCGATCCACACAACGAGGACACCATGCAGGTCGACGTGCTGGTCATCGGCGCCGGGGCCGCCGGACTCATGTGCGCCATGGTCGCCGGCGCTCGCGGTCGGAGCGTGCTGGTGGTCGACCATGCCAACAAGGTCGGCAAGAAGATCCTGATGTCCGGCGGCGGCCGCTGCAATTTCACCAACCTCGGCGCCAGCAGCGTCAACTACATCTCGGCCAACCCGCATTTCGCCAAATCGGCGCTGGCGCGCTACACACCGGCTGACTTTCTTGCGCTGGTGGAGCGCCACAACATTGCCTGGCATGAGAAAGAGCGCGGCCAGTTGTTCTGCGATGACTCTTCGCGGCAGATCGTGCGGCTGCTGCTGGATGAATGCGCCGCGGTGCAGGTGCGCGTGGAGAGTAACTGTGCCGTGCAACGCGTGTTGCGAGCAGCTGACGGATTCCGGGTACTGACCAGCACGCTGGGCGAAATCCATGCGCAGTCACTGGTGGTGGCATGTGGCGGACTGTCCATTCCGAGCATGGGCGCAACTGACTTTGGCTACGCGCTCGCGCGGCAGTTCGGTCACGTTGTATTGCCAACGCGAGCGGGGCTGGTACCACTCACCTTGAGCGGCGCTCATCTGGAGCGCTACCAGGACCTGACCGGCGTAGCCGTGCCGGAGGTGGAAGTCTCAGTTGGGCAGCAGGCATTTCGCGGCGGGCTGTTGTTCACTCACCGTGGCTTGAGCGGACCGACGATCCTGCAGATTTCGTCCTATTGGCAAACCGGAGATGCGCTGAGCATCAACTTGCTGCCGGAACTCGACGCGGTGCAATGGCTGCGTGACCAGCGTGCAGAACACCCGCTGCAGCAGATGACGACGGCGCTGGCGCAATGGTTGCCTCGGCGCCTGGCGCAGAAGCTGTGCGAGCGTTGGCAACCCGAACGCCCGCTGCGCCAGTTCAGTGATCCACAGCTGGCGCAGTTCGGCGCGCAGCTGCATGCGTGGCCGTTCACCGCCAGCGGCACGGAAGGCTATCGCACCGCCGAGGTCACCCTCGGGGGGGTGGACACCGACGGGCTGTCGTCAACAACGATGGCATCGCGGCTGGTGCCGGGTCTGTATTTCATCGGCGAAGTAGTCGATGTGACCGGCTGGCTGGGCGGCTACAACTTTCAGTGGGCCTGGTCGTCCGGCCAGGCTGCCGGAGCGGTGGCGTGAGTCGGCTCAGGCGGCTGCGTCAGGCGCCCAGGTCAACGCGCCGTCGATGATCACCTGGCTGCGACCGCCCACCCACACAGCGGCGCCTTCGATATGCACGGACAGGCGCGCGTCGTGGCCGATCTCGCGACCCTGGCTGACGGCATAGCCGCGCGCCAGCGCGCTGTGCGGATCAGCCTGCGCGATGTAAGCACCGATCAGACCGTTCGCGGCGCCGGAAGCGGGGTCTTCCCCAATGCCGACGCCGGCGGGAAACGCCCGCACGACCAATTGATAGCCATCAGCTGCAGCCCCGGTGCCGACCCGCGCAAACGCACACAAACCCATGCTTTGCGTGGCATCGGCCAGTGCGCGGATGGCTGCGTGATCGGGCTGCCAGGCGCGCAGACTGCCTTCATCGGCCACTTCGGCCAGCCACCAGCGTCGACCGCCATCGACCAGCGCTGGCGCCAGCGCCCCGCAGCGAACGCCGCGCAGCGTGGCCGCCAACAATGGATGAGCATCAATGCCCGTGTGCAGCACCTGCTCACGCGGTGACTGCAACAGCAGTTCGCGTTGCTCGCCGGTGCCGATCACGCGGATCGGAAGTACGCCAGCGTCGCATTGCTGCCATAGCATCCCCTCGCGCGGTTTGGCCAGTCCGCAAACGAGCGCGGCATGCGCGCTGCCGATGCTCGGGTGGCCGGCAAACGGGATTTCCTTGTCGGGCGTGAAAATGCGCAGCCGGTAGCTGGCCTTCGCGTCCTCGGCCGGCAGCAGGAAGGTGGTTTCCACCAGCGCGGTCCAGCGCGCAAAACGCTGCATTTGCGCCGCGCTCCAGTGGCCGGCACCCAGAACCACGCCCAGGTGGTTGCCGCCGCCGAGCGTGGCAGCAAAGACGTCCAGATGCAGGTAGCGCAGGGCATTCATCACAGAGGGCTGGCGCCAAGGGCTGCGCAAAAGCGCGGATCATAGCTGGCTTTGTTCACTCAAGGCGTGAGTACGCTGGCGCCGCTTGTAGTCGACATTGGCGCGCTGCGACGCCAAGATGCCGAGCTTCATCACCTTGCGGAGCCTGCATTGTCGATCACGCTGATCATCATCGCCTTGACCTGCGTCGTTTCGTTCATGGCCCTGAAGAATGCGCGGTTGATGGACGATCTGATTCTGTGGCCGCCCGCCATCACCCGGCAGCACGAATACCACCGGCTGGTGACCTACGGTTTGGTGCACGCCGATTTCGGCCATCTGCTGTTCAACATGATCACGCTGTTCTTCTTCGGTCGGGTGATGGAGAACTTCTTCACTGCACGACTCGGCGAATTCGGCTTTGCGCTGTTCTATATCGGCGCACTGGTGGTCTCGATCCTGCCGACCTGGTTCAAGCATCGCGATGATGCGCAATACCGCAGTCTCGGTGCTTCAGGCGCGGTATCGGCGGTGCTGTTTGCCTTCGTGTTGCTGGCGCCGTGGCAGCTGATCATCGTGCTGGTGTTGCCGTTGCCGGCGATCGTGTATGCCATTGCCTACACCGCCTATTCGATCTACATGGATCGCCGCGGTGGCGGCAACATCAATCACGGCGCGCACCTGTGGGGTGCCGCTTACGGAGTGGTGGTGACCTTGCTGGTGGATCCGCGCGTCATGCCGTGGTTTCTGAGTGCACTCATGCGACCGTCGTTCTGACGCATCGCGGGCAGCCTGGTCGGGAATCGTTGCCTGGCGATTGATGCGGCAATTGATGCGGCAATGGCGTGGCGTGCATACTGGTGATGGTTGCATCCACTCTCGCAGGAGCAAGAACGCATGGCCACGACCCGCAAGCAGTCCGCGAAGAAGTCCACGGCAAAACCAGGCTCCGCGAAAAAATCGACCGGCAGCAAGACAGCCGCTGTCGGCGCCCGCGAGTCAGCCTCTGCCGGGCACGCGCGAGGGTCGGCGCGCAAGGCGACCACTGCTGCAAAGTCAGCCAATGCCAAATCGGGCAAGTCGGCAACCAAGCAGTCCGCGACGAAAAGGTCCGCAACCGCGAAGGCTCCAGCCAAAAAGTCAGCAGCGCGGAAGTCTGGCGCCGGTACATCGGTAGCGACCAAGTCCACCGCAAAGAAGTCCGCGACGCGCAAGACCGTCGCGCAAAAGCCTGCGGTCAAGAAAGTTGCAGCAAAGAAGTCGGTGGCCAAAAAGTCCGTTGCCAGGAAGTCACCAGTCAGCAAGTCCGCTGCAAAGAAAGTCGCGGCCAAGAAGACCTCGGTGAAGAAGGCCTCGGCAAAAAAGATGCCGGAAAAGAAAGCCGTGACAAGACAGGCTGCAGCGAAGAAAGGTCCAGTGAAGAAGACCGCCGTGAAGAAAGCCGCGGTGAAGAAAGCCGCGGTAAAGAAAACCCCGGTCAAGAAAGCTGCAGCGAAGAGGGCCGCAGCAGGCAAGCCGGTCGCTTCGACTCGCACTGGTGGCATGCCGTCGGCCGGCACGAGTGCCGCCAAGCAGCCCGCAGCGAAGAAGTCCGCTGCCAAGAAAACATCTGCAGGGCAGACATCGTCAGTGACCAAGGCGGCAAAGTCCACCGGATCAACTGCATCCACACGCCACGCGCCCAGTGACGATGCCAAGCCAGTGGTCACGGCTTCGCGCAAATCCGCCAAGCCCGCAGCAGAATCGTCCGCTGCGCGCCGCAAGCCGACCATCCCGCAGGGCGCGCCGATCAAACACATCAGCCCGGAAGAAGCTGTGGCGCACATCCAGGCATTGCTTGACGCCAAGCAGGACCGATCGCGACAGACGCCGAGTTGGCCGGGTGCGGCTGCTGCGGCTTCGCCAAACAACCCGGAAGCCGACACCAGCGTGCCCAACGGATCGGCGGGTGCCGGTGGCGACATCCAGACCAATCCGCCTCGCGACGATCTAGGCAAGCGCGGAGACTGATTCCCGGGCCGCAGCAGCCTGGGCCAGATGGGCCAGGCTGCCGCGCAGCCCCGCCGGAAGCCTGTCGTCAGATGAACGGCGGTCGCACGCGGTACCCCACTCACCGCGCATTCAATAGTGTTGCGTCAACATGGGTCATCAACGCCATGGAGACGGACCATGAAGCCTCTCGTTGCCGGCCTGCTGGTTTGCATCAGCGCTGCGGCGCTTTCTGGCTGCTATGTGAATCCCGGTTACAGCTATGTGCGCCAGACCAGCTATCAGGGCGACGCCTATTACGGGCACGGCGTACGTTCGTACGACGATGGCTACTACGCGCGTTCGGCCTATCCCGCGTACAGCTATGGCCCAGCCTTTGGTTACGGCGGCTATGGTGGGTATGGCTACTCGCCCGGCGTCAGCATCGGCATCAGCAGTACCTGGTACAGCGCGCCGCGCTATCGACAGGACCGGCGTGGCTATCCGGGCTATCGTTATCAGGGACAACGTGGGCAGGACCACCGTGGTTCCTGGCGCAGCGACGGTCAGAACCAACGCGGCCAACGATCGAATCGTCCGCAGCGCGATGACCGTAATCGCCGTACCGACCGCTGATAGCGCCCATTCACTGGGGAAACGCTGAACAAGTGGTCATCGCGGCAAAGGGCAGGATCCAGCAATGTGCGACCCGTTGAAGTTACTGGATTCCAGCTTGACCAGCTCTTCTGGCGTTGAGAGCCGCTGGCATGACGAGCGGCATTTTGTGGTCCGACCCCAAATCCTTGGCTGACGCTTCGCCGGCGGCCCAGAGTTTGCCTGCCACACGGCGCTGGATACTGCGGAACGCAGGTAGACGGAACGGCTGCCGGCTGCGCTTTCGGACGTTTGCGACCCCAACTCTGTCGCGCGGCTGAACGCGGCACAGGCTACACGTTGAACTCACGGGACGCCGGCCACACTAAGTCCCGTATCGCCGTGACGGCGACAAGAAGCGGCGCATCACATCGCGTTGCTGAGGGGCCGGCCTTTCCTCCCCTGGTGGCCGCCTGACAAACCCCGCCGGTCCTCCCCTGGCCCGCGGGGTTTCATTTTTTATGCGATCCGGATTTGCTCAGCTGCGGCTGCCGCCGCATCCGCTTGGCAGAGTCGCTGCTGTGATTCCCTGCTCATGCTTGGCGTTGATGCCGTAGACTCAAAGGTCGCATTCGGCCCGGAGCCACATAGCATGTCCAGCGTCTACGATTTCAGCGTGCGTGATATCGACGGCCAGACCCGTTCCCTGGCCGAATGGCGCGGCAAAACGCTGTTGATCGTCAATGTCGCGTCCAAATGCGGTTTCACCCCGCAGTACAAGGGACTGGAGAACCTCTGGCAGGACCTGCACGACGCCGGGCTGGTGGTGCTGGGCTTTCCGTGCGACCAGTTTGGGCAGCAAGAGCCCGGCGACGAAGCTCAGATCAAGGAATTTTGCAGTACGCGGTTCGACGTGACGTTCCCCATGTTCTCCAAGGTGGAAGTCAATGGCGAGAACGCCGAGCCACTGTACGGGTGGCTCAAGGCGCAGGCCACGGGCGTGCTCGGCAGCGAATCGATCAAGTGGAACTTCACCAAGTTCCTGGTCGATCCCGATGGCCAGGTGGTCAAACGTTATGCCTCCACCGACGCACCGGAAAAGATCGGCAAGGAGATCGCTGCCCGTTTGCAGGCGTAGTCCTGGGGCGGCGCAATCGCCGCCCGTGGCCGGCCTCAGTACCAGTCAAGCAGCGCGATACCGACGCCGGCGTAAGTGGCCTTGTGGTTGTAGTCGATCAGACTTTCGCCGTAGCCATGGAAGATTTCCGCATAGCCGCGTACGTTGCCGAACAGCGGGAAAGTCCAGGTAAACCGGGCCGCACCGTGGCTACGCTCGCCGCCATGCAGAGAGTGGCGCAGCAGCAGGCTGAATTCCTGCCCATCCGCCTCGTGCACGATCTGCACTTCTCCGCGTCCCATGTAGTCGCTGATGTCCGGGTTGTCGTCGTTGCGCGCCGGTTCGGCGATGCGCCACCACGGGCGCACCATCACCACCCAGCCTTTGCGCTCGAATCCGACGTTGGCAATGACCCGGTTCCAGCCGCGTGAGTACGGATCATTGCGACCATTGGATTGATGATTGATGCTCAGGCCTAGCAGCCGGCCATCCCAGCCGAACACGTGGTAGTTGGTGTTGAACACCAGCATCGCCTCAGGCTCGTAGTTGGTCTCGCGGAACGGCCGCGACAGTTCCTTGTTGTAGACCTGCCACCGGGACGACTGGGTGTAACCCACCCACAGGTCGCCAGTGTCACCGAATACGCCCTGCCACAGCTTGGTTTTCAGGCTGAGCTGGAACTTCGCCTCCACGTTGTCCAATGATTCGCTGGTGGTGACCGTATTGTCCGGGTTGGGACTGTGTGGGCGATTGTTCTGATGATTGGTGCCGAACGCCGGCATCACGTAGACGGGGCGATAGCCGCGCAGGTTGAGTGTCCCCAGCCGGCTTTCCCGCGCCAACTCCCAACGCGTATCAAGCAGCGACAGCGGCGTTGCTACTTCCTCATTGGTCTTGGTTGCTGCGGTCTCGGTATCGCGGCTGTCACGGCTGAAGATGTTCGGCGTTTCAGTAGTCGGATCAGTCCGCTTTTGCGCTGCCGGCAGGTTTACCCGTCCGGTGGCGTGGTCATAGCAGGCCAGCCGCTGCGCGTCGGACTCCACGGCCGTACAGGCGCGGATGTCGGTCGGATCAGGGTTTTGTGCATGGGCGGAAAGCGCAAGCATGCTGCCGGCGAGGACCAGCAGTGTGGGCATAGAGCGCGGTGACATCGAGACTCCCGGGTGTGCTGGCGCGTGCGCTTGTACCCGGCGTATAGCTGCCCGGCAGATCGCTTTGCCAAAAATGCGTCAGGCCCGTGGTGGTAGCCACGGACCTGACTGGTTACGTGCGATGGTGCACTGTTGGATCTATTTCATCCACTGTTTGTATTCGGCTTCACTCACGCTGCCGTTGCGGTTGCGATCGGCATGGATGAAGTCGTTGGCCAGCGGCGGATAGGCCTCGGCCTGGCTCTCGGTGATCGCCTTGCTCCCACCTGAGAGTTGCGCAAACGAAGGCGCCGGGCCTGCCTGCGGCGCTGGTGCGGGCATGCTGCGAACGGTCAGTTCACCTTGCTGGGTCTGGTAGACAGCCGTATTGCTCCCCGGCGCGGCGTCTGGCATGGCCTGGGTTGTGGCCGGCATCGTCTGTTCGGCGGGTGACATGCTCGCATCAGGCATCGGTGCACTTGGCACCATCGGAGCCGACTGATCGGCCGGTGGCGGCGGCGGAACGGGAGCGTCCTGTGCCAGAACACTGCCGGCAAAGAACACGGCGCAAGCGCTCAGGCTGCACAGCAAAGATTTGTTCATGTTCATGCAGATACTCCATGCGAGAGAACGGGGTTTCAGGTCAACGGGCCTGACTCAAGACAGAACGTTTGCATGATCAATCCATGACCGTGAACGCATCGTGTCGCGTCCATTGGCCAGCAGACTGCCAGAATCGAGGTCTGGCGCTCGCGCCGTATTGCCTGTTCGGACAGTCGCCACCCATGACGACGCAATCTGCGCTGTCAGGGTGACGTGGCAGTGGAAGCTGGTTCGGTGTCGCACGCCTTGCCGTGCAATGCCTGGCGCAGCTGAGTTGCAAGCGAATTACAGCGGGCGCCGAGCTGCGGGCGGATATCGGGATCTTTCGCGTCGCGCAACAAACTTGTGCGCATGGCTTGATACCGCGACTGCAACTGACCGGGTGCATAAATCTGGGCTGCGCGATGGCAGGCGAGATAACTCGACAGATAATCATCGCAGGCTGCGATGCCGGTGCGCGCGGCGGAATCAGCCTGCACATCCGGCGCGGCGGTCTCGGCTGACTGCTTGGTCGCACGAGTATGCCGCGTCACGGCAGGCCGAGCTGGTGCGGGCGTGCTGCGCGTCGTGGTACTGGAGCTGGTGACGGGCGTCGTACGGGCGGTGTCGCGGTGGGTACAGCCGCCCAGCAATACAGCGCCAGCGATCAATACGAGCGGGACGCGCAAACCAATGGACATCGGATTCTCCTGTGGGTCAAACGCACCGGCCACGCGTGCGTAGCTCGGGTCGCGCAGCATCAAGGCTACGACGATCACGAGACTTTGCCACAAGGACGTAAAGGCACCGTGAAGTTGGGCAAGGGTGACATTTGTTCAACCTGAATGCGCTCTTCCGTGATGTCGAGAATTCTTCGGCGTGGCGCGGCCTTGCAGCACCATTCGCCATTCAGTTTGGCTCTTGACAAATCACCAACCAGCAAAAACAAGCTATGCTGGACTTGCTGTGTCTGCTCGGTGACATGCGTGTGCAGTACGGATTGTGCGTGATCCACATCGGCCCACCCGATCTCGGCATGACCAGTAAATTGTTGGCCACATGGGCCACGTTGTCTCGAGTGTCAAGGGCATGGATCGGAGCGAAGTTATGTCGGAACGTGAAACTGGTACGGTCAAGTGGTTCAATGACGCCAAGGGATTCGGATTCATTACCCGGGAGAGTGGCCCGGATGTCTTCGTGCATTTCCGCGCGATCACCGGCTCGGGTTTCAAGAGCCTGCAGGAAGGCCAGAAGGTGGCCTTCGATGTGGTCACTGGCCAAAAGGGATTGCAAGCTGAAAACGTCACTCCGGTTTGATCCTTGGTGATGCCAACAGAAAGGGTCGGCGATTGCCGGCCTTTTTTGTTTTCAGGGCGGCTGTTGCCGAAGCGCAGCGGCGGAGCCTTGTATTTTGGAAGCGCCGACATTGACCTTTAATCAGTCGCTGCTGCACACCGTGCCGGTCGCCAGTTCGGACGGCTCCCGTTGCGAACTGCTGTGCATTGAACCGGTCTCGCCCTGGAGCCTTGCGCTGCACTGGCTGCCGGCGATGGGCGTGTCTGCGCGCCAATATCGTCCGCTGGCCCAAGCACTGGCCGAATGTGGAATTGCCGTGGCGGTGCAGGAATGGCGTGGTATCGGTTCGAGCAATCGCCGCGCCGGGCGCCGAGCGAACTGGGGATACCGCGAGTTGCTGGGCGACGATCTGCCTGCCGCCCAATCGGCCCTGCATCAACACTGGTCGCAGGCGAGCTGGCTGCTTGGTGGCCACAGCCTCGGCGGACAGCTCGCAATGCTGCATGCTGCCATGGCCCGCGAGAATTACGCGGGGATCGCGCTGGTGGCCAGCGGCTCGCCTTGCTGGCGATCCTTTCGCTACGGCGCGGCGATCGGTGCTGCTTATGCGCTGGCGCCGATGCTGGCGCAGTTGTTCGGCTATCTGCCCGGCCGCCGGATTGGTTTCGGCGGCAATGAAGCGCGTGGAGTGATCGCGGACTGGGCGCGCAGCGGACGCACTGGAACGTACGCGGCACGCGGGTTGCCGGTGGACCTGGAAGCCGCACTGCGCAAGTTGCGCACGCCAGTGCTGGGCGTGCGGCTGGCTGATGACTGGCTGGCGCCGGCGGCATCGCTCGATCACCTGCTGGACAAGTCGCCGCTGGCGCTGCGCACCGACTGCGTCATCACGGCCGCCGAGCTCGCCCCGGCATCAGCGACTCACTTCACCTGGATGGCGAAACCGCAGTTGGTGGCCGCGAGTATCGTTTCATGGGCGCAAAAAATGGCCGGGTCGGCGTCGCCCACGCAGCCTTGGGAAAATTGCCGCATGCGACCATGTGTGCTGTCCGAAGGAGTCCGTCATGACCGCATTGTTTGATCCGCTGGCCCAGCGCAGTGTGGTGATGCGCAATCGCGTAGTGGTGTCGCCGATGTGCCAGTACAGCGCCGTCGAGGGTGTGCCCGACGACTGGCATCTGGTGCACCTGGGCAGTCGCGCGGTCGGCGGTGCCGGGGCAGTGCTGGCCGAAGCCACTGCAGTATCAGCCGCCGGTCGCATCTCGCCGGCGGACACCGGACTGTGGAATGACGCTCAATTGGCGGCCTGGCGTCCGATCGCGCGCTTCATCAAGATACACGGCGCGATTGCCGGCATGCAGCTTGCCCATGCCGGACGCAAGGCCAGTACCAGCGTGCCCTGGCTAGGGCATGGGCCGCTGACATCAGACGCGGGAGCGTGGACCACCGTGGCCCCGTCGGCCATCCCGTTTGATACGGATTGGCCGTCACCACACGCACTGGATGCCGCCGGCATCGCGCAGGTGATCGCGGAGTTCTGCAGCGCTGCGCAGCGGACGTTGGAGGCCGGCTTCCAACTACTCGAGCTGCATGCCGCTCACGGCTACCTGCTGCATCAGTTCCTGTCGCCGCTCAGCAACCAGCGCAGCGACGGGTACGGCGGCAGCTTCGAAAATCGCACACGTTTGTTGCGCGAAGTCACCATCGCCGTGCGCGAGGTGTGGCCGGAGCGGCTGCCGTTGTGGATGCGCATTTCCGCTACCGACTGGGCGCCCGACGACGCGGGCTGGAACATCGAACAAAGCGTCGAGCTGGCGCGTCAGGTGCAGCCACTTGGAGTGGATCTGCTGGATGTATCCAGCGGTGGCCTGCTGCCCAACGTTAAGGTGCCCGTGGGCCCGGGCTACCAAGTGCCGTTCGCTGCGCGAATTCGGCGCGAAAGCGGACTGGCGACCGGCGCGGTCGGCTTGATCACCGAAGCGGCGCAGGCAGACGCGATCATCAGCGAAGGCGAAGCGGACGTCGTCCTGCTTGCGCGTGAAAGCCTGCGCGATCCGTATTTTCCACGGCGCGCCGCCGAGCAGCTTGGCGTGCAGATCGAGCCGCCGCTGCAATATCAGCGCGCTTGGTGAGATCGAACTGGGCGATCGGCGAGACAGCCGAGGTTTGCTGACACTGTCTCCAGCATTGCCTGCATTACGTGCCCGCGTTACTTCCGCATCAGCGATATTGCTCGTGGCAACTCTTGCAGGTGGCACCGATCGGCTTGACGACGGTGGCCAGAGCCGCACACGTGGCCGGCGCCGCAGCAATCGCCTGTTGTGCGCGTTGCTGCAGCTCGGATGCGTCGTCGGTGAACTCTTTTTCCTTGATGCCGAACACGGGCACGATATCGCTGGCAGTGGAATGCACCCGTTCAAGGTGATGAGCCACGGCGGGAGCGCTGCATTGACCGGCCTTGATGGCGCTGCGCAATTGACCCATGTGATAGTCCATCGTGGTCATCACGGCAGTCGGCATCGGGTTGCGCGCATGCAGCGCGTTCATCACATTGACGGTGCCAACCACGCCGATGGCCAGTCCCAACAGGATCAACAGGGCGACGCGCATGTCAAAACTCCAGCATGGTCAAGGCGATCAGGATAGCGTGCGTGCGCGCTTGACTGATGTGCGTGGGGGTCTGATCTGGCCGCAACGGAGCACTCGATGACCACCGTCAAGACTCCGGAGACATCGGTCTCGGCTGCAGATCAGACGTTTGCGACGGAGCGCTTTGCCGGCATTGAGCGCTTGTATGGCGTCGGCAGCGTGGCGAAGTTTGCCCGCGCCCATGTCTGCGTGATCGGCGTCGGTGGCGTCGGCTCATGGGCTGCGGAGGCGCTGGCGCGCAGCGGGGTGGGCGAGTTGACCCTGCTCGATGCGGACGAAGTGTGCGTGTCCAACACCAACCGCCAGTTGCACGCGCTGGATGGTGAGTTCGGCAAGCCAAAGGTAAGCGTCATGGCAGCGCGTGCGCAGGCGATCAATCCGGCCATCGTGGTGCGGGCGATCGATCGCTTCCTCACTCCGTCAACCCTGGACGAGCTGCTCGATCGCGGCTATGACGTGGTGCTGGATGCCTGCGATGCGTTCCGGGTAAAGCTGGAGGCGATCGCGTGGTGCCGCCGGCGCAAGCTGCCGATCGTCAGCGTGGGCTCGGCTGGTGGGCGCACCGACGCCACCCAGATCCGCGTGCGCGATCTTTCGCGCACCGAGCACGATGCGATGTTCAGCCTGATCCGCAAGAAGCTTCGTGCGGATTTCAATTTTCCGCACAACCCGGATCGCTACTTCGGCGTGTCGGCCGTCTATTCGCTGCAGAACGTGCAGTATCCGCAGCCCGATGGCAGCGTCTGCGGTCGGCGACCGCCCGGCGGCGAATCGCTCAACTTGGCCTGCGGCGGCGGCCTCGGAGCGGCCACGCACGTGACCGGCACGTTCGCGTTCGCGGCGGTGGGCAAGGTGCTGGAAAAGTTGCTCGACCAAGCGCAGAGCAAGCCGTAGCCCTGACAGCCAAGGGTCGCTCGACGAAACACAAATCGTCTGCAGGGAAAGACTGCCCACCGCACTTCCAGCGTCACACAAATCGTCTGCAGGGCGCGCACGGCCCACCGCACGCGCAGCGTCCAAGAGGGTGAGCTCAGGGAAACGTCAAAGACTGGCGGGCAGTGCCCGCCGATGGAGCAGTTTCAACCCGCGCCGCGCACCGACTGCGTGATCGAGAGCAACTGGCGGCCAGCGTCCGGCGTGTGGGCCGGGAGCGTCGGCGTCCCTTCACCAGCCCATGTACTGCCCGCCATTGATGGCCAGGTTGGCGCCGGTCATCCAGCCGGTCTCCTCGCCGGTGAGGAACGCAACGGCATGCGCGATCTCTTCGGGCTTGCCCAATCGGCCCAGCGGGATCTGCGCCTCGATCTTGGCGCGCACTTCCTGCGGCACGGCCATTACCATGTCGGTGGCGACATAGCCGGGCGAGACCGTATTCACCGTGATGCCGAACTTGGCGTTTTCCTGTGCCAGCGAAATGGTGAAGCCGTGCATGCCGGCCTTCGCTGCCGCGTAGTTCGCCTGTCCGTACTGCCCCTTCTGGCCGTTGATCGAGCTGATCTGCACGATGCGGCCCCACTTGCGCGCGCGCATGCCTTCGATCACCGGCCGGGTGACGTTGAAGCAGCTGGTCAGGTTGGTGTTCACCACGTCAAACCACTGCTGATAGGACATCTTGTGGAAGGTGGTGTCGCGGGTAATGCCGGCGTTGTTCACCAGGATGTCGACCGGCCCGCAGCGTTCTTCGATCTCGCCGACCATGCGCGCGCAGTCGTCCGGATTGGACACGTCGCCTTGCACCAGGCATACGTCGATGCCGTCAGCAGCCATGCGGCTGCGCCATCCCTCGGTGCGGCCCTCATCGCGATAGTTGGACGCCACGCGGTGCCCTTGCCCGGCCAGGTAGCGGATGATGGCTGTGCCAATTCCGCCGGTGCCGCCAGTTACCAATGCCGTGCGCTGGGTCATGATCGATCTCCTGGTTGATTCCCGCTTCGCGCGGGATGACCGCCCATTTATAGCTGTTCGGCGCAAAGAGTGACCGCTGCAACGCGGCAAAGCGGAACGCACCGCGCGAGCCAACGCGAGCGCCAGCGCCCTTGAAAGCCGTGCCGCGCGCCCGAATCTTCAGCGCAGCTGATTTGCCCGCCCATCGACCCGGCCGGGCTCGCCCTCTTTCCCATCGTCATCGGAACCTCGCTCATGAATGCACCCGCCGAAACCCGCAAGTTCGAAGCCGAAGTCGCCCAGGTGCTGCATCTGGTCACGCACTCGCTGTATTCGCACAAGGACATCTTCCTGCGCGAGTTGATCTCCAACGCCTCCGACGCCTGCGACAAGCTGCGCTTCGAGTCGATCGCCAAGCCGGAGTTGATGGGCAGCGATGACAACGAACTGCACATCGACGTCAGTTGGGACCCGGACGCGCGCACCATCACGATCAGCGACAACGGCATCGGCATGACCCGCGATGAAGTGGTCGACAACATCGGCACCATCGCCAGCTCCGGCACGCGGCGCTTCCTCGAGGCGATGTCCGGCGAGCAGAAGGCCGACGCGCGCCTGATCGGCCAGTTTGGCGTCGGTTTCTATTCCGCCTTCGTGGTGGCCGACAAGGTGACCGTGCTGAGCCGCCACGCCGGCGCGCCGGCCAGCGATGGCGTGAAGTGGGAGAGCGACGGCAAGGGCGAGTATTCGCTTGAACAGTCCGAGCAGGCCGCGCGCGGGACCTCGGTGGTATTGCATCTCAAGCCGGGCGAAGACGAGTTCCTCAAGCGCTGGCAACTGCGCTCGCTGATCACCCGCTATTCCGATCACGTCGCCTTCCCGATCCGCATGCCGATAGAGAAGGACGACAAGCCGACCGACGAGTGGGAAACCGTCAACGCCGCCTCCGCGCTGTGGGCCAAGCCCAAATCGGAAATCTCCGACGAGGATTATCAAGGCTTCTACAAGTCGCTCGGCCACGACTTCAACGACGCTTTGGCGTGGACGCACAACCGCGTAGAAGGCAGCCAGAGTTTCACCACCTTGCTGTACCTGCCGTCGCAGCCGCCGTTCGATCTGATGATGGGCGGGCGTGACGAGCGCAAGGGGCTGAAGCTCTACATCAAGCGCGTCTTCATCATGGACGCGGCCGAAGAGTTGCTGCCCAACTACCTGCGCTTCGTGCGCGGCGTGGTCGATGCCGATGACCTGCCGCTCAATGTCAGCCGCGAAATCCTTCAGCACAACCGCCAGCTCGAGCGGATCAAGGCCGCGTGCGTCAAGCGCGTGCTCGACCTGATCGAAAAGCTTGCCGCCGACGAGCCGGAAAAATTCGCCATCTTCTACAAGGCGTTCGGCAACACGCTCAAGGAAGGCATCAGCGAAGACGCCAACAACCGCGAGCGGATCGCCAAGCTGCTGCGCTTCGCCTCCACCGGCACCGCGTCAGCGCCGGGCGAGGGCGCCGCGCAGACCGTCTCGTTCGACGATTACATCGCGCGCATGTCGCTCAGTCAGGACACCATCTGGTACATCACCGCCGACAGCTATGCCGCCGCGCTGGGTAGTCCGCAACTGGAAGCGTTCAAGGCCAAGGGCACCGAAGTGCTGCTGATGTCCGACCGCATCGACGAGTGGATGCTCGGCTCACTGAGCGAATATGCCGGCAAGAAACTGCACAACGTCGCCAAGGGCGAGCTGCCGCTGGACGAGGCCGACAAGAAAAAGCAGGAAGAAGCCAGCAAGGAAGCCGAGCCGCTGCTGAAGAAGCTCAAGGACCTGCTCGGCGACCGCGTCGGCGAGGTCAAGGTTTCCGCGCGCCTCACCGGTTCGCCGTCATGCCTTGCGCTGAGCGACTACGAAATGGCGCCGCACCTTGCCCGCCTGCTGCGCGAGGCCGGTCAGGACATGCCCGACTCAAAACCGACGCTGGAAATCAACCCGGCGCATGCATTGGTCAAGCGCGTCGAGACCGAAACCGACGAAGCCAAGGCGCGCGATCTCGCCACGCTGCTGCTGGAGCAGGCGGAGATTTCCGCCGGCGCGCAGTTGCCGGATCCGGCGGCGTTCGTGCAGCGGATGAATCGGGTGTTGCTGGGGTGAGGCGCGGAGCGCCTTGCTGGTGTGAAAAGGCCCGCCGTTTTGCGGGCTTTTTCTTTGCTCCGCCCCCTTGCAGCGGAAGAAAGTCATTGTTTGAGTTCTATTGTTTCCGGTCAATGGAAATTTGACCGCCCATGCGCCTGTCGGCCGCTCTGGCGCGCCCATTACCGTGAAGTGGACGTTGTAAAGTGCCTACGCACCACGCTTGTCGCTCCTTGCGGATCTTGTCGTGGACCGCGCGCGCGGCTTGTTCCGCTGACCCGTGGCGGGCGACGTGATAACAGTGGGCAAGCGCCACCATGCAAGGATTCGTATTGAACACGCAGCAACTGGAAAACGAGTTGTGGGAAGCCGCTGACCAGCTGCGCGCCAACTCCAAGCTGACCGCCTCGGAATACTCGATGCCGGTGCTGGGCCTGATTTTTCTGCGCCACGCCGACAACCGCTTCAAGACCTATCTGCCTGAGATCAAAGCCGACATCCCGGCACGGGTGCCGCCGCGCCAGCGCGAAACGCTGATCAAGCTTGGGTTCCAGGGCAAGGCGGCTATCTATCTGCCCGAGCAGGCCCGTTTCGACCACTTGGCGGCATTGCCGCAGGGCGTTAGTGCTGGTGCGGCCATTGACGCGGCGATGGATGCCATCGAGGCTGACTATGACGTGCTCAAGGGCGCGTTGCCGCACGGCTATACCGCGTTTGAGCCGGGCCTTCTGGCAGAGCTGATCAAGATCTTTGATCGCCCCGCGATCAGGGCTGCCACGGGCGATGTGTTTGGGCGCATTTACGAATACTTTCTCAACAAGTTTGCGCAAAGTGGTGCGCAAGAAGGCGGCGAGTTTTTCACGCCACCGTCGCTGGTGCGCATGATCGTCAACGTGATTGAGCCCGATCATGGGCTGGTGCTCGATCCTGCCTGTGGTTCGGCGGGCATGTTTGTGCAGACCAGTCACTTTATTGAAGGCATGGGCGCATCCAGCAACGACCGCGCTACGTTCCACGGTCAGGAAAAGTCCGACACCAATACCAAGCTCGCGCGCATGAACATGGTGGTGCACGGGCTGGATGCGTCCAACATCCGCCAAGGCAACACCTTTTACGATCAGGTCGATGCGCTGATTGGCGAGTGCGATTTTGTGATGGCCAATCCGCCGTTCAATGTCGATGGCGTCAACACCAACAAGATTGACAGCCAGGTTGATCCACGTGGTCGCCTGCCGTTCGGGCTGCCTGGCGTCAACGGCAAGACCGGCGCCATCTCCAACGCCAACAGTCTGTGGATTCAGTACTTCTACGCCTACTTGAACGCGCGTGGTCGCGCAGGCTTCGTGATGGCGTCCAGCGCGTCCGATGCCGGCAACAAGGATCGCGATATCCGCGAACAACTGGTGCGCAGCGGCCACGTCGACGTGATGATGGCGATCGGCAACAAGTTCTTCTACACCCGTAGCCTGCCGTGCACGCTGTGGTTTTTCGACAAGGGCAAGCCGGACGACCTCACCGATCAGGTGTTGATGATCGACGCCCGCAATGTCTACACCGCGGTCTCCGCGCGTTCGCATGTATTCACCGACGAACAGCTAGCCAACCTCAC
>JBBSSI010000035.1:0-23202 GCA_038242205.1 Lysobacterales bacterium
ATGCATGCTGCATTGCCACCCAGCTCCAGCACCACTTTCTTGCGCCCGGCGCGTGCCTTGAGCTCCCAGCCAATCTGGCCGCCGGTGAACGAGAGCAGCTTGAAGCGCTCGTCCTCGACCAGCGGCGCGGCGTGTTCGCCGTTGATGGTGAGGATCGAAAACGCGCCGCGCGGCAGGTCGGTCTCGGCCAGCACTTCGCCGATGATCAGGGCGCCGATCGGCGTTTTTTCCGCCGGCTTGAGCACGAACGGACAACCGGCAGCGATCGCCGGCGCCACCTTGTGGGCGACCAGGTTCAACGGAAAATTGAACGGCGTAATGAATGACACCGGACCCAGCGGCACGTGCTGCGTGTAGCCGTGATAGCCGTCCAGGCGGCTGGCCAGCTCAAGGTTCAAGGTCTCGCCATTGATCCGCACCGCTTCGGCCGCGGCAATCTGGAAGGTCTCGATCAGCCGGGTGACTTCACCGACTGCGTCCTTGATCGGTTTGCCCGCTTCGATGCACAGCGCCTCGGCCAATTCGTCGCGTCGCTCGGCAAACCGCGTGGCGCAATGCTGCAGCACCGCCTGGCGCGCCCACGGTTTGAAATGTCGCATCGGCACGGATGCCTGCACCGCCGCGGCGATTGCTTTCTCCACTGCGCGTGCGTCCGGCACGGCGACCCGGGTTGCGACCTTGCCACTGTACTTGTCGCGCACCTCCAGCATCACCTTGGAAGTCTGCGGGCGGTTGGCCAGGTAATACGGATAGGTCTTGTCGAGCACGGTGATGCCTCCAATGAAGCCGCAATCACGCAGCTTGCGATCCCGGCTGTGCGACGGATGTGAGTGAGGACATGCGCGTGGCCGGCTGCGGGGCCGCGCTGGCCCTCGTCGGTGGCCGGTCGCGGTGCAGGTCTGGCTCGGCACAGCGGCTACACTGACGGATCGACCGCCGAGCCTTTGCCCCATGAGCCAACCGCCTGAATCCACCGCACCTGTTGCGCCCGTCGTCACCCCGGAAGGCTTTTGCTGCGGGCTGGTTGCGCTCGCCGGGCGACCCAACGTGGGCAAATCGACGCTGCTCAACGCGCTGATCGGTTTTCGCCTCTCGATTGTCAGTCCGCGTCCGCAAACCACCCGCCACCGTATCCTGGGAATTGCCAACAGCGCGAACTCGCAGATTCTTTACGTGGACACGCCTGGCCTGCATCGCGGCGCCAAGCGCGCGATGAATCGCAGCCTCAACCGCGCCGCGCGTGCGGCGATCAGCGATGTCGACGTGGTGGTGCAGGTGATCGAGGCGGGGCGCTGGACCGACGAGGACGAAGCGCTGTACGCCGCGCTGCTGGAGCAGTCCGCGCCGCGCCTGCTGGTGATCAACAAGGTCGACTTGAACAAGGACAAGACGGTGATGCTGCCGTTCGTGTCCAACCTGACGGCGACTCACAGCTATGACGAGATTCACTACGTCAGCGCGTTGAAGAAGCAGGGCCTGGAAGCGCTGGAAGCGGCCATTGCCGCGCGCCTGCCGATCCAACCGCCGGCCTACGGTACCGATGAGGTGACCGATCGCAGCGAACGCTTCCTTGCCGCGGAGATGGTGCGCGAACAACTGATGCTGCGGCTTGACCAGGAGCTGCCGTACGCCACCACGGTGGAGATCGAGGAGTTCCACGATCGCGAAGATGGCATAGCGGAAATCCACGCCACGATCTGGGTCGAGCGTGCCGGGCAGAAGGCAATCGTGATCGGTACCGGCGGCGCGCAGCTCAAGGCAGTCGGCGCGGCGGCGCGTCGCAACATGGAGCGGATGTTCGAGCGCAAGGTGTTCCTGCGGCTGTGGGTGAAGGTGCGCGAGGGCTGGGCTGACGACGAGAACATGCTGCGCAAGTTCGGTTACACCGACTGATCCGCAGCGCCGTCCTGCGCAGGGTGACGTGGTTTCACGCCTCGTCGCGGGCTGCGCATTGACGATACGTCCTGATCGGCAAGCGCTCCGCAACAAAGCCTGCCTGACAAACAGCCTCACCCTTTACTTGTCCTGCGTTGCAACGTCATGCGCCAGCATCAACAACCAGCCTATGTCCTGCACTCGCGACCGTATCGCGAAACGTCGCTGTTGCTGGAATGCCTGACCCGCGACCACGGGCGCATCGGCGTGGTGGCGCGCGGCGTGCGCAGTGCGCGTTCGCGTATGCGACGGGCACAACTTGAGCCGTTTCAGCCCGTGCTGCTGGACCTGTTCATGCGCGGTGAGCTCGCGACCCTGGTCGCGGTGGAACCGGTCGGCGTGCCGTTGCAGGTCAACCGTGATGCCGCGCTGGCCGGGTTGTATCTCAACGAGCTGGTGGTGCGTCTGACCGGACGCGACGACCCGTATCCGCAATTGTTCGATGCCTACGCGCAAACCCTGCGACGCCTCGACCGCAACGAGCCGCTGGCCTGGACCTTGCGCCGATTCGAGCGGGATCTGCTCGATGCGATCGGCTATGCGCTGCCGCTGCAATTCGAGGCGCACACTGGCGAGCCGGTGGAGCCGGCAAGCAACTATCAGTATCAGGTGGGAGAGGGTGCCGTGGCGTGCGCGGAGGGCAGTGCTGGCTGCCTGCGCGGCAGCGATCTACTGGCGCTGGCCAGCGACTGCATGCCTGACCAGCGTGGCCTGCAGAGCCTGCGTGACCTGATGCGAACGGTGATCCGCTTCCATCTCGGTGGCGGTGAGTTGCGCGCCTGGCGGGTGTTGTCGATGGCCAGCTCGCGGCGCTGAATCACCCGCTGGTTTCCAGCGAGCGCAGGGTGGCTTGCAGCACCGCGCGAAAGCGCGCGATGGATGCAGCAGGCGGAACATGCTGACGCGCCTCGTGCTGCAGACCCGCTGCGGCATGCGACAAGGTTTCCGCGCCGCAAAAACCGCACGATGCGCGCAACCGGTGCATCCGTTCGGCCAGCTCCGCCGGATCGTGGCTGAGCGATTCAAGTTGTGCATCGAGCGCTACCAGCTCCTCACGCATCAGTTCACGCAGTGCATTCAACGTGCTTTGGTCACCACTGCTGCGCAGGCCGGAGCCGTCGTCCAGCACCCCGGTGGGGTGCCAGCGCAGGGGTATCAGGGTCAACAGTTGTTGCAGTTCTGCCAGCGAGCAGGGTTTGTGCAAGACGCTGCTGAAGCCGGCGTCGAACAGGGGCGCGCTTTCCGCGTCGTTGTCCTCGGCACTGCTGGCCACCGCCATGCTGGCGTGACAAGCGGCCTTTGGCTCGTTGCGCAGCGCTGACAGGATGGACAACGCACCGGCCCGTGGCATGCGGCAATCCAGCAGCAACAAGTCGTAGTGTTCCGTGCGCGCACGCTGCAGGGCTTGTTCGCCACACAGGCAGGCAGTCACCTCGGTCCCGAGTCGGCGCAGGCCGTCGGCAAGGAAGCGGCAGCTGGCGGGATCATCGTCGGCAACCAGCACGCGCGGCCGACGGTCGGCTGGGCGTTCAGGCGCGTCGTCATCACGGCACATGCGGGAAATCCGTGTCGTTCATCAGGGTTTGGCAGAATGTCACCCTATGGGTAACACATCGCTTCGCGTCCTGCTGTGCTGCAGTCTGCTGATTGCAGGCGCGGCACTGCAGCCGGTGCGCGCCGCAGTCACCGTGAAGGCGGCGGTGGTCAGTCTTCCGGGCGCAACGCTGCAGGTGGTTACGGCGAGCATGCAGGATGCCGATGACGGTGCGGTGCGCGTGCACCTGCAGGCCGCGCGAGCGAGCGTGCCGGCGATGGGCTGGCAGCGTCTTCCGCTGCAGCTGGACGGTACGCTGCGTCGCGACGACCGCTTGCGCTGGGTCTTCAACGGCAACATCAAGTTGACCGGGGCTCCGGGAAGCGCGCTCGGCCGCGCCGACGTGGACATCGTAATCAGTCCTTCAGCCAATACGTTGCAGATCGACCTGCGGCAGGGCGCGGCACTCGCTGCAGCCTTCCTGCCGCTGGATCAACCAAGCCACGCCCAGATCACGCTGAAGCGGTTGCCGGCAGGCTGGTTGCAGGGCTTGCTCGGGACGCTGTGGTCTGGCCGAGTGTCGGGCGGACAGGTGGACGCTGCGCTCGCCTTTGATGTGCGCGATACCGGCATCCAGTCATCCGGTGAGTTCACGATGCGCAACGTGGACCTGGACACTCCCGGCGGCACCGTCGCGGCGCGACAACTGGCCGCTGCAGGCCGCTTCGGACTGGACAGCACAAACACCCCGTCGCAGTTCAACTTCGACGGCAACCTGACCGGCGGCGAGGTCCTGCTTGGGCCGATCTACGCCAGCCTGCCGGCGCATCCGGTGCAGCTGGAACTGCACGCCAGCAGTCGACGCGGCGTGTTGGAAATCAGCCGGCTGCGTGTGAATGATCCGGACGCGCTGCAGTTGGAAGGTGCCGTGGGGTTTGCCGCCGACGGCACGCTGGCGCGATTGAAACTGGCCAGCATGCATGCCCGTTTCCCTGCCGCGAGCGAACGGTATGCGCAGGCGTGGTTGGGCACGCTGGGGCTGCCGGGAGCAAAAATAAAAGGCGACCTGGACGTCACACTTGATCTGCGTAGCGCCGGTCCGCGCGCATTTTCCTTTGCCACGCAGGGCCTCGACCTGGCCGATACTGCCGGGCGCCTGGCGGTGCGTCGCTTGCGCGGCGCGCTGGACTGGAGCGCGACCGGCACGCGTGCGGCGACGAAGCTGGCGTGGGATACGTTCGATTTTTATCGATTGCCGCTGGGTGCGGCGCAATCGCACTGGCGCAGCGAGAACGGCAGCCTGGCGCTACAGGGACCATTTCAGGTGCCGCTACTGCACGGGCAGCTGCGCTTCAGCGCGCTCGAGTGGCGCCCCGCTGCGGCGCGCGGCCAGCGACTCGCCACTTCGCTGGCGGTGACCGGGGTGGAGATGGCCGAGTTCAGTCGCGCCATGGGCTGGCCGGCTTTCCCGGGCAAGCTGGGCGGCGCGGTGCCGTCGCTGCGCTGGGTTGATGACCGCGTGGAGTTTTCCGGTGGCCTGTCGGCCAACCTGTTCGACGGATTTGTCGACATCACCGGACTGTCGCTGCAACACCCATTCGGTCCGAATCCGGTGCTGGCCGCTGATCTGACCCTGCGCCAGCTCGACCTTGGCGCGCTCACCAGCGTATTCGATTTCGGCAGCATCACCGGCCGGCTGGACGGCGAGATCAATGACCTGCGCCTGATCGACTGGAGCCCGGTGGCCTTCCGCGGTCACCTGCTTGCCGGCAGTGGTGGCCGCATCAGCCAGCGCGCGGTGAACAATCTGACTTCAGTGGGCGGTGGCGGCGTTGCTGCCGGCCTGCAGGGAGCCGTGCTCAAACTGTTCAAGACCTTCGGCTATCGCCGCATCGGACTCAACTGCATATTGCAGGGCTCGGTCTGCCAGATGAGCGGGCTGGAGCCGACGGAGGACGGCTACACTATCGTGGAAGGTTCAGGCCTGCCGCACCTGCACGTCATCGGGCACCAGAATCGGGTGGACTGGCCCACCCTGGTGCAGCGTCTGCGCGATGCCATTCATGGCGCGCCGCCACAGGTGCGCTGAACACCGTTCCATCATCCCGCGTCAATGGAGTCCAACGCATGCGCAAGTTCGTCATTCTAGCCCTGACCACCGTGGCGGTTGCCCTGGTCGGCTGCGTCACCATCAACGTGTATTTTCCCGAGGCCGCCGCGCAAAAGGCGGCGGACAAGTTCATCGGCACCGTACTGGGCGATCCAGCAACCGACGCCAAGCCGTCGACGAGCAAGCCGGCGCAGGACAAACCAGCCGCCAAGAAGCCGGCGCAACGACAGCCTTCGGCGACGCTGCTCGACCTGCTGGTGCCGGCAGCCTACGCCGCCGATACGCCGGACATACGTGTAGAGACCGCCGCGACCGAGGCGATCCGCGCACGCATGCGCACCCGATTCGATGGCGTGCTCGGCGCGCTGCTGGACAGCGGCGCAGCCGGCTTCACCCGCGACGGCATGGTTGCCATGCGTGATGTGGCCAAGGTGCCGCTGAGTCAGCGCTCGCAGGCAACCGCGGCGCTGACAGAGGAGAACCGCGATCGTGATGCGCTGTACCGCGAAGTCGCCCGCGCCAACAACCATCCGGAATGGGAGTCGCAGATTCGCGCGACCTTCGCCAAGACCTGGATCGAGAAGGCGCATGCAGGCTGGTACTACCAGAACGCAGGCGGTGCGTGGCAGCAAAAATAGTCGAGCGCGGCGGCAGGGTGCATCGCTGCATTGGACAGCGGTGCACGACGTATTGTGGCGACGCGGGTCATTCCGTCCGCATGGGTCTGGACACCTGATGCGGCGACAATCGGTCAACGGTGCGCGCGCGGATCGGTGATAATCAGCGGTCATTCGTCGCAATGGTCCGCGCTAGCGCATGTCTCGATCCAAAAGCGTTGTTCCGGCAGTCTTCGAAGCCGTCATCACCGATCTGGGCCATGACGGGCGCGGTGTCGCGCGTGTCGATGGCAAGACGATCTTCGTCGAGGGCGCCTTGCTCGGTGAAACCGTGCGGTTGCAGGTGCGCAAGCGCCATCGCCACTTCGATGAAGCGACCGTGGTGGAGTTGCTCACGCCATCGGAGCACCGAGTCGCGCCGCGCTGTGCGCATTACGCGCAGTGCAGCGGATGTTCACTGCAGCATCTTGAAGATGGTCAGCAGGTCGCCGTCAAGCAGCGCGCCCTCGCTGACAATTTTTCCCGCATCGGCAAAGTGACGCCGGCCGCCTGGTTGCCGCCGTTGCGCGATCAGGCGTGGTCGTATCGCCGGCGTGGGCGCTTGTCGGTGCGCGATGTGGAGAAGAAGGGGCGCGTGCTGGTCGGCTTCCGCGAGCGCGAAAACCCGCGCTTCGTGGCCGAGGTTCGCCAGTGCGAGATCATGCATCCCGCGCTGGGCCCGCACGTCGGCGCGCTGGCGGACATGCTTGGCACGCTGGACGCCGCCAGCAGCATCGCGCAGATCGAGTTTGCCGCCGGGGATGACACGGTCGCGTTGGTATTCCGTCATCTGGTGCCGCTTGGCGCGAGTGACTTGGCCACTTTGCACGGCTTTGGCGAGCAGTACAAGCTGGCCATCTATCTGCAGCCCGGTGGCAACAGCAGTGTGCACCCGCTGTGGCCAGAGCATCCACGACTGGCGTATCGGGTGCGCAGCGAGGACGCGCGCTTCGCCGACGTAGAACTGGAGTTCGAGCCGCTGGATTTCGTGCAGGTAAACGGCGGCATGAACCAGCGCATGGTAACGCTGGCGCTGCAATTGCTCGATCTGCAAGCCGACGACCGCGTACTGGATTTGTTCTGCGGGCTGGGGAATTTCAGCTTGCCGATCGCCCGTCGCGTTGCCGCCGTGGCGTGTGTGGAAGGCGAGGCGTCGCTGCTGCAGCGCGCGGCCGGCAACGCGGCGCGCAACGGCATCGACAACGCCACCTTCCACGTGGCCAATCTGTTCGAGGACCAGCGCGCCGCGCCGTGGGCGCGCCAGCACTGGGACAAGATCCTGCTGGACCCACCGCGCGCCGGGGCCGATCAGTTGCTCGCGTACCTGCCGCGCAAGGAAACCCGTCGGGTGGTGTATGTCTCGTGCCATCCGGCATCGCTGGCGCGCGACGCGGGGATTCTGGTGCACCAGCATGGATTCACCCTGAAGGCGGCTGGCGTCATGGACATGTTTCCGCACACGGCCCACGTCGAATCGATCGCGCTGTTCGAGCGCGAGTAGTCAAGGCAGCCATGGGAATTGAGATCGAACGCAAGTTTCTGCTCGCCAACGATGCATGGCGCAATCAGATCGAGCGCAGCGAATCGATGCTGCAAGGCTATCTGGTGGGCGAGGCCGCATTGCACGCCGGACAAGCCCGCGCGTCGGTGCGCGTACGGATTGCCGGAGAGCGCGCCTGGCTCAATATCAAACAGGCCACCAGCGACATCGCCCGCATCGAGTTCGACTACCCGCTGCCGCTGGACGATGCGCACACCTTGCTCGACACACTTTGCGAAGGCGTCGTGGAGAAGACGCGCCATCATGTGCACATCGATGGCGTGCTGTTCGAGGTCGACGAATTTGCCGGCAGCAACCTTGGCCTGCTGGTCGCTGAAGTGGAGTTGTCGTCCCGCGATGCGGTCTTTCCGCGCCCGTCATGGCTTGGGACTGAAGTCAGTGCGCTGCCGCGCTATTACAACGTCAATCTGATCACGCATCCGTGGCAGCAGTGGACCGCTGCGGAGCGCTGCGGCACGGACGTATCGGCATGCTGATGATCGGCATCAGCGGGCTGCAACTTGCGCCGGTGGAGCGACGCTGGCTGTCGACCCCCGGCGTTGCTGGCGTGCTGTTGTTCGCGCGCAATTACGCCTCGCCAGCGCAGTTGAGCGCCTTGTGCGATGCGATTCGTTTCGACGGCCGCGACGATCTGTTGATCGCAGTAGACCAGGAAGGCGGTCCAGTGCAGCGGTTCCGCGACGGCTTCACCCCGCTGCCTGCGCTGGCTGCCATCGGCGAAGCCTACGATCACGATCCTGCAGCGGCGGTACGCCTCGCCGGGGAACATGCCTGGGTGATGGCGAGCGAACTGCGTGCGTGCGGGGTCGATTTCAGTTTTGCGCCGGTGGTTGACCTCGCGCGCGGCAACGCTGCGATCGGCCGGCGTGCATTTCACCGCGACCCGCGCGTGACCAGTACGCTGGCGCAAGCCTATGTTCGCGGACTGCATCTGGCCGGCATGGCCGCCGTGCTCAAGCATTTTCCGGGACACGGATCGGTGTTGGCAGATACGCACAAGGCGACGGCGGTCGATCCGCGCAGCCTGGATGTCATTCGGTGCGACGACCTGTTGCCGTTTGTCGACGCGATCAACGCACACGTCGAAGCGGTGATGATGGCGCACGTGATTTACCCGGCAGTGGACTCGCAGCCAGCCGGCTATTCGCGCGTGTGGATAGAGCAGGTATTGCGCGACGACCTGGGTTTTGCCGGCGCCGTCATCAGTGATGACATCAGCATGGCCGCGGCCGGTGCCGCCGGAGATATCGGCGGGCGCGTGCGCGCGCATCTGGCTGCGGGCTGCGACCTGATACTGGCGTGCTTCCCGAATGTCGTGGAGTCTGCACTGGCTGCGTTGCCCGTCACACCAGGCGCCGCGTCCGTCGACAAAATCGGCTTGCCATCGGCGCTCGCCGCGCTGCGGGGCGAAGTCGGTGCCAACTGGGCGGACTTGCGCGCCAACCCACAACGCGATCATTTCATTTCGCACATCATGGCGCTGGAAAGCCGCCAAGGAACCTCATGAACACAGTCAGCCCCTCACTTGCCGATGTGCTGCCCACTGCCGAACGCTTGTATGCGCGCGGCGAGCTGGAGGCGGTCATCCAGGCGATGGGCGTACGGATCGATGCGTCCCTGCAGGGGCAGCGACCGGTGTTTCTTACGGTGATGAACGGCGCACTGATCTTTGCCGCGCAGCTGGCGCTGGCAATCCATGCCGACCTCGAACTCGACTACGTGCATGCGACCCGCTATGGCGGCGGTACGACGGGCAGTGAAGTCAAATGGCTACGCGAGCCTGCGGTTGCGTTGGCCGGGCGCCTCGTGCTGCTGGTCGACGATATCCTGGACGAAGGGCACACGCTTAAAGCCGTGCGCGAGGATTGCTATCGCCGCGGTGCCAGTCGGGTGCTGATTGCCACGCTGTGCACCAAATCGCATGACCGCCTCGTCGAAGGCATCGGTTCGGACTTCAACGGTGTAGTGCTGCCGGATCGCTACGTGTTTGGTTACGGCATGGATTATCACGAGCAGGGTCGCAACCTGCCGGGAATTTTCGCCTTGCGTGAAGACAGAACGGGAAGCTGATCGCCACAAAAATGGCGGCAACGGGTAGTTCCCGCTGCCGCCATGATGGGCCGCGTCAACAACGACACCAGCCTGGTATCAGACTCCGCTGAGGATTAGGCGCGCGAGGCCACCGGATATGTGCGCAGGTGATACACGCGATTGACGCGTCCGCCGCCGAGCCAGCCACCGAGCGCCGCAGCCAGCATGCCGAGCAGGCTGCTGACGAAGGCGACCCACATCGTCATGGCGGTGTAGTGGGCCAACCTTTCGGCAGTCGCCTTGGCCTGAATTTCATACTGCTGCACCTGCGCGGACGCGTCGGCGACGGCTGTATCGATCTGGCTGGAGCTGAGCATGCTTTGCGCCGCCAGGATGTCCTTGGCCGTCTGCGGCTGATTGGCGATGACTGCCACGGCTGCGACGGTCATCGCATCACGGTCGACGTCGGCCAGCGGCATCGGCTGCATCCCGGCGACGTCCGGAGCGGTCACTGGACTGCCTTGCCGCGCGCTGAGCGTGAACTTGGCCAGCAGCGCATCCTGCAGCGCGTCCAGCGGAGACTGCGCCGTATCCGACCCGGATACGGCGCCCGACGTGGCGTGGCCGAGCATCAATGCGGTGCCGCCCTGCGCTACTTGCGTGGCACCGGCGGCGACCAGCAGGCTGGTCAGGACGATCGAGAGTCCCCACACGGTCACGCCGTGCAGTGCGCCCATCGTCGCGTCGTCATTGCCGTCGAACCAGCTGGCAAACAGACCGCCGAGGAACAGCGCGCCGATCCAGGTAAGCACCATCCACACGCCTGTGGCGATGCTGAAGCCCTTGGCTGCGGCGGCGCCATCATTTGGATCAAACGCGGAAAAGCCGAGCGCCAGGCCGGCGACATACATCAATGACGCAAAACCAACGGCGACCACCCAGCCGGCGAATACTGCGCCCCAGCTCATGCGCTGATAGGGCGACAGCATCTTGTCTTCGCGTTCGGTGATGATGGATTCCATGGGTAACTCCCCTGCAAGTGAGAAAGATGACGGGCGCGTGTTGCGCTCAGGCACAGCCACGCAACAACGCAAACAGGATCAACAACGGAATCGGCACCCCCAGCAACCACATCAACACGTAGCCAATGCCACCACGCTGATTGCCGGAAGGTGAGGACGAAGGGGACGAGTCATGCATGGCGAGCTCCTGACGTTGGGGTAAATGTCAGCACGAAGGTTGTCCGAGTTTTTGCGAGCGGCGCGTGAATGAAGCGGGATGACGCTGCTGACGTAACCGCACAACCGCGATCAGCACGCGTTGATCAACTCGTACTGGCGAGCCGGTCCATCACCGAATCCAGATCCTGGCGTAATTCATCGATACCTTTCCACGGGTCCGAGCGACGACGTGCGATACGCGTGAGCGCTGAACGGATGTCAAAGTCCTGGCCGCTCTTGATCTTGCCCAGCTCGTTCCAGCGCAGCGGCATCGCCACTGGCGCACTGGGGCGCGCGCGCAGCGAGTAGGACGCGATGCTGGTTGCGCCACGGGTGTTGCGCAGATAGTCGACGTAGATCCTGCCGCCGCGCTGCGTCTTGGTCGCGGTGGCCACGAAATCGAGCGGATGCGCCTGGGCCAGCGACGCGGCAAAAGCCTGCGCGAAGCCCTTGACCTGCGGCCACCGACAACCGGGATTCAGTGGCACCACCACGTGCAGGCCCTTGCCGCCGGTGGTACGCAGGAACGACACCAGCCCGAGCTGGTCCAGCAGCTTGCGCAGCAGGCGCGCCGCAGCTTGCATTCGGTCCCAGCTGACGTTGTCGCCGGGATCGAGGTCGAACACCACGCGATTGGCGTGGTCCGGATCGGCGACCGTGGAGCCCCACGGGTGAAATTCCAGCACGCCGAACTGCACCAGTTCAATCACCGAAGCGGCACCTTGCGGATAGATGTACACCGCTTGCGCACCGGACTCCTCCTTGAGCCTGGCGTTGCCCACGTGCTTGAGGCCGGAAATCGCATGCTTCTGGAAGAAGCAAGCGTGCGCAGTGCCTTCAGGGCAGCGGATGACCGAAGTAGGGCGGTCCAGCACGCCGGGCAGGAACTGCGCCATCACCGCGAGGTAGTAGTCCGCCACTTGCTGTTTGGTAATCCCCTCGTCGACATAGACCTCGCGCTCTGGATGAGAGATCACGATGTCCGCGGCATCTTTTGCAGATGGGTCCGATCGACTGTTGCGCACCTTTCGAGTGGCGCTGTCTGACCCTGTACGACGGCCGGGCTGTTCTTTGTCGACAGTGGAAGTCTTGGCTGGCTTGGCACGCTTGCTGGCGGTGGCAGCAGCGTGCGCGCGATCGGAATCACGCAGGTCGGCTGCGGTCTTGTCTGTGCGCATGGTCTTCAAGCTCGGTTGGCGCAGCAGGTTCTTGTTGCCGATGCCACGGTAATAGACCTCGGCGACGACGGAAGGAGCGACCCAGCGTGCGTCGCGCAACAGCGGGTCGACGGCTGCGATCCGGATCGGTGGCTTGGCAGTGCCCTTGGGCAGGGCGTCCGCCAAAGCGCGCAATTGCTCATCGGAAAAACCGCTGCCCACGCGACCAACATAAATCCAATCGTTCGCCTTGGCGGGGTCCGGTCGCGCCAGCAACAACGAGCCGAAACCGCTGCGGCTGCCCTTGGGTGGCGTGTATCCGACCACCGCAAATTCGTCACTTTCCAACCGTTTGATCTTCAGCCAGTCATCACCGCGGCCGCCGTGGTAAAGCGAGTCCACGCGCTTGGAGATGATCCCCTCGAGCTGCTGATCGAGCGCCACTTGGTAAGCCTCCGCACCATGGCTGATCGCGTGCTGGCTGAGGGCCAGATGCGCTGGCGCGTGCGAGAGCAGCTTGGCCAGTAGTTCCTTGCGCTGCAGCAGCGGCACCCGCGAAAGATCGGTCCCTTCAAGGTAGGGCAGGTCAAACAGCATGTAGACCAGCGGCAACTGGGCTTCACCGGAAAGGGTCTGCTGCAGCGCGTTGAAATCGCTGTGTCCGCGGTCATCGAGCGCAATCAGTTCACCGTCCAGTCGGGCCGATTGCAGGCCGAGTTGCTGCAGCGATTGCACGATATCGGGCAGGCGGTCGTTCCACGGCAGCGCGTTGCGCGACCAAAGGCGCACTTCGCCATCGGCGATCGCCGCAAGGATCCGGTAACCATCCCACTTCACCTCATGCAACCACTGATCGCCCAGCGGCGGACTGTCGCGCAAGCGCGCCAGTTCGGGTTTGAAGAAATCGCTGCTGGCCGACGTCTTGCGCGCGCCGGGCAGGGCGGCGGCAGCTTTGGCCAGTTGTGCGCGTGGCACCCGCTTGCGCCGTGGTACCGGTCGCTTGCGCGCGGTGGACTTCTTTGCCGCTGCCTTGGTGGCGGGTGTGCGTGCGGCGGCGCGCGTGCTCGCAGCCATCTTCTCGTCCAGCAAATCATCGGCTTCCACGTCGCCGGCGAAGGCGTCCTTGTCCTTGATCAGGAACCACGCCGGCTGACGTTCCTTGCGGCTGCTGCGCACCAGATGCCAGCCGCCCTTCAACCGTTTGCCGAACAGTTCGAAGCGCAGGTGGCCCTTGCGCAGCTGGGCTTCGGCGTCGCCGGTGGTGGTCCATACGCCCAGATCAAACTGGTCGACGTGGCCCTTGCCGTAACCATGTTCGATGTCGCCCTCGAACGTGGCATACGCGACCGGATGATCCTCTACCTCGACTGCCAGCCGTTTCACCGCCGGGTCATAGCTGGGACCTTTCGGTATCGCCCAACTCTTCAGCACGTCGCCCACTTGCAGGCGAAAATCGAAGTGCCGTCGACTGGCGTGATGCAACTGCACCACGAAGATCGCTCGATTGCCGGCAGCCACCGGCGCTTCCGGCGACGGTTCACTGGTTTTGCTGAAGTCGCGCTTGCGCTGGTAATCACGCAAGCTCATGGGATGCCTCGGCGACCGGCGGCACGATCACGGAGCCGGGCCGCCCATGACCGGCAGCACCACGCCCGATATGTAACTGGCGCAAGAAGGCGCGGCCAGGAACACATAGGCCGGCGCCAGCTCTTCGGGCTGCGCAGGTCGGCCCATCGGGCTCGACTGGCCAAACTTGGCCACCTTGTTTGCCGGCTTGTCGGCCGGGTTGAGCGGCGTCCACACGGGACCGGGCGCCACCGCATTGACGCGTATCCCGCGCTTGATCATGTTGGCGGCCAGCGCCTTGGTGAATGCGTGGATGCCACCTTTCGTCATCGAGTAGTCCAGCAGTCCAGGATTGCCGAACAAACCGGTTTCCGACCCGGTATTGATGATCGAGCAACCACTGCCCAGATGCGGCGACGCGGCACGCGTCATCTGGAAATAGCCGTACAGGTTGGTGCGCAACGTTTCGTCAAAATGCGCGTCGGTGATGTCCTCGATATCCTTCGCATGCAACTGGAACGCGGCATTGTTCACCAGCACCGATAGCTTGCCGAACTTGCGCACAGTTTGCGCGACGGCCTTCTCGCAAAACTTCACGTTGCGCACATCGCCGCGCAGCAAGAGGCAACGGCGGCCTTCGCCCTCCACGTGGTCACGCGTTTCCTGCGCGTCTGCGTCCTCGCTCAGGTAGACGATGGCCACGTCAGCGCCTTCGCGTGCGAACAGCACGGACACCGCGCGGCCGATGCCGGAGTCACCACCGGTGATCAGCGCCACCATCCCGGCGAGCTTGCCGCTGCCCGTATAGGAGGGCGCCAGGAATTGTGGGCGGGGCTTGAGTTGGCTCTCCAAACCAGGTTTGCGCTGATGCTGCGCTGGCAGCGGGCTTTGTGGCCGCACGCGGCTGGACGTGGGTTCCGGCTTCTGCTTCGATTTCGATGGCTTTGCGCTGCTCGATTTGGCGTTTTCGGCGTTCTCGGCGTGCACCTGGATGGTGCGTTGACGCTTGGCGGTGATGTCCGCGGCCTGACTGCCGCGCTTGGTCGTGGTTGCCATGGCTTTCTCCGGCATTGGGGATGCACGGGCAACCTATCCGCGCGGCCGTCCCTGTCGGGTGAACAATGCAGCTGCGGGCGTTTGACGACGTGTGCACGCAAGCGTGTCGATAGTGGGGTGCGCAGCATTGGTCCATGTGTGGCATCGGTCCTTGTCGCTGCGGATCGCGCTGACCGTTAGCCCGACATCAACGTTGGCCCGACATCAAGGAGTCACCCATGGCACGACCCATCTGGACCGGCACGCTCTCTTTCGGATTGCTCAACGTACCCGTATCGCTGATGTCCGGCGAGCGCAGTGTCGATCTGCACTTCCGCATGCTGGACAGCCGCGACAAGAAGCCGGTGCGCTATGAGCGTGTCAACGCGGAAACCGGCGAGGAAGTGCCATGGAAAGAAATCGTCAAGGCGTTCGAATACGAGAAGGGCAGCTATGTCGTGCTGGAGCCGGAGGACCTCAAGTCGGCGGCTTCTGAAGGACGCGAGGCGGTCGAGGTCAAGGCCTTTGTCCATGCCAAATCCATCGGCCCGGAATATTTCGAGAAGCCGTACATCTTGGTGCCCGGCAAGAAAGCCGAGAAAGGCTATGTGCTGCTGCGTGAAACCCTGAAGCGCACCGGTCGCATCGGGATCGCCCGCGTGGTGATCCGCACCCGCGAGTACCTCGCTGCCGTGATGCCGCGTGACAACGCACTGACCCTCGTCCTGCTGCGCTACCCGCAGGAGCTGGTGGATGTGGCGGAGTACAAAATCCCGCAGGAAGCGCCGTCCGCGTATCGCATCACGGACAAGGAAATCGCGATGGCCGAGCAGCTGATCGAATCGATGAGCGACGAATGGAAGCCGGAGGACTACCGCGACGAGTTTCGTGACCGCCTGCGCAAGGTGATCGAGAAGCGACTCAAGACCAGCGGCATCGTCACGGCTCCCGAGGAAGAGTCGATGGCCGAAGATGCAAGCACCAACGTGGTCGACTTCATGGCATTGCTGCAGAAGAGCCTGACGGAAAAGAAACGTACGCCAGCAAAAAAAGCCGCTGCCAAGGCTGCAGCCAAGTCGTCTCCCAAGGGCACCAGCGGTACGAAATCGAAGGCCGTGCGCAAGAGTCCGGCCAGCAAGACGGCGACCAAGACCGGCAAGAAAAAAGCCGGCTGATCAGCGCGGTTGGTCCGCTATCAGCGCACGCTGGCACGCGCGACCGTGGACAAGTCTTGCACGCGCAGCTTCTTACACTGCACTCCCTTTCGGTGGAGTGCAAACGAGATGAGACTTGATCGCGCGGGATCGGGAAAACGCGCGGCGGGCTTGCTGCTCGCCTTGCCGTTGACGTTGGCCAGCGCAGCGACGTTCGCGCAGTCGCGGGCGCTGGATCGCGCCAGTTTGTGGGTTGGCGGCTACTACCCGACGATGGACACGGTGATTGGTGCCAGCGACAAGAACAGCCTCGTCGCCGGTCACGTCGACATGGAAGACGATCTCGGTTTTTCCAAACGCAAGCTGCGTCCCCGGCTGCGATTCGATGCGTTGCTGGGGGAACATCAGGGATTGGCAATTGACTACTACAACGTCCACCGTAATCGCTCGCAAAGCCTGAGCCGCAGCATCGTCTACGACGGCAAGACGTACGACGCCAACGCACACGTCAGCGGCAAACTTGATTTCGACTTCGGCAGCGTCGCCTACCGTTGGTGGTTCGGCAGCGGCGACGACGTGTTCGGGCTGGGTCTGGGTGCGGCGTATTACAACGTCGATGCGGCGATCCGTGGCACTGCCACGGTCAACGGCGAGACAGTAGAGACCGCCTCACGCGACACGCAGAATGCGTGGGCACCGATGTTGCAGCTTGGCTGGCGTCACGCTTTCGACAACAACCTGCGCATGTATGCGGATCTCGCCGGCGTCAAGCGCAACAGCAGCCGGCTGGGTGGCCATATCTACAACGCGACACTCGGCGTGGAGTGGTTCCCGTGGGAGCGCGTCGGCTTTGCCGTCGAATACGACTACTCACGGATCAAGCTCTCCCAGCATCGGAGCAACTTCAACGACAACCTGGACATGAAATTGAACGGGCCGGCGGTATTCCTGCGGGCGAGGTTCTGATCTGGCGCGCCACCGGACGCGCTGTAAAGAGTGACGCGCTGTAAAGAGACATGCAGTGGCGTGCAATAAAAGAGGGCGGCCGTTGGCCGCCCACTTTGTTTCTACTCGCGACGGCCTGCGATCAGGTACCGCTCATCGCCTGCTTCATGGCGCGCATCTGGTCGTGACCGCTGCGCACCGAGTTGTAGACGTCGGTGATCACCATCATGGTGTTCGGTGAAACGTCCTTGTCTTTCATCGCGTCCTCGAACTTCCCCTTGATGTGATCTTCGCCACGTTCCACCTCTTCGACCACTGCCTTGTTGTCCTGCTTGGTCAGACTGGTGCGGAGGTTGACGAACACCCGGTGCGCGGAAGCGAGCACGGTACCGTCGTCCTCCGGTTCGCCGCCAAGCGAACGGACGCATTCCTGAAGTTTTGTCGCCGCCGACCGACGCTCGGTGGCGCGCGCCCGGAACAGGCTGACCAGCGACTCGCTTTTGGCATCCTTGGCAGCCTCCCCATAACCCTCGGCACTGTCGAGTGTCGTGGCGATGAGGCTGTTCAGTGTCTTGATGTCGGTATCGTTGTTCATGCGCGCTCCGTATCGGGCTGGGAAGTATTGGCTGGGAAATTGTCTGTGGCGACGCCCAGTGGAGCGGATCGGTCGTGACGGCAACGGCATGGTTCCGTTCAATGCTTCTCGACACCGGGCTCGTCGACTCTCAAATCGTGCGCGTCTCCCATCACGCATCGGTCACCGCAGCCTCGCTAAGGATGAGTGGCATCCCATCCAAGGAGTGAACATGAAGCTTCGTCATGTATTCAGTACGGTCGATTTGGCTGCCGCCGAAACCGCTGTCCATGCATTGCGGTCCGCGGGTATTCCCGAAGATGACATCTCGCTGGTCGCGAACCACGACATCGAGAACGAACACATCGCCGAAGACTGGCAGAAGACCAACGACGACTTCGCCCGCGGTGGGGTCAAGGGGCTGGCCGCCGGTGGTGGCACTGGCCTGGTTGCCGGGCTCGTCGCGATGGTGGTGCCGCCGCTCGGTCTCACGCTGGCCGGTGCCGCGGCGATGACTCTGGTCGGTGCGGCCGTGGGAGGTTGGGTCGGCATGCTCACCGGCACTTCGGAACCCGATATCGTGCGCGACAAGTTCGAGGAAGAGATTGCAGCCGGGCACGTGCTGGTGGTGATCGACGGCGAGGAAGCCGAACTGGCAAAGGCGGACAAGACCCTCTTGGCGCTGGATGCCTCGCCGCTGCCGTTTGAATCGCCTGCTGTGCTTTCCTGATGCGCCGTGGCGGCGTCGGCGTGTGCCGCGACCCCGTGCTCCCTCGGCGGAATCGACAGTCAGGGTCGAGCCAGGAAATGACCTCGTCGTCATCGGCGGCTCACGTGTCGGTGGTGAGTATCTGCGTGGCCGCCCGCGCAATGTCGGCAAGGTTCCGCTGCGTCCCCACGCAGTCCCTCCATCCAACGGAGAACACCCATGCAAGTTGATCATGCACAGGAACAGTGTCACCACCACGGCTGCACCTGCAGCGTGCCGAACGAGCAGGAATACTGCGGCGACCATTGCCGGGTCGCTGCGCAAAGCGCGCCGACACGCGAGGAGGCCCGCGACACATGTGCCTGCGGTCACCCTGAATGCACCGCCGCGAGCGAAACGCCGTAGTCCATCTGATCTGTCTACGGTTTCGCCCGGCGTCCGCCACTGGTCAGCCCAAGAGCGCAAGAACATCACACGAGCAGTTCTCGGGTAGTCAACGCATGGATCAAGCCGGCATGATCAGCAGGTCGCTTCGTGGAAGCTGGAGTCTGACCACGCGCCGAAGAGGCGCGTGTCCGGCGAAAGTGCCGTATGTCAGAGCGCCTTGCGGAGCGACTACCGGCTCATTCCGACTTCCGCTGGACTGCTGTTATTTCGGCGCAGGGTAGGGCGAGCCATCCAGCAAGCGAGCGAGGTGCACCGCGTTGGATGCGAGCGTCTTGATGGTGTCGGCCAGCGGCTTGGGCGTACGTTCGAGATCCTTGTAGTTCACGTCGCTCATTGCCTCACCGACCCAGTAGGCGGAGCTGCCGCCAGGTATCGTGAAGCCGACATCTGCCAGCCCCTGGTACAGCTGGGCGGTGACGTGGTGGGCACCATCCTCGTTGCCGACCACCGCCACGACGGCGACGCGGCCGAAGGTCGGGTAGCGGCCATGCTCATCGATCTCGCCCAGAAACGCATCCATCCGTTCCAGCACGCGCTGCGCGATGCTCGAGGGATGACCCATCCAGATCGGCGTGGCGAGTACCAGTATGTTGGCATCCAGCACGCGTTGGCGTATTGCAGGCCAGTCATCCCCTTTCCCCTCGTCGGCTTTGACTCCGGGCTTGATGTCGAGATTGACTAACCGCTCGCTCGAGGTTTCCACTTCGAATGATTTCATCGCGCGCAGGATCTGATCCAGCAGCTTCTGCGTGGACGAGGTCTTGGTGCCCGGCGTCAGCGTGCAATTCAAGCCGAGAGCGATGAGGTTGAACTTTTTTCTGGTCATGCGAATGCCCATGGCGACGACTGTCCACGCAGGGTAAACGCGCCATCGTCATGCGCCGATGAAGTAGGCATTGATCGGTATTGGTGCGGAGGAAGCGGACGGGTTGTGCGTCTTGGCCGTCGCCGCGTCGCGGCATGGCGGCGTCGCGGCGAACGGGTCACCGTGCCCGGAAGGCAGGGCCCTTCAAAGTCGACTTTCCACAACCCAAGGCGGCGCATGCACACTTTGCGCGAGCGACCATTCCACGTTCGTCGCTCCGGATGCTGCGCTGCTGACGGCCTCAAACTTTGCACCATGACGCGCATGTGAGACGGCGCGCGAGGTTGCCCTCGCGCACCGTGGTATCAGATTATCAACGCAGTGCGGTCAGTGCGGAACAGACACGCGCTCGGCAACCTGCGCCTTGATCGAACGTGCGTCAGTGCCTTCGATATCCGCTTGCGAGACGATCCCGCAAATGGCTCCGGACGCGTCGACAATCGGGATGCGACGCACCTGTTGGGAAGCCATCAGATGTCCACAGTCTTCGAGCGTCGCGTCATCGCGCAGGGTCAGCGCGGGCGCCGTCATGCACGTTTCCACCTGCACGTCTTGCGGATTGTTCCCGGCCGCCACGCATCGCGTCACGATGTCGCGGTCGGTGATTACCCCGATCACCTTTCGCTCCGCATCGACCACGGGAATCTCGCCGACATCCTCATCCCGCATCATGCATGCTGCCTGGGTGAGTGGAGCATTCGCCATGCACACGCGCGGATTGCGCGTCATGATTTCGTCGAGTTTCTTCATCTGCTTCTCCTGGATTGAATGCGGCACGGGCTGCACACCCGGCTGCAGGAGGCTGCCACGGCGCAGTTCAACGTGGCGTGTTGGTCAGCAAGACATCACACCGTCTCGTCGTCGTCCCTGCGACGGATGTGTTCGCGGCGGGCACGCCATACAGCCGGGGTCTGCGGTTTGACGAACAACGAAATGATCTCCGGATGTGCCGCTCTGGCCTGTTCTTCGATGCGATTGATGCACGCCTCGATTTGCGGCGTGGTCAGTGCGTCCTCGAACTCTGCGCTCAGCGCTGCCACCACTTGGCGCGGACCCATCTGCACTGTAAGGAGCCCGTTCGCGCTGCTTACGCCCGGATCGGCGGCAGCGATGGCCAGGATCGCTTCGCTCACTGCGGGGTGCGCCGTTTCGCCGATCAGCAAGCCCTTGGACTCGCGCGCCAGCAGCATCGCGGAAACGGCAAGCACGCACGCGATGCCCACTGACGCCACGCCATCCAACTGCGGCATCGCCAGCAGCTGCGCACCCGCCAAGCCGGCCGCTGCCACCAGCAGGCCGAGCAGCGCAGCGGTGTCCTCCAGCAGGACCGTAAAAGTGCTCGGATCTTTGCTCTGGCGAAACGCGGCGAAGTAGCCGAGTCGACCTTTATGCGCACGAAACTCCCGTAACGCGACCAGCCAGGAAGTGCCTTCAAACAGCATTGATACCGCCAACACCGCGTAATTCAGCAGTGGTCGCTCAATGACTTCCGGCGACTGGATGTGACGCACCCCCTGGTAGAACGACACGCCGGCACCCATCGAAAGCACCAGCAGCGCGACGATGAAACTCCAGAAATACAGCTCGCGTCCGTAGCCAAACGGATGCATGCGGTCTGGTGGTTTGGCGGCACGACGCAATCCATACAGCAGCAGCACTTCGTTCACCGTGTCGACCAGCGAATGCACACCTTCGCTGAGCATCGCCGAACTGCCCGAGATGCTCGCTGCCACGAACTTGGCCACGGCAATCAGGAAATTGCCTGCCAATGCCACGTAAACGACTTTGTGATTACCTGTCATGAGCATGCCTTGCGCAGGCTTGGTGATCTCAGTCATGCGCTGCTGCCGATCGGCCAGGTTTCTGACAATCCGTGCAGAAGGTTGCGCGCCGGTGGTTCATTGCCATGTCGCTAGCGCCACTGCGGTTGGCGGCTCGATCGGATACGGCCTGCTCGGGCAAAAAGACGAACTTGGGACCGCACAGCAGAGACTGCCGTTTGAGGGCGAATAGAGTGCGACGCGCTCAACTTCGTGGGCTAGCAACATCCGCGCGTGGCGTCGGCATCTCTGGCGTGTGTGGCGACACCGGTGGCAACTCCGGACCTGTCGGATCGGGCGACTGCGGGCCCGGCGGCATCTGCGGTGTGCCAGGGCCGGTGGGGTCCGGACGCGCGGGTGGAGCAGGGGACGGCGGTACGACCTCGGGGTCACCAATCGGTTGCGTCGGTGGATTGACCGGCGCGGTGGGGTCGGGCGATGTCGGTGGAGCTGGCTGTGGCGGCACGACTTCCGGCTCGCTCACCGGATGCGTTGGTGGATCACCTAGCGTGATGCTGGCGCGGGACGGGCTGAAGTTGGTCATGGTCGTCTCTTCACACTTGCAAAGGAATGCCATGAAAGACCACATCGGGAGGCAAAACGATGTGTACGCCGTGCGGTGTGATTTTGTGCATGGCCACACTGACCGCACCAGAGCACCGCACACGCGCTGACCAACGGCTTCGTTGCGGCCAGGGACGCCGGCTCGCTCGCAATACCGTCAACCGATGGCGCGGAAGCGCAACACCTGCGGTACGGCGTGCGTGCTGTCCTGATTCAGCGCCTGTGACACAGCAGCCAGCAGGGCGTCGCGCCCATACGGCTTGGGCAGCGAAACCGTGCGCTCATCCAGCAACGCACACGAAGCGTCCGGTTTCGTGGAGGTCACCACGATGGGAGTGGTTGAACCTTGTCGCCGGACATTCTCGGCCATGCAGGAGACACCATCGCCATTGCCGAAGCATGCATCGGTAATGATCACCGTGATCTCCGGATGGCTACCCAATTGGGATAGTGCCGCGCTTTCGTGCGCGGCCTCCAGCACCTGGTAGCCGGCGCTGCGCAGCACTGCTGCCATCAGGTCCAGCGTTTCCGGATCGTCCTCCACCAGCAATACGGTGTGGTCCACGTGAATGTCGCCTTTGGCAAAGTACAGGGATCGGCGGTTGCGGGAGACGCGACTGCACCGGCGGAAGCATCGATTCTGCGCGCAGGAGGCCACGGCAACAATCGACGCGGCGTCAAGATCATCTTGCGTTTCGCACACGCGGTCGTCACGTCAACGCAACGGGTTGCTATCCGGCTGACTGCGATCTGAGCCTGAGTGCACGCGCACTTGACTGCGCCGACGGCAATCTCCACTGCAACACTCACGACTACCGGAGGAATCATATGTCGAGCAATGATCGCAAGGACTCGCCCGCGCCAGGACGATCTGACAAGCCGTGCGTCGAATCCGACGCCGACCGGTCCCGCCGCAAGGTCAAGGAAAGCGAAAACCAGGACGAAGCGCTGGAAGAGACCTTTCCCGCCAGTGATCCGGTGTCACCATTTGTGCCGGCCAAGGTGCCGTCCGAGTAATTATCAGGGTGCGTGACCTACGTTTTGTTTCATCCGGGATAGACATGATCCTCGACCGTGACGCGCACGTAGCCTTGTGAGGCCTCGTGAAGTGCTTTGTTCCTGATGCGATGACTTGGCCGGTTCCGCTACGTGGGGATGGTTGACGCAGGGCCGCGCGAACGCCGCCGACACTGAGATATCGCGCGCCTTCTTGGCCATTCTCTTAGCCCTCTGTCGACGGTCGATGCGAGCAATCTCTGTTGCGGTGAAACCGAAGCGGGAGAGCGTCCGTAAATACCGCAGCCGTTGACGCTTCATAC
>JBBSSI010000036.1:0-23009 GCA_038242205.1 Lysobacterales bacterium
GAGCTCACCGCCATGACCGAGCTGGGCACGATGCAGGCGGCCACCGCGTCCGTTCGGGCGAACGTCGCACAAGTGCTCGATGCGATAGCTGAAGCACTTACCCATGGCGCCGCACCCGAGCATGCCACGCGCGCCTTGCACAGCTTGCAGCAAAGCGAAAGGACGCTGCTTGCCGACCACAACGACGTCGACAACGTCGCCGCGCACCTCCACGCGCTGGCCGGCCAGCTCGCCGCCGCCGTCCGCAATGCCGACTGGGCCGGCGGTCGCGGCGAATTGCGCGCCAGTGCGGCCGAAGTTCGCCTGCCGCAGGCGCTGCGCAGCAATGCTGGCTGGGCCACCTTGCGCGCCAACCTGACCCCGCGCTCGGTCGCGTTCCGGCATGCCGTACGCACCGCCGCGAGCCTGTGCGTGGCCTTGCTGGTCGCCGACCTGTTGCGCCTGCCGCACGGCTACTGGTTGCCCATGACTGTCGCCATCGTATTGCGCTCGGACTTTGCCGCCACGTTCAAATTCGGCTTGTTGCGGGTCCTTGGTACCGTCCTCGGCCTGGTGATCACTACGGTGCTGTTGCACATCACGCCCAACGAACCATGGGCGCATCTGGCGCTCATGGCCGTACTGTGCATGACCTTCCGCTACCTGGCCACCGCGCACTACGGCGTCGCGGTTGCTGCCTTGACCGGCACCGTGGTCATCCTGCTTTCATTCGACGGGGTCAACCCCGGGAGCGCAGTGCTGGATCGCGCAATCAATACCGCACTTGGCTGTGGCATGGCCCTGCTCGCGTACGTGGCCTGGCCGACCTGGGAACGAGGTCGCGCCCGTGCCGCGCTGGCGACGATGCTCGACGCTTATGCAAACTATCTGCGCGCGCTGCTGCAACCCGGACAGCGCGATACGCGCAACGAGACCCGAACCGCCGCGAGAACTGCGCGCAGCAACGCCCAGGCTTCCATCGAGCGCATGCGCACGGAACCGGCCACGCCGCCTGAGCTGCTCGCGTTCGCGCGCAGCCTGTTTGCCAATGGAAATCGCCTGGCGCGCAGTGCGATGACCCTCGAAGCGCTGCTTGACGACCTCGCCGCACTACCGGCTGAAGCCGGAATGCAGCCCTTGATTGCTGATTTCGCCAACGCCTTGCAGGCCATGGCGACGAGTTTGCGCGATCCTTCGGTCATGCTCACCGTGCCCAGCTTGCGCGCACGCCAGCGGGCGTCGATGACGCAGCTCGACGCTGCGCACCATGAACAGTCCATCGAGCTGTGGGCGCGTATAAGCGACCGCCTGGTCGACAACGTGGACACCCTGGCGCATATCATCGGGCGCAGCCAGCAGGCATCCGTGGGAATGTCAGCCGTGCGTGCGCCGCCGCCAGAGCGACGCGATCCAGGCTCCTGATGCACCGGCGTGGGTCGCCGCATCTTTGTTGGAGCTGCGCAGCGTCGAAAACCGGCAACTGCACTTGCGCGACGCCGCGGCGCAGACGTTTTACACTGCGCAAATGCTGAAGATAGATACCCACGCGCACGTTCTGCCTCGCGACTGGCCGAATCTTGCGGCCAAGTACGGCGATGATCGCTTTCCAGTGATGACGCACACTGACGCGCGTCACCGCATTTACAAAGACAGCAAGTTTTTTCGGGAAGTGTGGGATTCGGCTTTCGATGCACAAACGCGCATCGATGACTACGCCCGCTTCGGTGTGCACGTGCAGGTAGTTTCCACCGTGCCGGTGCTGTTCTCTTACTGGGCGCCCGGCTATCAGGCGCTGGAACTGCATCGCCACTTGAACGAGCACATGGCCGGCATGTGCCGCGACTACCCGCGCAACTATGCCGGCATCGGAACGGTTCCGTTGCAGGCCCCGGACCTGGCCATTCGGGAACTGGAAAGATGCATCGACGAGCTGGGTTTGCAGGGCGTGCAGATTGGTTCGCACTGCGGCGACTGGAATCTTGATGCGCCGGAGCTGTTCCCGTTTTTCGAAGCCGCCGCCGACCTTGGTGCTGCGGTGATGGTGCACCCGTGGGACATGATGGGCATGTCCAGCATGCCCAAGTACTGGATGCCGTGGCTGGTCGGCATGCCGGCCGAACAATCGCGCGCCGCTTGCTGCCTGGTGTTTGGCGGCGTGCTGGAGCGTTTGCCGAAACTGCGCGTGATGCTGGCGCACGGCGGCGGCAGTTTTCCGTTCACCATTGGCCGCATCGAGCACGGTTTCAAGATGCGTCCGGACCTGGTTGCCACGGACAATCCACGCAACCCGCGCGAGTACCTCAAGCGCATGTATTTCGACTCTTGCGTGCACGACGACGATGCCCTGCGTTATCTGTTGAATGTGACAGGTGACCGCCAAGTCATGCTCGGCACGGATTATCCTTTCCCGCTTGGCGAGCAGGAACCGGGTAGCGGCATCGAGGCGCTGGGCCTGGACGAAACCGCGCGCGCCCGCTTGTTTCACGGCACCGCGCTGGAGTGGCTGGGCTTGCCGTTGCAGCGCTTTGCTCCACCATCCAAGGACCCGACATGAGTCTTCTGCGCACCCTGAGCTTTACCGCCGCCCTGACCGCCGCGCTGCTGGTTACCGCTAGCGTGCACGCTGGCGCCGTGAGCATGGCCAACGGCAATGTCAAGTTCACCGCTCCGGATACCTGGCTGAGCATCATGGAGACGCAGGGTGACCCGGAAGCTCGCGTTTTCCAGGTGCCCGATCCGTCGCCAACCGGCAAGAACAGTCTTGCGCGCATCACGGTGACGGTAAAACTGGCACCCACGGTCAATGCGTTTCAGCAGTACATGGGCGACGCCACGGCCAAGTCGATGAGTCTGCCAGGTTACCAGCCGGTGCCCGGCGTGCCGCAGCCCAACCGCATGGTTTACACCGCAAAGGAAAGCGGCGCGGCCGCCGACTATACCGAGCAGTACTGGATGAAGAACGGCTATGCCATCCAGCTGCGCTGCGTACGTCCAGCACAAAGTGCGGCCGGCGCCGCCTGGAAAGCCGAGTTCGACAAGGGCTGCGCAGCAGTTGCAGCGCAGTTGAAGTAAGCCCACGCCAGCGCAAGCTGGCGCCTCCAGCAAGCGCGTTCTGCAGCAATCTGGTTTCCCCTATCAGACGGCAACGCCGATTGCTTGCCAGCTATGGGAGCGGGGGGCGTGAAAACAGATCTGCAGATGCGTGCTTGGACTTGTGTTCGCGAGACCCTGTAAACGGGGTCGACTGCGCCTTGGCAAGCAGGCGACATTGTGCACGTGCCTTTAGCAAGCGGGTAAAGGCGCGCATGGCCGCATCAAGAGCCACAGGAACGCGGCGCGAACGCCGCCAGATGAGCCTGTGCCTCAGTGCGCGGACCCCAGGCAGAATTATCAGTACCCGCAGACCGGGCCCGCCGCGCTAGCTTGCGCACCCCGGCGGTGGCCACTGACCGCCAGTGTTCCGTCACCCCATGAACGCGCACGAAGCAAACCGCGCCAGACTCCATCCCTGCCACGCGCCATGGTGCGTATTCCGGTGCGGTTGATCACCAGTCCCTGCGGACCATGATGAGTGTGCTGCACATAATCACGGTCGCGTACTTGCCAATTGTGAAGCGCCCGCAACCGGCCAACTGCTGACATTAGCCCCCCTTGATTACCCCTCCAGAAAGCTGCCGTGCCGGAGACCAAGTCGTAATAAGAGCCAGCTGACGCTTCAGTGATCCTCGGCCTCCATCATCGTCCACAGCAGGGCTAACAACGACATTCCAACCATCCCCGACAAGAGCGTGATGGCGGGCATCGACAGCTCGCCACTGATCCAGTCCTGCCAACCGATGCGCAGCAGCGGTGTAGACGAGAGGCTCAGCCAGCACGCTGCCATTCCGGCCAGGATACCGACCAGTAGCGGACACGCTGCACGACGGCGACGTGACGGCAACTGTTGCAGCAGGCGATCGGAAAAGCCATCGTCGGGCACCGAGCCCTCGAACTGCGCTTGCAGCAACGCCTCGATTTCATGGTCGTCAGAGTGATTCATGTTGTTTGCTCCACATGGACGTGGTGCCACGCTGCCAGCCACGTCTTCAGTTTTGTCTTGCCGCGGGTAGCGTGAGTTTTCACGGTGCCAAGTGGCATCGTCAGCACATACGCCGCTTCTTCGTGACTCAAGCCCAGCTGCACGCAATGCAACAATACGGTCTGCTCGGCGCTGGACAAGCGTTGCATCGCACGTTCCAGATCCAGCTGCAGATCAAGCGCGCGAGTCGGCGCCGGCAGTGCTTCAATCTCACCGCCATCACCAGCACCGAGTGGCCACGACTTTTTCCGGCGCGCCTGCAGGAAACAGGTATAGGCGACGCGGTAAAGCCAAGTGGAGAAACGGGCTTCACCACGAAACTGATCTAACTTCTGCCAAGCCAACAGAAAAGCCTCCTGCGCCAGGTCATCGGCCGCCGCATCATCGCCATGCAGCAAGCGCCGCAGTTGCGCACGCACCAAGCCTTGGTGGCGCCGCACCAATTGTTCGAACGCGCGCGGGTCATTACCCAGCCGCACCCGTGCTACCAGCGCCTGATCAATGCGCGCCTCGGCGGCGCTGTCAGCCACGCACGTTCTCGCGCCGAGTCAACCACCAGCTGACGAGATAGCCGAAGCCGGTCATCAACGGCAACAAACCGAGACCCCACAGGCTGCCGACGCTGTGGCCGTCGTCCAGTTGGCCCGGCAAGGCGAGAAACATCGCCATCAGCCCGAGACCGCCGCCGATCAACACCAGCGCCCGACGTCGCTCGGAATACACCACTCGCGATTCGACCAGCAACTCCGCTGGCAAATCCACGCCCTTGTCGGCCAGCTCCACTAGCGCTCGATAGCGGGCTTGTGTCTGCCGATAGCGATAACGCATCAGGATGAAGACGACGACCACAGGGCCGGTGATCAAGATGAGGGGAATAACAGCAAATTCCATGGTCCAACTCCGGAGGTGAATGGTGTGGATAGTGGATACGCAGTCTGACGTCTTGTCAGGGTCTCAGGGTTTCGCGCCTTCGGCGGCCAGCAGGTCGGCAATGTTCTCGGCCAGCAGCCACGTTTCACTTTGTCCTTCATTGCTGGTCAGAGCCACGGCTCCCTGGGTTTCCCAGACCATCGCCAGATCCGTCGTCACACCTTCAATGCCGCCCTGGTGCCCACGAATGTGGCGACCGTGCGAGAGCCGCTCGCCGAAACCAGCCGCAATAGCCCCGGGCCCCATAGGTACGGGATCCTTGAACATCTCTGTCAGGGTGACCGGCTTGAGCAGCTTGCCGCCGCGCAAAGCCGCGGCAAAGCGCAGGAGATCGGCATTGGTGGAGTAGCTGTCGCCTGCCGGACTACCCTTGAAAGGGATCTTCATCCAGTTCGCCTTCCATTTCGCTGAAAACGGGCTCTCATGAAAATAACCGACTGCCAGCTTCGGCGTCACCTGATCCATGGTGTTGAATCCGCTGGAGCGCATACCCGCGGGCGCGAAGACATGGCGCTGGATGTAGTCGAAATAGCCGTCGTGCGAGACGTTCTCGATGATGCGACCGAGCAGGATGTAGCCAGCGTTGCTGTAGCTCCACTGCTTGCCGGGCTCGCTGACCACGGGCTGGCGCGCAATGAGGTCGAGATAGTCAACCGGATTGACGTACTTCTCACGCTGCTCAAAGAACGCCGGAACGAAGAAATCACCCAGGCCCGACGTGTGGTGCAACAGTTCCCACACGGTAATCTTCTTCGCCGCGGCCTGATCGGGATACTCGGGCACCAGCTTGGCCAGCGTGGAATCCCACGACAGCTTGCCGGCTTCGACGAGTTGGCCAATGGCCACCGCAGTGAACATCTTGCTTACCGAACCCACGCGAAATTTCGTCTGCTGATCGATCGGTACGCCGAAATTGCGCTCGGCCATACCCCGACATTCATCGAACACCGTCTTGCCGCCGTCGGCGACCGTTACGCAGCCAGAGAAGTCGTTCTCGCGCACCAGTCGATCTAGCGCTGTGTGGATCAGCTGCTTCATCTGCGCAGGCGAGACCGCCGTCTTGGGCCAGCCGGCGTATATCGTCGGATCATCCATTGGCCACAGCTCCGCGTGCGCAAGCTTGCCGGGCTGCGCTGGGTCGGCAGCTAGCGCAAACAAGGCTAGCCGGCCGCCACGATGCACCTTCATCGTCAACACCAGCATGCCTTGCTGAGTGTGCGCTTCGGTCAGGCTTACACCGCCGCTTTCGCGCACCCCCGAGACTAGGCCGTTGATGAAGTCGGCTGCGTCGTCCTTGCCGATGGCCGGCGACAGCACCGTCGGTGCCCACGCCCGTATCTGCTCGGGCGTGTCGCTATTCACATGGTGAATCAGTGCACTGCCGATCTTGCCGACCGGGGTGTCGGGCACAGTCACCGATGGCACCGCGAGGGCTGCGGCAGAGGTGCACAGGAAGGGGGCAAGGGTGAACGACAGCAGCAAAAAGCTCCGGCGCAGCCTATGCGTTGCCATCTGGAAAGTTCTTTTCATTACTCGTATTCCACTGCGCGTGGACGTCACCCGCGTGCAGGTGGCGCCAGGATTGAGAAGGTTCTCGCAACTGCGGGATTTACAGTTGTCAGCAGGTTGGATGCGTCAAGATTGCCAAATAGATTCATCGCAGGCGCGGAAGCTGCGGATGCTTGCGCAGCCTTCGCATCGCCCGAATGCGCTCGATTGACCCTGTGTTTTGCCCGCCTGAACCACGCCGCGATAATCGACGGTAAAGAGGACGCCAATTTTGGGTCGAGCCTGCGATCGCCAGCGACCAGCCTGCCCAAGAGCGGACAGTGGTGACCGGCCCCTTGGGGTGGACTCCGGTAGTTCCTCAAAGCTTTTCGTCGATGATCACCACCGGCGCGGTGATTACGTTCGAGCGGAAGTTGGATCATGTCGATGATCTGCACGCGCACCATGGAGCCGCACCTGCTTCTACAATTGACCGGGCACACACAGGACAGCGCCATGCTCGATTACCAAGCCACCAACGATTGGGCGCGAGCCCGCGATGTCACTGATCCACTGAGTGCATTCCGTGACGAATTTTTGATCCCGCCGCATGCAGGCCACAACATGCGGCCGGAGGACAGCGTGTACTTCTGCGGCAACTCGCTTGGCCTGCAACCACGGGGCGTGCGCGCTGCAGTGGACGCTGAGCTGGACTACTGGGGACAGCTGGGAGTGGAAGGCCATTTCAAGGGCCGCCTGCCGTGGATGGATTACCACGAATTTGTGCGCGACGACCTGGCCGCCGTTGTCGGTGCGCTGCCATCCGAAGTGGTGGCAATGAACACGCTGGGGGTGAACCTGCACCTGATGATGGTAAGTTTTTATCGCCCGACGGTGGAGCGCAACGCCATCCTGGTTGAAGCCGGCGCGTTTCCCACCGATCGCTATGCGGTGGAATCGCAGATCCGCTTTCACGGCTTTGATCCAGCCAACGCGCTCATTGAAGTGGAGGCTGACGAAGCGCATGGCACCTTGTCGATGGATGCCATCGAACGCGCGCTGGCCGCGCACGGTTCGCGCATTGCCTTGGTCATGTTGCCCGGTGTCCAATACCGCAACGGGCAAGCGTTCGACCTCAAGGCGATTACCGTTCTGGCGCACCGCCATGGCTGCGTGGTCGGCTTTGACCTTGCCCACGCCATCGGCAACCTGCCGCTGCAACTGCATGACAGCAACGCGGACTTTGCCATCTGGTGCAGCTACAAGTATCTCAACGCCGGACCGGGCGCGGTCGGCGGCATGTTTGTGCATGAGCGGCACGCGACGGCGGCCTTGCCGCGCTTTGCCGGATGGTGGGGTCACGACAAGAGCACGCGGTTTCTCATGCCGCGCGAGTTCCAGGCGACCGCTGGTGCCGACGGCTGGCAACTCTCCAATCCGCCGATCCTTGCGCTGGCCCCGCTGCGCGTCTCGCTGGAAGTCTTCCGCCGCGCCGGCATGGCCGCCATCAGCAAGAAATCCCGACAGCTCACCGGCTATCTGGAATGGCTGGTGCACACACAACTTGCTGGCGTACTCGAAGTTGCCACCCCGGCCGATCCCGATCGCCGCGGCGCGCAACTATCCATCCGCGTCATCGCCGGACGCAACCAGGGCCGCGCCTTGTTCGAGTATCTGCTGGCGCACGGTTTCATCATCGACTGGCGCGAACCGGACGTCATCCGTGTCGCCCCGGTGCCGCTGTATAACCAGTTTGCCGATTGCCTGGCATTTGTAGAAGCCGTGCGGATCTGGCGGTCTGCAAACTGACCGGCTCTTGAAGCTCGACGATTGTCGGCGACCCAACGTTGCATCGCCTTGAGATGCACCAGGTCAGGCGCTGCCGCCCCATTGAGCAGTCACGCGTCGCCCTTGAAATCTTCGTATGCAAGCAGCGTAGCGTGTTCTGGAGGGGCTTGGTTTGTCGTCTCGTGGCACCATCACTCGCTCATGTCGACGCCTACCCCCTTGGGCAGGTATGGACTTCATCCGATCAAGTCTGGCTCCCCGGACAATGCATCCAGATTGATGCAATGGCTCCGGTGGATTGCGGCCTCACACGCAGCGGGAAATATTTCTTGAGACCGAAAGTTCTGCATGCCGCGCTCATGGTCCTGGCCCTGACAGCCGGGCCATTACATGCGCAGATAACCAACCATGAAGCTCCCGGGAATCTGCAGTCCAGGTCTCCGCTGGGTTGCGTGGCGCTATCAGCCCTCACAAACCAGAATACGCCGGCAGATATCTATCCGGGTGTTGCAGCCTGCATCAAGGCCGGCGCATATCAAAAGGCGGTCGCACTGATTGCCGTCGCCGGCACGTTCGCTTACTACGACAAGCATCGGGTTACGGATGTCTCGGCCAGACAGGCAGCTATCGCGCTGAAAATGAATGCGTTGGAGGGCGTGCGCGACGACCAAATGCGCATTTTAAAGAAGACCCTGCTCGCAGAGATGAATCAAAAGTCCGCATCATTCAAATCCATTTGCTCTGCAGTAGAACGCTTGGGGCCGCCGAAATACTTCCCCAGCTACATGGTTCAGCACGGTATGTCGGCATTCCTTGGCCGATCCGGTAACGGCATCAATGCCGATTTCGAAACTGCTCAAGCCTGGCAAGACTCAACCAGAAAATATCTGCGTTGTCCGTAGCAGGTTGAGACTTGCCGGCAACAGCGCAATCCCGATAACGCGCTACGGGCGGCGAAGAGTGGCCCCGGAGGCGGGCCCAGGCGCGAGTGCGCGCGCGCGTCCAGGCGGGCGCACATCCGGCAAAAACACCGCGAGCAGGCCGAGCAGCGGAAGGAATGCGCACAGTCGATACACAAACTCGATGCTGAAGTGATCCGCCACCACGCCGAGCACTGCGGCTCCGACCCCGCCCAGGCCAAACGACAGTCCGTAGAACATGCCTGACACCATGCCGATGCGATGCGGCATCATGTCCTGCGCGTAGACAGTGATTGCCGGGAACGCCGAGGCCAGAACCCCGCCAATGACCACGCTGAGGCCGATCGTCCACGCCAGATCCACGTACGGCAGCACCAACGTGAACGGCGCAATGCCGAGAATGGAAAACCAGATCACCTGCTTGCGGCCAATGCGATCGCCAATCGGACCGCCAACCAGCGTTCCGGCTGCCACTGCCATCAGAAATACCGCCAACAGATTGGTCGCGGCGGTCATCGACAAACCGAAATGGTGCATCAGGTAAAACTCGTAATAGCTGCTGATGCTGGCCAGATAAAAAAACTTCGAGAACATCAGCACCATCAGTACACCAATCGTGCGCCGCACGACCGGGGCCGCGAAAAGCGGCTGGTCCGATGGCAGACGTTTCCGCACCCGCTCGTTGATGTGCCGGCTGTACCAGCGACCTACCTGCAACAGCACGACGATCCCCAGCAGTGCCGCCAGGCCGAACCAGCCAACGTGCGCACGCCCGAATTTCAGCACGATCCCTGCAGCCAGCAGCGGGCCCAGCGCCTGGCCCAGATTTCCGCCGATCTGGAATACCGACTGTGCCATCCCGTACTTGCCCCCCGAGGCCATCCGCGCCACACGCGACGACTCCGGGTGAAACACCGAGGAACCACAGCCAATCAGTGCCACTGACAGCAGCAGGACGGGATAGGTGTCGGCCACCGACATCAGCAACAAGCCCGCCAACGTGAAACACATGCCGATCGGCAAGGTGTACGGCAGCGGCTTTTTGTCCGTGACCATGCCCACCACCGGCTGCAACAGCGATGCAGTCAACTGGAAGGTCAGCGTGATCACGCCGATCTGGAAGAAGCTCAGGTTGAACTCGCCCTTCAGCAGCGGGTAGATCGCCACGATGACCGACTGCATCATGTCGTTCAGCACATGCACGAAGCTGACCGCGGCGAGCACGCTGTAGCGCGTGGGTGAGACCGTCATCACCGAAGTGCTCGAGATCACCGGCGGCGCAGCGCCAGCTTCGGCATCAGCGATCAGCAGTTGCGCGTCCGAGGTGATGTCATGCATGCGGAGTGCCGTGGCAGAACAAATATGGAGTCATGCTTGCCCGGCAGCACCAACAGCGTCGAGCCGCGCAACATATGCAGAGGTGTGAAAAGTTGTGATGAAAAGTTGAGCCTGATAACGCAGCGGCCCCATTGCGCGGGTGCCCGCCATCGCAAGGCAGCGTGGCCGCTTTCAGCAGCGGTGAGGATACGCTCCACGGGCTTCAGACGTCCAGAACAGGCGCGTCCGCATGCGCTCTTTCCCCCAGCTCATCTCAAACTCGGTAGCCACTCCGCGCCGGACTGCATGACCGCCACGCCATGCGGACTTCCTGCCACGCCGCGCCTTGTGCGAGATGCTTAAGCCCGGCTTTTCCCAAGGCATCGAAATGTGCGGGCCGCGGAACGCGGATGGAACCTCGGGCCATGGAACGCACCGGGCTCGGCAGCGTTTCACTGGCCGACACCGCCGATCAGACCGTGGTAGTCCGCCTGTGACCGAAGCGCGAAAAGCGGGCGCTTAGAGATCGGCAACGACGATGCACGGCGCACAACGCACCGGGAAATTCACCGAACTGGCGATGAAACAAGCCTCGTGCGCATCGGCATGCAGCGCTTCGGCTTTTGTCGCATCACTGGCGACGCTGATCGTTACCCGCGGATGCAGAACGACCTGGACAAAGCGAGCCCCACTACCTTCCAGCAACATCGAGCCTTCGGCAGCATCGGAATACGCAACGACCAGCACGCCAGCAACGGCCGCCAGATGCAGATACGCCAGCATGTGACACGCCGACAACGCGGCGACGAGCAGGTCCTCGGGATTGTGCCGGGCGGCGTCCCCGCGAAACGTCGCGTCTGCAGAACCGGCCAGGGTCGGCTTGCCGGCAATCCGGATGTCGTGGCTGCGGGCGTAACCTCGATAGCTCTGCGTGCCCGTGCCCAGGTTTCCAGTCCACTCCACGGCGACGTGATACTGGTGTTGATTGCCGCTCATGGTTGCGCCTCCTGCTGCGCCAGCATGAGCGCAGCCAGTTCCGCGTCGCCATCACCATCGCGGGCACGAACGCCGGCGATCGCCCCAACCCGGTTGCCTGCGGGATGGTTCTGGCTCAACTTGAATTTGCCTTCGATGTGCTCGACAAGAATCTCGATGCCGACAATGGCGTGCAACGCTGCCTGGATATGCTCGGCGGGCGCGTCAGCGATATGCCACGGCTGCGCCAGGTGCGCCTCATGTTGTTCGACCAGGCTTTCCAGTGCGCCGCGCAGCCACAGCGGATCGTCGATCACGCGCAGATGCCCATGTACGTGCACCACCGCGTAGTCCCAGGTGGGTACTTCACGACCGGTATCCCAGCGCGTTGGATACCAATTCGGGCTGATGTAGCCATCGGGCCCCTGGAAGATCAGCAGCACTTCGGCGCCGTCCATCTGCACCAGCTCATTGCCACACGCCACGTGTCCACGCAGCGTTGTCTCATCCACCAACTCGAACGGAAGGTGATTGGCAGTGAGCCCGGAGTTCGCGTGCGTCACCACGGCGGCAAACGGATACGTACGGATCAAATGCCGCAAGACCTCCGGACGCGTTTCGACAAACGCATGGGGCATGTACATCCACTGTCTCCGAGTAAAGCCGGCTGTTGGCCGGCACAGCCGGCCTGGCGTTGATTTACGTCCGCAGCATTCCTCGCCAGACCGTAGCGAGACTCCATCGCCCCGCGTGGACTTCGCGTCAAACACACGCGCGAGCTGAGCACAAGTTTAGTGCCGCAACAGCTGACCAACGGAGGAGGTCGAGCTAGCCACGCACACCGACCACCATGCTTGCACTGCAGGCGTCAGTTGGCGTGAACGAGTAGACGGCAATCTCGCCAGCGTGCCGACAACTGCCGCGACAGTGGCTGAAGCTCAGGGGACGAGTCACTGGCGGCAAAATGCACACCGCCGCCCGGAGGCGGCGGCACTCACACCGGGCGTAGCGACATTCAATCGGCTGGGGTCACGCTGACCCGAACCCGCAGGCGCTCGCCCGGATCGTAGTTCAGGCGCGACATGTAGACCTCACCGCGGTACCGATACTCAACGTCGTAACCGACGATCCGTCGCTGTTCACTGATCGAGCTGACCTCGCGACACTGGGTCTGTGTTGACTGATAATCGCTGCCACCGCTGGAGGCTCGATTGCCCACTGCGCCGCCGGCAACAGCGCCGGCGACAGTTGCCGCTTTGCGGCCATCACCTTTGCCTACCGTGTTGCCCAGGACGCCGCCGATGACCGCGCCCAATACCGTACCGGCGGTGCTGTTGCCACGCTCATGGCGTACCACTGGCTGCTCGTAGCATTCCTGACGCGGTACCTGCGTGCGCGTCACGCCCTGCACCGGGTCCGCACGCAACACGTCCGCCCAGCCAAAGTGCGCGTTGCTGTCGTTGCTGTTGGCGTAGCGCCCGTCCTGCGCGACGGCGCCTGCGGACACGAGCGCCAATACCAAAGCGGGAATCCAAAGCTTGGCCATTACCTTCTCCCATCGCGAAACTCACGCTCTATGCGCACGTGATTGCCATTGCAGCAAATGGACGCTGAATACACGCTTAGAAACAGATGCCGCGTGTCCTGCTACTTACACCTTGTTAAGATGCCGCGCTGAACCACGTTCAGCTGCAGCTGGACCATTCACTACAGGTCTGATGATGCCGATAGCCCTTTACAACAGTCTGACCCACCGTATTGAACCGTTCGCGCCTGCTGATCCGTCGCGGGTGACCATGTATCTGTGCGGGCCGACGGTCTACAACTACGTGCATATCGGCAATGCGCGGGGTCCGGTGGTGTTTGATGTGTTGACGCGGTTACTGCGACGCCATTACCCCAGTGTGGTGTACGCGCGCAACATCACGGACGTCGACGACAAGATCAACGCGGCCGCGCAGCAGCAGGGCGTGCCGATCAGCACGATCACCGCGCGCTTCACCCAGGCCTATCGTGACGACATGGCGGCGCTCGGCGTGGCGCCCGCGGACATCGAGCCACATGCCACCACACACATCGGCCCCATCATCAGCATGATCCAGGCGCTGCTGGAGAACGGCCACGCCTATGTGAGCGCCGATCACGTGCTGTTTACCGTAGATTCTTTTGCCGCCTATGGCAATCTGTCCGGGCGCGATCCCGGCGAATTGATCGCCGGCTCGCGCATTGAAGTGGCAGATTACAAACGCAATCCGGGCGACTTCGTATTGTGGAAACCCTCCACACCGGACCTGCCCGGCTGGGACAGCCCGTGGGGTCGCGGGCGTCCGGGATGGCATATCGAATGCTCCGCCATGAGCGCTGCACACCTTGGCGAAACCATCGACATCCACGCCGGTGGTATCGACCTGCTGTTTCCCCATCATGAGAACGAGATCGCACAGTCCACCTGCGCACATGGGGGCAAGGTGTTTGCGCGCTGGTGGCTGCATAACGGCATGCTGACATTCAACGGTCGCAAGATGTCCAAGTCGCTCGGCAACGTCCTGCTGGTGCACGAGTTGTTGCAACAGCACCCTGCCGAAGCGCTGCGCCTGCGTTTGTTGAGCGGGCATTACCGACAGCCGCTGGATTGGTCAGACACGGCCATCCAGCAGGCGACGAGCACGCTGGACGGCTGGTATCGCGTGTTGCGCGACCTTGCCGACGTGCCGCTGCCGCAGGGGATGCTGTCCATTCCCGATCGGATTGAGTCAGCTTTGTGCGATGACTTGAACACCCCACAGGCCCTGGCCGAACTGGCCGTGCTGGCAGACACCGCGCGGCGCGAACAAAGCGCCACGGCAAAGGCTGCGCTGCTGGCTGGCGGCCATAGCTTGGGCTTGCTGCAACAGCCAGCGCAGGAATGGTTTCGGCGCGGCGAAAATGCGGTCGACGCAGCCCACGTCGAAGCCTTGCTGCGCGAACGACGCGAAGCGCGTGAGCGCCGCGATTTTGCCCGAGCCGACGCCATTCGCGACGAGCTCACTGCGCTGGGCATCGCGATCGAAGACGGCGTCCAGGGCACGCGCTGGAGCGTCGTGCAGTCGTGACCGTGGCAGGCGCCAGCCGAGAGCGTTTTTGCGCGCGGCCTGCCCACGATCACGCGGGCCCGCGTCGCGCCGCGCGATAATGCGAACATGAACGCCATTGCCCCACTCAGCGCTGAAGCGGCGCAACATGCCATTGCCGAAGAATTCGCGTTCTTCAGTGACTGGACCGAGCGCTATCAATACCTCATCGATATAGGCAAACCGCTGTCCACGTTCCCGGACGAGTGGAAAATCGAGGCATTTCGCGTGACGGGCTGTCAGTCAATGGTCTGGCTGGTGCCCAGCGGCGACGCGACCAACATGCACTTCGCCGCTTTCAGCGACTCGGCGATCGTGTCCGGCCTGCTGGCGCTGATCCTGCGCGTGTACTCGGACCGACCGGCGCAGGAGATCCTGGACATCCAACCGACATTCATTGGCGACATCGGCTTGGCAAAACATCTTTCACCGACCCGAGCCAACGGCCTCGCCGCGGCGCTGGAGAAGCTGAAGGGCTACGCAACGCAAGCCCTGCGCAAGGTCGCAGTAACGCACGCATCCGGTCTTTAGCGCGTTGTTGGCCACCCACGTGCGCGCAATGCGCCAGCCCGATGAATGAGCGCGGCGGATAGTTCCCGCTGGCTCAAGTGGCGGCGCATGAATTTATCGGGCGCATCTGGCTTTCGGTGCACGGCCATGCAATATCCGCGACCCGCAGGTGCCTCATGTAACGGCGAGCATCACGACAGCGCCACCGGAAGTGCGGCGGGCAATCCCCGTTCCTGCGCAAGAAATCAACCATGCGCAGCGGCGCGGTCAACGCGCCCGGCGAGCACCCTCAAGTACGGCGCTCGCTGCGCGCCGCTATACCGCAGCTCGTGCAGTTACCGCACGGAAGCAAACCCGGCGGACGCTACCCGGGCGGCGTGACTGCACAGATCGGGTCAGCGGAAACGACGAGCCGCACGCTCACGCGGCTCGCCATGGATTCATTGACTAAAGAACTGATCAGTCACCCATCTGCTTTTGCATGTGCTCGCGACGCTCTTGTGCATCCAGGGACAGCGTCGCAATCGGACGCGCATCGAGTCGCTCCAGACCGATTTCCTCATCGGTCTCTTCGCAAAAACCATACGTGCCGTCTTCAATGCGCCGCAGGCCCTTGTCGATCTTGGCGATCAATTTGCGGTATCGGTCACGCGTGCGCAACTCCAGGGAGTTCTCAGTCTCGCGCGTCGCGCGCTCGGCGTCGTCACCGACGTCGCGCACTTCACCGCGCAAGTTGTCCATCGTCTGGCGCGATTCTTCGACCAACTGGTCGTGCCACGTGCGCAGCTTCTCGCGGAAGTAGGCGAGGTGCTTCGGATTCATGTACTCCTCTTTGCCGCTCGGCACATAGCCGTGGGGCAAAGTAACGACGCTTGTGGAAGGCAATGCATACCGCCCGTCTTCACGGGTGATGCCGTTTTCGAGTTTGGCTGTACCAGATTTATTCATTGCACCTGAAGAATTTTTAGGATGTTGATGGGAGTCTCCCGAAGCGGGTTTTGCTGTCCGGGTTGTCACCATCGCTGTAGCGCTCGCAACCCGACCCTTGGAGAGTGGAGTGACAGGCGCCGCGGATGCAGCGGCCATCCTGGCCGGCAGCTTGGGAATTTCATGCGCGATTTTACTCGCAGGTTTGCCGACATTTGACTTGCTTGCCGGGTTCGACTTGCTTGACGGCTTTGCGTTTTTTTCCTGCGCCGCGGAAGTCTTGCCACGTGCCGTGGCACTGCCGCCCTTGGCGGCCGCAACCGGGACACTGGCCGCAGACGGCTTCGGCACAGTCTTTCCTGCAGCCTTGCGCACCGCCTTGACTACAGCTTTGGGACTTGCAGGAACCTTGCCGCGTTGCTTTGTAGCAGAAGCCTGCTTGCCCGCGGCGACTTTACCAGGAGCCGCCTTGGCTGCAGCTCTGCCCGTGCCCTGCGTGCGAGGCGTCGACTTCACGGTTGCCGATTTCCTGGCTGCTGGCTTGCTGCGTGTTGGCGCCTTGTCCACTCCCTTGCCTGCGGCCGCAGCTTTACCAGCGGCCCGAGTCGGTGCGGCTGTGCGCTGCACCGGCTTGCTCACGCCACGCTTGGGAGCGGTCGCCGGCTTGGAGGCAGCAGTTTTTTTGCTGGCGGCCACTTTTTTTGCAGCGGGCTTGGCTACGGGTTTTTTCACAGCGGGTCCAGTCACACGACCGACAGCAGACTTTGCCGGGGCTTTGGCCGCGCTGCGTGCAGGCTTGGCCGCCGCCTTCGCGTTGCTGGCTGGTCGTTTCACAGGGGATGCCTGCTTCGCTTTTGCCTGCGCCGCTCCATGCGTCCCGGCTGCTCCTTTGCCCTGACCCTTGGTCCCGGTCGATTTACGCGTCGTTTTCGCCATATCCTTTCACCATTCGTTGGCCGAGGCGGCCGGGTGTTATAACCGATGTGTCCTGTACCGGCAAGCATGCTTCTGGAATACTGGCGACATTGTCCGCTACGAGCTGTCTGGCTACGTGAATGTCCCGACACGATTGATACTTGGCTTGATCCATTTGTACAAGCGTTGGCTCAGTCCCCTGCTCGGACCTCGTTGTCGCTTTCATCCAAGTTGCTCTGATTATGCACGGATTGCCGTGACGCGCTTCGGGCCCTGGCGGGGTAGCGCGCTGGCGCTGTGGCGAGTGCTGCGTTGCCAGCCACTGTGCGACGGCGGCCCTGATCCGGTACCCGAACACTTTCATTTGCCGCGTTGCCGATGTCACCAGGAGCCACCGGATGCTCGCTGACAGGCTCGTTGGTCATGTCAGGGCAGTGATGCCGTACCGTCATCGGTCGCTCAACCTGCGCGCAGGTAGTACGCCGTTGCAGCTCATGCCAGTATGGCTGACTGGCGCCCTGACGCGATCTTCGTCGCACGTCACAGGATGCGGGGGTCGGCATCAGCCCACGATCTCAGCGCCCCTCTGGTGAACAGCAAAATGCGGAATGCCACGCCAGGCGAGCCCCGCGCAAGCACGGTTGTTCTGCCTTTGCCGCTCGGCGCGGTGCGCCTGCTGCTCGCGCTCTGCGCGTTGCTCTGGTTCAGTTCAGCGTGTGCGGGAGTCAATCCAACCTGGCCTGCCAGCGTAAGCCAGGGCGGACTGATCATTGCCAAGCTGCCGATTGGCGCGACCCTGCGCGTGGACGGCAACCTGGTACGCGTAGGCGCCGACGGCGTGACAGTGTTTGGTGCCGGTAGCGATGTGACCGGCCCAATGGTGCTGGAAATCACCACGCCCGATGGAGCGCACGCATCGGCGAAGATCGCCGTTACGCCACGCGACTGGCCGATTGAGCGGGTGGACGGAGTACCTGCAAAAACCGTCAACCCGCCCCCCGCGCTGGCGGCCCGCATCCAGCGCGAACAGACGGCCGTCACCACGGCGCGGCTGCGCAACGATGCGCGCGAAGATTTTCTGCAGCACTTTATCTGGCCAGTGCGTGGACGCATCAGCGGGCGTTTTGGCAACCAGCGCGTCTACAACGGTGAACCGCGCACGCCGCATTCGGGCATGGATATTGCCGTGCCGGTCGGAACGCCAGTACGCGCACCTGCCGCTGGCATCATCACCTTTGCACAGCCCGATCTTTATCTCACCGGCGGCACCGTGCTGCTGGATCACGGCTTTGGCCTGAGCTCGAACTTCCTGCACCTGTCGCAGCTCGAAGTGCAGGTAGGCGAACGCGTCCGGCAAGGCCAGATCATCGGCCGCTCCGGCATGACCGGTCGCGCGACCGGACCACATCTGCACTGGGGTTTCAACTGGCTCGGCGTGCGGCTGGATCCGCTGCTGCTGCCCGGCATCGCCGCACCCTGACGAGTGCCTGATCATCCCCAATGCATGACGCTCGCGGCCACGGTCGGTTACCGGCAGCAGGGCGACGCCTTCCAGTTGCACGGGTGAACGCCCGCTGGCTACTCCGCACCGGGCGCGCTACTGCGAACAACTGCAGCATGTTTGCTCGCGTAGGCCACGGCGTCGTGCGGATGCAGACTCTCCTGATGCTCAACGCGCACCTGAAAATCGGCCAGCTCCACATTCGCATCAAGCGCCTGCCGGATGCGTCGCGCGGCATCCTCGCAAAACATCAGGTTGCTGCCGTTGGCCAGCGCAAACTCCTGCTCGTCCTCGCGCTTGACGGCTGTTTGCACCGGCGTGCCCAGCGCTTGTTCCATCGCGTCCAGCACGCGCAACAAATCCAGGCGCCTGCCCGCGACTGGGGTCACCCGCGCCCGCGCCACGCTGCGCTGCGCGTGCGGCGTGGCAACGATGCCCTGCTCGCGGCCAAGCCATGCCAGCACGGTGGCGCGATCAAGCGCGGCGGCGGCGGGAAAGTCGTGTGCAAACTGATCCTGGATCAACTGGCGCGACAGCGCCGCAGAAGCCGGGCAGGTGGACGAGTACATGACCTCCGTTGTCAGCTCGACGACAAACTCGTCGGCAATCAACCTCGCCTCGATCGTCACCGGGTACGCTCGCCAGCCGCTGTGCTTGCTGCGCAGGGCAGCGCGCCGCACAAGCTGATCAAAGCTGATCGTGATGCGCGCGCAATCGGCCAGGCCTGCCTGCGATTCGATAAAGCCGCGCAGCAGGGCGTGTAAAGCTTCAGACGTCAAAGGCGTGGCGGAAAGTGCCTGCTCCACCTGCAGGTATAACCGCGACATGTGGATACCGCGCTGGTCCGGGTGTTTGAGATTGACGAAAGCGCCGACCTTCGCACTTGCACGCTGCGCCTGCCCATCGCCGGGATCAAAAATGATCGGTGTCTGGATGTCGGCCATGCCGACCCAGTCCAGTGCTCCGGCCAGGTACGCTTGCGCATGCACGGCAACATCAGGTAACGGGCGTGCGAGGTTTTTCCGCTTCAACATATCCGAGTCCTGTTAGTCACGTCTTGGTATTTGTGCCTGGTTACTGGATTCATTGTGCAATGCCGCCGGCACATCGCATGCATGCGATGCGTCAGCGCGGGCCGCTGCATGTGCGGCATGCGTCCGGCCGGCCCGCAGCCAGGCGCGGGTGGCTCGCCATGCTTGCAGGGTCGAGAAAACATTGGGGCGCAGGCGCTCGATTCTGAGCACGGCCATGCTGTCTGTCGCGCGAACGGCGCGCTGCGCGAGTTTGCGCGCACATTGCGCTTCAACCGCACGAAACACGCTGAGCGGCCCAGGCTGCCTGGCTGATTCTGTCCAGGCGCGCAGCAAGTCGGTTAACTGCTCCCTGACCGCTTGGTTGCGAGCCGCACCTGGCTGACGCAGCTGCTCACGGACCAGCCCATGCTGCGCGAGTCGCGCCATCGGCAGTGGCAGACGATCACGATCGACGTCCTGCTGCAGCCGGCGCAGCGCCTGCAGCAGATGGTTGAGTATGCTCGTTTGGGTTGCGCGCTCGGCGCTGACATCAGGCCCATACCACCAGATGGTTTCCAGTGCGGCCAAGGCTCCATGCAACGGGCGGGCAGCGGCCAGCTGCGCCGGAAAATCTGCCGCCGTGCCCTGCTCGATCTGTTCGATCGCGGCGATGGCCGGTGCCATCCAGATAGCGGCGGGTATGCTCCGCGCGCGCTCGTGGGCAAACAGCAGCTGGGTCAGCGGATGCTGGCCACCGCTGGTAGAAGCGCCTGAGAGTTCCGCGATCCACCATTGGAGTCTGGCAACGACGTTCTGTCGTTCGCGCAGGCCGTAGGCAGCATCCAGCAACTCCTGCTCCAGGGCAGCAAGCGCGAGATGCTCCGGATAGCGACGACCATCCACGAACATCAGCGCCATATGCTGCTGCGGTTGCGCATCCAGCCACTTGTCAATGAAACCTTGCAGTGGCGCGGGATTTTCGACCGCCGGGATCATGCCGGCTGCGCAGCCAGACCCAGCCACGTCATCAAGTCCGCCGGCGTATCGAGCACAACGTCGGCACCCCACGAGTGCGGATCGCCGCCGTCGAGATAGCCCCACGCGGCTGCGACCGTGACCAGGCCGGCGGCGGCTCCGGCCTGGATGTCCCGACTGTCATCTCCAACGAAAACCGCCTGATCCACGGCAACGCCAGCACGTGAGCACGCCAGCGCCACCGGCGCGGGGTCAGGTTTTTTCACGTTCAAGGTGTCGCCGGCGACCACCGCGCTGGCGCGCTGCGCCCAACCGACCCGACTTACCAGCTCGTGTGCCAGGAAGCCTGCCTTGTTGGTGACAATGCCCCACGGCCAGCCGCGCGCTTCAATCCGGGCAAGCAATTCGTCCACGCCGTCGAAGGCCAGCGTGTGCTGCGCCATGACGCCTTGGTACAACGCAAGGTAACGCGGGATCAGCTGCGCCAGTGCTGCTTCGCCACGCGCGGCAAACGCACAGCGCAACACCGCCGTGGCGCCGCGAGAGACCACGGCGCGCACGGTAGAGAACGGCGGGGCCGGCACTCCCTCCTCCGCGCACTGCGCCTGCAGCGCAACGTACAAATCCGGCGCGCTGTCCAGCAGCGTGCCGTCCAGGTCAAAAAACACCCCGCGGATTTCGCCAGGCCAGGTCCTCATGCCGGCTTGCGCGCACTTAGCACGTAGTTGATAGCCGTGAAACGACTCTGCCAAGCCTTGCGCAGCAGCGGGTTGTAGCCCAGTCCGCGCACATTCTCCACCTCCAGCCCACACGCTCGCAGCATGCGTGACAACTCCGAGGGCTTGAGGAACTGCGCGTAATGATGCGTGCCACGCGGCAACAAGCGCATGACGTACTCGGCGCCCAGGATGGCCGCGGCAAACGCTGCCGGCGTGCGATTCAAGGTCGACATGAACAACCAGCCGCCGGGCTTGAGCATGCTCGCCAGATCGGCCACAAGCGCGGCTGGATCAGGCACGTGCTCCACCAGCTCCATGCAGCACACGGCGTCAAACGTCGCCGCTTCGGACGCCGCCAGGTCTGCAGACGACTGCACGCGATAATCCACGCTCAACCCGGATTCGTGCAGATGCAGTTGCGCAACCTCGATGACCTGGGTGCCAAGATCGACCCCGGTAACCACAGCCCCCGCGCGCGCCATGGCTTCGCTCAGCAGGCCCCCGCCACAGCCCACATCAGCCACGCGCGCGCCGGACAACTCGATGCGCTCGGCAATGTAAGCCAGACGGACCGGATTGAGGTCGTGCAGCGGAGCCGATTCCCCGTCCGGATCCCACCAGCGTGAGGCCAGCGCGTCGAAGCGGGCAATCTCTTGCGGATTTACATTGGCAGAGTCGGGCATGACCTAAATCCTCCGGGCAAGCGCCGTAGTTTATCGCGCCCGCCATGTGCGCATCTTGATGTTCGTGCCCAGCTTGCAGCCGCCCGCGCAATAGTCACGCTGACAGGGCACGCGACTGTCGCTGCAATTGCGCCACCAAAGCCGAACCCGAATCAACCCGCCGCGATGCGCTCGCGCCAGGCTCGGGTCTTGTTCAGTATCTCGGCGACATCCACATCCACCAGTTCGCGATTGGCAAGCTTGCGCTGACCACTAATCCATACATCGCTGACCTGCTGGCGGCTGGCGGAATACACCAGCTGTGACGCAACGTGATACATCGGCTGGGTTTCCAGATCGGACAGCCGTACCGCAGCCAGATCGGCTTGTTTGCCGACCTCGATCGAGCCGATCCGCGAATCCAGGCCAAGTGCCTTGGCACCATTCAACGTCGCCGCCCGCAGCGCATACGCTGCATCGAACGCTGCAGCGTTTCCAGCCACGGCCTTGGCCAGCAGTGCAGCGGTGCGCATTTCGCCAAACATGTCCAGATCGTTGTTGGAAGCGCAACCGTCGGTGCCCAGTGCCACGTTGACTCCCGCCAGGCGCAATTTCTCTGCCTGGCAGAACCCTGAAGCCAGCTTCAGATTGGACTCCGGACAATGTACGACTGACACACCGGACGCAGCGCACAAGGCAATTTCGCCTTCCGTCAGTTGCGTCATGTGCACCGCAATCAAACGCTCGTTGACCAAACCAAGTTTCTGCAAACGCTGCATGGGTCGCAGTCCGGTCTTGCTCTGCTCGTCCTCGACCTCCTGCGCAGTCTCGTGCAGGTGCAGGTGCACCGGGATATCGAGTTGGTCGCTGAGCATGCGAATACGCTCGAAGCTTGCGTCGGACACCGTATATGGCGCATGCGGGGCGAACGCGGTGGTGATCAGCTCGTTGCCGTGGAAACTGTCGTGCACGTCCGAGGCGCGCGCGAAGTATTCTTCCTGGCTGCGCGCCCATGCAGTCGGAAAGTCAATGACGGGCAGGCCGATGACGGCGCGGAAGCCCATGCGCCGATAGGTCGCCCCGCTCACGTCCGGAAAGAAATAATTTTCATTGGCGCACGTGGTGCCGCCGCGCAGCATTTCCGCGACTGCCAGCTCCGTGCCATCGCGTACAAATTCAGGCCCCAGCACTTTCGCCTCGGC
>JBBSSI010000037.1:0-20878 GCA_038242205.1 Lysobacterales bacterium
CATTTGCAGCTGGCCATCCTGGATCAGGCACTGCAGGCGCATGCCTCGTTGCAGCAGCTTGACCAGCTCGGCGATGGTCGCGGCCGGAATGTCCAGCACCGTAAGGTTGCGGTTGCGCTCCAGCGTTTTGCCGCTCTTGTTCCACCAGATATCCGCGCCGTTGCCGCCGTAGTTGATGACCACTACCTGCCGCGCCCGCCCGCAAGCCTTGCGGATGCGTGACTCATCGGGCTGACCCAGCTCGATCCATTGTTCGATCTCGCCGGTATACGCCTTGCGCCACAGGGCGGGTTCGTCCTCGTCGCTGATGCCCTTGCCAAACTCCAGGCGGTCGTCGGCATACAGCGTAAACGCGAGCAGGCGCGTCATCAGGCGTTCTTCGGTTTCCGATGGGTGCCGCGCGAGCGTCAGCGCATGGGTTGCGTAGTAATGCCGATCCATGTCGCTGATCTGCAGCTCGACTTTGTAGATGGTGGAGTTGAGTGCCATGGGCTCGCCCGGAAACAAGGCACGAATTCTACGCGGTGTGCCGCGCAAGCACAGGCGCGTTCGACGTTGCACTAGAATCGCGGCGCCGTGCATGCAAATAAACCAGCTTTCGTGCGAGACCCCTGCGCCAGCACCGTGCACTTGCCGCCCGGCCAGTGGGCGACGGTGCTGGACGCATTGTGCGAGTGCTTCTGGAACATTGACCGCGCACAATGGATCGAGCGGATCGCGCACGGTCGCGTCCTGGATGATCAGGGCAACGCGATCACTCCACGCACGCCCTATCGCGCTGGTTTGTGTATCCACTATTACCGCGAGGTGGCCGATGAGGTGCCTGTCCCTGCGCTGGAATCGGTGCTGTATATGGATGAGCACCTGCTGGTGGCCGACAAACCGCACTTTCTGCCAGTGCTGCCGGCCGGCAAGTTTGTCGAGCAGACTTTGCTGCGCCGGCTGCTGCGTTTCACACGCAATCCGCATCTGGTGCCATTGCACCGGATCGATCGTCTGACCGCTGGCCTTGTCATGTTCTCGACCAACCCGGCCAGCCGCGCGGCATATCACGCACTGTTCCGCACGCACCAGGTCGACAAAAGTTATCTTGCCTGGGCTGCGGCGCTGCCGGCGCAGGCGTTTCCGCTGACGCATTGCTCGCGAATGGTCGCCGGCGAACCTTTTTTCCGCATGCGCGAAGAAGCTGGCGACGACAACAGCACAACACGCATCGACGTGTTGGCACGCGGCGCGCGCAGATGGTGCTATGCGCTGCAGCCGCGCACCGGCCGCAAGCACCAGTTGCGGGTGCACATGGCCGCGCTGGGTGCTCCGATCGACAATGATCCGTGGTATCCACAGTTGGGCCCGCAAGAGCCGGATGACCATGAGCATCCGCTGCAGTTGCTGGCGCAGCGCCTGTCGTTTATTGATCCGCTGACCGGCGCGTTACGCCAGTTTGAATCCCGAATGGCGCTGCAAAACCACTCCGATGCATGAGCGCGGCGTCGACGCAGATCAGTGAACAATGCCTTGCACATATCGCTTGAGGCCATTGACGCGCTATCGTGCGCAGCAATAGCCGCCTGGGGACATCCATCGTGACAGCACACCAGCTATCCAGCGCAGAACCGCGCACTGAGTTGACGCTACGCGGGCTGATCATCGGAGTGTTGATCACACTGGTGTTTACCGCTGCCAACGTGTTCTTCGGACTGAAAGCGGGCCTCACGTTTGCCACCTCGATCCCGGCGGCGGTGATCTCGATGGCCATCCTGCGTGGATTCAAGAACTCCACGATGCAGGAAAACAACATTGTGCAGACCGTGGCGTCGTCCGCTGGCACGCTGTCTGCCATCATCTTTGTGTTGCCAGGCCTGGTCATGGTCGGCTGGTGGACCGGGTTCCCGTTCTGGGTGACGTTCGGCATCTGTGCAACCGGCGGCATTCTCGGGGTGATGTACACGATCCCGCTGCGCCGCGCGCTGGTAACCGACTCCGATCTTCCCTACCCCGAAGGCGTGGCCTGCGCCGAGGTGTTGAAAGTCGGCGGCGGCGATGATGCTGCCGGTTCGTCGGATGCCGGCAACGGCGGACTTTGGGCCGTTGCGGGCGGCACCGTGGTTTCTGCAGTGTTCGCAATCGTGGTGGCGACCAAGGTATTTGCCAGCGACGTCGCGCAATACTTTCGCTTGGGTGATCGCGGCGCGGCAACTGGCTATGACTTCAGCCTGTCTTTTGCCCTGCTTGCGGTGGGCCACCTGGTGGGCTTGTGGGTCGGCGTTGCCATGCTGCTCGGAGCGGTGATTGCGTGGGGCTGGGCCGTGCCGCATTACACCATGCTTGCAGCGTCAGCCGGAGCGGCGGCAGATATTGCGCAGGCCGCGTGGAACGACAAGGTGCGCTTCATCGGCGCGGGCACCATCGGCGTGGCGGCAATCTGGACGCTGGCCAAGCTGGTCAAGCCGGTGATCAACGGCCTGACTTCAGCGATGGCCTCATCGCGAGCGCGCAAGAGCGGGCAGGGCGCAACGCTGCCGCGCACCGAGCTGGATATGCCGATGGGTATCGTCAGCCTGATCAGCCTGCTGTGCCTGTTTCCGATTGGCTGGCTGCTGGGCAGCTTCAGCATGGAAACCGGGCTCGGTGCGTATGTGTGGCCGCTCGTGATCGGCGGCTTGATCTTTGTCGTGATCATGGGCTTTCTGGTGTCGGCGGTGTGCGGCTACATGGCCGGTTTGATTGGTTCATCAAACAGTCCCCTGTCGGGCGTCGGCATTCTGGTGGTGATCGTGGCGGCGCTATTGCTCGTTGCCGGTGTGCAGACGCACGCCTCGGCCGATGCCGGCAAGGGGCTGGTGGCGTTTGCGTTGTTCATCACTTCGGTGGTGTTTGCCGTGGCGACCATCGCCAATAACAACCTGCAGGATCTGAAGACCGGCCAATTGGTCGACGCCACGCCGTGGAAGCAGCAGGTTGCGCTGGTCATCGGGGTGCTGGTGGGCGCGGCGGTGATCCCGCCCGTGCTGGATCTGTTGAACCAGGCTTACGGCTTTGCCGGAACGCCCGGCGTGGACCCGGCGCGCGCGCTCGCTGCACCGCAGGCGGGCCTTATCTCGGCGCTGGCCCAGGGCGTACTGCAAGGCAGTATCGACTGGAGCCTGATCATCATCGGCGGCGCTATCGGCGTGGCGTTGATCGTGCTGGACGAGACGCTTGGGCGCACCGCAAAGCGGGCACGGCTGCCGCCGCTGGCCGTGGGCCTGGGTATCTATCTGCCCACGTCCACCACGCTGATGATCGTGGTCGGTGCAGTCGTCGGCTGGTATTTTGATCGGCGTGCCGAGCGCACAGCCAAGCCCGAAACGGTAAAGCAGCTGGGCGTTTTGCTGGCTTCGGGGATGATCGTGGGGGAAAGCATCATCGGCGTGATCATTGCAGCCATCGTGGTGTTCTCAGGCAAGGGCGCGCCCTTGGCGCTGGTCGGTCCGGGCTTCAGCGACACCGCGATATGGGTCGGCGGGCTTGCGTTTGTCCTGGTCAATATCGTGTTGTATCGGTGGGTGGCGCGGCTCGGACGCGTAGCCACGGTGGTTTGAGCGCGCGGCTGCCCGTTGTGCATGTCGGTCACGGGGTCAGCGTGCGCGTCGTCTTTCGCGGCGGTACCGCTTCACACACGCCAACCGCTGCAACGTGACATGCGCGTCGCGGGCACCGTGCTTTCGCGCTGCATACGCTGCTGGAAGCCGTTCGGGTTTTGCACTGAGCCAGTTTGGATGGATTGAAGCGTGACCCAGTCAGCAACCGATCCCGCCACTGACGCTGCCCGGATTCTGGCACCGTCGCATCAACGCATCCTCTCGTTGCGCAGGTTTCTGGGGCCGTTGCTGTCCATCGGCATGTTGTGTCTCGCGCTGTGGGTTCTGCATTTGTTTGCGCGCGAGGTGAACTACCACCAGATTCGCCAATACGTGCAAGGCCTGCCGCGCAGTCGTTTCGTGCTGGCGGCGATTCTCACTGCGCTGGGCTACGCGGTGATGACTTTGTACGACCGCTTCGCGTTGATCTCGATCCAGCGCAAGCTACCGTGGCGCCGCGTTGGCATGATCTCGTTCATCAGCTACGCCTTCAGCAATGCGGTGGGCATGTCGCTGCTTGTGTCCGGGTCGATCCGCTACCGTTTCTATATCCAAAACGGTTTGTCCACCGGAGACGTGGCGCGGGTAGTGCTGTTTTGCACGACGAGTTTCTGGCTCGGCTTGCTGGCTCTGACCGGGTTGACGCTGTTGTGGGTGCCGCTGCCGCCGGAGTTGCCACTTGCGGCGCTGCGACTGCCGGTCGCCGCAGGTCTCACGCTGGTGCCGCTGGCCTGGTTGCTTGCCGCCGGCTTTGTCCGTCAGCCGGTGCGCGTATGGCGCTGGCATGTGACGCTGCCGACCCTGCGCATGGCCGCGCAGCAGATCCTGATTGGCGCGCTTGACTGGGGTCTTGCCGCCGCCGTGCTGTATGTGCTGATGCCGGACGCACTCAACAGCGGCTTTGGACACTTCCTGGCGATCTTTGTGATTGCGCAGATGGTGGGTCTGATCAGCCATGTGCCCGGCGGACTTGGAGTGTTCGAAGCGGTGATGCTGGCCGGCTTCGGCGCCACCGGCAATCAGGCGCTGGCCGCTCCGGTCCTCGGCGCGCTGGCGGCGTTTCGGGTGATTTACTATCTGCTTCCACTGTGTGCCGCCACGGTTCTGGTGCTGCAGCGTGAGACGCGTGGCTTGCGCCGCAAGTCACTTTGGGCTCCGTGGTTCACGGCGCTGCTGCCGTCTTTTTTTGCCGGGCTGACGCTGGTCTCAGGTGCAGTACTGCTGTTCTCCGGTGCCACGCGCGCGCTGCCTGAACGCATGGCAATTCTGCGCGAAGTGCTGCCATTGTCGTTGCTGGAAGTCTCGCATTTGCTGGCCAGCGTCATCGGCATGTTGCTGCTGATCCTGGCGCGGGGCTTGCAGCGTCGACTGGATGCTGCATACGTGCTGACGTTGGCACTGCTCGTTGCCGGCGCAGCATTTTCGCTGCTGAAGGGCATCGATTACGAAGAAGCCACGTTGCTGACTTTGCTGGCCATGGCCCTGGCGCCCGCGCACCGCCTGTTTTACCGACGCGCATCGCTGTTCAACACCACCTTTTCCATCGGCTGGATCGTGGCTATTGTCGCGGTGCTCGGCTGCGCGACATGGCTGGTCATGTTCAGCTACAAGCATGTCGATTACAGCGCCGATCTATGGTGGCAATTCAGTTTCCACCAAGGGGGCGCGCCGCGTGCGTTGCGCGCCCTGGTCGCGGCCGCCGCGACCGGCATGTTGTTTGCGCTGGCCAGCCTCATTCGACCGGTGCAACTGCATCAAGCCGCGCCCAGTGAAGAGCAGCTTGCCGTGGCGCAGCCATTGATCGAGCGTTCCCGGGACACGCAGGCACATCTGGCGTTGATGGGTGACAAGGCGCTGTTGTTAGATCCTGCGCATACCGCATTCATCATGTACGACGTCGAAGGCCGCAGCTGGATCGCCATGGGTGATCCGGTGGGCGCGGACGATGACACGCGCCGCGAGCTGGTGTGGACATTCCTCGAGCAGTGCGAACGTGCGGGCGGCTGGCCGGTGTTTTACCAGGTGCGCCCGGCGGACCTTGACCTGTATCTGGAAGTAGGCATGAATTTGCTGAAGATCGGCGAGCAGGCCCGAGTGCGCCTGGCTACGTTCAATCTTGATGGCAAGTCGCGCAAAGTCCTGCGCAACACGGTCAACAAATTGACGCGCGAGGGCCTGCGTCTGCAGATCATCCCCGCCAACGAAGTGGCACCATTGCTGCCCCGACTCAAGGAAATCTCTGATGCATGGCTGCGCGCCAAGCATGTGCGTGAAAAGCGCTTCTCGCTTGGCGCATTCGATCCACACTACCTTGTGCGCATGCCTGCGGCACTGATCTGGCAGGGCGACCGACTGGTGGCGTTTGCCAACCTGTTTCTTGGCACGACGAAGCATGAGGCATCGCTGGATTTGATGCGGCACCTGCCAGACAGTGCGCCGGGCATCATGGACTTTCTGTTCGTGCAATTGCTGGAGTGGGCGCGGGACGAAGGCTATGAATGGTTCAACCTTGGCATGGCGCCGCTGGCCGGTCTGCACAATCGGCGTCTGGCGCCGCTGTGGAACCGGTTTGGAGCGATGGTGTTTGGTCGCGGCGAACGCTTCTACAACTTTCGCGGCCTGCAACAATACAAGGACAAGTTTGATCCCGATTGGGAACCGCGCTACATGGCGGTGCCCGGTGGCATTGCCTTGCCCATGATTCTGGCAAACGTGGCCAGTCTGATTTCCGGCGGGCTGTCCGGCGTGGTGCGTCGATGAAACGCAGGAACAAACTCATGCTGAGCGGGTTGAGTGCGTGTGCGCTGGGGCTGGCGATCATCTGGAATCCTTTCTCGCGCGTCAGCCTGGAAAAGGCGACCGTGGCGTTGCCGGCCGCAGCGGAAGTTACAGCGCCAGCCGGTCGCGATGACGTCATGGTCATCATCTACTCCGGAGATGGTGGCTGGGCTGATCTGGACAAACAGCTTGGGGACACTTACGCCCGGCGTGGTTTGCCGGTACTGGGAGTGAATACGTTCAAGTATTTCTGGCGCATGCGCACCGCCGATGAGTCGGCCGCGCAGCTGGATGCGTTGATGACGAAATACCTGCGGCAATGGAACAAGCAGCGGGTGTGGCTGGTGGGTTTTTCCTTTGGCGCTGACGTGTTGCCCACGCTGATCGACAAACTGAGCCCGGAAAATCGCGCGCGCATCACCCAACTGGTGCTGCTGTCGCCCAGCCGCGATCTTACTTTCGAGATCCAGTTTGAGGGTTACATGGTTTCACAGGGCCGATTCAAGGCGTTTCTGAAGCGGCAGCTGGAGAAATTCAACAAGGTGCCGCACTACCCCACGCTGCCGCCAGTGCTGGCGCTGCACCAGCAGTTTCCGGTTGCCTGTTATTACGGCAGGGACGACGCGGATGACAGCCTGTGCACCGCCCCGAGGCTGCCAGCATGGATGCAGGTCCATGCGAAAAACGGCGGCCATCATTTCGATGGTGGCTACGCACCGTTGGCCACGCAACTGCTCAGCGCATTGCCTGCGCGCGCGGCCACTGCCACCGTCGCTCGTTGATCCAGCCACAGGGTGAGTGGCGACGCCCAGTACAATGCGCTGACTGTTTTGGCCGGGTAAAGGTGCCGTGACTGCTGCTGGTTTTTTCGCCACGCAACCGGATGCAACGGTGCCCACACTGTTGCTTCCATTCGTCTCGGGCGTGTTGCGCTTGCCGAGCGACGGACGCGTCCTGTTTTTACGCGCGCGCGGCGGCGCTGCTATCCGCGAATGCGCGCAGCCGGGCTGGATTTGCCAGCAGAGTTTTCTGCCGTTTGCGGATGAACTGCGACGCTGTGGCCTGCACGTTGGTGCACCGACTGCAGGCGAAATATTTCCGTTGATACTGGTGCTGCCGCCGCGCCAACGCGACGAGGCCCGTGGTGTGTTTGCGCAGGCTCTTCAGCACTTGTCACCCACCGGTACCGTGGTGGCGTGCATGGCCAACAGCGCGGGAGCGAAATCAGGCGAGGGCGATCTTGCGCAGCTTGTGGGTCCGGTGCAAAGCCTGTCCAAACACAAGTGCCGGGTTTTCTGGGCAACCCGCGATGCAGCTAGGATTGATCAGGCATTGCTCGACACCTGGTTGAACCTGGATGCGCCGCGCGCCATTGCCGGCGGTTTCATCAGTCGGCCTGGCCTGTTTGCCTGGGACCGCATCGATCGCGCGTCAGCGCTGCTGGCAGAGCATTTGCCGGATGATTTGCATGGCCGGGTCGCTGATCTGGGTGCCGGCTATGGCTACCTTGCCACGCAGATCGTTGCGCATTGTCCGCACGTCTGCGCCCTTGACCTGTACGAAGCCGAGCAGCGTGCGCTGGAGCCGGCTCGCAGCAATGTGCAACGCGCACTGCGCGATGCAGGTCGGCAACTGCCGGTCGAAGCGTTTTGGCACGATGTGACGCGCGGCTTGTCGCAGCGTTATGACGCCATCGTCAGCAATCCGCCTTTTCATCAGGGTCGTGCCGACTTGCCGGAACTTGGCCGGGCTTTCATCACCAGTGCGGCCGATGCGCTGCTGGCGGACGGACGCCTGTTTATCGTCGCCAATCAGCACCTGCCTTACGAAGCATTGCTGCAATCGCGCTTTCGCGAAGTTCGGACAGTCGCGGTGCGTGACGGCTTCAAGGTGATCATTGCCGGGGGAGTCAACCGTTGAAACTGATCAAGCTGATTGCAAATCTGGGTTATGGCAGCCGCAAGGACGTCGCGCAGATGTTTCGTGCCGGTCGCATCACTGATGCGGGGGGTGCTGTCCTGTACGCCGACGATGTGATCGAGCATGCCGCCATTCGCGTCGATGATGAGCCGTTGGACCCGCCGCCGGGATTGCTGTTGATGCTGCACAAACCGCTCGGCGTCACTTGCTCACGCAAGGACCCGGGGCGCCTCGTGTATGACCTGTTGCCTGCGCGTTACAACGTTCGTACCCCGGCATTGTCCAGCGTCGGGCGCCTGGACCGGGATACCACCGGCCTGCTGTTGTTTACCGACGATGGTGCACTGTTGCACCGGATCATTTCGCCGCGGGCCCATGTGTCCAAGACCTACGATGTCATGCTCGCACACGATCTGCGCGGCGACGAAGTTGCGCTGTTCGCCAGTGGTACGTTGCTGCTGGAAACCGAGACCGAGCCATTGGCGCCGGCAGTGCTCGACGTACTCGCGCCGCGGCACGCGCGCATCACCGTCATTGAGGGTCGCTATCACCAGGTGCGGCGGATGTTTGCAGCTGTGGGCAATCACGTCGAGGGTCTGCAACGCATCTCGATCGGCGAACTCACCCTGGGCGACATGTCGCCGGGTGTATGGCAAGCACTGGATGCAGACCAGGCGGCGCTGATCTTTGTCGGCAATTGACTTGGCATTGCCTGCACGTCAGCGCAAGCACGCCGGTCATGGCCACCGGTATGGCGCCGCGATGAGCGCACGGCCGACCTGCATCAAGCGCTGAGTGCAAGCCTCAAAGGATACGCACCGGCGTTGCTATGGCAGCACCAAACCACCTCTTTCTCTCGTCACGACAGCTTGGTCCGCCCATCGCATACTTGCGGCAGATGCCGGGCCGCTCGTCGTAGATCGTGCAGCGGTGCGTGTCGCGGTCAAGGGCGACGCACCAGCCATCTTCGGCCTTGGCCATGGTTTCCATGCCGCGATCATCGCGGCTGGTCAACCATTGCGGCACATGATCATCGGACAGCAGCACAACGGTCAGCCGACAGCACACCGCTTCGCACGAAGAGCAATGCACGTCCGGATCGACCGATTCGGCGTAAGGATCGACGATGTCGTCAGGAATGGACGGGTTGGTGGCCATTCGTCAGTATGGCGCATCGGCTACCTGGCAGCTGAAGCTTTGTCGTTGCGGTGTACTTTCAATCAGGACCATCGATCCAGAGCTTTTGCCAGTTCGCGTGGCCCAGCTCCTGCAACGTCTTGATATTGTTTCGGTAGATGCTGTTTGTGTCAGGCATGGACTCCATCGCCCGTTCAACGCTGGCCTCGCGCAGCAGATGCAGGGTGGGGTAGGGCGAGCGGTTGCTGAAGTTCTCGATGGCGTCCGCTGCGCTGTCGGCAAACTGATAGTCAGGATGGAAGCTGGCTATCTGCCACACACCTTCAAGCTTCAGCGTTTGCAATGCGGCGTCGGCCACGTCGAGGAAGTCGTTGTAATCAAGGAAATCGGTAAGCACGAAAGGATGGATAAGCAATCCGGTTTCGCATTCGTCCGCTGAAAGCGCATTCAGTGACTGCAACTCGCCGCACAAATCGTCCAGCAATGCGTCGGGATCGCGCGCGTGGCTGACGCGCATGCGCAGCTTTCCCCGCACCAGCGGCGCACGTGCAAACGGGCACAAGTTGAGACCGATCACGGCGCGTTCCAGCCACCGCGTGGTGGCGGCCAGCCACGGCGCATCCTCGGGCAGGGCATCGGCGTTGAGACTGCCGGTAGTGGACATTTCGCTCATGCAACTCTCGATGAATTTCTGGCGGCGGTGACTATAGCCGAGCAGAATCCGGAACGCCGCGCATCTGCGGTGGCGACCAGGCGCAGACCCCAAAATATGCCAGTGCTCGCGGCCGGCAGCGCCCATCGAGCGTGGCAGCGACGGCGGCATCGCAAAAAAGAACATTACGAACCCGCCACACGGCGGGCTTTCGTGCTCGTACCTCTTGCATGCCGCGCTTGGTGACGGCATATCAATCCCACTCGTCCCATCAAGTGCCCTTCATGCTCAATCTGCATTTCGACAACGCGTTCGTCCGCGAGCTGCCTGGAGATCCGGAGCGGGGAACCGGATTGCGCCAGGTGGAGGGTGCTTTGTACTCACTGGTCGCGCCTACTGCGGTGGCGGCACCTCGCGTGTTGGCCTACTCAGCGGAAACCGCCGCGCTGCTGGCTATCGATGCCGCCGCGGTAGGCACGCCGGAATTTGCGCAGGTGTTTGGTGGCAATGCATTGCTTGATGGCATGCAGTCTTATGCGGCGAACTACGGCGGGCATCAGTTTGGCAACTGGGCAGGGCAGCTGGGCGACGGACGCGCGCTGTCTTTGGGCGAGGTCATCAACGCCGCCGGCGAACGCTGGGAGTTGCAGCTCAAAGGCGCCGGTCGCACGCCATATTCTCGGGGCGCCGATGGGCGCGCAGTCTTGCGTTCGTCCGTGCGCGAGTTCCTGTGCAGCGAGGCGATGCATCACCTGGGCGTACCGACGACGCGTGCGTTGTGTCTGCTTGGCACCGGCGACGCGGTCATGCGTGACATGTTTTATGACGGCAACGCGGCTGTGGAGCCCGGTGCGATCGTGTGTCGGGTCGCGCCGTCCTTCATCCGCTTCGGAAGTTTCGAGTTACCGACATCCCGCGGAGATCTGGCGCTGCTGCGACAGCTTGCCGATTTCACCGTTCGCCGTGATTATCCGGAGCTCGGCGGGCAGGGCGAGACGCTGTATGCGCAATGGTTTGCGCAAGTATGCGAGCGCACGGCAAGCATGATTGCGCACTGGATGCGCGTCGGCTTTGTGCACGGCGTAATGAACACCGACAACATGTCGATCCTCGGCCTGACCATGGATTACGGTCCATATGGCTGGATCGATAATTACGACCCCGAGTGGACTCCCAATACAACCGATGCCCAGCGCCGTCGTTATCGCTTTGGCCAGCAGCCGGATGTGGCGTGGTGGAATCTGAGCCGGCTGGCTGGCGCATTGGCTCCGTTGTTTACCAGTGTTGAACCATTGCAGGCTGGGCTCGACTGTTACGCGGCGACCTACGCCGCTGCAGATCGCGCCAACATTGCCGCCAAGCTTGGTCTTGCTGAGTGCCGAGATGAGGATGTGGAGCTGATGAAAAGTCTGCAGGCTCTGATGCAATCGGCAGAGATCGACATGACATTATGTTTTCGCGCGTTGGCTGATATCGATGTCTCCGCGCCATCAGCCGAGCCGCTGCGCGAGGCCTTTTACGACGAGGACAAACGCCGCGGAGCCGAACCGGCGATCGACGACTGGCTTGCACGCTACGTGGCGCGGCTGGCCAGCGATCCTCAGACATCCGTTCAGCGTCAGCGGCAGATGCGCGCGGCCAACCCGCGCTATGTGCTGAGAAACTATCTGACGCAGCAAGCGATTGATCAGGCAACGACTGGCGACACCAGCGGCATCAGCGAATTGCTGGAGGTCATGCGCCACCCTTACGAGGATCAGCCCGGGCGCGATGCGTTCGCACAGAAGCGTCCGGATTGGGCACGGCACAAAGCAGGTTGTTCGATGCTGTCGTGCAGCTCATGAACCTACCGCGCTGGCGCGGACAAGGATGAGTGCGCCGGCATCCCGCTGATGTTGGTTTGGTGGCCCCGGCGAGATTCGAACTCACGACCCCCGGTTTAGGAAACCGGTGCTCTATCCAGCTGAGCTACGAGGCCACGCAAGCAATTATGATTGAGCAGACAAACACCAGCAACCCAACTTCGCCCTTTGCCCATGTGCAAAACAAGCGCTGAGCAATTCCGAGCCGATGATCGTCTGGATCCATGCGGAGGAGCTTGCCCAGAGAAATCAGCAGCGGTGCAACACGTGACGAGACGCCGCCTGCGCAGCGCACATCGCGGGTTCCGCGGAATGGATCACGCCGTCGTCAACAGGCCTTTCTGGATTCCCGCCAGCACCGGGCAGTGTGGTCAACCATTTCGTTTGCAAACCCCGATGCGTGGTTCGGCCGCTGAACAGCTGCGGCTGCCGAGTAGCGCGTGAGAGGTCGCAGGACCTATCCGAACCCTGATCTTTGCAGACAACAGTCAAGCAGTCTGGTCAGTCGCATCGTGCAGCGGTCCCAAGCGCGCGACGGTTGCCGCTGCATGCGCTGTTGTCGCCGCCACGACGGCGTCCAGCAGCGCCTGGCGCCCGTACGGTTTGAGCAGAAAAATTGCAGTCTGGCCGAGGGTGGCACACGAGGCATTCGGATCGGTGCACGTCACCACGATGGCAGCATTCGAACCCCGAAGGCGCACCTGTTCAGCCATGCACCGTCCCTTGCCCCCGTCGCCGAAACAAGCATCGGTGACGATCACATTGATCTGCGGATGCTTCTGGATGAGCGCAAGCGCTGCGTGCTCGTGTGCCGCAGTAAATACGCTGCAGTCTGCCTTGCGCAGGACGGCAGCCATCATCAAAAGTGTTTCGGGATCGTCTTCGACGAGTAGAACAATACTGTCTTGCACGTTGTTTTCAGCCCTGTTGCACACGTCTTGCGCCATCAAACTGCGCTGTCTGCCGGTGCAAGTCAGCGATTTGATCGAGTGTGAACCGACTGCACGTCATCCCGCAAGCCACTCTCCTGGTGTGAGTCGGGAATGGAGATCGGCCGGAGCGAACCGCGCAGCAGGTCACACTGATGGCGCGACGTGGGCGAGGCCGACGACCGGAAGGGCGAGCGCAGATCGGTGCGGGAGAGATTTCTGGACTTGTTGCCGCCAGTACAGCGGTTTTCCCTGTTTTGATTTCGCATAATGTATAGCGTTCGGCTTGGTCATTCATGGCCGTTCACCCCTTCGATCGCTTGTGATTGTGACCCTTCGGCAGCAGGTGGCAAATGGTGCATTTCCACGCCCGCAAAATCGGTGCCGGCACACGGCAACGATGCCCCTGATTCAGGCTCCAAAAGGGAGGTTTCTTGGTTGAAAGCGAGTGACTTGTTCACAAATAGGACAAGCCCAAGAGCTCGGGTGCTCAGGAGCGCGCTGCGCGCGCCCCTTCCGCTCCCGTTTCTCCTGGGCATAACCTGCTCAGTGAGGTCAAGATTCTTCGACTCTTCGGCGTTAAAAGCGGGTCGGCGGGGAAGGGTAATTTCCTCAACCAGCGGCGCGACGGTTTCCCGGATCGATGTCCGCTGTTCGCCCTGGCGTCGGTAGCGGGAAAGTGACGGTCGTTCCACTCCCTCGGCACCTCCGTGTACCAAAGCGGCCGCTCCAGCGACCAGAAGCGGGTCCGCACCGGCTGGAAGGTCCGTCAAGGCACCCTGACGCGTTTCGCGGTCGTAGGCCTCACGGAACAGCGCGGCTTGCGTCAGCGTCAGCCACAGGTGGCGCATGTCGCGTTCCCGGTAGGCTCGGCCATCGGGTGACACCAGACAGTCGCGGAAGATCGTCCAGCCATCCCAGCCGTCCAGCAGGCCGCCCAGCTCCCCAGCGCGCAGCAATCGCAGCAGACGCACTGCGGACCACGGAACGCGGCAACGGCCAGCATCCCAATGACGAATGGTGCGCACACACACGCCCAGATACGCGGCAGCGGCTTTGCGGTTGCTCAGCAGGCAGCTATGGCGCAGCTCGCGGAAACCCTCCGGACTGATGAGCCATTGACGGCGGCGACGTGGGCGAGGCCGACGACCGGCAGGGCGAGCGCAGATCGGTGCGGGAGAGATCTCAGGACTTGTTGCCGCCAGTACGGCGGTTTCCCCTGTTTTGATTTCGCATAATGTATATTATGTCCAATAGATAACGAAGCTTCTTCTTTCAGGATCTTTCATAGAATTGGAACGGCTGATCTAAATGTCCTGCGGAAGTGTCAATCCTCACCGAAAAATCTTCGAGATCAGCTCCGCCTTCTATACTTCCTGTTTCGGACTGCTGTGGTCGCCATGAATTATCGCCACGCCTATCACGCGGGCAACTTTGCCGACGTTCTGAAGCACACCGTGCTGCTGGCGTTGATCGAGGCCCTGCAAGCCAAGCCGGCACCGTTTTGTTACATCGAAACGCACGCAGGCAGTGGCAGCTATGCGCTGGATGGTTTCGAAGCAGGCAAGACGGGCGAGTACAAGGATGGCATCGCGCGGCTGCACCCGGCCGAGAAAGTGCCGCCGCTGTTGCAGCGTTTGCGCGACAACATCTTGCACAGCGCCGGCAACGAGAATGGCCTGAGGCATTATCCCGGGTCGCCTTTGCAGGTGGCGCGTTTGCTGCGACCCGTGGATAGCGCGCAGCTGTGCGAGCTGCATCCGGAGGAGGCGGGAAAGTTGCGCGCCCTGCTCCATCGCGACCCGCGCCTGCATGTGCACGAGCGCGACGGTTACGCTGCGTTGAAAGCGCTGCTGCCACCCAGGGAAAAGCGTGGCCTGGTGTTGATCGATCCGCCGTACGAAGCGCAGGAAGCGGAATATAAACTGATCGAAAAGGTGCTGAAGGAAGCCTTGCAGCGCTGGCCGACCGGCATCTACGCCGTGTGGTATCCGATCAAGCAGCGTAGCCAGGTGCAGCCGTTTCTTCACGGCTTGCAACGCAGCGCGGCCAAGCGCGTGCTGCGCGCGGAGATCCTCGTGCATGCCGACAACACCCCGTTGCGCCTGAATGGCGCGGGCATGGCGATCCTGAATGCGCCGTGGAATCTCGACGACACTCTGCGCGATTCCATGCGTTCGTTGGCTAGCCTGCTGGCGCAAGACGAACCCGCGCAATGGAAGCTGGACTGGCTACGTGCGGAAGGCGCCGAACCTGCGGAGGCCAGTCCGTTGCCCATGTCCCGGCTGCAGCACCCGGCCCGGCCTGGGCGTGTGCGTTGATGATGACTTCGCGCCTGCGCCACGCAAGCCGCGGCTTGCTTGCTGTAGCGTAGAGTTGGTCTGGGTGCTCAGGATTGGACAGAATGAACGCCGATACTGACAACAGAGCGGGCTGGGGAGTGCCTGAGCTGGCAACGCTGCAACCACTGCGCTCAGCGCGTGGTTGTAGGAGCGGTTGGGCACTGGCGGGAGGCTGAGGGCGCGGTTTTAGTCTTGAAGAGCGATAACCCTGCGCAGTTTCACTCTGAGGAGCTTCGCAGCACACTTTTGCGCTATCCATTCACCTTCCAGCGTAATGCACTCGTGCAGACTCCTAGTCGCATCGCCTGCCCTACTTCGCGGCGCTGGGTTGTCGCAATCCACACCTTCAACATCGGAGTTCGATCATGACCGTCGCCACCCGCTATCTGCTACCGCTTTCCAGTGCGTTGCTGACCTGCGCGCTGACCGCATGTGCGCCTGCGCCGTTGTACAAGACCACCGGTCCGACCACGGCCGCCGTCCCCCTGCAGGTGGCCCAAACGCCCGAGCGCTTCGTCAACAGTGAGGTTATCTGGGGCGGACGCATTGTCCAGGTCACCAACTTCTCCGACCGCAGCGAGATTGAATTGCTGGCCTACCCGCTGGACGCGTCGCAGCGGCCCAAGGCCAGCGATAGCGGCAACGGCAGATATATTGCCGTCATGTCCGGTTACGTTGAGCCGCTGAATTATCCCGTCGGCGCATTGATGACTATCAGCGGCCTGCTCAACGGCAGTCGCGCGGGCAAAGTAGGCGAAGCTGACTACGTGTTTCCGCTGGTAAAGGTGGGCCAGTCACACGTGTGGACTGCCGACGAAATGACCAAGGGCCGAAGCAACGTACATTTCGGCGTGGGCCTTGGGGTGGGCATTCGCTGACGCTTGCGCGTCGGCCAAGGCAACACCGCAACTTCAATCCACTCGAGCAGGAACCAGCGCAGCATGTCTTCCGGTCACGCCAACCCGATCAAGGCCATCCTGCTTGCGCTGGGGGCAAACTTCGTCATTTTCGTTGCCAAGCTGGTAGCAGCCATCGTCACCGGATCGGGCGCGATGATGGCGGAGGCGGTTCACTCGCTCGCGGACTGCGGCAACCAGGGTTTGTTGCTGCTGGGCATTCGCCAGGCAAAACGTCCGCCATCGGACGAGTACCCGCTTGGTTGGGGCCGTGCGCTGTATTTCTGGTCGTTTCTTGTCGCGATCCTCTTGTTCAGCGTCGGCGGGATGTTTTCCATTTACGAAGGCATCCACAAGCTGACCCATCCCGAGCCGCTGCGGTGGGCGTGGCTGGCTTTGGGCGTGCTGATGTTCGCCATCGTGGCCGAAGGCATCTCGATGCGCGGCTGCATGCACGAGGTCAACAAATCGCGCGGCACGCAAAGTCTGTGGACATGGTTTCGCGAGACGCGTTCCAGCGAGCTGTTGGTGATCTTTGGCGAAGATCTGGCTGCACTGATCGGCTTGTGCATTGCGGCGTTGGCCGTCGGCATCACCATGCTCACCGGCAATCTGCTGTTCGACGCCATCGGCACGATAGCCATCGGCGCCTTGCTGATCGTGGTTGCCGTGCTGGTGGCCATCGAGGTCAAGGCGCTGCTGATCGGGCAAGGCGTTGAACCGCGCCGGCGCGATGAGTTGCTGCAGTTTCTGCAGGCGCGCGAGGAAATCGCCGAGGTGTTGAACCTGATTACCCTGCAGATGGGTCCGGACGTGATGGTCGCAGTGAAGGCGCGCATGCACGACAGTGTCGACAATCGGTCGATGATCCAGGCCATCAACACCGTTGAAGCGGACATGAAAGCGAACTTCAGCGATGTCCGCTGGAGCTTTTTCGAGCCGGATTTCGCCGACTGAAGTTCTGCAATCGCTGGCGCAACAGCCGGCTGTTTGGAGCACTGCGTATTCTGTAGGCGCTGCGCGGAGTTCCTGTCGGATGGGTTCAAACATGTTTTGTAGTCGCCATGGTGCGGTGTCAGGCGTGCAATTCCTCCATTGGTGATCGGTGTTTGCTGTGCTTCGTATCGCAACCCTGCACCTGATCGGTTCGAGCAACTCCTGGCGCGGTGACAGGCGATCGCGCATTTGCTTGATGACGCCGCGATGCCTTTTCGCGACGTCTGTCCGGCGCCAGCCTTTGCCCTGGGCAGGTGCGATCTGATTACTCACGCTGGATACTGCAAAGCCGCCGTTGCGATACGCGCAGGTGTGCGCCATGAGCGCGCGGATGCTGCACTACAATCACCGATCAGTTTCCCGCATCCCGGCGCGCACATGACCCGCAATCCACTGCAGGAACAATTGCTCAAGGCCGGCCTGGTCAAGAAGGACAAGGCGGCACAGATCGTTCGCGAGCAGGCGAAACAGCGGCGCGCCAAGGCTCCAGCGGTCGACCGCGTGGACGTACAGCAGCTGCAGGCCGAACACGCCGAACATGATCGTCTGCTGGCGGCTGAGCGCAATGCACAACTGCGCGCAAACGAGAAACGTGCACAGGCGCGGCAGATCATTGCCACACATCAGGTCAAGCGCGAGGGTGAACTGGTCTATCGTTTTACTGTCAGTGACCGCATCAAGGAAGTGTTGGTAAATGAAAGTCAGCGCGCTCAACTGGCGGTCGGTGCGCTGGTTTTGGTCGAGCACGAGCAAGGCTTTGCGCTGCTGCCGCGCGCCGCTGCCGACATGATTTACGCGCGCGATAAGACCTTGATCGTGCTTGACCACGCGCAGTCGCCAGGCACTCACGCCGACGTCGATGACGACCCGTACTACGCCCAGTTTCCCGTGCCGGATGATCTGACTTGGTAGGAAACATCGTTTGCTCGCGCATGACTGGCCCAGGTACGGGGCACGCTGCGTGGCCGCATGTCACGATGCGGTTATTCAGCAGTGCTGGCGCGGATCCAATCAAGCAGCGCAAAAGTTTCAGAGCGGTGCAACATTCCTGGTATGCAGACCCCTCTGGCATGGCACTTTGTTCATGTTGCAGCGCATTCAATACGCTAGAGTATGGACATGCTTACCAACCGATCTTCAAGCGATCCGGCTGCTCCATTGGCAACCACCTCCCTGCCGCCTCCAAGCCGGCAGCGATTTGCGCCCCAGCAGGTGGTCGACGAGCAAGGTGAACACGTGATTGTTCAAGACGGTCGTGAGCTGCGCGTGCGTTCGATCGAAGCAAACGACGTGGCAGCTCTGCGGCGCTGTTTCACCCGACTCTCGCCGGAGGCAATTCGTCGCCGGTTTCAGCACGCTATGGCCGAACTTCCGGCGCCAATGGCGCGCCGCCTATGTCAGATTGACGGCAAAAATGAAACCGCGCTGGTGCTGTTGGATGACAGCGTGCAGCCAGCGGAAATACGCGGCGTCGGACGCATCTTCGTCGACGAGCCTACGGACAGTGCCGAGTTTTCGGTGCTGGTGGAGCGCAGCTGGGGGCACCTTGGTCTGGGTTCGCTACTGCTGCGACGCTTGATTGAAGATGGCCGCCAACGCGGTCTGACCGAGCTGTGGGGCTATGTGCTTGTTGAAAACCAGCCGATGCTTGAGCTGTGTCGCGAACTCGGATTTGAGCGACACCTCATGCAAAACGAACCAGGCACCGTGCGCGTTGCGTTGCGTCTTCAATCTTGATGCCAGTGAGCCGTCCGCCCGGGTTGCAAGTGCGTGACAGCAATCGACGGTTGCCAGCACGTTAACTGGCTCTGTCGCGAACGATGGGCGCAGGCCGCTGCAGGATGCGAGCAACCGGCGGCTTATGGCGCACTGCGCTGATGTCAACACCCCGCCGGTGAATGCCGGCACCATTGCCCAGCGCCGCCGCTTCGTGCCGACACGTTACACTTGCCCGCTTTGCCTTGGCGCGTTTCATCGCGCCGTATGATCGCGTAGCCCATGGCCTCTTCTATTCCGTTTCCGGCGTTACCCACCACTCCCAAGCAACGCCGCTACTGGAAACCTCCTTACGGGTCGGCGAGGGCTTTGCTGATTGCCGAGGCAGCGCGGGCGCATAGCGGCTTGCTGGTGGCAGTTACCCGCGATACGTCGCGCGCCCGAGTTCTGGAATCGGAGCTGCACATCTTTGCAGACGGCTTGCCGGTACTGCATTTCCCGGACTGGGAAACCCTGCCCTACGAAGCGTTCAGTCCGCACCCCGAGGTGGTATCGCAGCGCATCGCCACCTTGTATCGCCTGCCCGGTATCGCGCGCGGGGTGCTGGTGGTACCCATTGCCACGCTGATGCAGCGCATCGCTCCGCGCAGCCATATCACCGGTGCCGGACTGATGCTGGACAAGGGCCAGAAATTCGACATCGCCATCGAGCAGCGGCGGATGGAAGCGTCCGGCTACCGGCACGTGCCGCAGGTGAATGAACCTGGCGATTTTGCCGTGCGTGGTGCGCTGGTGGATATCTTCCCGATGGGTACGGACGAGCCTTACCGGGTGGAACTGCTGGACGATGAGATCGAATCCATTCGCAGCTTCGATCCAGAGACGCAGCGCTCGCAGCAGCAGGTAACGCACGTTGAGCTTTTGCCAGCGCACGAGTTCCCGCTCACGGCCGAGGCCGCCAAGACTTTTCGCAGCAACCTGCGCGAACGCTTTCCCATCGACCCGCGTCACTGCGCGCTGTATCAGGACATGAAAGAAGGCGTGACGCCGGGCGGGATCGAGTACTACCTTCCGCTGTTTTTTTCGCAGACCGCCACGTTGTTCGACTATCTCGCCGATGACGCGCTGTTTGTTCTTGGTGAAGGTGCAGCCGAGGCCGCTGACCAGTTCTGGACGCAGACTGCCGAGCGCTACGATCAGCGGGCACACGATATCGAACGTCCCGTGTTGCCACCAGCGGAGCTGTATCTGCCGCCGGACGATCTGCGCGCCTTGCTCAATCAGCGCCTGCGCATCGAGATGGTGGAAGCCGGTCAGCCGCACGCGATCGCTACCGGCACGCAAAGCGCACCCGAAGTGGCTCTGCACCGCAAGGGTGAGGATCCGGGAGAAGCGCTGCGTCAATTCCTTGCCAACTATCCGGGCCGGGTGCTGATCGCTGCCGACTCTGCCGGGCGCCGCGAGGCACTGCTGGAAACTCTGGCAGCGGCCGAGCTGTATCCGCAAAATGTGGAGAGTTGGCAGGCTTTCGTCAGGCCACACGCACTTGCATCCGCTCCTTCGGCTTTGCCGCGAGAAACGGCTGGAGCTTTTGAGGTTGCCGCAAAGCAAGAGCACCCCCTCACCCCGACACTCTCCCCCGACAACGTCGGGGGAGAGGGAGAACCAGGTCGCTCCCTCGCCTCGACCGTTTCCCCGAACAGCGTCGGGGGAGAGGGAGAACCAGGTCGCCCCCTCGCCTCTGCCCTTTCCCCCCACAGCGTCGGGAGAGAGGGAGAACCAGGTCGCCCCCTCGCCGCGTCCCTTTCCCGCGACAAAGCGGAAAGACAGGGGGCAAGGGAGCGCGCCGTCGCTCCAACGCTTTCCAGCAACGGAGTCGGGCTAGAGGGAGAGCCAGTGCGCTTTGCCATAACTGTTGCCGCGTTGGAGCAGGGATTTGCGCTGAACCAGCCGATGCTCACCGTGCTGACCGAGCGCGAGTTGTACGGGGAAAGGGTACGTAGCGAACGCGAGCGCAAGCGCCGGCGCGG
>JBBSSI010000038.1:0-20662 GCA_038242205.1 Lysobacterales bacterium
CAGGAAAATTTCCCGTCGCGTCTGCTTGCGCTTGCCGGCATACTCGGCGTCGGAGAAGCTCATCTGCGTCATGGCGATAACCTTGGCGTTTGGATGGCTAATTGTATCGGATTAACGGGACTTGTTCAGACTTTCCCTAGCAGCTGGAATCCTTGGGATGACAGGATATGTACCGGTCATGTACGGCACATCCACATCCCAGTTGCCGGCGCCGTGCAACGACGTGTCGGAAGTACTCACGCTCTGGACTTGTAACTCGATTGGAAAGCGCCGAAGCAGTTGCACCGGAAGCTTGGAGTTTCCTGGTACGGAAATATCCACGACCGAGAACGTCGTCGCCCCGTCGTACAAGCTCACGCTTTCGCCTGATAAGCCTTCTTCTAGCGGGGAAATATGTTCAACGCCTTCAAGCTGCTTGTGATACTCGACCCACGTTTCGATGCCGCTATCTTGCGCAAACGCCAGAGGCGTCAGGACAACCCATGAAAGCGCCAGCCAGAAGGCTACCTTCATGCTCGCTAACGCTACCCGCCGAAACGAAGCTTTCATCCCTATCCCCATGGCTGTAGTCCCTTACGGGTTAACGAACAAACGTCAACGACGCAGGACGTTACGCTCAATGCGGACATGACTTTGCGTACCACTGCGCAAAAACTCACGCTTGTTCGCGGATTTCTGTGTCTAAAAGTCACCAACCTGTCGTCGGCGACCACGGTGGCTTGGAAGGCCGATAGTTGCTGACGGCGTGGACTCTTGCACCGAAAGTCGGGTCGTGTCCTGCCCACTCCCTTCGTCGTAGGTGGGCTGCCGGTATGAAGAACGCCGGCTGACGCTGAGGCGGAAAGAGGATGTCGGCGCCAAGGTCACAGCGCTGGACAACCTCATGATCGTGTCGACCACCCGACCTGAAGCGAACGCCCCGACAACCGCGGGCGCCCGGCCTTGGTCGATAAGGTTCAGGCCGCGGCGGTGAGCCAGTAATTATTCCCGACGCAAATTTTTGTACGGAATGAACTTTCGCGTGCGAAAGTTTCTGCGTATGCCATGACACGCGGGGATTACCGACGTTCGGCCGGTTTGAAATGGCGTGTTAGTGCATGACTTGAGCTTTCAGTCCGATCAAGGAGCAGCCCGATCGGCTCTGAGCTGCTCAGCAATCAACTTGAAAAAAGAAAGAAGGGCGACCCGCTGGGGTCACAAAGTAGCCGGTGGTGGTTTTTTCTGCTCGTTGGGGCGATTGGCGAGAAACCCTCCGGCTGGGCTGAACCGCTAACCGCCGTGCGGTGGGTGCTCCGCATGGCATTTCAATACAGCATCCCCGCCAGCACAAGCGCTGCAAAGATCCCCGCCAGCACATCGTCGAGCATGACGCCCAGGCCGCCCTTGACGCTCCGATCAAGCCAGCTGATCGGCCACGGTTTCCACACGTCAAACAGGCGGAATAATGCAAAACCGGCGAGGACCGCCAGCCACGGCGCGCTTTTGCCGGCAGGGACAAGGCCGGGTATCAGCAAGGGCGTAAGCGCGAGCCATTGGCCGATGAACTCGTCCCATACGATGCTGCGGTGATCGGCCACGCGCAGTGCGCTCCCGGCGACGCCGCACGCCCAGACGCCTGCGCCAAAGCCAATCAGCAGCACCAGCAGGTAAATCGGCCACGCCAGCTGGCGCAGCAGCAACCATGGCAGCAGTGCCGCCAGTGAACCAAACGTGCCTTGCGCAACCGGCGCCAGCCCGGAGCCGAAGCCGCACGCCATCCAGCCGGCCGGTGTGGCCAGCAGGGCCTGACGCTGACTCGCGCTCAACGCAGTCTTGGCGCTCATGCAAAATGCTCCCAGCCCTTCATCGTCGGCTCCAGCCATTGCCCATGCGCATCACGCACGCGCACCGCATTGCCGGCAACGACTCGCCCGATGGGCGTCACCGCACAGCCCAGGCAGCTGACATCGGTCAGTACCTGTTCGACATGCGCCTGCGGGACGGTGAAGCACAGCTCGTAGTTGTCGCCACCTCCGAGCGCAAACTCCAGCGCTTGCGCTTCGCCATGCAACTCACGCAGTGCGCGCGAAATCGGCAGCGACGGGGCCTCGAGCTCGGCGCCGACGCCGCTGGCCACGCAGATATGCCCAAGGTCGGCAAGCAGCCCGTCGGAGATGTCGATGCAGGCGCTGGCCAGGCCGCGCAGCGCCAAGCCAGCGCGCACGCGCGGCTGCGGGCGCGTCAGCCGCTCGATCAACCCGGCGCGCATCGCTGCCTGTAATGGGTCATCCATGGGCGGATCGCGCAGTGCGTACAAGCCGGCGAGCGCGTCTCCCAGCGTGCCGGTGACCATGATCTGGTCACCGACCTGCGCGCCGGCGCGGCGCAACGCCATGCCAGGGGGAACAAAGCCATGAGCGGCGACGCTGATGCTCAACGGCCCGCTCGTGGTGTCGCCACCCACCAGGGCCACTTGATGCTGGCGGGCCAGCTGCGCGAAGCCGTCGGCAAAGTCGCGCACAAACGCGGCGTCGGCGCGCGGCATGGTCAACGCAAGCAGCGCCCAGGCGGGCGTAGCGCCCATCGCCGCCAGGTCCGACAGGTTGACTGCCAGCGCTTTCCAACCGAGATCCGCAGCTGCAGTGCCGGGCAGAAAATGCACGCCTTCCACCATGGTGTCGATTGCCACTACCAGATGCTGGCCAGGCGGCACGCACAGCACCGCGCCATCATCGCCAATGCCCAGGGCTACGTCAGCGCGCGCCATGCAGGTGCGCGCACGGATCATTTCAATCAGGTTGAATTCTGCAGGCATGATCGGTCGCGGTGGCTCGCTGGTTCAGCGGACGAAAACCACGGTGGGATCGCCGTGGTACACGGTGTTTTGCCAGAGTCGAAAACCGGCCTTTTCGGCGACGCGTATGGAGGCCAGGTTGTCCGGGGCGATGATGCACACCATGCGCTGTGGGTCCAGGTTCTCCTGCGCCCAGCCCAGCACCGCGCGCAAGGCCTCGGTTGCATAGCCCTTGCCGTGGGCCTGCGGCGCAAACACCCAGCCCCACTCCAGCATGCCGTCAAGCGCTGGCGTCATCTCGCGCTTGAAATCGGCGCAGCCCACATCGCCGACATACCGGCCCGTGGATTTTTCCTCGACCACCCAATAGCCATAGCCGAGCAGGCTCCACAGCCCGGCGTAGCGCAGCACGCGCTGCCACACATCCTCGGCGCTCGACGGCTTGCCGCCGATATAACGGGTAACGCGCGGATCTGACCAGATGGCCAGACAGCCGGCGTGATCGGTGGCCCGATGCGCGCGCAGGCGCAGGCGTTCGGTCTCCAGCAGCGGTGCGGCTGAAAATTTTGGGGCGAGCACTGCGCTCAGCCGCCTTTTTCCACCGCGCGCAAATCACCGGCGAGCTTGTCCAGCACGCCGTTGACGTACGAATGGCCGTGATCGGCCCCAAAGCGCTTGGTGACCTCCACCGCTTCGTTGAGCACCACGCGATACGGCACGTCCGGGCGAAACTTCAACTCATAGGCGGCCAAACGCAGCACGGCGCGTTCGATCGGATCAACCTGCTCGATCTCACGATCCATGTGCGCGCGCAGGGCGCCGTCCAGAGCAGCCAGGTTGTGCTCCACCCCATGCAGCAGATCTTCGAAGTAATCGAGATCGGCCACGTCCATATCCTGCTCGTGTTGAAACTGTGCGATCACTGCGGTCATCGCGCTGCCACTCATCTGCCAGGCGTACAGGGCCTGCAACGCCCGTCGACGTGAGCGCGAGCGTGCCGCAGCGTTCAAACCCTGCACACGCTGGTTCATCCCAATTTGCCGTACAGGCTGGCCATTTCCAACGCGGCCATGGCGGCGTCCGCGCCTTTGTTGCCGGCCTTGCTACCGGCGCGTTCAATGGCCTGCTCGATGCTGTCGGTGGTGAGCACGCCAAACGCCACCGGCACGCCGGAAGCCAACGCTGCTTGCGCCAGCCCTTTGGCGCACTCGCCGGCCACGAAATCAAAATGTGCCGTAGCGCCACGAATCACCGCGCCCAGCGCAATGATCGCCGCATACTTGCCGGACGCTGCCAGCTTGCTCGCGGTCAGCGCGATCTCCCATGCGCCGGGCACGCGCACCAGGTCGATCGCATCGTCCTTGACACCGTGGCGCACCAGCGCGTCGCGCGCGCCAGCCACGAGCGGTTCGACGACGAAACCGTTGAAGCGCCCGGCCACAATGGCAAAACGGCCCTTGGGTTTGCCGAAGTCGCCTTCGATGATCTGCATTTCCGTACTCCTCGCGGGCGCCGCCCGTGTTGACTGGCCATTTTACGGTTTTGTCCGCGCGCCTGCTCGCTCACATACCAGCGTGACAGGCGCGACGAACAAACCAACGTTGGCGCCCGATCACGCAGCAGGCCGGGCGGCTGTCAGTTTGCGGCACGCAAGTGTGGATAGGCGCCAAACTGCAATTGCGCCCTGCCGCCGGCAACGTGCAACCGGGCCTGCGCCCCAAATGCCAAGGTGCATTTGTCCGGCTCGTGTCCCACGGCAATGCCGGTTATCAGCGGCACGTCGCTCACTGCGCGAATCTGCTTGAAACTGTCAGCCAGAACGTAGCCGTTGTCATAGGCGCTGGACCGGCACTGGCTGAAATCACCCAGCAGCAGCGCGCGCTGGCGCCCCAGAATGCCGGACAGGTGCAGCTGGTACAGCAGGCGTTCGATGCGGAACGGCGGCTCGCCAACATCTTCCACATACAGGATGCCGCCATCAATCGCCGGCAAGTAGGGCGTGCCGATCAAACTGCACAGCACGGCCAGGTTGCCGCCCCACAATGTGCCTTCGACGGTGAGTTCGGCACAGGACAGCGTTTCCCACTGCACCTGCGTGGTGGGTGCGCGCACGGTTTTCCAGAAATGCTCCCAGGTAAATGCGCTGAGCGCCTCTGCGCCAAAATCCGCGCCCAGCATGGGACCGCTGAAGCTAACCAGGCCGGCACGCGCGTAAAGCGCCATTTGCACCGCGGTGAAATCGCTGTGGCCAACCAGCACGCTGCTCGTGCTCAGCAAGCGCTCGCGCAGTGCCGGGTAGTTCAAATGCTCCAGCAGGCGCGTTGCACCGTAGCCGCCGCGTATGGCCAGCACGACATCCGGCAGTTCGGCCATGTCTGCCAGCGCATTGAAATCCGCGGCGCGCTCGGCATCGTCACCGGCAAAACGCTGCGTGCTGCGATCAAGCACTTCCAGCCCGCTCAGCACGCAACCAGCATCCCGCAGGCGCTGCACGCCACGGCGCATCGCCGCGCGATCATGCGGGTAACCGGAGGGAGCGATCAGTCGAACATGCGTCATGGGCAAAGTGCTGCAGCGAAATGAAAGGACGGTGCGCCTGGTGAGCATAGCGCCACGGCTGCAGCAGCCTCAGACGGTGACGCCATGGTGCTGATGCAAGCTTGCGCCGTCGCGGAATTTTGCAGCGGCACGTCGGCCGCTGCTGCACGCAACCCGGGCGGCCATCCCCGCCAGGCCGCCGCGCCTCAGACGTATTCCACCACTTCCAGACCAAAGCCGGCCAGGCCGACCAGTTTGCGCGGCGTGCCCATAACGCGCAGGCGGTGCACGCCAAGGTCCGCCAGGATCTGCGCGCCAACCCCCAGCTCACGCCATTCCTGCTGTTGCAGGACTTCCGGCGGCTGCGCCACGGGCTGACGACTGAGCCGCGCCAGCAACGCTTGCGAAGTGTCTGCATCGGAAAGTACCAGCAGCACTCCGCGGTCCTCATCGGCAATGCGTTGCAGCGCGCTGGTGATGGTCAAGCCGAAATCCTCGCGCTGCAGGCGCAGCACGTCGGACAGGGTGTTGCGCACATGCACGCGCGACAGCACGGGCGCGCCGTCATCCACGGTTCCGCGCACCAGCGCAAAGTGCAAAACCCCACGGATGACATCGCGATAGGCGACAAGGCGAAACGGGCCAAAGTCCGTCTGCACCTCCTCTACGTGCACGCGCTGCACGGTTTTTTCCGTCTCCAGGCGGTAGCGGATCAAATCAGCGATCGAGCCGATCTTCAATCCGTGCCTGGCGGCAAAGACTTCCAGATCCGGACGGCGCGCCATGGAGCCATCCTCGCGCATGACCTCGATCAGGACTGACGCCGGCTCCAGTCCCGCCAGACCGGCCAGGTCGCAGCCCGCTTCGGTGTGTCCGGCGCGCGTGAGCACGCCACCGGCTTGCGCCGTCAGCGGAAACACGTGGCCGGGCTGGTTCAGATCCTGGGGCGTGGCCGCCGGTTGCACCGCAACCTGCACCGTGCGGGCACGGTCATGCGCGGAAATGCCGGTGGTGACGCCGCTTGCCGCCTCGATCGACACAGTGAAATTGGTGTGCTGCGCGGAAGTATTTTCGCTGACCATCGGTCGCAGGCCAAGCTGTTGCGTTCGCTGCCGGGTCAGCGTCAGGCACAGCAAACCACGTGCCTCCCGCACCATGAAGTTGACGTCTTCGGCGCGCACCTTTTCCGCGGCCATGATCAAGTCGCCCTCGTTCTCGCGGCCTTCGTCGTCCAGGATGACGACCATGCGCCCGGCGCGAATATCCTGGAGAATTTCAGGGATGGTGTTGAAGGCCATGAGGAATCTTGCTCATCGATGCGGAAGGAAATGTGCCGCGCGGATGGACCGCGCGTTCACTGCGGGCTGACACCATTGCGCCAACTCCAATACGGCGGCGGGCGCGGGCTTACATGAATCCATGCTGCTGCAAAAATGCTGCATCCAGACTCGGAGTCTCGCCGCGCGACAGCAAGCGCTCGACATAACGCGCGATCACGTCCACCTCGATATTCACGGCCGCGCCGACGCGCCGCGCACGAAAGGAGGTGTGCGCCACCGTATGCGGAATCAGGTTGACCCCAAAGCGATTGCCCTGCACCGCGTTGACGGTGAGGCTGGTGCCATCGATGCATACCGAGCCCTTGGCCGCGATGTAGTGCGCCAGCGTTGCCGGGACTTCCAGCGTCCAGCGTTGCGATCGCGCATCGGTGGTGATCGACACCACCTTGCCGACCCCATCAACGTGACCGGACACCAGATGGCCGCCCAGACGATCCGCCAGGCGCAAGGCCTGCTCCAGATTCACCGGGTCGCCCGTTTCCAGCTGCCCCAGCGTGGTGAGCGACAAGGTTTCGGTAGACACGTCGGCGCTGAAGCCATGCGCCTGCAGGTCCACCGCGGTCAGGCATACCCCGGACACCGCAATAGAGTCGCCCAGCCGCGCATCGGCAAGATCCAGCGCCAGCGTGTCGATGTGCAGGCGTGCATCGCCGCCGCGCCGTTCAACACGCAAGACGCGACCAACGCCCTGGATGATGCCGGTAAACATCAGCCGCGCTTCACGGCGAAGTGGATCAAGCAGTTTGCATGGATGAATTGCATGCACCGTTTCCCGCACAGATCGTGGCGAAAAACGCCTCAGGGCATGCGATCAACCGCGCACGTGCGCGCTTGACCGTCTTCGCTTTATCCGGACTGTGCGGAAACGGTTGCCCGCTTCCAACCGTCGGCTCCGGATTCTGACCGGATCTGCTGACCCTGCGTTCGCGCCGTTGCCGGTGCGAGAGCAGGCGCTCACGGGCTCGTTGTCCGGTGTGAGCCGGGGCAACCTACCGCCGGTGGGGAATTTCGCCCCGCCCTGAAGACGTCTGAGTGTGTCGAGCAAACCCGCTGATCGACGCGCGCATTCTAGCACTGCTGCCACGCGCGCTCACGAGCAGCCGTGCGCGACGCAAAGATCATGACGGACGCAGCCGCAGTCGCCAGTCGCAGCCGACCTGACGCTGCTCGACCACGCGCAGCTGCCAGCGCTGCGCCATGTCATCGAGCGTTGGCAGCTGCAGCAGCGGACGCGCGCTGTCACCCAGCAGCAGCGGCGCCACATACAGCAGTAGCTCATCGACCAGGCCCGCAGCAAACAGCGCGCCGCACAGGGTTGGACCTGCCTCCACCTGCACCTCGTTGCAATCACGCGCGGCCAGCAGCGCGAGGACTGCGGGCAGGTCAAGCGCGCCGTTGGTATCTGCTATCACTGCCAGCTCTACGCGTGCGAATCGCGGGTCCGCCATTGCTGTCTCCGCAGCGTGCAGGATCAGGGTGGGCGCAGTGCCATCCAGAACGTGACTGTCGGCAGGCGTGCGCAAGCGACGATCGAGAACGACGCGCAGCGGTGCTTGTGTGGTGGCGATGGGGATCGATGGTGGGACAGGCGAACGGTCTGCTGCGTCTGGTGCAAGAGCTGCCCCCTCACCCCAACCCTCTCCCCCGGCTGCGCCAGGGGAGAGGGAGCTTGCAAGCGAATGCCTGTCGTTTCCTTCTGCTGCACCAGGGGAGATGGCGCTCAAGGGCGGGCGCAATTCCCGTGTCCCGGCTGCGCCCGCGGCGGGGGAGCTCAAGGCAAGGCGGACGGTCAGGTGCGGGTTATCCGTGAGGATGGTGCCGCTGCCGGTGAGGATCGCGGAGCTGCGGGCGCGCCAGCGCTGCACGTCAGCGCGCGCGGCTTCACTGGTAATCCACTTTGACTCGCCGTTGGCCAGAGCGGTGCGTCCGTCCAGGCTCATCGCCAGCTTTACGCGCAGCCAAGGCCGACCGCGCTCGATGCGACTGAAGAATCCGGGATTGAGTTCGCGCGCCGCGTCGCGCATCAAGCCTGTCTCCACCACGATACCGGCTGCGCGCAACATCTCCAGGCCACGGCCGGCCACCTGCGGATTGGGATCTTGCGTTGCCGCCACCACGCGCACCACGCCGGCGCTGATCAACGCCTGCGCACACGGTGGCGTGCGGCCGTAATGTGCGCACGGCTCCAGCGTTACGTAGGCGGTTGCACCGCGCGCGCGCTCTTCCGCCTCGCGCAGCGCGAACACTTCGGCATGGGGCTCGCCGGCGCGCTGGTGGAAACCAGCGCCAACTATTTCGTCGCCGTGGGCAATGACGCAACCCACGCGCGGGTTAGGCTGGGTCGTATACATGCCCCGCTCGGCAAGGCGCAACGCATGCGCCATGTGCAAGTGGTCGGTGGCAGAGAACGTCACGCTGCAGCCCCATTCAGGAGCGGCGCATGGCCTTCGCCTGCAGCATGCAACTTCATGTGAGGTGTTTCCGGCGGCGCATGCGCCATATGCAAGTGGTCGGTGGCAGAGAACGTCACGCTGCAGCCCCATTCAGGAGCGGCGCATGGCCCTGGCCTGCAGCATGCAACTTCATGTGAGGTGTTTCCGGCGACGCATGCGCCATATGCAAGTGGTCGGTGGCAGAGAACGTCACGCTGCAGCCCCATTCAGGAGCGGCGCATGGCCCTGGCCTGCAGCATGCAACTTCATGTGAGGTGTTTCCGGCGGCGGCAGCAGCCATCCAAGCGGTTGTGACTGACACCATTGCCTAGCCAGGGAAACACCTTATTTGCGCCTGTCGCCGCCAAGCAAAGGCAGCTGCCATTCGTCCAGGCCCGGCAGGTCACGTTCGAGTTTTTCGATCTCCTCGCGAAATGCCTGCATGTCCTCGAACTTGCGGTAGACGGAGGCGAAGCGCACGTAGGCCACCTGGTCGAGTTTTTTAAGTTCCCGCATGACCAGCTCGCCGACCTGGCGTGACGGCACTTCACGCTCGCCGCTGCGGCGCAGGTCGTTGACGATTGTCCGCACGGCAAAATCCACGGCCTCGCTGGTGACCGGCCGCTTTTGCAGCGCGCGTTCGAAACTCACGCGCAGCTTGCGCTCGTCGAATGGTTCACGGCGTTCGCCGCTCTTGACGACGGTCGGCAATTTCAGCTCCGCCGTCTCGAACGTGTTGAAACGCTCGGCACACTGCGGACACTCGCGGCGGCGGCGCACGCTGCTGCCGTCGTCGGTCAGCCGCGAATCGATGACCCGGGTGTCTTCGTGCAGGCAGAAGGGGCAATGCATAGGTCAGTCAAAAGGCGCGAATGGACGAGGCAGGAGCGACACCGCCGCGCCGGTTGATCACGCCGCCAGCCGGCGGGCTCTCACTGGTAAACGGGAAAGTTCTGGCACTGCGCGGTGACTTTGTCGCGAACCGCAGCGGTTACCTCGTCCGCGCCGGACGCATCCAGCACGTCGCAGATCCAGCCAGCCAGTTCGGTCACGTCTGCTTCCATGTAGCCGCGCGTGGTCACCGCCGGCGTACCAATGCGCAGCCCGGAGGTGACAAACGGCGAGCGTGGATCGTTGGGCACGGCATTCTTGTTGACGGTGATGTGCGCGTTGCCAAGCATCGCCTCCGCGTCCTTGCCGGTTATCTCGCGACCTATCAGGTCGATCAGCATGAGGTGGTCTTCGGTGCCGCCGGAAACGATTTTGTAGCCGCGCGAAATGAACGTGGCGGCCATGGCCTTGGCGTTCTTTACTACCTGCGTTTGATAGGTCTTGAACTGCGGCTCCAGCGCCTCCTTGAAAGCTACCGCCTTGGCCGCGATCACATGCATCAACGGGCCACCTTGCAGACCGGGAAAAACGATGGACTGCAGTTTTTTCTCGATCTCGTCGGCCTTTTCGCCCATCGCCGAGCGTTGCGCCACGATGAAACCGCCGCGCGGCCCACGCAGCGTCTTGTGCGTAGTTGATGTCACCACATGCGCGTGCGGCAGCGGGTTGGGATAAACGCCTGCGGCAATCAGGCCCGCCACATGCGCCATGTCCACGAAGAAATACGCGCCAACCTTGTCGGCAATGGCGCGGAAGCGCGCCCAGTCCATCACCTGCGAGTACGCGCTGAAACCGGCAACGATCATCTTCGGCTGATGCTCGACCGCCAGACGCTCGACCGCGTCGTAGTCCACCAGCCCCTGCTCGTTGACGCCGTACTGCACTGCATGGAACAGCTTGCCGGATATGTTGGGCTTGGCCCCGTGCGTCAGGTGCCCGCCGTGCGCCAGCGACATGCCCAGAATCGTGTCGCCCGGCTGGAGCAGCGCGAAGTACACCGCCTGATTGGCTTGCGAACCGGAGTGCGGCTGGACGTTTGCGTACGTGGCACCAAACAATTGCTTGACGCGCTCGATTGCCAGCCGCTCGGCAACGTCGACGTAGTCGCAACCGCCGTAATAGCGATGGCCGGGATAACCCTCGGCGTATTTGTTGGTGAGCTTGGAACCCTGCGCTTCCATCACCCGCGGGCTGGCGTAGTTCTCCGAGGCAATCAGCTCGACGTGATCTTCCTGGCGCTGACCTTCGTCGGCAATGGCCTTGGCCAGTTCCTCGTCATAACCAGCGATCGTGCAGTCCTTGGGAAACATTCTGACCTCTACGCGTGGCAGGCGGATACAACTTGGCAGTGTAACGCCCGCACGGTTTTGCAGCCAGACAGCGCGCGCGGCACAGGCGGTGGTCGGCGTCCAGTTCGCGGCCCGCAGTGCCCATGCCATGTGCATGAAGGCCAATGCGCCTGAAGGCATCCATGCCAGCCAGATCGGGGACTGCCCGCCAAATCCTGCGGTTGCGTCGCGAAGAGCGGTGCTCGCCCGGGCTGCTGATTGCACCACGGCGGGCAGTGCCCGCGCGGCGCCGCGTTGCACATGCGCGCTTGGCCGCCCATTGCGCGCACGCCGCTGCTGGAGCGGTATGGGGACCGGTTATACTGCCTCGTTTGGTCCTGGCGTTTGCCAGCACCGGTTGCCCCGTGGCGGGCACGCACGTTTCCCGGAGTTCTGCATGCAATACATCTACACCATGAACGGGGTGAGCAAGATCGTCCCGCCCAAACGCCACATCATCAAGGACATCTCGTTGTCCTTCTTCCCCGGCGCAAAGATCGGACTGCTCGGCGTGAACGGCGCCGGCAAATCCACCGTGCTCAGGATCATGGCCGGGGTGGACACCGATTTCCAGGGCGAGGCGCGCGCGCAGCCGGGCATCAAGGTCGGTTATCTGGCGCAGGAGCCGCATCTGGATCCGGAAAAGACCGTGCGCGAGGCGGTGGAAGAAGGCGTGTCAGTGATCCTGGACGCGCAAAAACGGCTGGACGAGGTGTATCTGGCCTACGCCGAAGAAGGCGCCGATTTCGACAAGCTGGCCGAAGAGCAGCAAAAGCTCGAGAACCTGCTGGCGGCGAACGACGCGCACGCGCTTGAGCGCCAGTTGGAAGTGGCCGCCGATGCGCTGCGCCTGCCGCCCTGGGACGCAAAGATCGGGCCGCTGTCCGGCGGTGAAAAACGCCGCGTCGCGCTGTGCCGCCTGCTGCTGTCCAAGCCGGACATGCTGCTGCTGGACGAGCCGACGAACCATCTCGATGCTGAGTCGGTCGACTGGCTGGAGATGTTCCTGCACGACTATCCGGGCACCGTGGTTGCGGTCACGCATGACCGCTATTTCCTGGACAACGCCGCCGAGTGGATTCTCGAGCTGGATCGCGGTCGCGGCATTCCGTGGAAAGGCAACTACACCGAATGGCTGGAGCAGAAAAGCGCGCGCCTCGCCCACGAGGAAGCGGCGGAAAAGGGTCGCCAGAAGGCACTGGCGCGCGAGCTGGAGTGGGTGCGCTCGGCGGCAAAGGGGCGGCAGTCCAAGGGCAAGGCGCGCATCAGCCGGTTCGAGGAGTTGAACTCGGTCGAATACCAGAAGCGCAACGAGACCAACGAGTTGTATATCCCGCCGGGCGAACGCCTGGGTCAGGAAGTGATCGAGTTCAAGAACGTCACCAAGTCGTTTGGCGACCGCCTGCTGATTGATGGCCTGTCGTTCAAGGTCCCGCCGGGCGCCATCATCGGCGTGATCGGACCGAACGGCGCCGGCAAGTCCACGCTGTTCAAGATGATCATCGGCCAGGAACAGCCCGACAGCGGCGAAGTGAAGACCGGCCACACCGTGCAGCTGGCTTATGTTGACCAGTCACGCGACAACCTCGATGCAAAAAAGAACGTGTGGCAGGAAGTGTCAGGCGGCGCCGACATCATCACCATCGGCCGCTACGAACTGCAGTCACGCGCGTACATCGGCCGCTTCAACTTCAAGGGGTCCGACCAGCAGAAACTTGTGGGTTCGCTATCCGGCGGCGAACGTGGCCGCCTGCATCTGGCCAAGACCCTGATGCAGGGCGGCAATGTGCTGCTGCTGGACGAGCCGTCGAACGATCTGGACGTGGAGACCCTGCGCGCACTGGAAGACGCGATGCTGGAATTCCCCGGCTGCGTCATGGTGATCAGCCATGATCGCTGGTTTCTCGACCGCGTCGCCACGCACATTCTGGCGTTCGAAGGTGATTCGCACGTCGAGTTCTTTCCCGGCAACTACAACGAGTACGAGGCTGACAAGAAGCGCCGGCTGGGCGAAGAAGGCGCGCGTCCCCAGCGCGTGAAATACAAGAAGCTCGCCTGACGGCAGCAGGGCGATCAGCAGCGAGGTGCGCGCGGACGTTTGTGCCGCGCACCCGCTGCGTACTCCGTTCCATCCAGGCCTGATCGGGAATCGCGATGCACTTCATGCAGTCACTGCAGCAGGCCTGGGCACGACACGACTCGCTGGTCTGCGTCGGCCTGGATCCCACGCCGGCAAAGTTTCCCGCGCATGTGCGCAGTGATCCGGATGCGGTGTTTGCGTTTTGCACAGCCATTGTCGATGCCACGGCTGACCTGGTTTGCGCGTACAAGCCGCAGATCGCGCACTTCGCCGCGTTGCGCGCCGAAGACGCGCTGGAACGGCTGATTGCCTATATCCACGCCCGGCATCCGGACGTGCCGGTCATCCTGGATGCCAAGCGCGGCGACATTGGCAGCACCGCACAACACTATGTCAGCGAAGCGTTTGAGCGCTATCAGGCCGATGCGGTCACCGTGAACCCGTATCTTGGCCGCGACGCGGTGCAGCCGTTTCTGGATCACCCGGACAAGGGCGTGATCATTCTTTGCCACACGTCCAACCGCGGCGCCGCGGACCTGCAGGATCTGCTCGTGGACGACGGGCAGAACGTGCCGCTGCCGCTGTATCAACATCTTGCGCGGACCATTGCGCAAGAGTGGAACGCCAACGGCAACTGCGTACTGGTAACCGGTGCGACCTGGCCCGAGCAATTGCGCGAAGTGCGCGCGCTGGTCGGCGATATGCCGCTGCTGGTTCCCGGCATCGGTGCGCAGGGTGGCGATGTGGAAGCGGTAGTGCGCCATGGCCGGACTGCTGCCGGGGACGGCCTGCTGGTCAGTTCATCGCGCGCCATCGCCTACGCGAGCGCGGGAGCAGACTTTGCGCAGGCGGCGCGCAGCGCGACGATGGAATTGCGCAACACGATCAACGCCTGCCGCCACTGATCGCGTACGGCTTGATCAGGTTGCGACTTCGGCCGACTTTGCCGCCCGCAGCAATTTTGATTGCAAGTCCAGCGCGTCGGCAGCGTCCAGCAGGGCGCGGGCGAAGCTGCGCACCTCGCCGGGGCGAAGCGCATACCAGTTGCCTTTCTTGGCAGAACCGACGAGGTCACTTCCAGAGCGGCACAGGTAGTGCGGGCGAAAGATCACCATGCCTGTAAGCGACTCCGAACTGATGTCGGCGGAAACAATCTGCATGTGTGCTTCAACTTCTTTCTTCACCACGAACCTCTCCGGACGGACACCCCGTGCCTCAGCTTACGCCCTCGCTGGTTCATTCGTTGTTTCGACGCTTACGATGGCTCTCGGCAAGTATCCAACCACGAGCGTGACTGAAGGGTGTCGTGAAGCAGCCGGCACCGAGCGACTCCACCGGGGCCGCTCCTGCGTGGGCCCCGAAATGGGGGTAGTACCATGCGCGTTTTATCTCATCGCTGAAGGAATATCGATGAATGACAACAATGGAGTTTCCCGGCAAGACCTGCTTGGGCTGCAACGTCAAATCACGTGGTTGCGCGCCGGTCTCATCGTCACTGGGCTGCTGCTCGCCGCCTTGGCGGCGACCTGGTGGGTTAGCCGCACGGGCAACAACATCGACAAGATCGTGCGCGCGCAAGGCATCGTGATCGTCGACGCCCAGGGACACGACCGCATTTTGATTGGGGCACCGGTGCCCGCCAGTGCCAATCGCAAACGCAAGGACGACGCTTCAGACGGCATCGTGTTCCTCGGCACTACCGGAGCAGATCGGCTCGCCGTCGGCCAGATGCCGTCACCGGTGATCAACGGTAAAACTTACCCACGCCTGGGCGATGGCGACAATTACGGCACGGCGTTGTACGACAAGAAAGGCAACGAGCGCGGCGGCATGGCCTTTCTGGGCATGGGCCGCGTCGTGATCGGCCTGGATCGTGCTGCGCCGCTGAGTGACGCGATTGGCCTGATGGTGGATGACAAAGACGGTTTCGCCGGAATGATCGTGAACTATGCCGATGGCAAAGTGCAGGCACCGGCGTTCGAGCTGGGTACATCGGCGAACGAAGTGCACATGCAATTCTATGGCAAGGACAACCTGCCGCATGCGCAGCTCAATTTCGATGGCAAGAGCAAGCCGGCATGGCAGTTCGACGATGCGCAATCGGCAGCGCAGGCCGCAAAGTCCGCAGCGCACTGAGCGCTGCGAAAATGATGTCGCTGCGCGGCCTGCCGCGCTGCGACACGCGCAGTGGGCTCAGGCAATCGTGCGCAACAGGACGGGAATCGTGTCGTTCGGCTCCCTTTCCCGGTAGCGCCGAAGACGTGTCCGGATCAGCGGTTGTCCTGGGTCCAGATCGCGCCGTCTTCCTCGCGCACGGGGAAGCTGGCAATCGGAATGTACGCAGGTGGCCGGGTTACCGCACCGGTGCGAACATCGAAGCGCGCGCCGTGGCGAGGACACTCCACTTCAAAGCCGAACACCTCGCCGCCGGCCAGATCGCCACCGTCGTGCGTGCACACATCCTCGATCGCATACAGCGCGCCGTCGATGTTGTAGACCGCAATCGAGGTGTCGCCGTCCCACACCACCTTGAACTCGCCGGGCAGGAATTCGCTGCGCGTTCCCACGTTTATCCAACCGTCCACGCTGCTTCTCCGTCAAATTGCCTGGCCAATACCGCAAAACGCAAGTCGTCGCGGCGTGGAATGCCGAAACGCTCGTTGCCATAAGGGAATGGTTCAAACTCACCCGTAGGCCGATAGCCGCGGCGCTGATACCACGCCAGCAACTCCGGACGCTGTTCGATCACCGTCATGCGCATCGCGTGGCAATGCCAGCGTTCACGCACGATGCGTTCGGCTTCAGCCAATACCTGCTTGCCCACGCCGGCGGCTTGCTGCAGCGGGTCCACCGCGAACATGCCGAAATAGCCGCACTTGCCCTGCCGCTGCACGTGGCAACTGGCAAGCAGGCTGCCTGCGGTTTCGGCGAGCAGCACGCAGCTGTCCGGCGGCTGCAACAACGCTGTTACCGCTTCTACGTCGGTGCGATGACCATCGAGCAGGTCCGACTCGGTGGTCCAGCCGCGGCGGCCGGTGTCGCCGCGATAGGCCGACTCGACCAGCGTGACGATCGCAGGGATATCTGCCGGGCCAGCCAGGCGAAAGTTCAATATGCGCGAGTCTCCCATGCGCCGATGATAGTGGCCCACTTGCACGCCTGTCATGATCTGCAGCAGGCAGCCCGGCGCACCATGACCTTCGACACTGTCTGGCCCGGCGCATAGTTGCCACGTTGTGCATTCGGCTGTCTCAACCCAGCGCGGCCCGGCACCACACTCATCATGGAGCAGTCATGACACATCGCCTTTTGCAACCACTGGCCATCGCCATCGGCGTGGGATTGTGCACCAGCGCAGCTGCCGCACCGTCGAGCATCTTCGACGTGCACGAGCTCGACAGCAACATCAGCGCGTGCAGCGACTTCAACGGCTTCGTCAACGCCAAGTGGATCGCGGCCCATCCGATTCCCGACGACCGCACTCGCTGGGGTTCGTTTGACGTGCTGCGCGAAGACAGCTTGAACGTGCAACGCAAACTGGTGGAGGACGCCGCCAGCCGGGCCGCGCAGGAAGACGCCGGCTCGATCAAGCAGAAAATCGGCTACCTGTATGGCGCGGGCATGGATGAAGCGGCGATCGACAAGGCCGGCTTTGATCCGATCAAACCACAGCTGGCGCGCATTGCAGCGCTGCGCGACAAGAACGACGTTGTTGCCTACGTCCGCGACCGTTACGCCCGCGGCGAACCGGTGCTGTTCCGATTCGGCGGCAATGCCGACTTCAAGGATTCCAACACGGAAATCGCCTACGCCAATCAGGGCGGCCTGGGCCTGCCGACCGTCAACTACTACAGCAAACCGGACTTTGCCAAGATTCGCGAAGCTTACCTCGCGCACATCGCCAAACTGCTCGAACTGACTGGTGTCATCGCGGCCAGTGCCCAGACCCAGGCCAAGGCAGTGCTCGCGTTCGAGACGCGTCTGGCCGGGGTTTCGCTGGAGCCGGTGCAGATGCGCGTGCCGGAAAACCGCTACCACTTCGTGAGCATCGCCGAGGCGGACAAGGTCACGCCAAACTTTGATTGGGCCGCATTCTTCAAGGCGCAGGGCGCGGATGTCAGCAAGGGGTTCTCGTTGTCGCAGCCGAAGTTTTTTGCCGAAATGGACAAGATGCTGGGTGATGTCCCGATCGCGCAGTGGCAGGCCTACTTGCGCTTCCACGCCATTGCGGACGCGGCGCCATTCCTTTCCCAGCCGTTTCAGCAGGAAGACTTTGCTTTCAATGCGCGCACGTTGAACGGCCAGAAAGAAATCCAGCCGCGCTGGAAGCGCGTGCTCGCCACGACCAACGAAGGGATGGGCATGGCTTTGGGCGAACTGTACGTCACGGACAATTTCTCCCCGGTGTCCAAGCAGCGCGCCGAAGAACTGGTCAACAACCTGCGTGCCGCGTACAAGACGCGCATCGAAAACCTGCCGTGGATGAGCGCCACGACCAAGCAGAAGGCCTTGCAGAAATGGGCGACGTTCGTACCCAAGATCGGCTACCCGGACAAGTGGCGCGACTGGTCGGGCCTGACCCTGGTGCCGGGCCATTACTTTGCCAGCGTGCAAGCAGCCGACAAGTTCAACTACGACTATCACATTGCCAAGATCGGCAAGCCGGTAGATCGCAGCGAGTGGGGCATGACTCCACAGACAGTGAACGCTTACTACAGCGCGCAGAAGAACGAGATCGTATTTCCCGCCGCGATCCTGCAGTCGCCGTTTTTTGACGCCACCGCCGACGACGCGCTCAACTACGGTGGCATCGGCGCGGTGATCGGCCATGAAATGGGCCACGGCTACGACGACCAGGGCAGCAAGTTCGATGCTGCCGGCAACAACGTCAACTGGTGGACCGACGCTGACCGCACGGCGTTCGAGGCACGCACGGCAAAGCTCGGCGCGCAGTTTGACGCTTATGAACCGCTGCCGGGCAAACACGTCAACGGTGCGCTGACCATGGGCGAGAACATTGGTGACCTGGGCGGGTTGAACGCGGCGTACACCGCCCTGCAGATGGCACTGGCGAAGAATCCGAATGAAGCGGCCAGCAAGATCGATGGTTACACCCAGGACCAGCGCTTTTTTCTGAACTGGGCCCGGGTGTGGCGCGGCAGTATCCGTCCGGAAGCGCAATTGACCCTGCTCAACACCGATCCACATGCGCCGGCACAGTATCGGGCAGTCGGCGCGCCTTCCAACATGCCGGAATTCGCCACGGCATTTCAGTGCAAGGCCGGCGACGCAATGGTGCGTGACGGCGAGCGCCAGGTGAAAATCTGGTAGCAACGCGCTCGGTGTGATGGACGAAACCGCGACTCACCCGGTCGCGGTTTTCGTCTGTCACGCACGGCGCACGACGCCGCTTTAGCCCACGCACGGTGGGCACTGCCGCCGCAAGTCCAGTCGGGCCAAGGCGGTGGGGCAATGCCCCGCCGCCGCGCGGCAAGCGTGTCGCGCCGGTCGCCAGCGGACCAGTTACGTGCCCAGGACTAACGCCGACCCACGAACACCGACTGCCGCAGGCTCGAGAGCTACGTCACGCAACAGGCTCGCGACTCGCACCCGCCTGCCCCTGGCGCAACGGCTGGCAAGCGCGGCGGTCGCTGTCTATGTGGACTTGCGCCCTGCTTCGTACGCTTTCAGGCACGCGTAGACCACGGACAACATGGAAGGGGTCGGCGGCTGTGCATCAGGCTCGGCTAAGGCCGAAGGTGGTGCGCTGCGAGCCAGCATGTCCCCGATAATCTGCTCGGCTTCAATCGCATGGCCATCCTGCAAGTCGCGCATCATCGACGCCGTCAATGTAGAACCGACTTCGGTCAGGATGGCGCATGCCCTGGCCTGGGTCGCGGCGCTGACCGGTTGACCAGTGCGCGCCGCCACCGCACAGCACTCGGCAAACAAGGCGAGCGTTGCGTCCCGGCCGCCAGGCGCCGCGACGATGTCGCCGACGGACGCGCGCAGCAGGCAGCTGATGCCGGCCAGTGTCGCCAGAAACACCCACTTGTCCCACATGTCCTGCACGATGGTCTGGCTGGCACGCGCATCAAAACCGGCATCGGCGAGGACTTCGGTGATGGCCTGCAGGCGCTGCGTCGACCGCCCATCGCGCTCGCCGAAGGTCAGCGTGTGGGTGCCATTGAGATGCTGCACGGCGCCGTTCTCGTCCAGGGTGGCCGCGATCATGCACCGGCCACCCAGCACATGGCTGGCGCCAAAGCGCTGGTCAAGCGCGTGCAGGTGCGCCATGCCGTTGAGCACCGGCAGGATCGCAGTGTGAGGACCAACCGCCGCGGCAAAATCGGTCATCGCCGCTGCCAGGCTGTACGCCTTGCAGCCGAGCAGAACCAGATCGTACGGCTCATGCAGATCAAAAGCGCGCACGGTTGGCGGAGCCTTCAGCGTCACATTGCCCAGCGGGCTACGCAGAATCAAGCCGTCGCGGGCCAGCGCCTCTGCACGCTCACCGTGCACAAGAAACGTCACGTCGCGGCCATGCTGCAGCAAGCGTCCACCAAAGTAGCCGCCCGTCGCTCCGGCGCCCACGATCAATATCCGCATGTTCAATTCCCTGCGCCACCAGAAGGCGGATGACCCGGCGCGTCACCGTACAAATGCGCAATGCGCGCATCTTTGTCTTGCCACAGGGCATTCAGCCAGGTCTTGACGCGCGTGCGGAAGGTCGCATCCTGATCGCCATCACTGCGCAGCGCAGCGTCGATCGGCAGCTCGCGAATGCGCACACGCACATTGCGCACGCGGCCCGCAAGCAGATCCAGCATGGTGCACGGGCCATCGAGATAAACAATGGTCACATCCAGAATCGCGTGCAATGCCTCGCCCATCGCATCCAGTACAAACGCGACACCGCCGGCTTTGGGCCGCAGCAAGTGCTTGAATGGCGACATCTGCGCGTCATGCTTGGCCGGGGTAAAGCGCGTGCCTTCGACAAAGTTCATCACCGACACCGGCAGTTGCCGATACTTTTCGCAGGCGCGTCGCGTGGCTTGCATATCCTTGCCCTGCAACTCCGGATGACGCATCAGCTTGTGCGCCGAATAGCGTTTCATGAACGGAAAATCCAGCGCCCACCATGCAACGCCCAGCAGTGGCACCCAGATGAGCTGACTCTTGAGGAAAAAGCGCAGAAACGGAATCCGCCGATTGAAGACCTTTTGCAGTACGGGGATATCCACCCAGCTTTGGTGGTTGCACAGCACCAGATAGCGGCC
>JBBSSI010000039.1:0-19357 GCA_038242205.1 Lysobacterales bacterium
AGCAACACGCCGCTGTTGCGCTCGGTATCCCACACCCGCAACTGCGCAAACACCTCCCGCGCCCGCGCGGTGGCATCCACGCCTTCCAGCACGGCGGCGATGCTCAGGCGCGCTTCCACCGCGAAACGCACCTGCCCCAGATGCTCGCGCTCGCCTGCGGCTATAGCTGCAGCCATCTCATCGAGAAGGGCCGCGTTGAAGCTGCGCGGCATGCGCCACCAGCCGGCAAACAGATTGAGCAACAATCGGTGCATGCGCGCCATTACCAACTCCCCGTGGAGCCACCACCGCCAAAGCTGCCACCGCCACCGCTGAAACCACCGCCGCCGGAACTGCCGCCACCGCCCCAACCGCCGCCTCCGCCGCCAAAGCCGCCCCAGCCGCCACCGCCTATGGAACGTCCCGCGCCACCGGGCAGCAACATCAGCAAACCGCCGACCAGCGCGCCGAGGATGCCGGCACCGAACGAGACAATCAGCCACAGCAACCCGCCGACCACGAGTGCTCCCAGTGGTGCACGAATCCACTTGCTGGTTCGTCCCAGCAGGTTACGCAAAAAGAGCGCGGCAAAAATTGCCGGCACGAACCCGTTATGCAACGGCAGACCGCCACGCGCATCGCTGGCAGCGTCTTGTACCGGCGCCGGCAACGGCTCACCGTTGATCAACCCGGTAAGTGCATTCAGTGCATCGCTGATCCCGCCGAAATAATCGTTGTTGCGAAACTTCGGTGCAATGTATTCGCGGGTGATCCGCGCCGTGGCCGCGTCGGGAATCGCACCCTCAAGGCCATAGCCGACTTCGTAGCGCACGCGGTGATCATTCTTGGCGACCAGCAACAGCAAGCCATCGTCGACGCCCTTGCGGCCCACCTTGTTGGCTTCGGCGACGGCCAGCGAATAGCCTTCGATATCCTGGCCACCTGTGGTGGGCACCATCAGCACGATGACTTGCGCGCCTTTGGCTTTTTCCAGCGCACGCAACTGGGCGTCAAGCTGGTCTACCTGAGCGCTGGTCAACGTGCCGGTCAGATCGGTTACATGCCGCGACAGCTTCGGTACCGCATCAGCGGCGTGCAACGCCAGCGGCAGCAGCAGCGCTGCCGCCAGCAGGAGCGCCCCGCGCCAGCCGGGCCGCGGCATGCTCAGCGCGCCGAAGCAGCAGATGCCGGGGTGCTTGTACCGAAGTCCACGGTAGGCGCGGTCGAGATGGTCTTCTCGTTGTCCACGCTGAAATTGGGCTTGATCTTGTAACCAAAAATCTTCGCCGTCAGGTTGTTCGGAAACGTGCGGATCAAGCCGTTGTATTCCTGCACGGTCTGGACGTACCGGTTGCGGGCCACGGTGACCCGATTCTCGGTACCTTCGAGCTGGGCCTGCAAATTCTGGAACAGGCCATCGGCCTTCAACTGCGGGTAATTTTCGCTGACGACCATCAAGCGCGACAGCGCATTGCCCAGTTCGCCCTGCGCAGCCTGAAACTGCCGCAGCTTCTGCGGGTCGTTGAGGTCATCGGCACTGAGCTGGACGCTGCCCACCCGGGCGCGCGCGTTGGTCACTTCGGTGAAAACCTTTTCTTCGTGTTGCGCATAACCCTTGACGGTGTTGACCAGATTCGGCACCAGGTCCGCCCGACGCTGATATTGATTGAGCACTTCAGACCAGGCCGCCTTCACGCCTTCATCCTGCTTCTGCATGGCGTTGTAGCCACAGCCGGAAAGCATGATGGCCAGCAGCATCAGGGTGAACATGCGCATCGTTTTCATGGTGTCACTCCGGGAGTAGGGAAATTGCGGCAACGTCTACATCGATCCAGCGCAAGCAGTCGAGCGCGAACATACCGGCACGCCCGTCATTCGCAGCGTGAACCTTCATGCCAGGCGCGGCAACAGGATCAGTGCCCAGCTCAGTACAACAAGCACCAGCAGGACGAAGACGGCAGCCGAACCCATGTCCTTGGCCCGACCGGCAAACTCGCTGAACTCGGGACTGACTTTGTCCACCACAGCTTCGATCGCGGAATTGAGCAACTCGGCGGACAGCACCAGCAAAGCCGGAAACACCAGCGCAAGTTTCTCCAGCGGACCTGCGCCCAGCCACAGGCCAAGCGGCACCAGTACCAGCGCCAGGCATGCTTCCAGCCGAAAAGAAGCCTCGTGCCGCCACGCTGCCTTGAGCCCCTGCAATGACCATTGCATGGCGCTCCAGATTTGCCTGGGTCCGCGATAACCTTCAGCCGGCATGCGCGCCTCCTGACAGGCCCATGCAACGCACTGGTCGATAACCGCCAACTCGCGTCACCCGCAACCGGGTGGGCGCACAACGCGGCATTGCTGAAAAGTTGCAGATCCGCACGGAACGTGGCTACCTCAACGCTGATGCGCAATCGCAGCATGATGCCACAAGCTCTCACGCCAGGGCGGACCGCGAACGACCACGCATGCTGCAAACGCGCGCGGCGCCCTGCGCAGGTTCGATCCGCGCCATGCGGCGGTGCAGCTACACACCGCAGGTGAATCAGTTAATCTGCTGCGGTTGTGGCCAAGCCAGAATCGCTGCATTGCGCAGTGCCGGACGCCGTCACGTTTACCGCTCATGTGCAAGGGGAATCCATGGCCACACAGCATCCAGCGGTCGCGCAGACGCGTTCGTTCAGTACCGTCTTTCTCATCGAGATGTGGGAGCGCTTTGGCTATTACGGCATGCAAGCGCTCATCGTGTATTACATGGTGCAGCGCCTGGGCTTTGCCGATGAGCGCGCAAACCTGGTCTGGAGCGCCGCCGCCGCATTGATTTACGTGGCCCCCGCCATTGGCGGCTGGGTTGGCGACAAGGTGCTGGGCACGCGGCGCACGATGCTGCTGGGGGCGATGGTGCTGGGCGTCGGCTACGCGCTGATGGCAATACCCACGGAAAGCACGTGGGCGCTGTTCGGCGCGCTTGGCGTCATCGTGGTCGGCAACGGCTTGTTCAAGCCGAACGCCGGCAACCTGGTGCGCAAGATCTACGAGGGTGATGACTCGCGCATCGACAGCGCGTTCACCATCTACTACATGGCGGTGAACATCGGCTCCACCATTTCGATGTTGTTGACGCCGTGGATCAAGGATTACGTCAACCTGCACTATGGCAACAACCTTGGTTGGCACGTTGCATTTGGCGCGTGCTGCATTGGTCTGGGCCTCGGCCTGATCAACTACTACTTCATGCGCAAGGCCATGTCGCATATTGGCTCGGAGCCGGATGACCGGCCGCTCAATGTCGCTCACCTGCTGGGCGTGCTGGTAGTGGGCGCGCTGTGCGTGGTGGGATCAGCCGTCGTCCTGCAGTATGAAACCGTGGCGCTCGTGTTTGTCTACACCGCTGGCCTGGTGCTGCTGGGCATTTTCATTTACCTGATCACGCACAGCATGCACACGGAACGCGCCGGCCTGATCGCCGCGCTGGTGCTGGTAGTGCAGACCATCTTTTTCTTCGTGTTCTACCAGCAGATGTCGACGTCGCTGGCGTTGTTCGCGCTGCGCAACGTGGACTGGAACCAAACCTTGTTTGGCATGCATTTGTTCACCTGGTCGCCAGCGCAATACCAGGCGCTGAATCCGATCTGGATCATGCTGCTAAGCCCGATTCTGGCGTGGATGTATACGCGCGCAGGCAGGAGCGGCAAAGATCTTTCCATCGCTTCCAAGTTCGCGCTGGGCTTTGCGATGGTCGCGACCGGGTTCTTTATCTACGGCGCCGCCGGCCACTTTGCGCTGGACGGGCAGACTTCATCGTGGGTGATGATCTGGGGCTATGCCTTCAGCTCGCTGGGCGAACTGCTGGTCAGCGGCCTGGGCCTGGCCATGATTGCGCGCTACGTGCCCGCGCGCATGGGCGGCTTCATGATGGGCGCCTACTACGTGGCGTCGGGCGTCTCGCAATATCTTGGCGGAGTGGTGGCCAATTTCGCCAGCATCCCGAACAAGCTGGCTGACCTGTCAGCGGCAGTACACATCAACGGCATCGAACAGGTCGGCACGCTGTTTCCACAGGCGCTGCAGATGCAGATCGAAGACTTCCGGCAGTGGATTGGCGTGCTGCCGGTCCAGGATGCCAAACAGCTGCGCGACATACTGGCTGGAGTGAATGCACCGGCGTACGCCAATCTTTCGCCAGCCTCGCAGCAGGTCCTCACCACTTTCAGCGACAGCGCGCGCATGGCCACCATGCAGATCTACACCAACCTGTTTTTCTGGCTCGGCGTGGCCGGCGTTGTGTGCACGGTGATTGCCCTTGCCGTATTGCCCCTGATGAAGAAACTTTCAGCCGCACACGCCAGTGGTCAGGTGCCACTGCCCACGGTGCGCAGCGAGCAGTAAGCCACGCCTTGGACCATGCCGCAGCCAGCAGCAACAAACCCGCGCGCCAATCGCGCGCGGCGCTTGCTCGAAGCCGGCAAACGCTGATCTCATCATCGCGACACCAGGTGGGGACTTACGCGCTGACGCGCACCCTGGCCTGGTTACGCTTGTGCGCAATCGCGGGCCAGAGCATTGCCGTGCTGGTGTGTGCGCTCTGGATGCGCCTGCCAATCCCGCTGATGGCGCTGTCGCTGGGCATTGGCTCGCTTGCCGCGTTCGCGCTGTTTGCCTGGTGGCGGCTGCGCCAGACCTGGCCGGTGCACGAATGGGAAACAGTGGCGCACATCGGCGTGGATACGTTGGTCCTGGGTTATCTGCTGTATTTCACTGGGGGCGCCAACAATCCGTTTATCACTTTGCTGCTGGTGCCGATCGCGCTAAGTGCCGCGGCTCTGTCGGCGCGTGCGATCCTGGTCGTCTCCGCGTCCGCCGGTATCGCCTACCTCATTTTGCTGTACTGGTACGCGCCGTTGAGTGTGCCAATACAGGCCGATTTTTTATCTGGCGGCTTTACCCTGCATTCGATCGGTCTGGCTGTGAACTTTGTCATTTGCGCCTTGCTGCTGGGTTTCTTCGTGCATCGCCTCGCTCACGCGCTGCGCGGGCAGCAGCTGGAAGTGCAGCGCGTACGCGAACGGGCACTGCGCGATGAAGGCATCCTGGCGATCGCCACCCAGGCCGCGGGCGCCGCCCACGAACTCAACACGCCGCTATCGACGATGCGCACGCTATTGCCGGAACTGCGGCGCGAACGCAAAGACGATGGCGCTCTGGTCGCTGACCTGACGCTGTTGGAAGGCCAGGTGGATCGCTGCCGCACGATCCTGCGCGAGATGGTTGCGTTCGGCAAGGCTCAGCTGTCACAGGAAGTGAAACGCACCGATCTGGGCCAGTTTGTCCGCGATTGCGTGGAGCGCTTTCAACTTCTGCGACCGGAGGCTGAGCTGACTGTTGAACTGGATGCAGAGCTTGCGACCATGGCTTTGCATGTTCCACCAGGCCTGCGCCACGCGCTGCTCAATCTGCTCAACAATGCCCTGGACGCTTCAGCCAGCCAAGGCTCGCTTGCAGTGGCTTTGAACATCAACGTGGCTGCCGGTTGGCTGCAATGGAATGTGCGCGACTCCGGCCCCGGCTTCGGCCCTGCCAGAGCACGCGGCACACTGGGCCAGTCGGGCAAGCAGAGCGGCCTGGGTATTGGCCTGGCGCTCGCCGATGCCACCGCCGAGCGCTTGAACGGCGAGTTGGTCGCGCGCAATAGTGCGCATGGTGCCGATGTCTGTCTGCGCTTTCCGCTGGCGGCTGTCAGCGCAAAGTGAGCACACCTGTTTGCCATGCATACGTAGCGGAATATTTCCAGACAGAATGCACATCCCCGATACAGGACACAGCGTGATGACCGAACTGCCCGCAGACGACAAGCTGCGCCCCTTGCTGCTGGTGGATGACGATGCAACTTTTGTCCAGGTGCTGGCGCGCGCGCTCAGTTCACGCGGGTTCCGAGTGCTGACCGCGCACACGCTCGCTGAAGCGCTTGTACTTGCGCGGCAAAACAACCCACGCTACTGCGTACTGGATTTGAAACTCGGCGAAGAAAACGGCCTGCGCCTGATCCCCGAGCTGCACACGCTGATACCTGACATACGCATTTTGCTGCTTACCGGCTATGCCTCGATCGCCACGGCGGTGGAAGCGATCAAGCGCGGCGCGCACGATTATCTGGCCAAGCCGGTAGACGCCGATGCCGTTGTGCGCGCCCTTCTCGACGGCGCTGACGACGACAGTGACGAACCGGTCGAGGCTCCTGAGCAGCCGCTGGCCTTGCGTCGGCTGGAGTGGGAGCACATTCAACGCATCTTGATTGAATGTGACGGCAACATTTCGGAGACCGCACGCCGCCTGGGCATGCACCGGCGCACGCTGCAGCGCAAGTTGAACAAGCATCCGGTACGTGAACGGCCAGACCCTGCTCACTAGCCTCCCACCGACGCCCACTGTAGCGCCAGAACCCGGGCACGCGGCCCGGCTTCCGCGCGGCGCGGGCGGTTGCTGGCTGCATCCCGACTGGTGAGGTACTCTGGCGCTGCTGGTGACCGTGCGCGTCACAACCTGCATGGAAGGGGCCCAGCTTTTACGCGAGAGATTGCCGTGCGCCATTTTCTGACCATTTGCACATCTTTGCTTGCAAGCGCGTTGCTGGCACACGACGGCATATCAACGCCCATGCGCACAGCGCGCGCGCACGGCGCCAGCGCGGCATCCGACAGTCAAGGCGCGTTGTGGGTAACGGATGTACTTACGGGTATGTGCGCATGAACTCATCGACTGATGACGGCAGCGGAATAGCGCTGATGTTTCTGTCTGCTACACACCGCGAGTAAATGATGAAGTACACACTGTTTCTCTTCGCCTGCCTGCTGCTGCCATGTGTGGCAAGTGCCGGATCAGCAGCCCCGGATCAATCCCGCTTGGCCGTGCCAGGCGCTCCGCTGCAAACTGCATCCTCTCCATCTGCATCATTGACGGTGTTGCGTGCGGAAAATGTACCGACGCTGGTGCAGGCACCTGCACATGGCGCACGCCTCATCGCGTTATGGTCTCTGAGTTGCACCTATTGCGAGCCCAATCTCAAGGCCTTGGCAGCACTTCAGCGTGCGCACCCCAACGACTTCGAACTGGTTACCGTGACTACGGACAGCATCCACGAGAGTGCGGCAATCATGACCCGCCTGCGTCAGGCTGGAGTTGCCGGATTTCCAGCGCGTGCATACGCAGAGGCGACGCCGGATCGCCTCAATTTTTTGCTGGATCCCCAATGGGGCGGTGAAATGCCGCGAGTGCTCGTAATCCGCGCCGATGGCACGCGCGTCGGCGTGAGCGGAGAACTCACGCCCGGGCAACTGAAAAAAATACTGTAGGCGGGGATCCTGTTTTGCGCTTCGAAAGTCCCTGCCGAGCGGGCGGTCGGTGCCGCTCCACGATGCGCAATGCAGTGGAGCTGATGCGTCGCTGCACGGCGCATGTGCCTACCCAGCGCGGGAACGTCGCGCATCACGGCGCCGGCTCGGACTCCTGAAATTCGACCGTGCCGTCGTCCTCATCGCCATAGATTGCAACATGCGCGATGCCATCGGCGCCCATCCAGCCACGAAACATGCTGTCGGTGTTGAACGGCATGGCGATGTGGCCTTTGGCATCCAGCGCAACGGCGCCTCCAGTTCCACCCAGTGCCGGAATTTCCTGGTTGATGACTACCGCTGCGGCGCGCTTCAGCGGTATGCGCATTTGCGTAACCTGCATGCAGATCGAATGCGCAGCGACGGTGCGGATGTAGTACTCGCCCCAACCTGTTCCAGACACTGCGCAATCACTGTTGGCGTACGTGCCCGCGCCGATGATCGCGGTGTCGCCAATGCGGTCCCAGCGCTTGTCGGTCATGCCGCCGGTTGATGTGCCGGCCGCCAGGTGGCCGTGTGCGTCAAGCGCCACGGCGCCCACCGTGCCGAAGAAGTGGTTGGCCGTCCGGACGTCTGCATGAGGCTGGCTCTTGGCGTCTTCGCGCAAGGCACTTTGCAACTCCTGCCAGCGCGCTTCGGTGCGGAAGTACGCCGCGTCGACAAGTGACATGCCGGCACTCTGCGCAAACGCCTCGGCACCGGCTCCGGCCAGCATCACGTGGGGTGATTGCTCCATCACCGCACGGGCAAGCAGGATCGGATTCTGGACATGCTCCACGCCGGCAACTGCACCGGCGAGCAGGGTACTGCCATCCATGATCGCGGCATCCAGTTCGTTCCTGCCATCGTGAGTGAATACTGCACCCTTGCCGGCGTTGAAGTTCGGATCGTCCTCCAGCACGGTGATTGCCGCTGTTACCGCGTCCAGCGAGGACTTGCCGGCCTTCAGTTGCGCGTAGCCGTTTTGCAATGCCAGCGCCAGCGCCGCGCGTACGGCCTTTTCCTTCACCGGCGTCAACTCGTGCGCAACCACGCCGGCGCCACCATGGATCACAAGTACGGGCGAAACTGCGGCGTGGCTCATGGGGGAAATACCAAATGCAAGCACAGCAGCGAACAAGCAGCGAGACAAATCCACAACCATATGCTCCGGTGCGAAGCATCAGTATAGCGACGTAAAACAGGACCTTGGGCGGGCTCGGTACTTTCGCAGTTTGATACGGGAGGCGCGGCTTCCAGTCAGCCTTGAGCAACCGCTGACGAGACCAGTGACGGGATGAGGTGCCGTGCATGCAAGCTCGCATTGGCCAAACCGCGCACACGGTGCTGCAGTCCAGGGGACCGCCGTAGCTGCATGCGCAGCCCGTCTGCCAGGGATTCACTCCGCCAATCAACAGTGCCGCACGGTTCGTCTTTCAGTCCACTAGCGGCACACGTCAAGCTGCGCCACGCGCGTGGACAACAATGCCTGGCGCGGTGTGCACAGGGTCGCTTCCGCCAGCGTTGTACGCTGCCCGCGATGGCAATGATCGAGGCCCAGGCGACGGTGCCGGGTGGCGCTGAACCCAGTTACAAGGCCGGCCGAGTCAATCCGTCGTATCCTTGGCAGCTGATTCCCGTTGCATGAAGGCATGACGATGAACAAGGTTTACCCGAGCTCGACCAAAGCCCTTGAGGGATTGCTGTTTGACGGCATGACGATCGCCGCTGGCGGTTTCGGCCTGTGCGGCATCCCGGAAAACCTGATCAGTGCACTGCTGGACGCCGGGACAAAAGATCTGACCATTGTTGGCAACAATGCCGGCGTCGACGATTTTGGCATGGGGCCACTGCTCAAGACCCACCAGGTGAAACGCGTGTACGCGTCTTACGTTGGCGAGAACAAGGAATTCGAGCGCCAGACGCTGGCCGGCGAACTTGAACTGCATTTGACCCCGCAAGGCACGCTGGCTGAAAAGCTGCGCGCCGGTGGCGCCGGCATTCCGGGCTTCTACACGCGCACCGGGTTCGGCACGAAGCTGGCGGAAGGCAAGGAAACCAAGGTCTTCGACGGCAAGGAATACGTTCTGGAAGAAGCCATCCACTCCGATCTTTCCATCGTCAAGGCCTGGAAAGGCGACGCGCATGGCAACCTGGTGTTTCGCGAGACCGCGCGCAATTTCAATCCGATGGTCGCCACGTGTGGCAAGTCCTGCGTGGCCGAGGTGGAACAGCTCGTAGCGGTCGGCGAGCTCGATCCAAACAACATCCACGTGCCAGGCATCTATGTGGATCGCATCGTGCAGGGCGCGCATTATGAAAAGCGCATCGAGTTTCGTACCGTTGCCGGCGTGGCTACGGGCAAGGAAAACCCCACCCGCGTGGGCATGGCCAAACGTGCCGCGAAGGAACTGCAGGACGGCTTCTACGTGAACCTGGGTATCGGCATTCCGACCATGGTGGCGAACTACATCCCTGCCGGGGTCAACGTGACGCTGCAGTCGGAAAATGGCCTGCTCGGCATTGGCCCGTTCCCGACCGAGGATCAGCTTGACCCGGATTTGATCAATGCGGGCAAGCAGACCATCACCACGCTGCCCGGCTCGGCGTTCTTTTCCAGCGCGGATTCGTTCGCGATGATCCGCGGCGGGCATATCGACTTGTCGATACTCGGCGGCCTGGAAGTTTCAGCGACCGGCGATCTTGCCAACTGGATGGTTCCGGGCAAGATGGTGAAAGGCCCGGGCGGCGCAATGGATCTGGTAAGCGGTGTAAAGCGCGTGGTGGTGCTGATGGAACACTGCGCCAAAGACGGCAGCCCGAAGATCAAGACGGTCTGTGACTTGCCATTGACCGGCAAACAGGTGGTGGATTTGATCATCACCGATATGTGCGTGTTCAAGGTGCACAAGGGTCACGGCTTGACCCTGGTCGAACTCAACGACGGCGTAAGCGTCGCCGATGTGCAAGCCAGGACCGGATGTGCGTTTGCCGTGGATCCCGCATTGAGCGACTGAAGCGGGAAACTTGACCGCGCAGGCGGTGCAAAGAGCTTCTGCTGAGCGGGTGGTGCAACCTTTGGCGAAGCGATAGTCGCGGACCAGAACACGGCGCGCATGTGAGTCATTCGATGCGAGGGGACGCTGGCGCCAGGTTCAAGCGGTGTGCCGTTTGGCTACGTCTGGCGGCAACGGATCGCTGAAGCGAATGTGCGCCACGTTGCTGTGGTCATCCAGTACCTGCAGCTCAAGCGGCCAGTCAAAGCGGTCGCTGATGCGCTGCGCGATGGCCAGCTCAAAGCCATGCCGGTAGGCGCTGCTGGCGCAATACGAGCCCATTGTGTTCGCGTTCGAAGAATCCACGACCGTACTCACACTGACCGCTCCGGGGGTAACCCGCACCAGTACCTGACCCTCGTCGGTCTGCTGACACGCATTGCGGATCAACTGCCAGCACAATACGGAGAATCCGCGCGCGGAGCCGTGCAATGCGAAACGCGTTGATTCCTCCAGACGCAGCTCGATCGGGCAACCGGACACCAGCTCGCGGGCAGATTCCATCTGCCGACGCAGCACGTCATTGACCGTGAAGCGCTCGCCCACGCCGTGCGGATCCGGTTCGCGCGCAAGCACCAGCAAGGCTTCCACCAGCGCCTCCATCTCCAGGCCGGCACGGCGAATACGGCGCACGGAACGTGCACCAAAATCACTCAATCCAGGTTCGTCCACGAGCATGTCGACGGACATCTTGATCACGGTGAGCGGACTGCGCAGTTCGTGGCTGGCATCACGGGTAAAGTTGCGCTCCCGCTCGGTGTAATCGGCGATGCGCGTGGCAAACCCCTGGAGCCCGTGCGCCAAAGCTGCAACGTCCGAATTGGTGCGGCTTGGCAGCCGATCCAGGCGCAGCGAAGTAAGGTAAGGCGGCTCCCCGTCCCAGCGCTCAACCAGCCGCGCCAGTCTGCGCACGGAATGCCACTCATGCCGCACGACCAACCACACCAGCGCGGTGGTGATGACAATCACTGCCAGCACCACCAACACATGCACCTTCTGATACATACCCAAGACGCTGACAACGGCGACAATCGCGATCTGCAGTGCGAACACCCAGGCGACACGAGGACCAAGGCCCCGGTGGATGATTGTTGGCGCCGCTACAACCCTGCTATCCATTGAATTCTCGCCAAACGTCACACGGTCTCGGCAGCAGTGGCCACCTCGACGTCAAGATCTGCCAGGCGATAGCCTGCCGAATGGATAGTGTGTAACAGGGGACGTGGGAAGGGTTTGTCAATGACGCGACGCAAGTTGTAAAGATGCGAGCGCAATGTGTCCGAATCGGGCAGCATGTCACCCCAGATTTCGCGCTCTATGTCGCGTCGACTGACCACGCGCGGCGACTCGCGCATCAGGATGGCGAGCAACTTCAGCCCGATAGGCGAAACCGTCAGCTCCTGTCCACCGCGGGTCAGGCGCAATGTGGCGGTATCCAGCGTCATGTCGCCAACGGTCAGGACTTCGGTGGAAACCTGGCGGCGGTCACGACGGATCAAAGCTCGTACGCGCGCTTCCAGTTCGCGCACCTCAAAGGGCTTGACCAGATAGTCGTCGGCCCCGGCTTCAAGGCCAACCAGCTTGTCCTCAAGCGTATCGCGTGCCGTCAACATCAGCACCGGCGTTGCGCTCTTGGCCTCGCGACGCAGCTTGCGGCAAACTTCCAGGCCGTCCAGACCGGGCAACATCAGGTCGAGCACGACGACGTCGTAGCTGTTCGACACTGCCAGATGCAGACCGCTCACACCATCTGCTGCATAGTCGACCGAGTAGCCAAGTCGCTCCAGAAACTCACCGACCATTTCGGCGATCTGGCGGTTGTCCTCAACCAGCAGGATCAAGCCGGCTTGCTCTTCGTGTACGGTCATCACGTGCTCCATCTGGGGTCTTCACATTTGTGAAAAGCTACGGACCCTACCGTGACGGGTGGGTGAACCCACGCGCGTCAATTCAGCAACGGTTGTAATTTTTGCCACACCGTCTTCAAGATTTTTTCTTGCGCCCGCGCGAGTGGATGCAGGCCATCTGCCTGCATGAGCGATGGATCCGTGGCCACGCCCTCGAGCAGAAACGGCACCAGTTCTACGTGATCGCTGCGCGCCAGATCAGCGTATACAGCGCGTAATCCATCGCGATACGCGGGACCATAATTCACCGGCAGTTCGATGCCCACGAGCAGTACGCGCACGTGCGCCTGGCGGGCGGCAGCAAGCATTGCCGCGAGGTTGTCGCGCAGACCGCTCAACGGCAAACCGCGCAGGCCGTCGTTTGCTCCCAGCTCGAGCACCAGCACGCGCGGTGCATATTTTTTGAGCAGCGTCGGCAGACGGTTGCGTCCACTCAACGAAGTCTCACCACTGATGCTGGCATTGACCACGGTCCATTTCGGCATCATGTTGCCTACACGCGCACCAAGCAGATGCACCCAGCCAGACTCCACCGGGATGTTGTGCGCAGCAGCCAGCGAATCTCCCAGCACCAGCACCGTCTTCGCTGCAGCAGCCTGAGCGTTCACAGTGCTGCCCAGTAGTATCAAAGCGCTACACAACAACCAGCCAGAGCATCGACGCATGAGTGATCCTTCCCAACCGTTACTCGTAGCCTGCGATGTTAACAAGTCGGTGAACGGTCCCGAGGGCAAGCTGGACATCTTGTGCAACGTGAGCCTGCAGATTCAGCGCGGTGCAAGTTTTGCCATCGTCGGCGCGTCCGGATCGGGCAAGACCACCCTACTCGGGCTGCTTGCCGGACTGGATTCGCCAACCACTGGCAGTATTGCCCTGGACGGGCACGCGCTGGAGCATCTGGACGAGGAAGCGCGTGCGGACCTGCGCCGCCGACTGGTGGGTTTTGTGTTTCAGTCATTTCATCTGCTGCCGGCGCTCACGGCCGAGGAAAACGTGATGCTGCCGCTGGAACTGGAAGGCAGCCGCGATGCGCGAGGTCGGGCACGCGCCGCGCTGGACGCGGTTGGCCTGACGCCTCGCCGCCGGCACTATCCCGCCCAACTTTCAGGAGGCGAACAGCAACGCGTGGCCATTGCTCGCGCCTTCGTGCACCGACCAAGCGTTTTGTTTGCCGACGAACCTACCGGCAATCTCGATCAGCGCACCGGCCAGCAGGTGTGCGACCTGCTGTTTGCGCTCAACCGCGACCACCACACCACGTTGGTGCTGGTAACCCATGATGCGCACCTGTCGTCCCGCTGCGAGCAGCAGGTTGAACTGGACGCCGGTCGCGTGGTGCACGCAGCATCCGGGCACGGCGCATGAGCATGTTGTTGCTGGCGCTGCGTACGTTGCGCCGCGAATGGCATCTGCCGGAGTTGCGCACCCTGGCGGCATCGCTGCTGCTGGCCGTGGTTGCCCTGGGCGTGGTGGCGACGCTGGCCGCGCGCATCGAGCGCGGCATGCTCGCCAGCGCGGCAGAATTGATCGGCGGCGACCTTGGCATCTCCGCGCCGCAGGCACTCCCAGAGCGGTTTGTCAGCACTGCCGCCAGGGACCACTTGCGCGTCACGCGCAGCGCAAGCTTCCCCAGCGTTGCGTTTGCACACGAGCAAACGCAGCTGCTCGATGTGCAGGCGACGGACGTCCACTACCCGTTGCGCGGCAGCCTGGAACTTGCCGATGCGCAAGGCCGTGTGCGCATCGGCAAGGCGCCCACAAGCGGCGAGGTGTATCTCGATCACCGTGCGTTGGTCGCGCTCAACCTGAAGGTCGGACAATCGCTGCAAGTTGGCGGGCGCGAGCTGACCATCGGCGCGGAACTGATACGCCAGCCGGACGGTGGGCAACTTTTTGCATTGGCACCGCGAGCATTGATGAGTCTGGATGACGCCACTCAGGCTGGCTTGCTCGGCGAGGGCAGTCGCGCACGCCATCGCCTGCTCTTGGCGGGCACGCCACAGGCGGTGCAACGGTGGCGCGCGTGGGCGCAATCGACCGCGCTGCCGCAGGGTGGCGAATGGATCACACCGGAAAAGACCCAGGAGCGCATGCGCACGGCGTTTGATCGCGCCGGCGCGTTTCTGCGCCTGACGGCCTTGTTGTCGGCGTTGTTGGCGGGCATCGCCATTGCCCTGTCGGCCCAGCGCTACGCACGGCGCAAGACCCCGGAAATTGCGTTGCTGCGCGCACTTGGTACGTCACGTCGACGCGTACTTGGCTTGTTGTTGGGAACGCTGGGGGCGTTGGCGCTGCCGACATTGGCGATCGGCATAGCCGTTGCGCTGGGTGTGTCACAGCTGGCATGGCACTTCGCCAGCGCGTTGTTTGGTGCGCTGCCGACGATACTGCCGTTCGGCCCGGCGCTGGCTGCCGCGCTGCTTGGCCTGGCGGTACTCGTTGGCTTTGCACTGCCGCCGCTTGCGCGCCTGGCCGAAGTGCCGCCGGTAGCGATTTTCCGTCAGAGCGCGACGCCTCCTCTGCGCCGCTTCGACTTGTGGTACGTGCTCCCGGTATTGGTCGCGCTGGCGCTGATCTGGAGCCAGAGCACCTCCGTGCAACTGGCAGCGATCCTGGCCGGCAGCCTGGCCGCTGTCGCCGTGGCCGCCGCGCTGCTCGCAGCATTGCTCTTGTGGCTGGCGCGGCGCGTGGCACCGGGCGTGCATCCGGCACTGCGTTTGGGCCTGGCGGCACTGTCACGGCGGCGAACGTTGAGTTTGATCCAGGCCACAGCGCTCAGCCTGGGCTTGTGCGCGCTGCTCTTGCTCGCCATTGTCGCCCCGGCGCTGTTGCAAGGCTGGCGCCAGGAGTTGCCTGCAGATACGCCGAACTGGTTTGCGCTGAATCTGCAGGATGAGCAGCGTGGCGATTTTGCCCAGGCGGTTATGCGCATCGGCGCAGACCAGCTCAACATGCTGCCGCTGGCGGTCGGCAAACTGAGCACGATCAACGGTCAGCCGATTGATCGCATGCACTTTGCCGATGAGCGTACGCAAGACTGGGCGGATCGCCAACTGCGATTGTCGTGGACCGGCACGCTGCCGCCGTCCAACCAGATCATTGCCGGACGCTGGGCCGGCGCGCAGCCAGAGCACGCGGAGGTTTCCATCGACACCATGTGGCGCGACCTGTTTGCGTTGCGTATCGGCGATACCCTGGGTTTTGACGTAGGCGAGGGCCGCATCGACGCGCGCGTGAGCAGCATTCGCGAAGTGGACTGGAGCTCATTCCAGGTCAATTTTTTCCTGCTGCTGGATCCGGCGCACGCGCGCGATTTGCCGCACACGTGGCTGGTCAGTTTCCATTTGCCGTCGGGACACGCCAAAGCGCTCGCGCAACTTTCGCGCGAGTACAGCAACCTCAGCCTGATTGATGTGGACGGACTGCTTGACCGGGTGCGCGAGATAGTCAACCGGGTGGGCAGCGCGGTCCGCTGGATCCTCGGCTTCAGCCTGCTGGCAGGCGCACTGGTGCTGGCCGCTTCACTGGCGGCGAGCGCCGCCGAACGCCAGCACGAGGCGGCGTTGCTGCGCACGCTGGGCGCTCGTCGCAACCAATTGCGCGTGGCCGCTGCGTGCGAGTTTGCCCTGCTTGGGCTAATCGCCGGACTCACTGCCGCAATGGGTGCCGCCGGCGCCGGATTGTGGCTGGGGCGTGCGGTGTTCCATCTCGACCACTTCGTGCCACCCCTGCGGCCATTGGCATTAGCGGCCCTGCTGGCGGCGTGCGTGGTGATGCTGCTGGGCCTGGCCGGCACGCGCAAAGTCACCCGCACGTCGCCCATGCGGCTGCTGCGCGAAGGATGAGCCAGCGCTCGCGTCATCGGCAGCTGCGCAGCGCCCCAGGCATGCAATGCAGACTTGCCGCTTGCCCGCTCGGCGGGGAATATGCGTGCGGATAATTACTTTCGTGCGGTTGACCAGCGCATGGCGTCGACGCGTTGCCTGAATTGCGCAAGCTGCGGAGGTCACGTTGCTGATGACTGCTTTCATTCCACATGCACGCAAGATTGCGCCCCTTGCGGCACGTAACGCATGCAGTGCGATGCTGAGTGCGGCCGCCTCCGGCACTTGTCTCGAGCGCGTGCCAGCCGCCCGCGCTGTCCACAATCGGTCAGGGCGCTTGGCCAGACCATGCTGGTTGCGTCTGGCGTTTCAGAGGTGAGCCCGTGATCCGGATTGAGCACAAGCAGGCTCGCTGGACGCAGTGGCTGTACCGGGAGCGGCTACTGCTGACGTTCGCGCTGCTGCCATTGCTTCTGGCCGTGCTGGATGTGCGCCCGGCCGCCGATTACTGGCGTTGGCTGCAACCGCGCACGCTGGCAGGGTTGCTGGGTTTGCTGATCGCGATTCAAGGCATTCGCGACAGCGGGCTGGTGCAGAAGGCAGCCGGCGTCCTTGTCGCACAAACACGTTCCCTGCGCAGCCTGGCGCTGTTGCTGGTGGCGACAAGTGCGTTGCTGTCGATGGTGCTGACCAACGATGTGAGCTTGTTCCTGATCGTGCCGCTGACCGTAGCCATCGCTGGCAGCTCGAATCTGCCGGCGACAAAAACTGTCGTGCTGGAAGCGCTGGCGGTGAACGCCGGCTCTACCCTGAGCCCGATCGGCAACCCGCAGAATCTGCTGCTGTGGCAGCATTCGCGGCTTTCCTTTGTGCAATTCGCATGGGGCATGTTGCCTGCCGCCACCACCATGCTCGCGCTGGTGATCATGCTGACGCTGTTCTGGATCCCCAAATGCCGCTTGCGCGTGACGTCTGTGGGCACGCAACCTGCGCCCACATCGCGCAGTCTTGGTGCGTGGTCGGTCCTCGCGCTGCTGATCATGGTGCTGGCACTGGAATACGGCCACGCAATGTGGGGCGCGGCCTTGTTGCTGGTGGTGTTTGCCGCGCGCGCGCGATCCAGCCTGCGACGCGTTGACTGGCCGCTGCTGCTCACGTTTGCGGCCATGTTTGTCGGCCTGGGCCACGTCGCCGAGTTGCCGGTCGTGGAGCACGCTCTACTCACGCTGGATTTCGACCAGCCATGGGTGCTGTATGCCACTGGCATACTGGCTGCGCAATTGATCAGCAACGTGCCGGCAACGGCGTTGCTGATCAATCACGCGCCGGACATCATTGCGCTTGCAGTGGCGGTCAACACAGGCGGGTTTGGGCTTGCCATCGGCTCACTGGCAAACCTGATAGCACTGCGGCTGCTGGGTGACCGACACGGCTTGCGCACCCTGCATCGCGCATCGATCCCGTTTCTGCTGATCTGCGCACCACTGGTATATGTGGTGATCCGCTGGGTCCACGGCTAGCAGCATCTGCCGCACGCCGTGCTGACGGTACATCGCCCCACCGCGACGCTGACTCAGCTCAGCCCGACTTGGAGTGGGGCTGTGCCGGCGACGCGGGTTGAAGACGCGTGCGCAACGGCGCCGGTCAGTCGTCTTCGCGCGGCACGCTGACCTTGCCCTTGATACCACTATGGGTGACGTCGCCACTGCCCTTTGTATCGAGGCTGAAATCGCCGCCGGCGCCTTCGACGACAAGGTCGCCTGAACCCAGGGTTTGCGCATGCACGCTGCCGCCGATCTGCCGCAGTTGCACATCACCGGAACCGATGCTGCCCACACGCACGTCGCCGCGCACTGCGGAAGCCTTGAAGTCGCCAGAACCCACCGCGCCGATCTCCAGCGCGCCAACGTCTTTCGCATGGATGTCTCCCGAACCGACGCTGGCCGCAAATCGCTGGGCGATGTTGCTCACGTTCAAATCACCGGACCCCACCTGCGCTTTTACTTGTTGCACACCGGTGACCTCGGCATCGCCTGAGCCGACGTTCACGACGACTGGCACGCTCGCCGGCAACTGCAGCGTGACATCAAGATAGGCGTACGTGCCTCCAAACAGGCGGAACACGTTGCGACTCCGGCTGCCGAGCTCCAGCAACAATTCGCTGCCCTGGCGTTTTTGCGTGATAGTCAGATCGTCCAGTGCGGCGCGATCAGACGCGCATGCGCGACCGGTCAAAGTGAGCCCGCTGGCGCTCGCGCCGCGCACGTGCACATCGTGGTTGTGCACTTCGATGCGGACGGACTGCACGCCGGCAAGATCCAGCTGCAGGTTGCGCGGTGCCGAGTACGCGCACTGCGCTGCGTAGACTGCGCCCGGTGCCAGTGCAGCGGCAGCGAGCAACGGGACAACAATCGACAACGCGGTGCTCGAGAAACGATGCATGGCAGGACTCCGACTATGAATGACCTTGGTGTGGATACGTTGACGGCAAAAACGGTTGCAAGAATGACCGCCAGGTGAATGTTCAAGTCAACGTCTGCGCGGCGGCCGCCTTGATGTGGATGTCCCTGTGGACTGTCTACTGTGGAGATCGACCATGCACCGTACACACCTGCTTGCCTCCGCCCTGGCCTCACTGCTGGCTGGCTCTGCGCCCGTCGCCTTCGGCCAAAGCAGCCCGGCGCCCACGACGCCAACGACGCCAACCACGAGCAGTGCCGCGACTTCAGCTCAGGCAAAGCCGACGCGCACGCATGCCCGCAGTGCGCATGAGCGGATGTCGCGCATGCACGGCGCGGATCAACAACAAGGCGGGGTGATCGGCGACTTGCACGCCATGGAACGTCTGTACCTGCAAGCGGGCCGCAGCAAGGAGCTGACATCGTTGTACAACGATGTGCTGGCACGCTCGCAGAATCCGCGCGTGCGTGATTACGCTTACCAGCGGCTGGCCCGCCTGCAGGCGCAACGGGCAAACGTCGATCAGGCAATTGCCACTCTGCGCAAGGCATTGGACGAAAGTCTGGCCGATGACGCCAGGACGCGCGATGCGCGGGAAAAGATGCGCACCAACTGGCAGCAGCGCAAAGCGGCGCAGCCCGCTTCAGTCACGCCAGCCAGCTGAGTCACACGTGCGCAGCGGGGGGGGGGGGGGGGGGGCGCCCGCCCCGCGGCGAGGCGGGATGGCAGGCCACCCCCCCGAGGCGGGGGGAGCCCGGTGTGGGGGCGGGGGG
>JBBSSI010000040.1:0-18679 GCA_038242205.1 Lysobacterales bacterium
AGGCGTACTGCGTGAGTGCGGGGGTGGTGTAGCTCGCGCTGCCTGACGTCAGTGTCGCGATGTATCGCGGCTGCGCCTGCGGTGCAAACGCCGCGGTGTTCTCGACAATGATGTCCGTGCGCACCTGGCCAACCGTGCCCGCCGACGTGCCCACATAAGCACGCACCGCGAAATAAACTTTCAGGTCCGGATTGGGCGTGCCGTCCGCGGCGACCACCGGACCGTTCACTACCCATTCGCTGGCCAGGGGGCCGGAAAGCCACGCAAGGCACTTTGCTCCCCACGGCTTGCACGCATTGGCGCTGCTGGCAGCCTGCAACAGCTTGCGCGCGTTGGCCGTGTAAGGTTTGCCGTTGATGGAGAGCGACACCTGTGCGTCAAAGTTGCTGGCAAGCAGTTGCGCCAGATTGATTGCGTTGCCCTGCCCCTTTGGACTCGATCCCGTGGCAAGCGCCAAGGACGCAGTTGCACTGCCTTGGAGCGCGGGAACCATCGCCGTCAATACTGCGTGTCGCAGGCTTCCATCGGAATTGCTCGCCTTGACATCCACTTGCAGGTTGAGCGGCTGGCCGTTGAGGGTAGCGGTCAAAGTCGCTCCATCCGGAACGTCGCCAGCTTTGAACACCTGGCCGAAGGTAATCGGAACGTTGTTCTGAGTTCGTGTGGTCTGACTGACGACGTTGTCCGTCACCACCGTACCGGCCTGCGCAGGCCCCGTGCCCAGAAGCAGCACGCAACCCGCATACGCCGCCATCAGCTTTCCGAGGGAGCGCAGCCTGCGATACCCGTAGATTGACGTACGCAATTGCACATCGGTATTCATTTGGATCTTGCCCCGCACCGTAACTGGCCGCGCACCCCATCCGCTATGAGATCCGGTTCCAAAGACGCAGCTGATTAACGACCCGTGAGAGACGCATAGCACGGGCCAAGCTGTTTTCGGCGTCATGCCGAAACTTCAATCGGCTTAACCGCCCCAAGCCGTTGGCCGACCGTAACGTGAAATGTACGTGAAAGAACGTGATGCGCTGCACAAGTCCATCCATCCCCTTGCGGCCTCCTTGCCGCCGCGATTACCTTCATGACGCGGTTTGTAGGCGCGACAAAGTCGACTGCCCGATGCAAGTTGCAGTTCGAAACTCTTTCAGCCCGATAGATCACGCGGACGGCGCGCCGGGTCGTGCGGTGCGCAAGATCGGCGCGAGGTCGCGGCCGACGGGCTTGCATTCCTGGACTGCGGGCGACCGTTGACCGGTTTGCCGAAATGGCATGCGGGGCGGGCGCGGTGCCTGTACGCGCGTCGAGCGTTTTTTTGAATTCCCTTCGGTGCGGGGGCCTATCGCGCCCAACGGCCGGGTCTCGATTGAGAGCAACCACGACTGGTATATACAGGTAGTCCAGCGGCCCGGCTTCCGTGCCCTGGACACACGGTTCTTTGCAACTTGTCATCCGCTATGGAACTGTCTGGCCCATCGCAGGCAAGCGGCTACCGATACGCACCGCGTATCACTTGTCAGCGATTGGGAATTTTCCGTGCATGCCGATGCTGTCGCGCGCTGCCGAGTCAATGCAGATGACGCCCGACGGTCGCGACGGAAGCCTTTGGCGGACAAATCGTAGCGACCACACCAATACCCTACTTTGCGCCACCACCTTGCTCTCGGTAAAGTTTTTCTGCGGCTTGCTTGTCCGGAAAATCGGCGCCTGATTTCTGCACTGCCTCGAGCGTGGCGCGTGCGCCAGCCTGGTCGCCGGTGCGTGCTTGCGCGACGGCCAGGTGATACTGGATCGTTGGCACCGTCGGCGCGGCTGTTGCCGCCTTGAGCAGAATGGGCAACGCGGTCTTGTGCTGATTGTTGGCGATCAACGCCCAGCCATAGGTGTCCGCTACGCTGGGAGCCTGCGGCGCCAGTTTGTACGCCCGCTCGGCCAGCTCCAGCGCTTTGGGATTGTGCAGCTCGGTGTAAAGCCAGGCCAGGTTATTGAGCGCAGCAACATTGGTTGGGTGAGCCTTCAACACCAGTTCGTACTCGCTGGCAGCGAGGGCATTCTGCGTGTGCTCCATGTAGTACTGACCCAGCAGCAAGCGCGTCGCCGCATCGTCCGGATGCTTGCCCAACCAGTCGCGCAGCACGCCTTCGGGCTTGTTGGCGCCGGCTTGATTCAGGGCTTGGAAGCTCTTGATGACCAAGGCCCGGTCGTAAGAGATCTTCAACCCCTGCTGATAGGCTTGGACTGCCTTGGTCCAGGACTTTTCAGCCATGTACAGATCGCCTTCCAGAGCAAAGCCAGCTGCCCTGGAGGCGGGTTCTTTTTGCAGCGTTTGCGCCAATGCGGTAGCGCCGGCAAGATCGTGGTTTTGCAGCTTCATGAATGCACGCAGCGTCACCGCAGTAACTTGGCTCGGATCCGCATTGATCACCTTGTCGAGATTGTCCTGCGCCGCTTTGGGCTCCTTGTTGAGAAGCTGCGCACGTGCCAGGTTAATGCGATACAGCGAAACCTGCGGCGCGAGGGTTGTCGCTTGCTGCAGCGGTTTCAGCGCGTCGGCCGGGCGGCCTGCGTTGAGTTCTGCGGCACCCAATGCGTTGAGTGCGGCCGGGTTGTCCGGATCGCCAGCCACCATCTGTTTGGCGGTGCTTACCGCTTCGTCAAACTGCCCGCCTTCGCTGTACAACACAACCAACCCTACATAGGCAGTAGCCGATTTGGGCGCCGCAGCGATGGCCTGCTTGAACCACTTCACCGCTGCGGCCTTGTCTCCTTGCAGTGTCGCGAGCTGGCCAAGCGCGGTCATGGCCTGGGCGTTGCGCGGGTCGGTTTTCAAAACAGTTTCATAGTGGCCTGCGGCATCCGCGTAATGGCCTTCGAGCGTGTCCAGACTGCCAAGACTCAGCATTGCGGCGAAATTCTTCGGGTCCAGCTTGTAGGCCGCGACATATTCGGCGCGCGCCTTGTCGCGCTGGCCGGCAGCGATCAGCGCGGTGCCATGGAGCAGATGCGCGGCGCTGTCGTCTGGATTCTTTTCGACATATGCGGCCGCGGCCTTGGCGCCTTCTTCGGGGCGCTTGTCACGTATGTAGGCCATGACCAGCAGGCTGTTGCGTCGCGCCTCGGTGGGAGCATCGCCTGGCGGCAGCTCTTGCAGCAGGCGAATTGCTTGCGCCACGTTGCCGCTGGTGAGCGCTTTGCCGGCCGGAGCGAACTTCACGTCCAGGGCGTTGCCCACTTTGGGTGCAGGAGTTTCCGACTGTGGTTTGCCGACGGGTTCGGAAGCGGCTCGCTGCAGCAACGCAAGCAGCTCCGTGTCGGTCGGGGTGCCCTGCACGGCCGGACGCAGCATATCCAGCGCCTGGCGCGAGCGGCCTTCGCGGAAAAACGTCAACGCCAACAGCTTGCGCGCTTCGACGTTCTTCTGGTCCATGCCCATTACGTTGCTGAGCGACATTTCCGCCTGGCCATAGTTGCCCTGGGCGTAATTGACTGTACCCATGAGCAGCTGCGCCTGGGCGTTATCCGGCGTCGCCTTGAGCACCAGTTGCAACTGGGACACCGCATCGTCCAGATGGCCCTGCTTGAACAACACCACAGCGTGCAGGTAGTGCGGATACGGCTGCTGCGGTGACATTTTTTCCAGCATCTCGATGTTGACGAGCGCCTGGTCCAGATGGTTCTGTTGCGCCTGCGCATTGGCCAGTCGGGAAAGTGCATAAAAATGCTCTTGCGGCAACCAGTCCGGGTTCTTGAAGCCCAGCACTTTCTGGTAGCTCGTTTCTGACCCGGCGAAGTCTCCGCTGTCAAACGCCAGATCGCCCTTTGCAATCCACGCCTGCGGATTCTCCGGCGAGGCGGCCAGCGCTTGTTGCACGTAGTTGCCTGCAGCGCCCACATCTTTGGCAGCGCTCGAGAGCTTCGCCATCCCGACCAGAGCAAGCGGGTCTTTCGGGTCCAATGCCAACGCGGCCTGGTATGACTGCTGCGCCTGATCGGCCTGCTTCAAACCGGCATAGGCGTCGCCGCGCAATCCGTCTACGCGCACCTTGACCTTGGGCTGGAACGACGTGTCCGCCGACAAGGTTTTCAGCAACTTGTCGTATTCGTGCAGCGCCAGCAGCGCCCGCCCCATCGGGACCGCCCAGCGCTCTTGCACAACCCCATTGGCTTGTGCATTTTGCAGGCTGCTCAACGCGTCCTTGGGGTCGCCAAGCATCAGCGAAGCCTGGCCGAGCAGCAGCCAGGCGTTGCCGTTCTTGTTGTCCGCCTGCAGGACCTTCTTGGCCTCGATGTACGCGGCGCGATACTTGCCACTGGCCTGATACTTGAGACCTGCATCCATGCCACCGCGACCGCTGGCCAGGCCGCAGCCGCTCAACAACAAGCTGGCGCAAAGCAGTGTGAGGCCGCAACGAACGGCCCATCGATCGAGCTTGATCAAGCGCATGTTTCCACCCTCAGGTCGCCCAGCAGGAAGCGCGGAGTCAGCCGGCATCTGTCGGCCTTTTCAAGCCATATTTTTCCAGAAGATCATAAAGCGTGGGCCGGCTGACACCCAGCACGGTAGCCACTCGCGACAGATTGCCACCCATGTTGGTCATCGCCTTTTCGATGACCCGTTTTTCAGCTTCGGCGCGCACCTCGTGCAAGCTCTGGACATCGTTTCCATCGACCGCACGCAGATTCAATGCCTCCAGCCCGATCTGCTTGCCATCGGCCATGATCACTGCACTGTTGACCGCGTTCTCCAGCTCGCGCACGTTGCCGCGCCACGGATAAGCCGCTATGGCCTTGAGGGCCTTGGCGCTGAAGCTGCGAACCGCGCGGCCGTGGCGACTGGCCGCATGCTCGAGAAAATGCTGCGCCAGCGGCACGGCGTCACCGGTGCGCTCACGCAGCGGCGGCAGGCGGATGCTCACTTCGGCAATTCGGTAAAATAGATCCTCGCGAAATCTGCCATCACGAATCAGCGCCGGCAAATCCTGATGGGTCGCGCAAATGATGCGCACATCCACCGGGATCAGTTCGCGCCCGCCGATCCGCTCCACCACGCGCTCCTGAAAAAAGCGCAGCAACTTTGCTTGCAGTGCAATTGGCATGTCGCCGATTTCGTCAAGCAGCAGGCTGCCGTTGACGGCCAGTTCGATCTTGCCCTTGGTTTGCTTGTGCGCGCCGGTGTAGGCGCCCTTCTCGTAGCCAAACAACTCGGCCTCGAGCAGGGGTTCGGGAATGGCGGCGCAGTTGATCGCCACAAACGGCCCGTCGCGTCGCGTGCTCAATCGATGCACCGCGCGCGCGAACAGTTCTTTTCCGGTGCCGGTTTCGCCGAGCAGCAAAACGGTGGCGTTGGACGGGCTGACCTTCTCCACCAGGCGGCAGGCGTCCATCATGGCTTCGCTGCTGCCGATGATGCCTTCCAGCGCCGCGGTCGACTGGCTGCGCAGCGCGCGATTTTCCGCCTCCAGTTCGTGCACGCGAAACGCGCGGCTCACGACCATGCGCAAGACTTCAAGATCCAGTGGCTTTGAGCAGAAATCGTAAGCGCCGCAGCCGATCGATTTGACGGCATTGTCGCGATCGCCATTGCCGGTGACCACGATGACTTTCGTATGCGGCGCTTCCTGCAGAATTTCCGTGATCGTGGCGAAGCCTTCGGCGGTGCCGGTCGCATCCGGAGGCAGACCGAGATCCTGCAACACCACCGCTGGCTTCTGGCTGCGCAGCATGTCGAGCGCCGTCGGCCGATCACCGGCAATGAACACGTCGTAGTCTTCGAAGCTCCAGCGCAGCTGGCTTTGCAGCCCGACGTCGTCCTCGACGATCAACAGGCAGCCTCGGGCTTCGCTCATGATGCGGCTCGCAAAGTGACGGCCGGCTTGGCGTCACCGGCTGGCTCGGCCAGCGGCAACTGGATGGTGAACACGGTGCCCTGTCCCGGCGTGCTGGTCACGTGCATGGCTCCGCCCAGCGAATGCACGTATTCACGGGCCTGATAGGCGCCGATGCCCATGCCCTTGCTCGCCTTGGTGGTAAAAAATGGCTGGAACAGCCGATTGCGGATGAAATCCTCATCCATGCCCGCTCCATCGTCCTCGATTTCAATCGCGGCGCGACCCGCCGCGCGCTGCACGCGCAGGGTAACATGGCCATGCTCCATCGCCGCGTCCTGCGCGTTGCGAATCACGTGCCCAAGCACCGTCGCCAGCTGCTCGGCATCGGCGCGCAGCCAGAGGTCTTCCGCACCTTGCTGATACTCCGGTCGCGGCGACTGCGCGCTGCATTCGCCGAGCGCCTTGTCGATCACACTGGCAACCTGCACGCGCGCCTGCCGCGCCGGCGTCGCTTCGCCGCGCAGTTGTTCGAGCAGTCGCGACACGCGTTGCACGGAATTGGCCACGGTCGTCAACATGTCGTCCACGAACGCGGGATTGTGCTTGTGCCGTTCGGCGTTTTGCAGCAGCAGTGATTGCTGGGCGGCCAGATTCTTCAGATCGTGCATGAGGAACGCAGTGAGTCGGTTGAAGCCCTCGAACTGGCGGGCTTCAGCCACGCGTCTGGCGTCGGCTGCCTGCGCCAAGGTACCAGCCACCTGACTGCCGGCGGCCCGCAACAAGTCGGTGTCCTCCCAGTCGAAGGCGCGCGGTGCGCGCGCCTGAGCCAGCACTACAAAACCTATGAGCTTGTCCTCGTGGATCAGCGGTACCGCCAGCCACGCGCGCGGGAGACGGCTCAGTTCGGATGGCGCGCGCAGGCGTTCGTCACCCAGCGGCGGCGATTCACCCAGGTCGTAAATCCAGCGGCGCTCGCGCATGAACTCGAACGCCGGAAGCTGGCGGCCAAGTTTCAGGCCCGCTGGCGTGACCATGTTCCAGCGCTCCTCCAACACAAAATCCCGCTCTTCGTCGTGCATGAACAACGCGCCTGCCGGGCTGTCCATGATCTGCGCCACGGCGCGCACCGCGCGCAGCGGCAGCTCGGCGTCGCTGGCTGACAGCGTAGCGGTAAGGCGCAGCCACTCTTCGCGATAGTCGTGGCGAAAACTGAAGAAGTTCTTGTGCAGGAACACGCGTAAATGCGAGCGTGCCTGACCGGAAAACCCGATCAGCAGCATGAGCAACAAGGCAAGGCACACCAGCGTGATCTGCCCGACCCGTCCCCAGTCGCCACCGTACAAGCGCACGTAATAGCCACCGACCGCGGTGGCGATGATGTAGGACGCCACCACCAGCAGGCTGGTCGAATAAAACACGGCGCGGCGCGATACCCCGACCTGCAGTGACCATCCGCGGTTGCGTGCCGCAGCCACCAGCAACAGCGGTACCAGCAGCGCATTGATGAAGCCGCGCGCGGCCCACGCGCTCAGGTTGAATTGCCGGTACAGCACGGCGTACGAATACAGAAAGATGTCATAGGCAAACATCACGCCGAGCACGATGACCAGAAATTTCAGCGCCCAACGCTGCTGAGGTTCGACGTTGCGATAAATCTGTTCGACAAACACCAGGCCCACAAGCGCAAGCACCAGCACGCCAACCAGCGGTACGCTGACGCTGAACGGCAAGCTCGGGATGGCCAGCAAGCCGGCCGCCGGCACGAGGCAGTACAGCGCCAGTCCAATCCACAGCGCGTGCGCGGCGACGCGCAAACCGCGCAGCAGCCCGGACATGCTCCACGTACTGAACAACGCGCTGACAAAAACCAGCCACGCTCCGTAGCGCAAAGTCTCGGCCAGCAGCACCCAGTTGACCGCCACGGTGCGCTGCCACTCTGCGTACGCCAGAAATGCACCCCAACCGACCGACGCCACCATCGCCAGCAGCAACAGGGCGCCGATACGCTGGCCACGCCAACTGACTGCCAGTAACGCCGTGCCGACGAGAAACGCGACGGCGGCGATCACATAGCTGGCAATGACGATCACATGCATGGCTGCACGACCCCGTGGACAAGAGCTGCTTGTCGGCGCTGAAAGAAGAGCGCGCGCGCGCTGACCAATTCAGGCATTGCCCAGCGCACGCGGGTCGGCAGTCGCAGCATGCGCGGCTCCGCTGTCCACATCAGCTGACGTGCCCAGCAAGCGGCGGCGGATATCGGCCGCGACGCGTGCCGCGGTGTGTCCGTCCCACAGCTCGGGCTTGCGACCGTGCGTCCAGTTGCCGGCAAGAATTTCGTCCACTGCTGCCACCAACTCGCTGGCGCTCACCAGACGATTGCTGCCCTGGGTGATGGTGATCGGCCGCTCGGTGGTCGTGCGCAGCGTCAGGCAGGGAATTCCCAGGTACGTGGTCTCCTCCTGCACGCCGCCCGAATCGGTGATTGTCAGCCGCGCTCCGCATACCAGATTCATGAAATCGACATAGCCGAGCGGCTCGGTGACATGCATGCCGGGCGCCTCGACCAGTGCACTCCACAGACCAAAGGCCTGCAGATTCTTGCGCGTGCGCGGGTGCACGGGAAACACCAGCGCCAGCCTGGCCGCGATGCCCGTCAGCTGCGCCACAAGGGCGGTGAGCGGCGCGGCCTCGTCCACGTTGGAAGGACGATGCAGCGTCACCACGCCGTATTCGCGACCATCCAGCCCGAGCTTCTGGCGTTCGCCGCTGGCCTCGATGCGCTCGCGCATGAGTTCATAGGAATCGATCATGATGTTGCCGACGCGCGTGACCTTTTCCGCAGGCACGCCTTCCGCCGCGAGATTCTCGTCGCCGTCGGGCGACGGCGTCCACAGGATGTCGGCAATGGCATCGGTCACCAGCCGGTTGATCTCCTCGGGCATGCGTCGATCACCGCTGCGCAAACCAGCTTCCAGATGGGCCACGGGGACATGCAGCTTCGTGCCGACGAGGGCACAGGCAACCGTCGAATTGACGTCGCCCACCACCACGATCAAATCCGGGCGGCCGTCGATGCACGCGCGCTCATAGGCGAGCATCACGTTGGCGGTCTGTTCGGCGTGGCTGCCGCTGCCCACATCCAGGTGCAGGTCGGGCGAGGGCAATTTCAGATCCCGAAAAAACGCGGCGGACATGTTCTGATCGTAATGCTGACCGGTATGCACCAGGCGCAAGCGGCACCACGGCTGATCGTGCAACGCGTGGTACAGCGGCGCAACCTTCATGAAGTTCGGCCGCGCGGCTGCGATCAAATCAATCCTCAGCGGCTGCATGACGGAGTTTCTCCCTGAAGGTGCAAGACATGTTGAGTGTATCAGTGCTGTGCGTCGGGTCCCGGACCTCAAGAACGCCCGCGAGGACCAGCATGGGATGCGTCGAGGCGTACTGTCAGCCGCACAAGAAGCGGACTTCTGTTGGCTGGGACCGCAACCCGTTTCTGATCGGCGAACACGAAACAAAAGTGGCCCGCCGAAACGGCGAGCCACTTGTGATCAAACGACTTTCAGCTTGCTTCAAATCTGCAGCGATTGCGCGCTTAGACGTCTTCGCGGCGACGACGCAGGCCTGCGGCGGCACCAATCAGCAGCGCACCAAGACCGAACATGCCGAGCACTGTCGGCTCTGGAACCGGATAGACCGACTCTACCAATACCAGGAAGTCGTTGTAGTCGAGGTCCGAGTTCGCGAAGGCCTGGTCTTCCCAAGCCAACAGGTACTCGTTCGAGAGGAACAGACCGCCGATGCCGGCTGACTGCAGCTTGGTTTGATTGTTGCCTGCAAACGCCACCATCTGTGCCATCCCGCCGGCATTCAGCCCGGCGTCGGAGAAGAACGTGCCGCCGGAGGTACCCAGGTAATAGCCAAACTGGTTTGTCACACTAAACGTGGCAAACGCTTGACCCGCAAAAATACCGCCCTGATCAAAATAGGTCGCCGCATATTTGCCGTTACCCAGATTGCTCAACTGCGTCGACCAGCCAGCAGCAGCGGCGCCAGCAAACAGCTGCAACGAATTTGCCGAATTGTTCGGATCATAAATACCGAACGTGTTCGAATTGGCATTACCCGCGATTTCCAAAACAATCTTGTTCTCGCTCGCGCCGGTGGCGCCGATGCTCCATATGGAACTTGGCGTTGACTGCTGATTGTACGGATTGATGTTGGGACCGCCAGTGACGATACCGTTCGGGTTACTGGCAGACTTGAGGCTGAGGATATCAACCAGACCCGTACCTGGGCCGTCTTGACCAACCGAAGCGATGCACACTGGGCCGCCGTAGGTCTGCACGCCTGTGACTGGAGCAACCGGACACGGAGCGGCGAAGGCTTGAGCTGCGAACAGGCTGGTCATGGCCAGCCCCATGAGGCTTAAAGTTTTGTACGTTTTCATAACATGGCTCCTAACGAGTCAGGTGGAGGTTTGGTGTTATGTACAAAGCAATCCACATGCCAAGTAGCTAACTGATTGATTACATGACACATAATTTCTTGAACGGGATCGAAAATCAAGCGTTTTGTAAAGTTTACCGACACCGCTTTGCTGAACGCCTACGCTGTTCCGGCAGGCATGCCGTGGCTCGGGCCAAAGTGCGGGCAGGAACGTCGCCGCGTTTGGCCGACCGTGGGCGCAGTGTTATGGCGCAACGCTGATTCCCACCGTTGCAAGTAATCGGCGAAATGCGCACCGGCAGCGGCAGGAACCTGAGATATTTCGACAGGTCCATTGCCGCACCCAGCCATTGGCAACGGCGCGACTTGCATCGGCGTCCTGCCAGAGCATCGAAGCTGGCAGCCGAGCCCGCCCGCAGATCGGACGCTGAACGTACGCACGAAAAGCTGGCCGGCATGGCTGTGAACCAGGGACAACCTTGGCGGGCTCCGTCGGAGTTTCAACCTGCAAGCGATGGACGCGCCTGCGCATCGACCGGAATGGCTGTGATGTGGATTACGGACAGCCCAGCCAGGGTCCGTCTGACTTCCAGCGTGCAAGCGATGGATGCGCCTGCGCATCGACACGACGGGTCACATGCCCCTCCGTGCTTCGCGTGTTCAAGCGCGTGCCTCTAGCTACGCATCAGTTTCGGCTTTCTGGCGGCGAGATACGTGTGGGCGCATCTGGTGACTGCACCGGCCGATGATGCTTCCCCTTTTTCGACAACTGGGCCTGTGGACCCAGATCGGTGCGGGTATGAACGCTGCGAGTTTCAGTCACCTGCGAAGCGATCCAGCTGAGGACGCGCGTGGACGGAAACTCGCGGCCAAACGCAAGGGAGGCCAACAGCGCCAGGCTCACGATCATCCACGTGCGGGTCGACGCTGCCGGCATCACATGCCGCCAGGCGATCGCCAGAAACGCACCGGCAACCAACGCACCCCACGCGGCGCCCAATACCACTTCCGCCAGGGAATGGTCGCGCAGCACCCAACTCGCGGTCGTGATGGCAAACGCGAGGCATCCGCCCAGCGCAATCACGATGATGCGCAGCGCACGCCGATTACGGCTGCCTGCCAGCGCGGCCAGCGACGGCCAGAACAGGAACGAGAGGGCCGCATGCCCGCTGAGGCCGATGAAGTTCCAGCCGGCCGGGCGCAATCCCGAAACCATATACAGCAACTTGCTCAACGCCACGCCGCCGCCCACAACAAGCACGGCGACCAGCCAGTACCAGGCAAGTCGTCGACTGGCCGGAGCCGCGAGCAGCCACGCAAAAAGTAGCCCCGCACACGGGATCAGCAGTGCACCGTCGCCCAGATAAATCAGTACACGCCAGACACGATGCATGGTCATTGCAAACTCAGCTTGAAGGAGTTGAGCCACCATCCCCGCCGCGCGACTGGCGGCGGCAGCGCAAGCGCCAGGTGGACCCGTAACGGTACATGGGTACGCGTCTTGGCCGTGAGGCGAACGGGCCTGTCTGGCGCACGCCGCCTGCGCGCAATGGCTTGTGCACCATTCGCGTCACGATCGGCGCGGTCAGCCCAACCCCCAGCGCGCCGCGCCGAGCCCGGCAATCCGCCCGCTGGCGAAGCACGCGGTAAGCAGGTAGCCGCCGGTCGGCGCTTCCCAGTCCAGCATCTCGCCGGCGATAAACAAGCCCGGGCGAGCGAGCACCATCAGGTCCGCATCCAGCGCTTCCAGGCGCACGCCGCCTGCGCTGCTGATGGTCTCGGTCACTGGTCGCGGCCCCTGCAAGCGCAGCGGCAACGCCTTGAGTTGTGCCGCAAGGGCCAACGGGTCCGTCAGTACGGCTTTATCGAGCAACTCAAACACCAATGCCACCTTGGTTGCATCAAGGTGCGCGCGGCGACGCAGCCAGTCGCCCACGCTGTGCTTGCCACGCGACGCCAAGCGAGCGGCAAGCACAGCTTCGCTGCAGCCCGGTACCAGATCCAGCCGCACATGTGCCTCGCCATGCCGGGCAAACCGCTCGCGCAAATCGGCGCCCATCGCGTAAATCAGGCTGCCTTCGACACCGTATTCAGTGATGACACACTCGCCCTGCCGGGCATGCTCGACCCCGGCGCAATCGGTCCAGTGCGCAACCACTGATTTAAGCGCGGAACCCGCATGCCGCTGGCGCAGATGCGCGCTCCACGCCACGTTGAATCCACCGTTCGCCGGTTTCAGGGCTGCCACATCAACCCCAGCGGCGCGCAGCGGCTCCACCCACGCCCCGTCGGACCCCAACTGCGGCCAGCTCGCTCCTCCCAGTGCGAGCACGACGACTGACGACGCCAGCAGATGCTCGCCGGCCGGCCCGACAAAGCGCAGCGCGCCGTGTTCGTTCCAGCCCAACCAGCGCTCACGCATATGGAAAACCACTCCGGCCTCGCGCAAGCGGCGCAACCACGCGCGCAGCAAGGGCGCGGCCTTCATGTCAGTGGGAAACACGCGCCCTGAACTGCCGACGAAGGTAGGTACGGCAAGTTCGCCAGCCCAGTGGCGCACATCCTGCGGGCCCCATGTTTGCAGCCAGCGCGCAACCGCTACAGCGCGGTCGCCGTAACGCTTGGCAAACGGCACCGGCGGCTCGCCATGCGTGAGGTTGAGACCGCCCTTGCCGGCCAACAGAAACTTCCGGCCGACTGACCCCATCGCGTCGTAGACATCAACCTGGGCGCCAGCCGCGCGAGCCGCTTCGGCGGCCATCAGGCCTGCCGGACCGCCGCCGACGATCGTCACGCGGCGCCCTTCCTGCGCAATGTCGGATGCGGTCATCGCCCTATCGTCTCATGTGCCTGCTGCCGGAGAGCAACGCGACCGGACACAAGGCGGTAACAAGGCTGCTGGACCCCCGACGTGAGCCGCGATTCCACACTCGCGGGCCGTGGCAGTCGCATGTAGCCAGCGTGATGCAAGCTCCAGTGCCGTATCGACACCGGCGATTTCGCCCGCGGCGCAAAACGGCAGCGATACAGCTATCAGCAGCGCGATCGCGGGCCCGCAAGCGGAATCGGCAGCCTCCACCGCCACTCGAATGGCGCTTCGCTCACTTGCAATGGCTTGCGTACCGTCACTTGCCGCAGGTGAGTTCGTCGCGAGCACGGTGGAAAGGATGAATCAAAGATAAACACCCGTAATTTGTCTGGCTCCCCGTGATTTTCTGAAACCAGAATCAAACGCAGGTTCTTGCGTCACGAATCATTCCAAGATGCTGTTTTTCACTGTATTGGATTTGCGTGTCCGCATGCCGTTATTTCTTGCGAATGAAGAAGGTGTCTTTCATCACAAAAACGGCTATTCGACGCGGAAAAAATCCTATTGACGCGCATGGGTCAACAGTCGCAGTTTCCTTGTCGTTCACCGACGCGAGGCTGGCTGAACGATTTTGCTGCCGTAATCGCAAGGAGTCCGCGAAACTTCGCATTCCGATTTGCAGGGAGTAATGCGGAGCGGTGGGACCGGGAGTGCAACAGCAGCGATTCTGGAGAAGAAAACGGCGGTGCCGCGGCTTTCCGTGACACTCAAACATGGGGTTTGCGCTGCTGCAAAGGCTGTGCTCGCCTTCAATTATCTTTCGGGAGTTCCAGATGCATAGTCAATTCCATCTCAAGCTGCTTGTGGCCGCCATTTCCATTGGTTGCGCCACGGCAATCAGTGCCGCCACCCTTCCAGCCGTTCCCGGCCCAACGGCTTTTGTCTCATTGGCACAGCACGCTACTGTCCTGCGCACCGGCGATACCGCAAACGGCGCACTGCCTGCAGCCGAGCCGATGCATATTGAGGTTGCGTTGAAACTGCGCAATCCCACGCAGTTGCAAAGCTTCATCTCCAGCGCCAAGACGTCCACCCTGTCGATGGTCCAGCGCACCATGACCAGCGCGCAGTTCAGCGCCGATCACGCGCCCACTGCCGATCAGGCCAGCGCCGTCGCGGCATATTTGAAGACTGCCGGCTTCACCAACATCGTTATCGCCCCAAACCGCATGCTGGTATCGGCGGACGGACGTGCGGATACCGCGCGCGCTGCGTTCAAGACCACGTTTGCACGGGTCACCACGCATGACGGCCGCGCCGCATTCATGAATACCAATGCCCCGCAGATTCCGGCGGCGCTGCAGGACAGCGTGCTTTCCGTGATCGGCCTGCAGAACGTGCATCAGGCGCACACCTTTGCAGTACAGGCGCAGGCGGGCTTCCACCCGCAGGCGGTAACTGGTCACAACCCGACCGAGTTCTCCTCCATTTACGGGGGCAACGGGCTGGCGACAGCGGCTGGGGTGACCGTCGGTATCGTCACGCAGGGCAAGATCACCCAGACCATCACCGATCTGAATTCCTTTACCGCGCAGAACGGACTGTCCACGGTGACCACGCAGACAGTGAACACCAACGGCACCAGTACGGACGCCAGCGGCGTCGTGGAATGGAACCTGGACAGCCAGGACATCGTCGGCATGGCCGGCGGCAAGGTCGGCAAGCTCATCTTCTACAACATACCGACCCTGTCCAACGCCAACCTCACGGCGGACTTCAACGCCATCGTGTCCGCCAACGCGACGAAAATCATCAACGTGTCGCTGGGCGAATGCGAAACCTCGGCGCAAGGCGACGGCTCCGCCGCAGCAGACGACCAGATTTTCCAGCAGGGTATTGCGCAGGGGCAGACTTTTTCGGTCTCCTCCGGTGACTCCGGCGCGGACGAGTGCGGCGACGGCGGCATTACTCCCAGCTATCCGGCCAGCTCGCCGGGTGTGGTCGCGGTCGGCGGAACCACGTTGAATGCCACGACTACCACGTACACCAGCGAGACAGTGTGGAGCGGCGGCGGCGGCAGCCCCAGCAAGTTCGAAGCCAAACCCAGCTGGCAGGCAGGCGTACTGGGCGGCACCAAGCGCGGCGTACCTGACTTGTCGTTCGACGCCGATCCAAACAGTGGCTCCAAGATCATCGTCAACGGCGCCATTCAGCAGGTTGGCGGCACCAGCCTTGCGGCACCACTGTTTGCCGGATCGTGGGCGCGCCTGCTCGCCACCCATCCTTCGTTGACCTTTGCCGCACCGTACCTGTATCAGACGCTGACAGCCGCGGATTATCACGACGTCACCTCTGGCAACAACGCTGGAGAGACTGCGTCCGTCGGATGGGATCTGGCCACCGGGTTCGGCAGCTTCAAGCTCGACCAGGTAAACAGCCACATTGGCGGCGGCACGCCTCCTCCGGGCAACCAGACGCCGGTGGCAAATTTCGGCGACACCATCAGCGGACTGGCGGTCAACTTCACCGACAGTTCCACCGACAGTGACGGGTCAATCGTGTCGCGCGCATGGAACTTCGGCGATGGCGGCACCTCGACAGCGACCAATCCGAGTCACACGTACGCTGCCGGCGGCACGTACAGCGTATCGCTGACAGTCACTGACAATGGAAACGCGACCAACACCAAGACGCAATCGGTGACGGTTGCTGGCGGTGGCGGCGGCGGGTCATCGCAGATGATCGTCAACGGCGGTTTTGAAACGGGCACGGCCACGCCATGGACGATCAGCAGCGGCGCGCTGTGCACCACCAGCAGCTGCGGCGGTCAGGCAGCCCACGGCGGTACTTGGTTTGTGTGGATGGACGGCTATGGCTCCTCACACACCGACACCGCTTCGCAGACAGTGACCATCCCCAGCGGCAAGAGCACGGTGAATTTGTCGTATTACCTGCACGTTGACAGCGCCGAAACCAGCACGACTCGCGGTTACGACACGCTCAAGGTGGCGGTGTACAACACGGCAGGGACATTGCTGAAGACGCTGGCAACGTATTCCAACCTCAACAAGGCCACCGGCTACGCGGTGCACACCAACAGTCTGGCGGCGTATGCGGGGCAGACCGTGTCGATCAGGTTCACGGGCAAGGAGGATGTTTCCCTGGCGACCTCGTTCGTCCTGGATGACGTGACTCTGACCGCGCAATAAGCGGCACACCGGGTATCGACGGCGCCAAGGAGCGTCGTCGATATTTCTACAAGAAACTACCCGAGGCCTGCTTCCCGAATGGGAAGTGGGCCTCGCCATTTGCGGGGCCCGCGACTCTCGTGCGTGTTGTATGGTCGAGTTTCGTCAAGTTGGGGACACCGTACATGCTCCGCACAAGCGCCGTACTTGGACTATTGCTTGCATTCAACGGCACCTATGCCGCGACATTGTCATCGCCGGTTATCGCGCGCGAACAGCCCACGTTGCATGCGCTGGCTGACGCACCGAGCGAGGCGGAACTGCGCGCCACAATCGCTGCCCTGGTCGGCTTCGGTACGCGACACACCTTGTCAGAAACCGCATCGAACAAGCGCGGCATTGGCGCGGCGCGACGCTGGGTGAAGTCACGGTTTGAAAAGATTTCACGCGACTGCGGCGGCTGCATCGAGGTCGTGACACCTGCACAAACCTTTACCGGCAAACGCGCGCCGCAATCGGTTGAAGTGATGGACGTGGTGGCGATCAAGCGCGGCAAGCGCGACCCGCAACGGGTCATCGTGATCACGGGACATCTCGACTCACGCGTCACCGACGTCATGAACATCACGAGCGATGCTCCCGGCGCGAACGACGACGCCTCCGGGGTTGCCGCGCTGATCGAGGCCGCACGGCTGCTGTCGACCCAGGACAACGACGCAACGCTCGTGTTTGCCGCTTTGTCGGGCGAGGAGCAAGGCCTGTACGGCGGCAAGGTGCTGGCCGACTACGCGGTGGCGCAAGGCTGGCAGGTCGAAGCGGAGCTCAACAACGACATTGTCGGCAACAGCCGCGGACAGAACGGCGTGATCGACAACACCACGGTGCGCGTGTTCTCCGAGGGCACAAAGAGCAACGAAACCCTGGAGCAGGCAAATTACCGGCGCTATCACGGCGGCGAAGTGGATTCGCCCTCGCGCAACCTTGCCCGCTTTATGGACCATCTCGCTGACGGCTACCTGCCCGACTTCAACGTCGTCATGGTCTATCGCACCGACCGCTTTGGCCGCGGTGGCGACCAGGTGCCGTTTCTGCAGGCAGGCTTCCCGGCCGTGCGCGTCACCGAAGCGCATGAGGATTACACCCGTCAGCATCAGGATTTGCGCATCGGCCATACCGATCAGGATCGTGGCATCCGCTACGGCGACGCCATCGATGGCATCGATTTTCGCTATCTGGCGCGCGTCACTGCACTCAACGCCATCACCATGGCCGCGTTGAGTCGCGCGCCAGCGCCGCCCACCGGCGTGACCATTGAAGGCGCACTGGCCACCGACACCACCGTGCACTGGAACAAGGTGCCCGGCGCCGCCGGCTACCGCGTGCACTGGCGCGACACCACCGCGGCACAGTGGCAACACGCGCGCGCCGTCGGTGACGTTGATAATGCGGTACTCGGGAATGTGGTGATCGACAACTGGTTTTTCGGCGTGTCCGCCGTTTCAGCCGACGGCTACGAGAGCCCGGTAGTTTTCCCCGGCTTCGCCGGCAGCTTCGAGCGCTCACCTGCGCCAGTGACGTCTCCTGCAGCACTGTGAGTGATGCCGGAAGGGTCCTTACCGGTCACCACCCGTCACCCGGCAATCTGCGGTGGGCTCAACCCGCTTCGGGCTGCTACTCAGACTCTTGCCGCAACAAGCAAATGAACCCGGGTTTTATCTGATCTCCGCCCTACTGATCTCTTTTATCCGCTACATCGTCAGAGAATATTCCAGCTTGCCAACGAAGCTTAAACAAGCTGCGTCCCCCTATCGGAGTATTTCTAAAAGACAGAATTCCGTGCAGAACTGAAAACTTGATCGTATTTGCAGCACCATGGATTCCTAATCTGCAAGAAACGGTATACACACCGCGCTGCCGCGCGCGTTTCGATTTGCATGATATTCCATTATATGTCCAGTCGGAGTTGGAATTAGAAAGCTTCCTGGGGATAGCAACATTCAAGGGTCCGGAAATACAATGATAAAGATTGTTTCCGCAGTCTTTGAATCCACCACCGAATCCATGCCATGGGCATCTACACCAGCGCTTGATTTATTTTGTTCACTGACTTCATAGTGCGTACTGTTGAACACAATCGCTCTTTGACCTCCAACAGCCGCACCATCATAGATATAGCCTTTGCTACTTCCGTCAGCACAAACGATAGGTGCGAAAATAATAATTGACGGGATTAAAAGTAACTTTATCAATTTCAAACACTTCTCAGGATGCTCTGATCTATTCCGCGTCTGAGGCATCATAGCGATGAGCCACCAGGAAGCGCATCCGCGATGAAACAGCGTTCATTTGCCTCGTTGAGTTTTGAAGCCAAGAAGAAGCCGACGCGGCGCGAGCGGTTCCTGGAC
>JBBSSI010000041.1:0-17500 GCA_038242205.1 Lysobacterales bacterium
ACATCCGGGCCAGCTACCGCAATTTCTTTCCACCACATGCCCGCTGGCAATTTGCGGGATTGCGACTGGGACAAGACCGATGAGCAGCGTGCAACCGTGTGGACCAGGCGGGGATGATGTGGGTGTTGGCAGCGCACAGGTACTGGCGGCGGCAAGCCGCGGCTTGAGTCAGAAGCCCAAGCATCTGCCATCGTGGTTGTTTTACGACGAGCGCGGGTCGGCACTGTTCGACAAGATCTGCGTGCAGCCGGAGTATTACCTGACCGCGTGCGAGCTGGCGTTGATGCGCGAGCATGTGCGGGATATTGCGCACACCATGGGCAGAGGCGTGCGTCTGGTGGAATATGGCAGCGGCAGCGGGCTCAAGACGCAACTGCTGCTGCAGCATGTCGAGGCGCCGGTGGCATACGTTCCGGTGGAGATTTCGCCATCGCCGTTGCACGCGTCCATCGCCCGCCTGGCGGTTGAATTCCCGCAGCTGCCGCTGCAGCCGCTGTGTGCAGATTTCAGCAAACCCCTGCGTCTGCCGATCGCGCCCAGTGCGCCGCGGCGCACGGTCATTTACTTTCCCGGTTCCACCATCGGCAACTTCGAGAATCGTGAGGCGATCGAACTGCTGCGCAAGATGCGTACCGAGATGGGGGAATCGGGCGGCATCCTGATTGGCGTGGATCTCAAGAAAGATCCGGCATTGATCGAGGCGGCTTACAACGACAGCGCTGGCGTAACCGCCGAGTTCACGCTGAACCTGCTGACGCGACTGAACCGCGAGATCGGCAGCAACTTCGACTTGTCAGCATTTGCCCATCGCGCGCGCTACAACCCGATGGCCGGTCGCGTGGAGACGCAGCTTGTCAGCTGCTGTGCGCAACAGGTAAACGTCGGTCGGAACCGCGTCAAATTCGCCGCGGACGAGGCGATCCAGGTCGAGTACAGCTGCAAATATTCGCTGGAAGAATTTGCCGGTCTCGCGGCCAAGGCTGGACTGGCGGTGGAGCGCGCGTGGCTCGACCCGCAGCGCATGTTCAGCGTGCAGTACCTGGTGCGCACCGGAGCAGCGGCGCGCTGATTCCTTGAGGAGCGCAGCCGAGCATTGGCTGCGCTCCATGCTTGAATTTCGCAAGGCGGGCAGTGCCCGTAGCCCCGGCCTGTTTGTCGCGACTCTCGCCAGGTTTGACGCGCGGTGCGCGCGGTGCATCAGCCCATGAGTGTCAGTGCCTTGATCGTCAGCGCAAGCGCTACCGTCTGACGGCTGTCCGCGCTGGGCAGCGGCAGCGGCCAGAGGCGCGTCGAGCTGGGCATGCGGCGCGTCAGCGTGCTGGTCAAGGCGCGCTGGCCACGCAGCTCGTCTATTGCACGCCGTACAGCGCGCGCACGTCCGCGGTGAGGGCGGCCTGGCTATCCGCCCGGGCGTAGAACATGTGGCCACCGGGATAGTTTTTTACCTGTACCCGGCTTGCATCGCCCATTGCCGGCATCTGGTCGACGATCAGCACCGAGGCCATGAACGGACAGGACAGGTCGTCCCAGCCGTGGGCGATCAATACGCGCAGACCCGGATCATTTGCCACCGCTTCGCGCAGCTGGGTGACCGAACCAAAATTGGCGCCTTCGTCGTCGTGCCAAAGCTTGTTCACCGCGTAACTCAACGCGTTGTATCGACCCTCATGCTTCCAGCCCACCGTGCGCGTCATGAAGTCGACCATGGCGCTGGTCGTTGGCGCGATGATCCCGTTCAAGATCGGATCGCCGGTTTGCTGATGCGGCGCGTTCGGAAACGGATCCCACGCGGTGACGTTCGAATCGTAGCGGCTGCCAAGCTTGCCTTCGGCACGGTAGACCTCGCGCAGGTACGCCTGGGTTTCGATGCGGCCACCGGAGCGCTGCACGAACACCGGATCGAGCCCGGTCAGCTGCGCAACCTTGGTGATCATGGCAGCGGTGGCCGCCGGGTCGGCGCGGCCCTTGAGCAGGGTGCTGGCATAAGTCGTACGCGTGTAGTCGATGATCGGCGCCATCGCTGCGGCGCTGAGTTTGTGTTCGCGTTCCAGGTGCGCGGCAGCAATCGAGGGCAAAGTCAGCATCCACGGCAGCGGGGATACGTCGTGGTCATCGGATGCGGCCGGGTCCAGATACGGAGACAGCAGCACCACCCCGTTCATCGCCACGCCCAGCTGGGTCTGCATGTAAGCGGTGATACGCGGGCCGCGAAAACCGCCGTAGCTTTCGCCAACCAGATACTTGCGCGAGGTCATGCGCCCGCTTTTCAGCAGCCAGTCGTAGATCACCCGTGACAGATACTTGATGTCGTTGTCGGTGCTGTAAAACTGTTTGGTGGCTTCCTTGTCCTCGACCAGCGCACGACTGAAACCCGTACCGATCGGATCGATGAAGACCAGGTCGGTGAAGCCGAGCCAGGTGCCAGGGTTGTCGTGCAACACCGCCGGTGCCGACGGTTTGTCGCCTTCCACGCCGAAGTTGACGCGCTTGGGGCCGATCGCGCCCAGGTTCAGATACACCGAGGAGGCTCCCGGGCCGCCGTTCAAGGCGAACGTCACTGGCCGATCCTTGCCGGGCATGGTGTAGGCGGTGAACACGACTTCGCCGGTGATGTTGCCCTTCTCATCTCGCACTGGCAGCGAGCCGACCGTGGCCGTGTATTTCAGCGTCTTGCCACTCACCCTGGTTGACTGCGCGACGTGCGCGTCAGCGGGCAGTGGCGGCAGGTGGAAGCCGTTGCTGCTGGCGGCAGCGGACGGCGCAGGCGGTTTGGGGGTGTCGGCAGCCGCGGCGGAGAACGCGCAGCCAAACACCAGCAGCGCGGTCAGCGCGGCGGTTTGCAAAGATGTATGCACAGTTGAAGTCCCCACCGGTCAAAGTTGGATCGTAACCGGCAGTGAGATTACCTGACTGTGCAGGAAGGCATGGTTGTCGCGGTGACTGGGCGCCGGCTCAGGATTGCTTCAATGCAGAGTGCACGAACTGCCGCAGCTGCGCAGCGCTCAAGGCGCCGGATTGCCGCGCAAGCTCGCGGCCCTGCTGAAACATGATCAGCGTGGGAATGCTGCGGATGGCCAAACGCTGCGCCGGCTCTGGTTGCGCCTCGGTGTCCAGCTTGGCCAGGCGCAACTGTGGTTCAAGTTCACTTGCCGCCTGGACGAACACCGGCGCGAAGCCGACGCATGGACCACACCACGGCGCCCAGAAATCCACCAGCACCGGCAGATCGCCGCGACCGGTGACTGCATCGAAGTTCGCGGCGGTCAGGATCAACGGCTGGCCGGTGAACAAAGCCTGCTTGCAGCGGCCGCAGGTGGGCTGCTCACGCACGCGCTCGGCCGGCACGCTGTTCAGCGCATGGCAGAGCGCGCAGGGGATCGACAGTGGGCTGTTCATTACTGACTCCAGAAGCGGCTCAATCGCGCCGGGTAGTTGTCGACAGCATGGTGCCGGTATGCTGCAAATCCAAGCTGGTGGAGGCAACCAAGTCCGTGACCAGGCCACAACAATCGGCCGCGAACGCGGCGCCGGCGCTGTTGGCGCTGGTGTTGCTGGGCATGCTGTGGACGCTGCCCAATACCTTGCTGGGCCTGCTGCTTGGCGCAGCCGGCTTGCCGTTTGGCGCACGCGTGCGCTGGCAAACGCGTGAGCTGGCGTGGGTTATTGGCCGGTGGCCATGGGGCAAGGGCGGCGCGATCACGCTGGGCAACGTCATCGTGCATACCGGTATGCAACTGGATACACCGTGTCAAACCTATGCCCAACGCGCCGGGCGTTGTGGCGGACCGCGCATATCGCTAGCCGCCCACGAGCGCGCGCACGTGTATCAATATCTGCTGTTTGGTCCGCTGTTTCTGCCCTTGTATTTGCTCTGCGGCGGCGTCAGTGTGCGTAATCGCTTTGAGCGTGCTGCCGACCGCTATGCCCTGCACGGGACGGGTTGGTACCCATGGTCAGCAGATGCAGTCAGCGCTGATTGATGGCGGCGCCGTGCGCTACGGGCATCATGAAATGCGTGACCTGGACGCGAGCGGCTGCGCAGGCGCCGCGTCCATGACAACTGAGGGATGGCATTGATGGCGAAGGCCAAGACGGCATACGTCTGCACCGAATGCGGCGCGGAGCACACCAAATGGCAGGGACAGTGCATTGCCTGCGGTCTGTGGAACACGTTGGGCGCCATCGTTTTGACACCGGCTTCTGCGGCAGCGGCATCGGTGGGCGCGCAGCGTTCCAACTATGCCGGCAATGCCGCTGGCTCGGCGCGCATCACGCCGCTGACTTCCGTGGCGATGGCTACCGAACCGCGCACGCGCACTGGTATTGGCGAACTGGATCGCGTACTGGGTGGCGGCCTGGTGGAAGGTTCGGTGGTGCTGATCGGTGGCGATCCGGGTATCGGCAAGTCCACGCTGCTGTTGCAGGTGCTCGGTACGCTCGGTGTCGGCTTGTCCAGCGTGTATGTCACCGGCGAGGAATCATTGTCCCAGGTTGCAGCGCGCGCGCAACGTCTGGGTTTGCCGCTGGAACCGCTGCAGGCGCTGGCAGAAACCTGTGTCGAGCGCATTCTCGAGCAGGCCATGGTGTCGCGCCCGCGCGTGCTGGTGATTGATTCCATCCAGACCATCTGGACCGAGCTGCTGCCGGCGGCGCCCGGTTCAGTCAGCCAGGTGCGCGAGTCGGCGGCCAAGCTCACGCGCTTTGCCAAGGAAACCGGTACCTCCGTGTTTCTCGTGGGGCATGTCACCAAGGATGGCGGTATCGCCGGTCCGCGCGTGCTCGAGCACATGGTCGATGCGGTGCTGTACTTCGAGGGCGAAGCGACCAGCCGCTTTCGCGTGTTGCGCGCGTTCAAGAACCGCTTCGGCGCGGTGAACGAGCTTGGCGTCTTCGCGATGTCGGACAAGGGGCTGCGCGAGGTGCCCAATCCGTCGGCAATCTTTTTGTCCACGCATAGCAGTGCAACCTCCGGCAGCGCGGTGATGGTTACGCGCGAAGGCACGCGACCGTTGCTGGTGGAAGTGCAGGCGCTGGTCGATCAATCGTCGCTGGGCAATCCACGCCGCGTGGCGCTGGGCCTGGACCAGAACCGACTCGCCATGTTGCTTGCCGTGCTGCATCGTCATGGCGGAGTGGCAGCGTACGATCAGGACGTGTTCGTCAATGTGGTTGGCGGCATCCGCGTGCAGGAAACCGCTGCGGACTTGCCCGTCCTGCTCGCCGTGCTGTCCAGCCTGCGCGATCGCCCGTTGCCCGAGCACACCGTGGTGTTTGGCGAGGTGGGCCTGTCCGGCGAGATTCGTCCCGTGCCCAACGGCGAGGAGCGCTTGAAGGAAGCGGCACACCACGGGTTTCAACGCGCAATCGTGCCCAAGGCCAACGCGCCCCGGAAAGATCACGTGGGTGACATGCAGGTTGTCGGCGTGGAGCGTCTGGTGGAAGCGCTGGACGCGTGTCGCTGAGCTTTCCGCCGTGGTGTACGGATGCTGCTAGTCCGCAATGGTTTGTGCTCAAACACGGCCGGGCAAACTCGCCAAGGATTGCGTCAGCTGCAGGACGCTGCCGGGGGCAAAACCCGGTGTCTCGCAGTTGCAACTGCAACCGGTCCGGGCAAGGTCAATGATGTCGCCACCAGCCCTGCTGGTAGCAGCGAATCACGCAGGCTCGCGCCGCTGCCGGTCAGATTTGCGCACCGTGGAAATCACCCCGCCGCGTCGCGCTCTGCTGCGGCGGCTCGGTGCGCGAGCCGATAGTTGACTGTTTGGCGATTTAGTTTAGAGCGGCCGGTGCAAAACCAGTTCAAGAACGAACTTTGAACCAAAAAATCCGAGCGCGAGCACTACCATGCCGAGCAAAGTCAGGTTGACTGCGCGCGCGCCACGCCAACCGTGGCGCCAGCGTCCGTAAAGCAGCGCGCCAAACACCAGCCAGGCAAAAACCGACAGCACCGTGGTGTGCACCAGATGCTGGCTGCGGATGTTCTCGATGAACAATGCGCCGATGAGCAACGCTACGGTGAGCAAAGCGAACCCGCCGCTGATCAGGCGAAACATCAATGCCTCGGTCTGCGTAAGCGGCGGCAGGGCGCGCAGCCAGTTGCCAAAGCTGCGCACGCGCAGTGCCCGCTCCTGTGCTGCAAGGAAAAGCGCCAGGACGGCAGCTATAAAAAGCACGCTGAATGCCAGCAAGGCCAGGGTGACATGCAACTTGATCGGCCAGTCCATCTGCATCGGCACGGTGGGCGGGGCGACGAAATTGTCCAGTGCCAGCAGCAGCGCCGCGAGGGGAAATACGATAACGCCCAATGCGGCCACCGGTCGCGACATGTTGACCAGCAAGGTCAAGGCGGCAACGACACATGCCACCAGCGACAGGGCAGCAAAGAAATGCAGGTCCAGCGCGCCACGGTGCATGCCAAGCAGTATGCCCATGTGCATGAGTACCGCGACGCCGGCCAGCGCCAGTGCAAGTCGATTCAGCGGCTTGCGGCCGCTCAGCAGCGGTCGTGCAAGGCTGGCGGCGGCGGCCAGATACAAAACGATGGCGAGCAGAGAAATGACGTGGGTAAGCATATACGCCGAGTGTCGCACACGCGTCCGCCAGCGCGCAGCAACGCGTTGGCTGGCGGCACTTGTAATAATTAGATGATTGTCTAATTATCTACACATATTGTGCAGGCAGCCTGCGTCATGCGCCAACAAGAGGTGTTCAAAGCCATGGCCGATCCGACACGGCGCGCCATTCTCAAGCGGCTGCAGGCCGGCTCGCTGACCGCGGGTGAAATTGGCGCCGACTTTGCGATGACCTCGGCGTCTCTGTCGCACCATTTCAACGTGCTGAAGCGGGCCGACCTGGTGCGCACGGAGCGTCGTGGTCAATACATCGTGTATTCGCTGAACAGCACAGTGTTCGAGGATCTGGCGCGAATGCTGCTGGATCTGTTTCCTGCCAAACGCAACGCCGGAGAAAAACGATGACGTCCCAGGCAAAATCCACGCTTGCCGTGTCGGCCCTGTTTCTCCTTATTGCCGTGCTGGCGGCACTCTGGTTTTACCCGCATCTGGCCGCACAAACGCCCACGCACTGGGACCTGCACGGCAACGTCAACGGCACCATGCCACGTCTCTGGGGAGCCGCCTTTACCCCGTTGCTGCTGCTTGCTCTGACATTGGTGACGATGATCCTGCCGGTGATTTCACCGCGCCACTTCGAGATTGCGCCCTTCGCTCCGGTTTATTACCTGCTGATGCTGGCGGTGCAGGGCGTCATTTTGGTGATTGGACTGTTCATGCTCATGGCCGGTGCCGGTTATGCGGTGCCCATGCCAACCATTGCGCTATTCGCCGTCGGCGTGCTGTTCATGGGGTTGGGCAACTACATGGGCAAGCTGCGCAAGAATTTATTTATCGGCATTCGCACGCCGTGGACCCTGGCCAGCGATGCGGTGTGGGAGCGCACGCATCGGCTGGGTGGCTGGGTGTTTGTGCTGGCAGGACTGTTGCTGGTGCTTGGTGCCATCGTGCGCGCGCCTTCGTGGTTGCTATTCGGCGTTCTTGCAGTGGCGGCAGTGATTCCTTGCCTTTATTCGTACGTGATTTACCGCCAGATTGCAGACGATCATTGATTCATCTGCGCTGGCCCGCTTTGCTGTAACCGCTGATTCTGCAGAGGAGTCTGAACATGATTCGTCCCACGTTGTGGTGCCTGTTGTCGAGCCTGGTCCTGCTTGTGCCGGTGGCCGGCGCTGAAGAAGTTGCGCCGCAAACTTGCCAGGCCCATTCCAGCGCATTGCTTGACGCTTTGGCACGCGGTGATTTTGCAAACGCCGGCAAGGACTTCAATGGCGCGGTCAGCCACGCGTTGTCGGCCGATAAACTGCAGCGGGTGTGGGCCCAGTTACAGACGCAAGCGGGTGCCTATAAACAGCATGCCGCACCGACCCTGAAGTCAGTCGCCGGGCAGTCGATGGTGGTGACTCGCGTCTCCTTCGCATCGATGCCGCTGGATGCGCTGGTTGCCTGTGATGAAGATGGACGGATCAGCACTTTCCGCCTCGTCCCGGCCGATGCGGCGCCAGCGCCGAGCAAGGTCACGGGGGACGGCGCGCACGAACAACCGTTGGCGGTGACCTCTCCTTTGGGTCCGTTGCCCGGGACGCTGACCTTGCCCTCTGGTGCTGGCCCGTTTCCGGCAGTGCTGCTGATTGCCGGCTCCGGCCCGAGCGACCGCGACGAAACCATTGGTCCGAACAAACCTTTGCGTGATCTGGCGCAGGGCCTGGCTGCGGCCGGCATCGCATCGTTGCGCTATGACAAGCGAACGCGCGTTTACGCGACGCAGATGGCAGACGCGCAAACGGCCGGGAAGCCGCTCACGGTTGATGATGAAGTGACCGACGATGCACTCTCGGCGCTGAAGCTGCTGGCCACGCAGCGGCGTGTGGATGCAAAACGGGTGTTCGTGCTCGGCCACAGCCTGGGCGCAATGATGGCGCCGCGCGTGGGCCAACGTGATCCACAACTGGCCGGGCTGATTCTGCTGGCGGCACCAGCCACCCTGAGTCTGGATACGGTCATCCGGCAGATGCGTTACCTCGGACAGCAGCAAGGGTTGTCAGCCGCTGCCATGAGTGAGCAGTTGGCGCCGTTAATCCACGCACGTGCGGCCCTGGCGCGCGTCGATGCAGCGCATTCTTCAAGCCCGCAGCTGTATTTCCACGCGCCTGCGAGCTATTGGATCAGTTTGCGTGGTTACAACGCGGTAACGGTTGCCGAGCACTTGCCCATGCCGATGCTGGTACTGCAGGGTGGAAGCGACTATCAGGTCACGCCGAAGCACGACTTTGCGCAATGGCAGGCGGCGTTTTCACTGAGCACGCGAGTCCGCATGCAGGAATATCCGGGCCTCAGCCACCTGTTCATGCCGGCGGGTGCGGTACCTGGACCTGCGGATTACGCCAAACCGGGCCACGTGGACGCATCGGTGATCCATGACATTGCCGACTGGATCAACGCACAGCGCGCCGTCGCCGGCTGATCGCGGCGCCGGGGTGCGAGCAGAGCGTCTGGTATATTTGCCGACCAATCCTCAGCAGCGTGCCCCTTCATGTTTGAATCGCTCAGCCAGCGCCTGTCCACAACAGTCAATCGCTTGCGCGGTCGTGGTCGGCTGACCGACGAGAACATTCGCGAGGCGCTGCGCGAAGTGCGCATTGCCCTGCTGGAAGCTGACGTCGCATTGCCGGTGGTTCAGGCGCTGATCCAGCGCATCAAGGCACGCGCGGTCGGCCAGGATGTCGTCAAGAGCCTGACTCCGGGGCAGGCGCTGGTGAAAGTGGTCAGCGATGAGCTTACCGCCGTCATGGGAGCGGTCAACACCGAGTTGAATCTCGCCCAGCAGCCGCCGGCGGTGGTGCTGCTGGCCGGACTGCAGGGTGCCGGCAAGACCACCACCGTGGCCAAGCTGGCGCGTTTGCTGACCGAGCGCAAAAAGAAACGGGTGATGGTGGTCAGCTGCGATGTATACCGCCCAGCCGCGATCGAGCAGCTGCGGATTCTGGCCGATCAGGTGGGCGTGACATTTTTCCCGTCCACGGCGGGCGAGCAGCCGGTGGCCATTGCCCGCGCTGCGCTCGCGGCGGCGCGGCGCGAAGTGATGGATGTGTTGATCGTCGATACCGCAGGCCGCCTGCACGTCGACACAGCGATGATGGACGAGATCAAGGCGCTGCACGCGGCGGTCACGCCGGTGGAAACCTTGTTTGTCGTCGATTCCATGACCGGGCAGGACGCGGCCAACACGGCCAAGGCGTTTGCCGACGCGTTGCCTTTGACGGGCGTCATCCTTACCAAGACCGATGGTGACGCGCGCGGTGGCGCGGCGTTGTCGGTGCGCTATGTCACTGGAAGGCCGATCAAGTTCATCGGCGCCGGTGAAAAAACCGATGCGCTGGAGCCGTTCCATCCGGAGCGCATAGCGCAGCGCATCCTGGGCATGGGCGACGTGCTTTCGCTGGTCGAGGAAGTCGAGCGCAAGGTCGACCAGGAGAAAGCCCAGAAGCTTGCCCAGAAAGTCATGAAGGGCAAGCGCTTTGACCTCAATGACATGAAGGATCAGCTTGAACAGATGGGCAACATGGGCGGTCTGGCCGGCTTGATGGACAAGTTGCCGGGCGTCTCCAGCCTGCCGGACAGCGTCAAATCCAAAGTCAATGATGGTGAAATGCGCCGCATGATCGCGATCATCAGCTCGATGACAAAAAAGGAACGCCGGCATCCGGATCTGCTCAATGGGTCGCGGCGCGCGCGCGTTGCGCGCGGCTCGGGCACGCAGCCGGCCGATGTCAATCGCGTGCTGAAGCAGTACATGCAGATGGAAAAAATGATGTCCAAGCTCGCGCGTGGGGGAACGAAAGGTCTCATGCGACAAATGCGTGGCGCGATGCGCGGGATGGGTGGCATGGGTGGGCTGCCGCCGCACTGAGCAAGTGCAGAAAATCCATCGGCCGCGATCCCGGACAGCGACACGCGAGCGCTTCTCGGGCAGCCATCGGCAAGTCGGGGCGTTGCCGATCGGCAGCCACTCGCGCCGCCCCAGCGCTTCCCTTTTCGTCAAATCCCGCTAAAATGCCGGGTTTACTATGCACGTCGTCGTGCAGCTGCCGTTGATCGGCAACTCTGGAGCTTTAACTATGGTCAAGATTCGTCTTTCGCGCGGTGGCGCCAAGGGCCGCCCCTTCTATCACGTTGTCGTGACCGATCAGCGCAGCAAGCGCGACGGGCGCAACATCGAGAACATCGGCTATTACAACCCGGTTGCGTCCGGCAAGGACAAGCGCCTTGAGCTGGATGTCGAGCGCGTCCATGCGTGGGTTGCCAAGGGCGCTCAATTGACTGACAAAGTCGCCGCTTTGGTCAAGGAAGCGGGCAAGCTGCAGCCCGTAGCCTGAAATGGTGGAAGCCGGTCGACGCGTCCTGGTCGGGCGCATCGTCGGTTTGTACGGTGTGCAGGGCTGGCTCAAGATAGAATCCTGGACCGAACCGAGGTTGCGCATCTTTGATTATCAACCGTGGCAGCTTGGTACAGCGCCCGGTACGGTAACGCGCATCGATGGTGTCTCCGGACGCAGTCAGGGCAAGGGCATGGTGGCCCATCTGCCCGGTGTGGATGATCGGGAACAGGCAGCGCTGCTGGTTGGCCAGGACATTCACGTTGCACGCGAGCAATTGCCGGCAACAGCCACAGGCGAATATTACTGGGCCGATATGGAAGGGCTCGAAGTCTTCACCTCGGACGGCGCGGGTCTGGGCGTGGTCAGTCATCTGTTTGCGACCGGCGCGAATGATGTGGTGGTAGTGCGCGACGGTGTGCGTGAGCGGCTGATTCCCTTTATCCAGGGGTCAGTGGTGGTTTTGGTGGATCTGGCGGCACGGCGCATGGTGGTGGACTGGGAGCCGGACTTCTGACGGCGCATGCCGCACGGCGTCAACAGGACCGAAGGCATGCGCATTGATGTTGTGACGTTGTTTCCCGAGTTCGTGCGTGAGTGTGCTGCTGTCGGCGTTGTCGGGCGTGCACAGCAACGCGAGTTGCTGCAGGTGTATACGTGGAATCCGCGGGACTACACGCGCGATCGCCATCGCACGGTGGATGCATCATCGTACGGCGGCGGCCCGGGCATGGTGATGATGATTGAACCGTTGCGCGCCGCGCTTGATGCGGTACGCAATGCGGCACCAGAACCGGTGCATGTGATTTACCTCAGTCCGCAAGGAGCGCGGCTGACGCAGGGCAGGGTGGAAGCGCTGGCAGCAATGCCGCGAATCGCCTTGCTGTGCGGGCGCTACGAAGGCGTGGATGAGCGGTTGCTGGCGCATGCGGTAGACGAGGAGTTGTCCATTGGTGATTACGTGCTGTCCGGCGGTGAACTGGCGGCAGCGGTGATCATCGATGCAGTGGGTCGCTTGCAGAGTGGTGCGTTGAACGACGTGCAGTCGGCTGAGCAGGATTCGTTTGCCGATGGCTTGCTCGATCACCCGCACTACGCCAAGCCGGTGCACGATGCGCTGGGTGCGGTGCCTGAGGTCTTGTTGTCCGGTGATCATGCAGCCATTGCGCGCTGGCGCCGGCAGCAGGCACTGGGACGTACTTGGTTGCGGCGACCGGATCTGCTTGCGCAGTGCGTGTTGGACGCTGAGTCGCGAGTGTTGCTTGAAGCATTTCGCCGTGAGCATGTTCGTCATGCGCAGGGGCGACAAAACGAAGCGACTGATGCTGGTCGCAGTGATTGAAAACATACAGGTGTTGCCATGAACAAGATCGTTGAACAGTTCGAAGCCGAGCAGATCACGCGCCAGCTGCCGGAGTTTTCTCCCGGCGACACCGTGGTGGTCAACGTCAAGGTAAAAGAAGGCACGCGCGAACGCGTTCAGGCGTTCGAGGGCATCTGCATTGCCAAGCGCAGTCGCGGGCTGCATTCAGCGTTTACCGTGCGCAAGATTTCGCATGGCACCGGGGTGGAGCGCGTGTTTCAGGCGCACAGCCCAGTCATCGACTCGCTGACCGTCAAGCGCAAGGGCAAGGTGCGCGGCGCCAAGCTGTATTACCTGCGCGGCCTGGAAGGAAAGGCCGCTCGCATCAAGGAAGATGTTGCTGCCGCAGCTGCTGCCAAGGCCAAGGCCAAAGCGGCCGCCGCTGCCGCCGCTGCCGCCGAATAAGCTTTTGGGTGAACTGCATGAGCACGCGCCGGCGTGGTTTTCGCCGGCCGCGTGCTTTTGCGTGGGCGTTCTGCGCCTGGCCGATGCAAGTCATCGGCTGAGTTAAGCCGGCAAGCGCCGCTTTGCACATCACGGCATGCCAGCGCGATCGCACGTGGCTGCTGGGGTCCGGCCGCGTGCCACGCACGCCCGGCTCGACGGTGCTGGCCGGCATTCGCCGCCGCTCATTCCAGCCGCTGTGGTTCCTGCAGAAAGTTGCCCTGCACAAAATCGACGCCGCAGGCAAACAACAGTGACGTGCTGGTGGCGTCCTCCACCCATTCGGCAATGGTGATGCGATTGAGTTCGTGGGCCTGCTTGCAGATTTCGGCGACTTTGCGCTGGTTGTCCGCGTGCAGAGGTAAATCTGCCACGTAGCTGCGGTCTATCTTGAGGTAATCCGCATCGACATGCTGCAGCAACTGGAATGAATTGAGTCCGGAACCGAATTGTTCCAGTGCAAACTGGCCTCCCAGTTTTTTCCAGCCATTGACGAACTCCTGTGCGGGGCGCAGCAGCGTCATGACTTTGCTCTCGGTCATTTCCAGCACGATGCGACCGTGCTTGAGCGCTGCCTTGCCCAGGCGCGCGGCCAGCCATGGTAGCAGCGTGGCGTCCTGCAGTGCCGGCGCGGTGAGCTTGACGAAATACGTGGTCTGCTGTCCCTGGCTGTCGCGTGCCTGCAGAGCGTCGATCGCGTGACTGAGCACCCAGCGGTCGACGGCTGTTTCCAGGCCGTGCTTCTCTGCCAGCGGCATGAAAAAACCGGGCAACACTTCGCCCTGCGGACCGTTCATGCGCAACAGGATCTCCGAAAAATCACCCTCCAGATCCTGCAAGCTGATCGTCTGCTGGTGATAAAGCATCAATCCATCGCCAGCCAGTGCCTTGCGCAGCAAACCCAGCCAGTGGCTGTCACGTTCCTCGTCGGCCTTCTCGCGCGCCGCCGGGTCATGCAGTTCAATTTTGCTGCCGCCAATATTTTGTGCATTGCGCAGAGCTTGGCTGGCCTGGTTGAGCAACAGCTCGGTGTTGGCATTTTTCTCACCCAACAAGCTGCCGCCAACGCTTGCCGTGACCGTGACGGAACGCTCGCCGACGTCAAAGATGTCGGCGCTGATCTTGACTTGCAGCTTGTCGATCCACTCCTTGATGGCGTCATCCTGGCGCGAGTCAAGCACGATGCCCAGGGTGTGATCGGCAAGCATGCCGGCCGCGTCGTCGGTACCCAGAAGAATACGCACGCGATCCGCGAAGCCGGCAATGAGCTGGTCGGTCTTGCCCATGCCGATCCCGGCCACCACTGAGACCCAGTTATCCGGCTCGACCAACAGCAGGGATTGTCCTTTCTTGCCCTTGGCCGCGGCGCCCACGGCGTCATCAATGCATTCAAGCATGCGCGCGCGGTTGAACAAGCCGGTCACCGGATCGCGCTGCAGCTGTTGCAGCAATGCCGGATCAACCAGCTGCTGGCGGAAAACGATCTGCAGGCACGGCTCGCCTTCAAACGTTGCCGGTGCAAACTCGGCCGTGGCATCGAAACTGGTGCCGTCTGCGCGCCGTGCGCGCAGGGCGAGATGCGGCGGCAACTTTTCCTGCCGTGCATGCCCGCGCAGCAAGGTCTTGAACTCGTCGGCATTGCCCGATTCGATCATGTCGAGCATCGGCAAGCCCATCAGATCGTCGAAGCTGGCGTAGCCAAACGTGCTCAAGTAGGCCTTGTTTGCGCGTACATGCATGCCTTCGTGCACGTAGGCAACGGCATCGGTGGAGGAGTCGAGCAAGGCGTCGCAGCGCCGCTCTGATTCGCGCAACGAGGCCTCGAGGCTGCGCACGCGACGCCGCGTCTGCAGCGATTCGAATTCGCGCAGCAGCACCGCCAGCAGCTGCTTGGGGTTGGCGCGGGAGGCCACGCCATGCACGCCTTGCACGAATAAATCGGCGACCGTGTCGTTGTCCATCTTGCCGAGCAGGCCCAGCAGCACGTAGTCGCGCCCGGATGCATCCATCAGGCGCACGGCATCCACCAGCTGCAGAGTTGCCACGGCCGGATCGAACATCACGATGTCCGGTTCGAGCTCGCTGATGGCGGTTTGCGCCTGTTCGACGTTGGTTGCTCGCGCCGGACGCACTGCGATGCCGGAATTGCGCAGCAGGCTGATGATCTGCTCCGCCTCCTCCAGCGAGTTCTCGATGAAAAGGATCTTGATGACGTAGTCTTTTTTCATTGTCCGTCGTGCTGTCTGGTTGTCGTAGCTGGTTACGTCCGTGCCGCTGCGTGACCGATTATCGAATTTTACCTGTAGCCGATTCAGTCTGGATCGACCAGCGTCAGGCCGAACCTGCACTTGTCGCCGCTGGCCAGATTGGGCGTTTGGAAGGTTCCCCCGCCAGCTCGCGCACCAAGCGTGGCACAAGATAGCCGGGCAAACGTGCACGCAAGTCTCCCATCAGGCTGTGCGCGGCAGCATCGGATACCTCAAAATGAGCCGTGCCTTGCACGCGATCAAGCTGATGCAGGTAGTACGGCAAAACCCCGGCGGCAAACATGCGTTCGGACAAATTGGCCAGCGCGTCGGCGTTGTCGTTGACACCACGCAGCAGCACCGACTGGTTGAGCAAGGTGGCGCCGCTCGCGCGCAAACGCGCGCAGGCCGCATCCACGCTGGCGTCAAACTCGTTGGCGTGGTTTGCGTGCAGCACCACCACCTTTTGCTGGGGTAAAGCGTCAAGCCAGGAGAGGAACGGCGCATCGATACGCTCGGGCAGCACGATGGGCAGGCGCGAGTGGATGCGAATGCGCGTGACGTGGGTGATGCTTGCCAGGCCTTGGCTCAGCTCGGCGAGTTTCGCGGTCGCCAGCGCCAGTGGATCACCGCCAGAGAGGATCAATTCGTCGACCGCGGTGTTGCTGCGCAAGTACTCCAGCGCCTCTCGCCATTGCCGTGCAGCGGCCACTTCAGATGAGTACGCAAAGTGCCGGCGGAAACAGTACCGACAGTTGATCGCACAGCTGCCGCTGGCAATCAGTAGTGCGCGGCCGGAGTATTTGTGCAGCACACCGCGTGCGGCGCGTGCTCCCATGTCACCCACGGCGTCCAGGCCAAAGCCGGGAACGTGCACGAGTTCATCCAGCTGAGGCAGCACCTGCAGCAACAGCGGGTCGCGGCCATCGCCATGGCGCATGCGTGCCACGAATCCGTGCGGCACGCGCAGCGAGAATCCCGCATCGGCAGCCGGCAATGTGCCGGCCAGATGTTCCAGTCCCAGCAGTCTGAGCAGCTCGTGCGCGTCGGTGATGGAATCGCGCCACAGCTGGCGCCAGTCTGCCAGCGGTGTAAGCGTGGGGGCCGTGATGCGCGCGCCAGGACTAGCGGTTATCATGTGCGACCTGTTTAACAGGCGTATGCCCGGCAGTTGTCCATCTTAACCGTTGAGCGCGCGCCGCACGGCTGACGCAAATCATTTCACCCGGAGCTTCTGTGTATGGCGACCTACGGCCTCAACGACGTCAAGAACGGTGTCAAGATCATCGTTGACGGTGATCCTTGCACGATCGTCGAGGCCGAGTTCATCAAGCCTGGCAAGGGCCAGGCGTTCACGCGCATCCGCATTCGCAACCTGCTCAACGGGCGCACGGTGGAAAAAACGCTCAAGGCCAGCGAGTCGTTTGAAGGCGCCGATGTGGTCGACACGGACATGCAATATCTCTATACGGACGGGGAGTTCTGGCACTTCATGCAGCCGGACACGTTCGAACAGCATCAGGCCGACAAGACCGCTGCCGGTGAAGCGGCGAAGTGGATGAAGGGCGAGGAGGACTGCGTGGTAACACTGTGGAACGGCCGTCCCATCGCAGTGCAGCCGCCGAACTTTGTCGAGTTGAAGATCATCGAGACCGATCCGGGCGTGCGTGGCGATACCTCCGGCGGTGGTGGCAAGCCGGCCAAGCTGGAAACCGGCGCCGTCGTGCGCGTGCCGTTGTTTGTCGGTCAGGACGAGATGGTGCGCGTGGATACCCGTTCCGGCGAGTACGTCGGTCGCGTGAAGTGACGCATGGGCGCGCGGACGTTGTCCACGCCTGGGTCCTCTCGTCATTTAGACGCCTGCCGCGCGTGGTCTGCGCAAATTAAAACGGCATCGTTGTGCACGGGCTGCCCATCGCCAACCTGCGTTCGCACTGCGCTTTCTGTTGCGTGAGGCGTTGCGCGTGCACGCGGTCACGCTGCTTCATCAAAGCTGAGATCACTACCGCACTTGAGCGCAATTGAATTGCCTCCCGAACCAAGCAGGTACGTTGCATGAACCCGTCCGAGCGCCAGCCCATTGATCTCTTGCTCGAAGCGCGCTGGGTTGTGCCAGTGGAGCCGCATGCGGTAGTGCTGGAACAGCATGCCGTTGCCGTCCACGACGGTGCCATCGTGGCGATCATGCCGATTGCCGAAGCGCGCGCAGCTTTCGCGCCGCGGGAATGCGTGCAGTTGTCAGAGCACGCGTTGATCCCCGGTCTGGTCAACAGCCACACGCACAATCCCATGACGCTGCTGCGCGGTCTGGCCGATGATTTGCCGCTGATGGTTTGGCTGCAGCAGCACATCTGGCCAGCCGAGGCGAAAGTGCTGGGGCCTGAATTTGTACGCGATGGCACGGAGCTGGCAGTCGCGGAAATGCTGCGCGGCGGCACCACGTGCGCCAATGAAAATTATTTCTTTCCGGACGTGAGCGGGGCGACCTATCGGCGCATG
>JBBSSI010000042.1:0-17143 GCA_038242205.1 Lysobacterales bacterium
CGGCGTCACCGGTCAGCGGCCGCGGGTGTCGACCGACTGGGGCGTCAATCCGTATCTGTACAACGTTGACGACGCCACCTTCGACTTCATCGGCCACGTGCTTGACGAGGTGATGGCGCTGTTTCCATCGACGTACATCCACGTCGGTGGCGACGAGGCGATCAAGGACCAGTGGAAAGCCTCGCCTGCGGTGCAGGCAAAGATGCATGCGCTTGGACTGAAGGACGAGGACGCGCTGCAGGGCTGGTTCATCGCACGGGTTGGCAACTACCTGCACCGCCACGGTCGGCGGCTGATCGGCTGGGACGAAATTCTCGATGGGGGCAAACTGGCGGATGATGCCGCGGTGATGTCCTGGCGCGGAACAAACGGCGCGGTCACGGCCGCGCAGCGCGGTCACGACGTAGTGCTTGCTCCCGCACCGACGCTCTATCTCGACCAGTTGCAGAGTGTGAACCTCGACGAGACGGCCGGACGCACCCCGGAGCAGAGCCTGGCGACGGTCTATGCGTTCGAGCCGGTTCCGAAAGAGCTGGATGCCGCGCAGGCCGACCACGTACTGGGCGCACAGGCGAATGCGTGGACCGAGCACATGCCTACGATGAAGCACGTCGAGCATGCGGTGTTTCCGCGCATGGACGCGCTCGCGGAACTGGACTGGTCGCCGCCGAGCGCACGCGACTGGGCCAGTTTCACCGCGCGGCTGGAAGCTCAGTTCACGCGCTATCGGGTGCAGGGCATCGGTTTCGCCGACAGTGCGTTCGCGGCGAAGATCGCGGTGGATCGCAACGCGGCGCTGACCAGCGGGATGGCGCAGGTCACGCTGTCCAATCAGGCCGGCAGCGGCAAGCTGCATTACACCGTGGACGGCAGCGTTCCGGATGCCACCTCGCCGACGTACGGCGCTCCGTTCACCGTGGCGCTGCCGACCACCGTGCGCGCGGTGACCCTCGCCGCCGATGGCGGCACGCTGGCCGCGCCGCGCGAGCGAGTGCTGGATCGAAACAGCTTGCTGACCATCGCCGGCAACGCGATGCCGAACTGCCCCGGCAGTGATTTCCGCCTGCGCGTTCAGCCGATGCCCGATGCCACCTCGCTGGCGCCGGTCTACAGCATCAACGTGTTCAACAGTTGCCAGCTATTGCCGAGCATGCCGATGGATCAGGTTGTGGGCATCCACGTTGATGCCGTGCGTCTGGAGCGCAACTTCGCACTGGCGCATGACGCCAAGCTCGTCGTGTCGCGGCCGCACAGCACGCCGTTTGGCGAGTTGGCCGTCCATCTGGATCACTGCGACGGTCCGCTGCTGGCCAGCATGCCGCTGCCGGATCCGGCGCACAGTGCCCGGCGCTTTTCGCTCGATGCGTCGCTGCACGACCCGATGCGCAGCGCGCCTCTACACTCCGTGCTGGCTGCGCCATTGCATGGGTCGCACGGGGAGCACGCGCTGTGCTTGATCTATACCGCGCCGATTGACGGGCCGCTGTATGCGTTGGATCAGGTGTCGTTATTGCGGGGTCCGGTCATACCGTGAGCGATACGCGTCGGCTCGGCTCGGTCGACGCACTGCGCGGGTGCGCCGTGGCGGGGATGCTGCTGGTCAACGACCCGGGCGACTGGAGCCATGTCTATCGGCCGCTGGAACATTCGCCGTGGAATGGGTGCACGCCAACCGATCTGGTGTTTCCAGTCTTCCTGTTCGTGGTCGGCGTGTCGGTGGCGTTGTCGATCATGCCGCGGCTGGAGCAAGGTGCCGATCCCGACGCGCTTATCCGCGCAGCACTGTTGCGGGCGCTGCGCATCATCGGGCTGGGCTTGGCGATCAACCTGCTGGCGTGGTGGTTGATGCCCGATACGCACCTGCGCCTGCCCGGCGTGTTGCAACGGATCGGCGTGTGCTTTGCCGGCGTGGCGCTGTTCGCCATTTACACCAGTACGCGAACGCAATGGACGGCCATCGCGGTGCTGCTGCTCGGTTACTGGGGCCTGCTGCTGCTCGGAGGCTCGCTGGCGCCGTGGGTGAACCTTGCCAGTCGCGCCGACAGCGCCGTGTTCGGGTCGCTGGTGTACGTGATTGATCCGCTGACCGGACGCGGCCACGATCCGGAAGGCCTGCTCAGCACGCTGCCGGCGTTGGCCGGCACGCTCGCCGGGTTGCGTGCCGGCTGCTGGCTGCGCGCAGGAAGGCTGCGGCAACTGCTCTTGACTGCACTGCTGTCGCTGCTGCTCGGCGCACTGTGGTCGATGTGGCTGCCGCTGAACAAGAACTTGTGGACACCATCCTTTGTGTTGTGGACCACTGGCTGTGCGGCGCTGATCCTGCTGTTGTTTCATCGACTGATCGACCGCCGCGGCTGGCCAGCGCTCGGCCGGCGCTTCGGCATCAACGCGATTGCCGTCTACGCCGGCTCCGAGCTGATGCAGATCGCTCTGCCGTTGCTGGGGCAGGGCAGCTGGTATCGCGTGCTGTTCGCTGACTGGATGACGCCGCGCTTCGGGCTGTATGTGCCTTCGCTCGCTTTCGCGCTGGTGTTCGTGACGCTGTGGTGGCTGATCGTGTGGACGATGGATCGACGCCGGATCCATCTCAAGCTCTGATGGGTCTGTCCGAGCTCCGGTGCGTCGCCCACCTGAGCAACGCTGGATCTGTTGACTGAGTGCTGGCGGCGCAGACGCACTGCGCGCAGCAGCAGAATCATTACCAGCAGGCCGAGGGCCACGCCGATGCCGGCGCCCCAGACGCCGCCGACTTCGCCGCCGAGCACATAGCTGACGCCAAGGCCCAGCGCGAACAGCAGCAGGACCGGCAGGCAGCCCATGCGGTCAGCCGGCTCGGATCGACAGTTCGCAGATCGGCGACGGGTGCCGGAGCAGCGCATGGGTCGCCCGTTGCAGGTCGGTCGGCGGCAGCTCGATCAACGCCACGACCTTGCCGCCGATCAGCGCGGCGATGGCCACGCCGTCGCGGAACAGCACGCGCGAGCCGGCCAGTGCCGGAACCCTTTCACCCACCAGCACGGTGCCGACCAGATTCAATGGGTCACTGCCGCTGATGCAGACCAGTTCGCCGTCATCGGCGCGATGGCGCAGCGCGCGCAGCGGAGCGATCGCTTCGGGCAACGCAAACTGTTCGCCGACCAGGCCGTCGATAAAGCGGCCGCCGCGAATCTCGCCGCGCGCCTCCAGCCGGTGGTACACGCGCAGCAGTTGGCGCCATGGCGGCAGCCACGGTGCTTCGCGCTCCAGCAACTTCCAGAACACCACGCCGTAGCGGCGCAGCAGGACACGAGCGACGTGTTCGATCTGCTCCGGGGCGAGGGCGCCAGCGCCACGACTGCGCGGGCTTTCCGCAACGGCATTAGCGTCGATTGAAGCTGCGGTCGCGGAAGAAGGGCTTCTCGCCAGCGACCAGCGCCCGGCATCCTCGATGCCGCCGAGCAGGTGCCGGCGCCTCCGCCGATGCCGCGTGCTTTCGCGCTTGGCGGCTGGCCGCAACAGCGCGCGCAGGCCGGCGAAGCTGTCCGCGCTGATCCGGCCGGCGGCGACCAGTTCGCCCAGCGCATTCTCCAGCTCGGTGCGCAACAGCCGGGTCTCGGTCAGCAGCTGGTCAAAAAACAGTGCACCTTGCGAGCGCAGCGTATCGGCCACCGCCGCAGCGCGCGAGGACAACGGCGTGTCCAACACCTCACCGCGATCTGCCGCAGCCGTCCAGACGGCCATCTGCTGCCGTGGAAGCAGTACGATCGGCGTGCTGCGCACCGGGCCGCCCGCACCGCCGCCGCCGCTGCGCAGGCGTGTCCATACCACTCGCCCGGCACGGCACAGTTCATCCAGCCACTGGATCGAATAGTCCGTCACGCGCGCCGGCAGCAGCTCAGCCTCCCACGCCCCGGCCGAGGCTTCGTAGCCTTCCATCAGCGCCAGCGTGGTCGCCAGCGCATCCGGACCTTTGCCGCGCGTGGCCGCCGATACGTGCTGCCAGTCGAACAGAAAGCGCATCAGCACGCGGCGACTGACCGGTTCGATCTCGCGGCGCAGCCGACCGATGGTGTAACGGTGGATCCGCGCCAACAGATGTCGCTCGCACCATTCGGTGTCGCTGGCGTCGGCGCTGAAGCGCCCCTGCATCACGAAGCCGTCTGACTGCAGGCGCAGCAGGGATTGTTCGACTTCGGTCGGGTTGACGCCGAGCGATTCAGCCAGCACCGTCGCGCTCACCGGACCCAGTCCAGCCAGGCGCCGACGCAGCACTTCCAGCAACGCATCCTCGCGTGACCAGCGCTGTGCCGCGTATTCCGAGGGCGCGCTGATTGCAGGCTGCATCGAGGCCTGCGGATGCAGCGCCTGCCACAGCGGCAGCAGTTCGGCCGAGGTCCACAGGCCGGCGTCCACCGCGAGCAACGTGGCGCGGCCAGAGTCGGCCAGAAGCTGCAGCCACTCTTGCCAGCCGGTGTTCGCCTGCGCCTCGTTGTTACCGACCAAGCCGAGCAGGCTCAGCGCCTCATGCATCTCGTCGCCATCGCGCACTTGCGGCCACGCTTCGGCACGCACGGCGGCGATGGCCTCGGGGTCGAGCCGGCCCAGGTCGTCCGCGCCGTCGGCACCGTTCCACTGGCGCATCTGCACGGCGTGGGTGCGGCGCTCTTCCAGCGGCGCATCGTCAAGGAAGGCATACGGCGCGGCGTTCAGCACCTCGGCGGCAAGCGGGCTGGGCGCGGCCAGATCGCGCGCGACGATGGTGATCTCGCCCGCTTCCAGTGAGCGCAGCACGCGCAGCAAACCGTCCACGTCCATCGCCTCGCGCAGGCAGTCGTGCATGGTCTGGCGGACCAGCGGATGCTCCGGCACCTCGCGCTCGCCGACGATATTTTCCAGGCAGGCGACCTGATCGGGAAACACCGCGGCGAGCAGGTCTTCGCTCTTCATGCGTTGCAGCGGCGGCGGGGTGCGCTTGCCGCCGGTGAAGCGCGGCAACGCCAGCGCGGTCACCGCATTCCAACGCCAGCGGGCGGGGAACAGCGGCGAATCGAGCAGCGCCTGGATCAACACCCGCTCGGCACTGTTCGAATGCAGGTAGTGCGCCACTTCCTCCAGCGGAAAGCTGTGGCTGGTCGACAGCGACAGCACGATCGCGTCCTCGGTCGCGGCCGCCTGCAGTTCAAAATTGAACTGGCGACAGAATCGCTTGCGCAGCGCCAGTCCCCACGCGCGATTGATGCGGCTGCCCCACGGCGTGTGGAGGACCAGCTGGGTGCCGCCGGAGGCATCGAAGAAGCGTTCCAGCACCAGCGTGTGCTGACTCGGCAGCGCGCCGAGTGCCGCCTTGGCGCGCGCCAGGTAATCGACCAGCTGCTGCGCGGCGGACTCGTCCAGCGCGAGCTGGTCATGCAGCCAGTCGAGCGCGGCGGTGGCGCCGCCGTGGTCGAGCTGCGCGGCAATCTCCTCGCGCAGACGTGACACCCCGAAAGACAGTTCGTTGCTGCGCCCCGGCGCCTCGCCGAGCCAGAACGGAATGTTCGGCGGCGCGCCGTGCGCGTCCTCGACCCGCAGCCGATCGCGCTCGACGCGCTGGATGCGGTAGCTGGTGTTGCCGAGCTGGAAGGTGTCGCCGGCCATGCTCTCGACCGCGAAATCCTCATTCACGGTGCCGACGATGATCGACTGCGGCTCCAGCACCACCTTGTAGTCGGCGTTGTCCGGAATGGTGCCGCCGGAAGTGAGCGCGGCCAGCCGCGCGCTGCGCCGCGGACGCAACTGCCTGTTCACCGCGTCGCGATGGAGGTACGCCGAGCGCGGCCCCTGTCGGGTGGTGAAGCCTTCGGCCAGCATCCGCACCACGGCATCGAAATCTTCGCGCGGCAGATGGCGATAAGGCGAGGCACGGCGGATCAGCGCGTACAGCTCGTCCTCGTCCCACGCTTTGCAGGCGACCTCCGCGACGATCTGCTGCGCCAGCACGTCGAGTGGCTGCGGCGGCATGATCAAGGTGTCCAGCTCGCCACGGCGCACGCAGTCGAGTAGCGCGGTGCATTCGACCAGGTCGTCGCGCGTGGTCGGAAACAGCCGCGCCTTCGGTGTGCCGTCTACGTTGTGGCCAGAACGACCGGCGCGCTGCAGGAACGCTGCGATCGAGCGCGGCGAACCGAGCTGGCAGACCAGATCGACATCGCCGATGTCGATGCCCAGCTCCAGCGATGCGGTCGCCACCAGCACCTGAAGTTCGCCACGCTTCAGCCGTTGCTCGGCGTCCAGCCGCTGCTCCTTCGCCAGGCTGCCGTGATGGGCTGCGACCACCGCCTTGCCCAGCCGCTCGGACAGGTGCCGCGCCGCACGCTCGGCCATCCGCCGCGTGTTGACGAACACCAGCGTGGTGCGATGCGCGCGCGCCAGTTGCGCGACGCGGTCGTAGACCAGCCCCCAGACATCGTTGGACATCACCCCTTCCAGCGGCACCGGCGGCACTTCAATGGCGAGGTCGCGCGGGCGGGCGTGCCCAACGTCCACGATGGTGCAATCGATCTTTACGCCGCGCTCCCTTTCGGGGAACGGATCAGGTGAGGGTTTGAGCGAAGCAGGGCTTTCGGTGAGCGCCGGGCGGTGATCCGTCCTGCACGCATCCTCCGGCGAGGGCAGCAGGGCATAAGGCGCGCCGACCAGGAACTCCGCGACCTTTTCGATCGGCTTCTGCGTGGCCGACAAGCCGATACGCAACAAGCGCCGCTGGCACAGCGCCTCCAGCCGCGCCAGCGACAGGGCCAGATGCGAGCCGCGCTTGCTGCCGGCAATCGCATGGATCTCATCGACGATGACCGTGCGCGTGGTGGCCAGCATCGCGCGACCGGACGCCGAGCCGAGCAGCACGTACAGCGATTCGGGCGTGGTCACCAGGATATGCGGCGAGCGCTTGCGCAAGCGCGTGCGCTCGGACTGCGGCGTATCGCCGGTGCGCACCGCGGTGCGAATCGCCACGTCCGGCAGTCCAAGCGCTTGCAGCTCTGCGCGGATTCCCTCCAGCGGCGCTTCCAGATTGACGTGGATGTCGTTCGACAACGCTTTCAGCGGCGACACATACACCACGCTGGTCGCGTCCGCCAAGCTGCCCGCGATGCCCTCGCGCACCAGCGCATCAATCGCCGCCAGGAAAGCCGTGAGCGTCTTGCCCGAACCCGTGGGCGCCGCCACCAGCGTGTGCTGACCGGCCCTGATCGCCGGCCACGCGGCAGCCTGCGCCGCCGTGGGCGCCGGAAAGCTGCGCCTGAACCACGCCGCGACCGCCGGATGAAAAGCGTCCAGCACGGCGTCGTGCGCCGCCTTCGAGGCGTCATCGCGAGTCAGAACGGGCGAACTCATTGCATTGATATGGGGCGTCGCCGGCATTGCGTCAATCGTTCGACACACCTTTCGTCAAGTGCAGCTGCGACGGATGATTGTTCACCCTATAACTTTCCAAGTCACACACAGGAGGAGCCATAGGCTTCCGGCAAAGGAGCCAAGACCTCTTGATCGCTTCCCTTGCTCTGATCGGTCCGCGTGCGAGCCGCCGATGTCGGCGAAAGAAAAGGGACCCTCTGCAAGCCACCGTGACTCGATTCTTCCACTTGGCCAATGTGCTCAATCAGCCGAGCGCCTCCCGCAACGCTGAATCTCTGTCGGATTGACCGCATGGTCAGGTTTCGGGCTTTTGATGCCGTAGGACACTGCGGCGAAGCAGCCGCTCGGTGCGCATGACATGCACAACGTAGACATGCGTTCCGTCGAAGCGATAGAAGAGACGGCAGGGCGGCTCGATGATCTGTCGATAGCGCGTACGAGCCCCAAGCTCACGGGGCCGGCTGCCACGCTCAGGGTGAGCCTGAAGTTGCCGCACATGGACAAAAATGCGTTGGACAAGTGCACTTGCAGCAGATGGGTCTTCCAGCGCGATGTAGTCTGCGACAGCCTCAAGATCGGCGATTGCAGGCTCAGCCCAGACTATTTCAGCCATTTGCCGAGGCGCTTCTCAGCTTGAGCCTGGGACAGCGTCCGCTTTTCCGAGACGGCGACCTCACCACGGGCGATGCCCTCAAGGACGGTCATGCGCTCTTGTTGGAGTTGGTAACTTTCAACGTCAACGAGGTAGGCGCTTGGCAAGCCATGCTGGGTGATCAGGATCGGCTTCTTGTCGCGTTCAATGTCCGCAAGAAGATCCGTGGCCTGTCGCTTGAGTGTCGTGACGAGTTCGGTGCGCATGGAGTGACACTAAAGTGCCACTTGCTTGAAGTCAAGCGTCCAAAATCTCTTGGCCGAAACAAGTCGACGTCCGAAGCGCGGAGCGATTTGCACGCCGATTTGAATGAGGAAAATAAGCCCCTTTTCCCCCTCTCGGAAGCCCTTTCAATCAGACGAGACGCTCGTCATTTGAGACGAACACCGCAGGTAGGACATTTGCTCAAGCCGAACAAAATTCCATAACGTGCCTTCGGTACGTTGCCGCAGGCAGGACAACGATAGGTGCGAAGCACGATGGCGGCCCCGACAATGATGCACGCAAGGAACGCACCCGCCACAAGCACCATGCCAGTCGGTGACAGTGGCGCCGACGGATCGTTGCTGTACGAGATCGACACCAGCGACACAACGACACCAACGACGATCCATGGGCCAGCCGTCCGCAGGACCTTGCGACGACGCGCTCGAAACTCTTCGATGATGTTCATGTTGGGAGTGCGCGCCTGATGGTGAGTTTAATGTCGGAGTGGCCGTCCGCATTGAGTGAGTTGTCACGCTCCTTCAAACACCCGCAGAAAGAGGACAATTGATGGTGAATGGCGCATGTCGAGCATGTATCAACTGACTCAGTCCCACCGAGTCTGTCGGATTGTTCCCTCTGCTTCCCATGAAACACCATCAACCTCCGCCCGTGACTAACGCTGGAGTTGAGCGGCGGGTTAGCCCTCCGTCTCAACTGAAATGTCAGGCCCCACCTGCGGGCTGTCTCGCGAGGTAAACGCCGAACAAGGCAACCCAGCCTAGTACCGCAGCTTCGAGAAGGCGCTGGCTCAGGCCGACCATCGCAAACGAAGGCGAGAGCGTAAGTAGCCCTATCAGTGCCGCAGCGGACGCAACGTAACCAGCAGCTACCAGCACCGATGCATTGGGCCAGGTTCGCGCGGCCCGACTGAGCATGAAAAGGAATAGCGGAGCAAGCAGGTAGCCAACAAGTCCACCGGCGCTGTGAATCAATTGCGACGCACTCGGCTGCGCGGGCCGGCAACCGAAGTCGCATGGAAACGCCGCGGCAACCAAGTAACCCATGGCGTAAAGAGCCAAACCCAGCAACCCGGCAACGACGGATGCGGAGCGCGGAAGCACGCACAGCGCGAGCCCGCAGAACACGAGAAGCACCACCCCGGCCGGCAGAAATCCCGCAAAGCGCACAAGTCCCTCTTGCGGAGCGCCCGTTGCGCCAAGCTCGCTTATCAACTGGGAGACGTGGCTGTAACCCGGCGTAAGGGCGCCTGCAAATGCAACCATGAGAGTCATTACGCCGAGGCTGGCGATGGACGTAATGGCTAGAAGACTGGCGATGATCGGAGACGGTCTGGTAAGTGGCATGTGGGACCCAACGCTTGAGTTAAGCGACGCGCGTTCTTGCGCTTCCGCCCGGACGAGAATTCAGACGTCACCTGTGATGTAGCGGAGATCAGGCTTGCTTGGATGCGATGTATCCACACCTTTGACGAGTAGCCAAAAGCCTAGTGAAATTTCAAAGGCGAGCATTGGCAGCCACATGAGCCAATTCACCGACGAATTGATGAAGTCCGCGAGCGGCGCAGGAAGTCCCACCACAAGAAGTATTGATGCGGCCACGCCCAACCAGGCGAGAGCGACGGGGATCAGCCGACCACGCAGGAGCAGGTAGGCAAAGAGGATACTTCCGACTGCAAAGAAGAGAGCACTTACTCCACTGTCGTCTCGGAGCAGGTACCCACCCAAAATGCTCGCAGCATCGGCCCCCACGGTGCCGGCTACACTGGAAAGAGCAAGCCAGACGAGCGCCAAAAGTTTCGATGCCGAAAATGCGCCAAGTACGCCTTCCGTCAGGCGACACACCATGGCAAGCAATGCCAAGTCCCGATCCTCGTCGCGCGTGACCGCGTAAAGCGTTACAGCTAACACCAGCGCCGAAAATGCCTTGACTAAGGCCAGGAAGATCACAATACGCATACTTGCGGTGTGACTTGACATGACAGCCAACCTTGCCACGATGCTGTCGCCACCGGCAGCACGACTAAAATTTTCATGCTGGAAATTGTCGCCGCGATGTAAGCAAGAAATGTGAAGCCGGCGATCCTGGCGTTCGTTGTTCGAGTCATGCTTTTGATTCCGTATTGAGGCGCCTAACGCCTCCGTCGAATCCGGCGCTAACCATTGTTCACGCGCTCGATAAATGGATGAAGTGCCATTCGGCACCCAACGACTGGCCTACCCGTGACGTCGATGAGAAACTGAGAAACCGAGGTCAGAGTCGATTTTTAACCACACTGGCCGATTAAAGTGCACTCTGACCCTTGTTTTGGGGCAAAAGCATTATGCGGCTGGTATTGACGGGAAGTCTCTTACGGATTGGTTAGGCCGTTGTACCGATTATTCGGTGCGAGGACCCACATTGTTTACATGCTGGACGTTTAGAACATACGGCGTCAGCGGATCTTTGTCCGCTTGGAAGAGCCCTGTGATAGTGGCGATACCCTTGCGGCCTTGGCGATTCATACGCACGTAGAAATCATGCACGTCTTTTTGTTTGAAAACTGGGTCCGATTTGATGACCAACTCGATGCCTTGACCGGGGCAAGCTAACGAACTCACATTCATGTGGTCCTGGCCCAAGTAGACAAGACCACGAAGACGAATCACTTGATTGAGGAACGTCTCTGGCGCCTCCAGCACGCTGCAAACGTCGGTTGCAACTACTTTTTGCTTACCCGCAGCTGCAGCAAGAGAGCTGCTCGTGAGCAATGCGAAGAAAGCAGTTAACACCCAATTCTTCATTGTGCTCTGCGGCCTAACGCTGGAATTAAGTGGCGGCGAAGCCGTCCGCCTGGATGAGTAAAAAGAGACTTCCTCCCCTTTCGGCCTCGAGGGCCATGATGGAGTTGCGAAACAACCATCAGCAGAAGAGGAAGTCTCCATGAGCACTATAACCATCGGCGTGGACTTGGCGAAGAGTGTGTTTTCGGTGTGCGAGATGGATGGTGCCGGCCATGTCCTGCGCCGGCAGGATCTCAAGCGCGATGCCTTTGCGCTGTGGCTGGCGCAGCTGCCAGCGAGTACCGTGGTGGCGATGGAAGCGTGCAACGGCGCACACCACTGGGCCCGGCGCTGCCTGGAACACGGCCTGCAACCACGGATCATCGCCGCGCAGTTCGTCACGCCGTTCCGGAAGTCGAGTCGGACCAAGAACGATCGCGCCGATGCCGAGGCGATCGCGACGGCGGCCCGCCAACGCAACATGCGCTTCGTGCCGGTCAAGTCGATCGAGCAGCCGGCGCGACTTTCTTGGCATCGCGTGCGGGAGGGCTACAAGGTCGAAGTCCTGGCCGTCAGTAATTGGATACCCGGCCAGCTGGCCTAGTTTGGGGTCATCCTGGCGCAGCGTGATTTGGCCTCGCGTCGGCTGCTAGTTGATCTGGATGCGCAGACGGGCCTGCCGGACGAGTTCAAGGAACTGCGGTGTGATCCGACAGGTCGCTGTATTAGCAGGCTATGGCCCGCTTGGCCGGCGTGGAATTCTGGCTGAAACCCCTAAGCAGCTTCGACATCTGCCGGGCGTCCAGTCGTTGACGGCGTACTCAGATCATCATTGGCGACGGCCCGATTACGTCCTGCCTGTTTTGCACGATACATTCGGGTGTCAGCAGTTTCGATGACGGATCCATAGGTGTTTCCGTCGGGACCGTACTGCGCAACACCGAGACTTACGGTGAACCGTATGTGAGTCCCGGCAAACCAAACCACTTCCCTTTCGGTGAGGTTCCGCAGTCGTTCTGCCACCATCTTGGCGCCCTCGATCGCTGTGTCGGGCAGGATGAGAGCAAATTCCTCACCGCCTATGCGCCCAGCGAAATCGCTCGGACGCAAGGTTCGCTTTACCAAATTCACGAAAGCCTTCAGCACTTCGTCCCCCGCTCTATGACCGTGCCGATCGTTGATCTGTTTGAAGTGGTCGAGATCGATCGTGACGAAGGAAAGTGGCGCTGCGCTGCGTTGGGACCGCGCGATTTCCGCCATGCCGCGAGTCTCAAACTCCCGGCGGTTCGCACAACCCGTCAGTGGATCTGTTGCGGCGAAAACTTCGAGTTTTTCGTGCGCGCGTTGGAGTTCGTGCAAGGCGTCGTCAGTTCGCGCTTTCTCCGCCCGGACCTGATCAATCAGTTCTGTCTGACTGTACACGCGGGAGAAAGACTTCGTGGTCAGGAACGCCTGGATGACGCCATAGCTCAATGCCGTGAAACCCGCCGCAAAAATTGCGTGGGCCAACCACCACATGTGGTTCCAGGCCGGTCCCAGCAGGAAAGCGAAAGAGGACTGCGCAAAAAACATGACCGACAACACGTATACCATCATCAGGGGAGAGCGAATGCGTCGAACAACAATGGTCAATGCACAGCTCAACATGATGCCCATGGCTGCAATCTCCATCGCCCATTGCGCCAGCCTCGCCCACTCGGAGAAAGCCAGCAAAAAGATGACGACGTCGATGATTGCGAACCCACCGAGCCAAGCTAACCAAAAATGCTTGGATCGTGCCTTCAGCGCGGACGGTTCTTGGTGTCCATAGACCAGCAAGCCAGCTAGCAGGCAAGCCGCCATTACCATGCGGGATGCCGGACCATAAAGGGTGAAGAGCATAAGGTGATCGTGCGAGAAGGCCGTAAAGAGACCGTGCAAACCGTAGATCGCAGAGAAACCCAAAAAGCCCAGCGTGAGCCAACGCAGAAACAGATCCTTGGTGTGGAGGTAACAGCGGTACGTGACATACGCTATGAATCCGCTCTGCAGCAGCGAGATACCGATGGCAACTTCGTGGAAGGCGTGGTTCGCGAAGCGAAGCGACGGGATCTGGAAAAAATACAGGTAAGTAATGGCCAGAGTAGGAGCTAGACTCACGAACATCAGAATCAACACCGCGTAACTCTTGGTCAGGAGGCGGAGATAAGTTGGAGGTTCGGAATGGCTCGAGAACGTCATGATTTCAGATTTCTGTCTGGTAATAGACTTCTTGTCCAGTTTGGCAGGGAAAGGAAATAACCGAAAGGTTACTAATCGTTGTGCTTACCGTAGAGCGAAGTGGCGAGGCGAAGCGAACGTGGCGTGATACCGGCACTACGACGTCTGCAGACCGGGAGAATTGCAGTTCCCTGTATGTGCCCGATTCCTTTGTGCATGCGCGGATCCGCTTGAGCGACAACCAGTCGGATCTCATGCGTATTGCGGGCTGCTCCAAGAGGCATGAGACCCGCGTGCCATCCTCTGACGGTATCGGCTGCGCCAGTGTGACCTTGAGCCTGCAGTGATCTCACGATGGCGACGCAGTGTCGCTCGCGAAGTCGGCACGTTGCGATCACTGCACCGCCAGCGTCGTCCTGCAGCCCCAATCCTCGCAGGAAATTCGTACGCGCCACCCAAGAGCGGATTTGGGTGCGATATGGCAAGTCCTGTATGGATCGAAGTTGCCGTCCTGCGCTTGTGTATTCGCTGTTAGAAGCCGTCATTCGGAAGGCCGCTCGCGCGTGCTCTGGCACCGGCGTCACAGCCCTGGCTTCGCTTGTTCCAAACCAGACACAAACACCAGTAACGATCTGCCAGTCTCGTGCGCGCCCGCCCTTGGCGCGGATGGAGTCGGCGGTTCTGCCGGAGCGATGAATCCAGTTGATGCCGACATAAGGCGTGAATTCGCACCGGACTTCGTAACGCAGGCACAGGCCCGCTTGAATGTCGGACAGGCCGCGACCGATTCCGCGGGACGGATCGTTCTTGTCGTATGGATTGGCTTCGAATTCGGGCGGCAGATCAGGTGCTGGGTGAACAGCATCTCGTAGCCGATCCGCCGGCGAGCAGCGGTGTGACCTGAGTGTCCGAGATATCCGGTGACGTCAACTTCGAACCAATAAGGGGCCAGTCCCTGCAGGGCGACCAACGCCCAGCCGGGCGCTGGACCTGTGCCGAAATCGTGGCGCAAACCGGGTTGCCTGCCCCAGTAGGCGCTGCTGTTGTGATGCCACACCGCTTCCAGGTTGCCGTCTTTGAGCTTGCCGCCGCCGCGTTCGCCTTCGCTGCGCAACCACAGTTTGTCGCTGTCGTTGCCGTGCCAGACTTGGGCTTCACAGCTTTGGTCGTTGCGATCGCGCGCGTGGAACGCTTCCAGTTGCTCTATTAGCAACATGCTGGAGCGGCCGCTTGCATGCAGGTGCAGAGCTGGTGCGCCTTGCTGGCGGCGATGCCGTCAGGGTCGTCAGTGCGGCGCGCATTCGCCGGAGCCGTACGCCCCTGCATCGGCCTCATGGCCATGTTTGGTACCGCGGGATCCGTTCGTACCGGCAACATCTTGCGTGGCGTGAAATTCCTGGTTACCCGGGCGATGCTTTTGTTGCGTTGATGCCTGTGCCTGTGGAAGAACCTCGACTCGCCGATTTTGGATCGAGCCGCCACGGTGCCCACAGACCTCCCAAGCATCGCAATTTCGTACGAATCGCGGCAGGGCAGCCGCCTGTTGCAGGTCGGTTTGCCGGTCCGTGCGCTTCGATGTCAGAACGAGCGTCTAGAGATTTCCACGACCGCTGACAGCTCACCGCCAAGGCGTATACATTGGCGCCTGAACTTTCGGAGTGCTTCATGCGAATGGATCCTGTGTGCTCGACGAAACGCGTTGTCCGCAAGACGGCTGACATTCGATTCAGGTCGTTTTGTTGTCTGCTGCTGTTGCTCACAAGTTTGGGCGCGCTGTCCGTGGCGCACGCCGCCACGCTTGATCCGGCGGCGCTGCCGGGGATCGAGGCGGCCACGTTCGAGGTGGTGCAGGCCAGGCCGACCGCCGATCCGCTGACTTACCAGAAGCCGCTGCCGCTGGACCTGCTGCCGTATCAGGAGCGCACCGACAAGTACCACTCCATCGGCACGGCTTTCGCCATCGGCCACAACCGCTATGTCACCGCCGGGCATGTGCTGCTGGCCGGCGTCGGCAGCCTGTGGGGTCCGATCGAGCTGCGCGACGTCAAGGGTCAGGTGTACGCGATCGACAAGATCGAGAAATTTTCACTGCGCAAGGACTTCGCGGTGTTCTCGCTGGTCAGCCAACCGCCTGGTGACGCAGCGCTGCCGATCGAGGCCAAGCCTTCGCCCAACACGGTGGTCTACGCGGTCGGCAATGCGCTGGGTACCGGGGTGGTGATTCGCGACGGCCTGTACACCTCGGACACGCCCGAGCAGCAGGATGGGCAATGGAAGTGGCTGCGTTTTTCCGCCGCTGCCTCGCCCGGCAACAGCGGCGGGCCGCTGTTGAACCAGGACGGCAAGGTGATTGGCGTGGTGCTGATGAAGTCGGCCAACGAGAACCTCAACTACGCGTTGCCCATCGGCGAAGTGTTGAATGCGCCGGAAAACGTGGCGGTGATCGACGAGCGCGCGCCGTACCAGTTCGACGTGTTCGATACGACGCTGAGCAATTCATTCAAGGCCCAGTTTGCGCTGCCGGTGAGCCTGGCCGACTTCAATGCGGAATTTCTGAAGGCGCGCAACGACTTTGCCGACAGCCAGCTCAAGGCCTTGCTGGCGCAGGAATCGGAGCGGCTGTTTCCGCGCGGTGCCGGCGCCAGTCGGCTGCTGCACGCGATGCCGCCACCGGACAGCTTCCCGCGCCTGATCGTGCGCAACAGCAACGGCGACTGGGGTCTTGCGGCGAAGCTCGGCCCCCGCACGCCGTTACCCGACAACGGCTACGTCGCCTTGGGTCTGGCCGGGCACACCGTGCTGTTTCACTTGCGCAAGCCAGACAGCGTGTCCGCGCAGCAGCTTTATGGCGATCCTGCGCGGTTGGTCGATCAACTGCTGAAGACCGGTTTCCTGCACCGATCGGTTGGCAGCCAGCGCATCCAGGTCACCGCGTTGGGCAAGCCGACGCAGGACACGATGTACACCGACGCCTGGCAGCGGCGCTGGCAGGTGCGTGTGTGGCCGTTGCCCTATCCCAATGGGGTGGTCACGACGTTCTCCCTGCCGGTGCCGGACGGCTACGTCACCCTCATGCAGCTGGCCCAGCCGAAGGATGCGCATGATCACCTGATCGACATGCGCGCGCTCACCGATTTTGTGCAGGTCGCCTACGATGGCACGCTGGCTCAATGGCGCGACTACCTGACCCAGACCGCGCTGCTGCCGGCGTCATTGCACGACATCCGCATCGATGCTGACTATGGTCGGAGCTTCAGCTATGCCTCGCCGCGGCTGGATTTCAACTTCACCTCCACGTTGCAGCCGATCACGTTGAACAGCACGTTGACCCTGGGTATGGGCTATTTCAGCGACCATGGCAAAGTGGTCTGGGATGTGAGCGGAATTCGAGTGAAGGCCAATGCCAGCGATCCGTATCGCGTCAGCATTCAACGTCACGTGGCGCCTTCGTCTGATCTGGATGACGCATTCCAGAATGAGTGGCAAAAGATCGTGCAGCAACAGCATCCGTTCGATGGCGTGCCATACAGCGTGGATGGCGCGATGCGTGTGGACAAGGCGGTGCCGCTGGCCGCTGGCACCTCGCCGGATGTGCGCTACACCGCGTTCTACGCTGTGGTGGGCAGTACCCCGCCGGCCAAAGCTCAGGCGGGGCTGGATCAATTGATGAAAGACATTCACGTTCACGAACGCTGAGGCCCGACCGCGAGTCCGGGCTTGCGTTGCCTGGACACGCACACGGTCACCGCGCGAGCACGACATCATCGCGGTTCGGCATGCGCGGCCGCGGTAGCCCAGCCTGGAGGAATCGTTGGAACAACACACAGACACGACCAACCGCGACGGGGGCAAGCACGCGGATGCGTCGGACACGTGGCTGGCGATGGCCGACGGACAGCGAATTTTCCTGCGCGATTGGCCGTGTGCGGACTCA
>JBBSSI010000043.1:0-16405 GCA_038242205.1 Lysobacterales bacterium
CTCGATGGGCGGCATGGCCGCGCTCGCCTACATGCTGCTGCATCCAGGCACCGGTCGCGCCCACATCAGCGTGGACACCGCGCCGCAGGCGCAGCCTTTTGCCATCGCGATCCGTTCGCTGCAACGCGAGGCGATCCGGCTCGATCCGCGCTGGAACGAGGGTCGCTACAGCGAGGCCAGCTATCCGGACACCGGCATGAGCATCGCGCGCAAGCTCGGCGTGATCACCTATCGCTCGGCAATGGAATGGAACGGCCGCTTTGCCCGCATCCGGCTCGATCCCGAGCAGCGCGAAGACGAGCCGTTTGCGCGGGAATTTCAGGTCGAGTCGTATCTCGAAAGCCACGCGCGGCGTTTCGTGCGGCACTTCGATCCGAACAGTTACCTGTACCTGTCCCGCGCCAGCGACTGGTTCGACATGGCCGAGTACGGTCACGGCAACGTACGCGCCGGACTGCTGCGGATCCAGGTTGAACGCGCACTGGTGATCGGCGTCAGTACCGACATCCTGTTCCCGCTGCAACAGCAGGAAGAGATCGCCGAAGGCTTGCGCGAGGCCGGTGCCCAGGTGGAATTTGTCGCGCTCGACTCACCGCAGGGACACGACGCGTTCCTGGTCGACATCCCCAACTACAGCCGTGCCATCGGCGACTTCATGGCCACGCTGCCGTCGACCTGAAACACCGCGCGGTACGATGAGTGTCGCCTTTTGGAGAAACGCATGCCCAACGTGGAATTTCCCGGCAGCCAGCACCTGATCGATAGCATCGATGACGCCGTCAGCCAGCCGGATACCGCGGCGGTCACGCAGCATCTGCGCCAGAGTCTTTGCCGGATCATGCGCGACAACGCCGTGCAGCTCCCGCAAGACGTGCTCATCCCGCATCCCGATCACTACGCACGGCGCGAACTTTATCGCAGCGAACGATACGGCTACTGCGTGTTGGCGATGACCTGGGGTCCCGGACAAGGCACGCCAATCCACGACCATGACGGCATGTGGTGCGTCGAAGGAGTCTGGCGCGGTGCGCTGGAAATCGTGCAATACGACCTGTTCGAGCGCGTGGACGACCGCTATCACTTCGGTGCGGTGGGCTCGATCCAGGCTGGGGCCGGCTCGGCCGGCAGCCTGATCCCGCCGCACGAATACCACAGCATCCGCAACCCCAGCAACGACTCGGTCACGGTCAGCCTGCACGTGTATGCGGGGCCCATGTTGCGCTGCTCCGTGTTCCAGCCGCTGCCCGACTCTGGCTGGTACACCCGCGATGTGCGCACATTGGGGCTCGACCGCGTGCAGTGAAACCGGCATAATTCGCCGCTTCAATGCCGGTGTGGCGGAATGGTAGACGCGGCGGACTCAAAATCCGCTGACAGCGATGTCGTGGAGGTTCGAGTCCTCTCACCGGTACCAGTAAAAAGAACCCCGCTCAGGCGGGGTTTTTCTTTTTCTACGTCGACATCTGCGCTGGCCAACGAAGGACACAGGAAGGTCACTGGTGGCTGCGTTCCGTCGGCAGTCCGGCGCGTTGCGGGGCAACCGTTCTGTCCGCGTCAGTGCGTGTCCTGATTCCGTGCGAAACCGGAACAGCCGGCATGAAAGCGGCGACGCGAAGGCCCGCCCTCGCGTGGTTCCCGGTGACCGGCTAACGAGCGTTCTGATACCGCTCACCGGCTCAGAATCGACTGACGGCGATATCGTGGCAAATCGAGCGCTGTGGCCGCACCCACGGAAACGTGTCCGCCGGACGGAAGAAATTTTGAGCACAAAAAAGCCCGCTTCGCAGCGGGCTTTTTTGTGCGGACTTCCTGCGTTCGCCGGCGCGAATGACGCGCGGGAAGGATGCCTCAGTCGATCGCCTCTGCCACCCAGCCTAGGCCGTCAAGGCCAACCCGAATTCGGCAGCGGCTGGAATCGCTTCAGCGCCCGGATCAACGCCGTAGCGGTCTTTCAGGAATTCGGCGATTAGCGAGCCACGCAGTTGCTCCGGCTCGAACGCGAAGCGATCGGCAAACGCACTGGCGGGTATGGGGTTGTCGCGCGCATCAGCGAGTCCTCGCGGCAACACGTCCTTCGCCAGCCGCTCACGCAGTGCGAGGCGCAAGGCTACTACCGGGTTGTTTCGCACCATCGGGTAGCTGGTCGGCGGTGCGAATTCTTCGAAGCCGTAACAACGTTCGTAGAACTGGGCGTGCCGCGGATGCACCCCGATGATGACATCGGTCAAATCGTTGTGCAGCGCGTAGTGAACTGCCCAGCGCATCATGCTGAAAAGTGCCCCCATGCCGCGTGCAGCAGACTGGCGACGATCCGCGAGCATCCCCACTTCCACCAGGCGGCGCCCGCCGTCGCGCAATTCATCCAGATACGGTGCATAGACGCTATCCAGCGCCAGCCCCATCGGGTTGTCGCGGAACAGGGTCATCGTATAGCCGGTCTCCGGGCCTTCCGGCCCCCAGATCACCGACGCGTGTGGTCCGACGGAAGCGGGCGCAGCATGAATACCAAACGGGTTTTCGTCGATCAGGCCCATTTGTGAATAACGTTGATAAACCAGCCGCCAGGCCCTTTCCACCTGTTCGAGCGTACTTGCGCACACACACGGCGGCTCGCTGCTGCGCACAGTCGGACGCGCCAGGCGCGTGGTGATGTCGATGACTGTGTGGTCCTGCAAGGTTTGGTCTGAGCAGGCCTGCGAGCTGTCGGAGATTGTCATGGCTGTGATGAACCTGATCAGGTCGGACCGTGGGCCACATCCATGCCTTTGGTCGTTCAGAGACGGTGAGCGCCCCTCGTGGGCGCTGATTCCGTTAGCCACATCTTGTCATGGCTGTGTGAAAGATATGCTAGATCGAAGCTACCATTCCGTGAACTGCGTATGAAAATGGCGGATCTAAAGCGTGAAGGAACAATCACGTTTTGATGGGCCTTCTGGTCGCAGAATGGCTGGCACGCGGGATTTCGGCGTGAATTTGGCGTGCTGGTGGACACTAACGGGTCAAACGCCGCACGTCCAGTCCGTATTGAGGCCGCGGTGGCAAGCAGTAGTTCATGGCCTCGCCCGCGAATCGCCTGGCATATCCTGAGGTTCAGGCCTGACTGAGCCCAACATCCGGCGGCGCGGCCATCCGCAAGCGCAGCAGCTTTGTCCACATCACGCCGATGCGAAGCCCCGTTCCGGCGCCACAACCATTAACGGCTCAGCCCGATTGACGACTCAGTCCGACAGCGATCGATTGGCGCTCGACGGCCGGCCGACGCCCCGCCGTCCACGGCACTTGGCCGGCATATCACGACGCCGTGATGCGTTCGCGCTCAACGCGGGTCCTTCGTTTTCAGGTCGGCCAAGGCAAGTGATCATCCAGCCCTTCCGAGACCGCAAAAACCAGCCACCAAGCGCCGATGACTCCGAACAAAAATTTCTGCACGGACGAGCTTTGGTGGAGATCTGAATCCCCCGGTATAGTGTTTTGATCAGCGCGCAGAAAGCCCGAAGTCATCATAAACGCCGCAATGGCTGATTGATCCTTGGCACTTTCCGCAAATCACAGTTGCAACATATAGACGGACGCAGGCCGTGAACCCGCAGACAAAAACAGCCATTCTGCACGCCGGCATTGCCGCGCCCTCGGCAGACAACTCGCAGCCGTGGCGATTTGCGTGGTCGGGCGACGAGCTGGACCTTCGTATCGACGCGGACCGCAGCGGCCGTGTGTCCGATACCCGCTATGTCCTCAGCGACCTGGCCGCCGGCGCGTGCCTGGAAAACATGCTCATCCACGCGCGGTCGCTCGGCTATGCAGCGGACGTGCAAACCTTCCCGAGCCGCGACGACGAACTCTGGGTCGCGCGCATCCGTTGGCACAGCGATTCGCAGTGCGACCAGGCCGAGCCGCTGGCTGGTGCCATCGAGTCGCGTCACACCGACCGCAGTTTCCCTTGGCGCGGCCCGATCAGCGCCGATACGCAGGCGCGTCTGAATGCCCAGGCTCTGCAGATTCCCGGGCAACGGCTTTATTGGCCGCAGACGCCGCGTGAGAAGAAGGCGGCGCTCGGCGTCATCAGGCACGCTGAAACGCTGCGGTTCCGAAGCCCGACCCTGCACGCGGAACTGTTCTCGAGCGTTCGTTTCTCCGCTGGCTGGCACGCCGCCTGCGAGGAAGGTCTGGCCCCGGCGACGCTGGCGGTGGAGCCACCGATGCGCCCGCTCTTTCAGGCGCTGCGTCGTCCGGCGCTGATGTCCACGCTCAACCGCCTCGGCGCGGCAACGGCTCTGGGGTTTCGTTCGGCGTGGCTACCCATCCGTCTGTCGCCGGGCCTGTGCCTGCTGGTCATTCCATCCACGGCGCGATCCGATGTACTCGCCGGTGGTCGCGCCTTGCAGCGCGTGTGGCTTCAGGCCACGCTGGATGGCCTGTCAGTCCAGCCGTATGCGGCGGCGGGAGTCCTCAGCCTTGGGTTCGTACCCATCGAGCCGATCTTGCAAACCACGCTCTCGCGTCTGGGTTCGCGCCTGAGCGAGCTGTATGGGTCGGCACATGGGCTGGTGTTTCTACGCCTTGGCTATGCGCGATCCGCAGCGCACGTTCGCAGCGGGCGACGCGAGCCTGCGAGTTTCGGCGCTTTGCCGTAAGGCGACCGGTCACGATATGCGTTCGTGTGCGACAGCCTCCACGCATTGTGCGAGGGTGGCTCCTGAGCCATCCTCCACGCGTGCCGCAAGCACCTCGCAATCAAGCTGCACCACGGCAATACGAGGCTTGGTCACGGTGGATAAGTCGCGGTTTCACAAGGGTTTCACGCCTGAGACGTGAAGGAATCGTGATTTTTAAGGGGTGTCGAGATCCTTTACAAGCCGGGTCTGTAGCCGATGGCGTCGGACTAATCATCGCTAAAACAGATTGTTACGGTCGTTCCGGTATGGCGCAGCGGTTGACTCCACGTCACGCGGTGTCGGGATAGCTTACGAACATCTGCTGGATCCCATAACAATCAGTAACTATCCCTAACGTAAACAGCATGTTATGTTGATGGCACGTCCTTTGCTTTAACTAACTGCAGGGCAAGTTTACTCGCGAGCCATCGCCCTTCGCGGCCTATTTTTTGATTGTTCCCTAAGGAGAAAGACATGTTGAACAAGAAAACCATCGGGGTTGCCCTCGCTTGCGCACTGGCGTTCGGCGCGTTCAGTGGGACGACGTTTGCGTCCCCGGTGAACATCGGCGGTGTCGTGGTTGATAGCGAGAGCCCATTGGACTTGAGCATTCAGGCGCTCCAGTTCCGCGAGTCTTCGGTTGGGGCTGTGGGTGACTTTCTGACGGGCTACGGGAAGATTGGTGCGGTAAACGACGACAGCGACCAGGCGTCATTTTGTCCGGGTTGCAATCTCACATTCACGTTCAAGTACAGGGTTGCGGACATCGACACCACCAGTGGCACAAACCCGCTGGTCGTATTCGATTCCGGGGTCCTCAATTTTTACGTCGACAATACCTCGAGCTTTAATGTGCTGAATCCAAATACGGCCGGCATTGGCTCGTTGTGGCTCAGCTTGGCGGGACACACCGCTCCGCGGAGTGGCTTCGATTTCCTCGGGCAGCTTTACTCCTCGGTTAACGGCACCCCCGCCAACCCCACGGGTGGTTCTTTCGGATTCGGGCTGTTGGACGTGACGGGAGGCGCGGCTGCGTCGTTTGCCGACACCAACACCGTTAAGGACGGTATCGGCGGATTAGCGGATTTTTCTCTCAATTCGTCCTTCCAGACTCAGGACGCTGGAATATGTGCTGAGGGCATCTGTTATCCGGTTGCGGGTCAAGGTGGTTTGATTGGCAGCTCGGCGGTGGCAGTACCAGAGCCGGGTGCGGCTGGCCTGTTGGGCGTCGGCTTGGCCGCTTTGGGCCTGTTCATGCGCCGTCGTCGCAACGAAGCTGCAGGTCGCGTTTAATCCGCAGCTGATCCACGTGGTTTGACAATCAATGGCGCCGCTTTCCGAAGCGGCGCCATTTTTGTATGCAGAGTCTTCGTTGATCTTGGCGGTTGCGGTTCGCGCCGACAACCGGCACACGGCGATCGCGCGCGGCTCCTGCCACTGAGGCTCCAGCGCATCGAAGCGTGATTCGGCCAAACGACACGACGACCCTGCGCAAGGCAACGACCTGCCGGTCAATCCAAGCCGACGCCTCCGTGGCATCGACTGCGACCAGGCGGCACCGCGCCAGCCACAACAGACGCCTATCTGGAACCGGTCCAGAGGTTGCGTACTGATCCGCTTCCGCATCATGCAGGCAAGTTGAAATTGAAGCTTTGACGGCGCTGAATTCAGCGGATGTCAGGTCGGCCACGCTTTCAACTTGTCCTCGCTCGTTGCATTCGCTCGCCGCGTTCGATCGTTCACCAGCAAGAAGCCTCGGCGGCGTTTTCAACGCAGTCGAACCGGTGTTGGCCAAACACGCCATGGCAAATCCGGTTGAAACGCTCGGTGCAGCGCCCGACTCGGGGCGGCCGGGTCTGATAGAGGCAGGGCCATCGGATGGATTCCGGCCTCCGTCGCAACCCGTCGTCCGGTAAATCGCCGCCTGCGATAGTCGACTTCAACAGCTAGCACAGGCGCTGATCGGCGCGAAGCGCGCGGTTGTCCTGCAAGACGCGACGGCGACGCGCAGTCGCAACACGAACGAAGTGGCATGGCTCCAGGGCACGTGACCGGCACCGTTCCCGGGCCGGTAATTCCTGGTCCAGCCAACGCCGCAGCGACGGTGCCGGACATGTTCCAGGAACTACGCCGGACCTTCTCAGGTTTATCCATCTGTCGTGCCTGGCTTCACGCTGAAGGGCCGTTCCATCTGCGCCAGTATCGGAGCCCATTGTTGGTGATGAGTCGCAGCGTCGATGCAGCGGTTAGCCCGCCCTTCCCTCGGGTCTTTCAATGGCTGGCTCCGATCAGTTGCGGAACCTGATGCGCAATGGCCCGCATTGTGTGCCGTCGCAGGCCGGTGTTACGGTGCCAGCGTGGCAAAATTTTCAGGTCATATTGCAGAATGCAGGTATCACACAATGTCTGATGCACAAGTCACCACCGAGCCGTTCGACTATGCAACGGCATTCAGCCGGACGATCGGTTGGATAACTCCGGCGGAGCAGGCGACGCTTCGTTCCAAGCGCGTGGCGATTGCCGGACTGGGCGGCGTTGGCGGCAGCCATCTGCTGACCTTGACCCGACTCGGCATCCAGTCGTTCAACGTGGCGGACATGGACAGTTTCGGCACGGAAAATTTCAACCGACAGGCCGGGGCGTTCCAGTCGACCATCGGCCAGCCCAAAGTCGAAGTGGTGTCCCGGATGGCGCGGGACATCAATCCGGATATGGAGATCAACAAATTTCCCGGCGGCGTCACCCTCGACAACATGGACGAGTTTCTGTCAGGGGTGGATCTGTACGTCGACGGGCTGGACTTTTTCGTCCTCGATATCCGTGCCAGGCTTTTCGCCCTGTGCGCCGAACGCGGCATTCCGGCGATTACCGCGGCGCCATTGGGCATGGGTGCTGCGGTGCTGGCGTTCCTGCCCGGTCAGATGACCTTCGAACAGTATTTCCGACTGGAAGGCCACCCCAAGAACGAGCAGTTGCTGCGCTTCATGGTGGGATTGGCGCCTGCGGTGCTGCATCAAGGCTATCTAGTCGATCCGTCCGCGGTGGACCTGATCAACCAGCGGGGACCGTCGACGCCCATGGCGTGCGAAATCTGCGCCGGGATCGCCGGCACCCAGGCGTTGAAGATCCTGCTTGGCAGGGGCAAGGTGATCGCGGCCCCTCACGCGCTGCACTTCGACGCCTACCGCAACAAGCTCGTACGCACGTGGCGGCCCGGCGGCAACAGCAATCCGCTGCAACGACTGCTTTTGTCCGTGGCGCGGCGCCGTTTCATGCGCAAGTAAGCGTTGCACCCGCGAGCAAGTGGGCGAAGGTCGACGCGGACGCCGTGCCCGCAGCCATACGCACGAACGAGCCCACGCTGATGGCAACGCCGGGTTGGCCGAGGCCGCGGCGGGCACCACCAGCGACAGCCCACACGCACGCGGCGAATTACAGCTCGCGCACCACGCGGAACACGCGGGAATTACAGCTCGCGCACCACGCGGAAGCCGACACGGGCGCTGCGGGTACTGGCGTCCACGCCCTGGCGATGAGCGGAATTCACCTGGTCCGGTGAACTGCCCCACGAGCCACCGCGCACCACATGGCCACTGCAACCGGGGTTGATCCAGGCGCTGCCGTCAGTGGGTGCGCGCACGTAGTTGTCGTGCCAGCAGTCGGCCACCCATTCGGATACGTTGCCGTTGATGTCGTACAGGCCGAAGGGGTTGGCGGCGAAACTCATCACCGGCGCGGGGCCCCAATAGCCGTCGTGATAGCCGCGGAATGAGTGGCTCCAGCGCCGTCCATTGGGAGAGCGGTCACCCGATCCGGTCAGGTTTTCCACCGGCGTGGTCGGTGAGCCGTTGCCCCACCAATAGCGCGTATCGGTGCCCGCACGCAGCGCGTACTCGAATTCTGCCTCGCTCGGCAGGCGATAGGGCTTGCCGGTGCGCTCGGCAAGCCAGCGGACATAGGCGGTCGCATCGGTCCACGACACGTTGACCACCGGCAGATTGTCGCCGGCCTTGCCGCCGACGTAATCGCTTTGCCAGCTGGCATTTGAATCGTCGCGCAGGCTACCGCTGCGCTCGTCATACACGCTGGCGCCCTCGAGCCTGACCGAGTCCGGCACGTAGCCGCTGGCGCGCACGAACTGGCGAAACTCACCCACCGTGACGGCGCTGCGCGCCATCGCGAAACCCTTGGCGATGGTCACTTCGTGTTGCGGCACCTGCGTGCTGCGTCCTTCATCACTATCCGGCGCACCCATGCGGAAGCTGCCAATGGGGATCACCACCAACGCCGGCGTCTTGCCGGGAAGATCGACGAAGCGATCGGTGAACACCTGACCCGGACGAAAGCTGGCATACAGGCGCGCGTTATCCAGTCGCTTGGCAAACGCGTCCAGCTCATCAAGCGTTGGCTCGATGGCACGCGCCTGATCAGCCAGCGTACGCGCCAGATCCGCGTTGCCGGCATCCAGCGCCGAACGTGCCTGGGTCAGCAAACCGCGTGCACGCAGCTCGCGCATGCCGTGAATGCGCTCGCGCGTATCGCGCAATTGCTGCGAATCGGCACGCACCGCCTCAGCCTCCGTCAGCACCTTGTCCGCAGCAGTGAAATCGTTCTGCGCAACTGCTGCCAGCGCTCGATCAAGGATCACGTGCTGTACCGCGAAAATGCCCTGCTCGGCCACCGCGTTGTGCGGGTCCAGTTGCTGCACCTGCCGGTACAACGCCAGCGCGTTGCCGCCGCGCGGTTGATCGACCTTGCCCTGCTGCAGCAACGCAGCGGCCCGCGTCAGCAGCGGGCGTACCTTGTTGAGAGTTTGCAGGTTTGCCTGCAGCTGCTTGATGTCCGCTGCCGCACCGGGCAGCGTGCGCAACGCGTCGAGCATCTCGCCAGCGGCACCGGCGTCGCCCAGCGCGATGTCCTGATCGGCCTCCGCCAGCAAGCGCATGCGCACGTCGAACAAACCTTGCGCCGCCCGGCGGCTGTCCGGCTTTTCCTTCAGTGCGCTGGCGTACAGCGCGCCGGCGCTGCCGTCACTGCCGACCAGCTGCCCAGCGTTCAGCGCCTTCTCGGCGCGATCCAGCAGTGCCGTCACGGCGGGAGTGTCCGGACTTTGTTGTTCCGGCAACACAGGTGCGCCGGCATGACGTGCCGCAGTGACGGCGGTAGGCGCGAGCGTCAGCGGTGGGCCGGCGTTGAGCTCGTCGATACTGGCCGCGCGCACCGGGCGCGTCGTGCCGCGCGGTTCCACCACACCCATCGACATCGAGCGCTGCGGTGCCCGGGTCGGATCAACGTGCAGCAGCCCCGGGAAAAAGTGGTAGGTCAACGCGAACGCCAGTACCAGCACCCCGAGCGCACCACCGGCGGCGCGTTGACGACGCAGCGTGGAGTTCTTCGGCATGAATCGCGTCCTGGTCGGGCCTGCTATCGTGAGCGGTTCACCATAGGCACAAACCGCCGACAGGGCAATCCATGCCCTGCATCCATTCGAGGAAACCGCATGTCCGAAACATCCACTGTCAGTGCCGAGTGGATCGACCAGCCGCAGGCGTTGCGCGATTGGCTTGACAGCCTGCCGCCAGATGCCGCGGTCGGCGTGGACACGGAGTTCATGCGTCGCAACACGTTCTACCCGCAGCTGGCCTTGTTGCAACTGGGCTGGCAGGGACGCCATGCGCTGGTCGATCCGTTGGCATTTGCGATTGGCGATGCGCTGCAGCCGGCGCTTGGTGAGGGCAGCGCGGTCACCGTCATGCACAGTGCCAGCGAGGATCTGGAAACCCTGGCGCCGCTGTTGCCCGATGGACCGCATACGTTGTTCGACACGCAGATTGCCGCTGCCTTCGTCGGCCTGGGCATGGGCATCAGCTACCGCGCGCTGGTGATCGCGCTGGCAGGCGTCGAGCTGGACAAGGGCGAGACGCGCTCGGACTGGCTGCAGCGTCCGCTGACCGAATCGCAACGCAGTTACGCCGCGCTCGACGTGGTGTACCTGCAGACCATCCACGAGCAACTGGCCGCGCGCCTGCAGCAGCAAGATCGCGCCCACTGGCACGCGGAGGATTGCGCGCGGCTCAAGCAACGCGCGACCCGTCGCAACGGCGAGCTGCAACCGCAGCGCACGATGCACGGCGCGGCGGACTGGTCCGCACCACGCCAGGCGATGCTGCGACGGTTGCTGTTGTGGCGCGATGCGACCGCACGCACCTTGAACGTGCCGCGGCCGTGGCTGCTCGACGACGCGCTCGCGCTGAGCCTCGCGCATGACACTCCAGCCACGCTTGTCGAACTGGAGCAACGCAGCCGCGGTCAGCGTGCGCTGCGCAATGCGCCACGCAAAGAACTGTTCGGTGTGCTTGGCACAACGGTGTCGGCGGAAGAGCTGTCCGACACCGCTCCGATCGCCGGTCACGCGCAGGGCGAAGCCAAGAAGGCGCTCGGCGCAATGAAGCAACGGGTCGATGCGCTGGCGCTGGAACTGGACCTGCCATCGGGCCTGCTATGCCCGCGCAAGGTACTCGACGAGCTGGTCGTCACTGCCGTGTGGCCGGAGTTTCTGGACGGCTGGCGGCGCGAGATTCTGCACGAACCGCTGCTCGGCCTGATGCCGGATCGAAGCTGAGCCGGTACCGCCAAGTCACTCCGCTCACGATAGAACCGTGGCGTAGCAACCCGCTCGCTGCTAGAATCCGCCGCTTACGTGGGGCGGTAGCTCAGCTGGGAGAGCGCTACGTTCGCATCGTAGAGGTCGTGGGTTCGATCCCCATCCGCTCCACCACGTAATGGTTGCAACCGCGTCCATCATTCGCACCCAAGACCGCGCTCCGGCGCGGTTTTTTGTGGGCACGTGCCGACGTGCAGCTGCTGCAAGCCGTGTCGGGCGTCGAAGTTCCTGCACGACTGTCGGCACGCGACCGGCCCGGGCAACCGGGTGTTGCACGCGGGACTTGGCCGTCCAGGCTGGCTTCGCGCTGTGCACGCACAACGGCGAGGCGCTCGATATCAGCTGCTCGCGCTGGCAGTTCTGCACCAATGCTGCAACAGCTCGGCCTGCACGTCGCGAGAGGCCTCGGCGTCCGCACGCAGCACGCGCTGATAGCGGCCATCGGCGTGCAGCTGCCACGCGAGAAAGCGGCCGATGATCGAACACACGCGGATGCTTTCGGACACGCCGGCGACGCCTGGCCGCAAGCCGCAACTGCCACGCACGATCAGGTCGATCTGCACTCCGGCCATGCTCGCCTGATAAAGCGCGCGAATCAGCGTTGGTTCGGTCAGCGCATTGAGCTTGAGGATGAGGTGTGCCGCCCTGCCCTTTGCAGCGTGCGTCGCTTCGCTGGCGATCAGTTCCAGCAGCCGCGGCATTGAGCCGCGAGGACCTGGCAGGCAACCGTAGCCACAGACATGCCAACCGGTCCCGTTTGATGATCCGGCCGCAAGCTCAGCTTCCCGCCGCCGCTAGCACAAGCCTGGATTCCAGCGATTGGATCGCCTCCAGCATCGACGATAGAGCCTCGCGGCGCGAAGCCACTGCGGCTTGACCCTGAGTCTGGGCATGCTGCCCCTTGCTGATTGCCGCTTCGATACTGGCCAGTGTGAGCACCATGCGTTCGTCCATGTCCTGCTGGAACACCTGCAGGTTTTTCCGGATGCGCTGGTCGAAATCGTGGCGGATGCGGCCGGACTGCATCTCGACCAGGTCAATAGCCCGTGCGCGCATGCGACGCCGGATCAGCGGGTGGCTGACGGCGGCCGGCAGCAGGCGCACCATCCCCTGCCCGAGCAAGCGGGAGGTGGATGGCTCCTCCCAGAACTTGTAATAAAAGGCGGAGCGGGCATGCCACGGTGCGTCGGTGGCTACGGCCGTGAACGGCACGGCGAACAGTTCGGCGGAATAGCGCAACAGGTCGTCCACTGCGTCGCCAAGCTTGTGCCAGAAGCGCGCGCAGATTTGTTCAAACTTTCGTGTAATGGTCGCATCCTCGGCGGAACGTCAACTATCGAAGCCGCTGCGGACTTCCGCGACGAGTTGCTGTTCCAGCCCGGCTTCAAAGCCAGCCGCGCCGAGACTCTGTCCAGCCTCGCACCAGGTTTCCAGCTTGGCCAACGTAGTCTGGCGCAGCGTGGCCTTGAAGCTGGCCAGGTCTGGCTCGACATGCTGACGCAGCAGCTTGCGACCGTCCGCATCAAGCAGGGCGTCGAGATCGGCGCGGGCCTGCTGCAATTCGGCCTTCTTGCCGGCGAAGGCTTGCAGGCTTTTCTCCATCGCCTCCCACGGCGAGGTGAGCGATCGCTGTTCCAGTGCCAGCGAAAGATGGGTCTCGGCCAGCAGACGCGACACTTGCCTGCGCATGGATTCCAACCACACGCGGCCACCCTCGTGCAGCAGGAACTCACGCAGCGTCTGATCGAAGGCGGCCATGCCGCTGTCGGCCCACAGTTTATCGTCACCTTCAATGCGCGAGCGCAGCGCCTGTCGCGCAGAGACGGCAAACAGCGGCACATCGGCGCCGATGGTCTTGTGCAATACATCGCGGGTAAAGGCCAGCGATTCGCGCCGTTCCTCCGCGCTCAGGTAATCGATCTTGTTGAGCAGACAGAACACCTTGCCGGCATAGCCCTTCACGCGCTCCAGAAAATCCAGCTCGTTGCGGCTCAGCGGCTGGTCGGCGGAAATCACGAAGATCACTGCATCCGCCATGGGCAGATAACGATGGGTGACGTCGCTGTTGTGTCCGTGCACCGAACCGACGCCCGGCGTGTCGACAAGCCGAAGACCGCCCTTCAGCCACTGCGCCGGAAAACCCACCACCACCTCACTCACGCGTTTGGCGTTTTCCGGATTGCCACGTTCGGTGACGTAATCGGCAAGCGTCTCGATGGGTACGCTGCACGGTTCACCGCTCTCGAAACGCACGTGCACGGCAGCCGCGTCCTCATGGCGCAGTTGAGTCACTACCGAGGTGAGCGGCACCACGCCCGTGGGCAACAGGTCGGCGCCAAGCAGCGCATTGATCAGCGTGCTCTTGCCACGCTTGAACTCACCAGCAACCACCAGATGAAAGGCATGCTGGTCGAACTTGTGCCGCAGCGGATCGAGCGCCGAGGCGTTGACGCCATCAATGCTCGCGGCGGCGGCGATGACGGCAGCCAGATCAGCGTGCATCGAATGGAAGGCCATATCCACGGATCACTCCATGCCGTTGCGTGGAGCAACGTCTGCGGACCTCGTCCTTTCTCCCAAATCTTGGAGCAGCGTCGTCAATGCCATATACGTAAGCGCTATGTTGGGCAACGCACCGGAGGCACGCGCGAAACCGCCACTGCCGCTCTGGCAGCTGAGAACGAAGCCCGTGGCTGCCGCAACGTGGGGAATAGCCAGATCGAGCCGGTGGCAGCTAGCCGCGCCCGCGTGCACCGTCTCCAGGCTCGGTGATGGCGCCCTCGCAACGAGGCGAAAGCCGAACTGCGGATCTGCCACGGACAACACGAATTGACCGGTGCTCGCAGGTGGCGCCGCACCGCAAAGCGCCAGCACCGTAATCGCCTCTGCCGTGTCCAGCAAGTTGGATGGCGCGCCGTAGCCGCCGTCCTCGTTCGACATCGCAAGCACCGCGTCGGCGATGTTCTCCGCAGCGATACTCATGCCCAGATGCTGCCTGAGCCACAGAACACAATGCAGCCGTCGCAATGCGGATCCGAGCAGTTCTGGCCGTGTCGGATCGGGTAGCTCAACGTGCAAGCCTGCCACTGTCTGCGCGACCTCAGCTGCAGCCGGATCGCTGGTCTGCAGCGCCAGCAGGCAGCGAATCCGGCAGTAAAGTGCAAACGGTTGCGGTTCCACCGTTTGCACGATCACAAAATCGGCGTGTTGCTTTGGTTGCGACAGCTCGACGCCGAGCAGACCGGTGAGGGTGGCTACGCCATGCCAAGTGTCGGCAACGTTCGGCTCTTCGAGGTAATAGCCGCGGTAGAAGCAGAAACCACCGCTCGGTGATTGCTTCTCCAGCAGATAATCACGCGCCCGCTGCAGCGCCGATGCAAGTGGATCGCCGGGCGCTCTTGCGACCAAGTCAGCGGGCATCAGTGCCACCCGCGGAACGCGCCCGGGATAGGCGCGGCGAACAACCTATTGGGTAGAGAAGCAATGATGGGCACAACGCATGTCCTGACGGGAAGCGATGAAAACCAGCCGAAGGCATCAGCCCCACGGGCCGTTGCAGGTGAACTCCGTCACGTGCGACGCAAGCAGGCACGTTGAGGCATTCTCGTTCTGCAGCGCGCATTCGGGTGTGAAATGAGTCGCCCGGAAGTTTCAGTACTGGCGGCGATGGCTGGCATCGACGGTGTTTCATCTGGCGGGCGGACCGAACCAGTCTTGCCGCCAATCACCACGCGGGTCTATCGTGAACTCCGACGGTGATGGCAGGCGTCCGGTGCGAAACCAACCACTGAACGGCCCGTCACGCCAATCTGGAGCCGCACCTGACTCACACTGCGTGGGCGGCTTGTTGTGCTTCCAAGACGTGATCCTGAGCGCGCAGTTGACCAGTAGCGGGTGCGGAGAACTGACATGAGCGTCCGGATCCGGAGCGTCAGGCCACAGCGATTCGCGAAGTGCGTCCCGACCCGACGACTGTCCGCAACACAGGCGCTCCCGCTGCGCGGGTCACTCCGCTCGCGTCACCCATCAATTTTTCCGTCGTCAAGCTGACGACTGTTCCCTACTACTGGAGCTGCTCATGCAGATCAAAAAAATCGACGCGCTCGAGGTTCTCGACTCGCGCGGCAACCCCACGGTCGAAGCCTCCTTGCAGCTGGATGACGGCTCGGAAGGACGCGCCATCACACCATCCGGCGCTTCCACCGGCGCCAATGAGGCTGCCGAACTGCGCGACGGCGACCCGTACCGTTATGGCGGCAACGGCGTGCAACAGGCCGTCGCGAACGTACGCGGCGAGATCGCCAAAGCCTTGATCGGCAAGGATGCAGGTGACCAGCGCGAACTCGACCAGCGCCTGCGCGACCTCGATGGCACACCGAACAAATCGCGGCTCGGTGCCAACGCCATCCTCGCTGTGTCCATCGCCTACGCACGCGCCATGGCAACTTCGCGCAAGCTGCCGCTGTATCGCCACCTCGGCGGCGACGATGCCACCCTGCTGCCGGTGCCCTGCCTCAACGTGATCAACGGCGGCCGCCACGCGGACAACACGGTGGACTTCCAGGAGTTCAAGATCGTGCCGCACCACGCCAGCAGCTTCGCGGAGTCGATCCGCATGGGCGAGGAAGTATTCCACGCGCTGAAGAAACTGCTGCACGATCGCGGCCTGTCCACCGGCGTCGGCGACGAAGGCGGCTTCGCGCCCAACCTGGACAGCAACGAACAGGCGATCGAGCTGATCCTCCAGGCGATCGAGGCCGCTGGCTACAAGCCCGGCGATGACGTGTCGCTGGCGCTCGACCCCGCCACCAGCGAAATGTGGCACGAAGGCCGCTACCGCTTCTTCAAATCCGACCAGCACGAATGCGACAGCGCAGCGATGACCGCCTTGTGGGAAGACTGGCTGGCGCGCTACCCCATCGTGCTACTGGAAGACCCACTGGCCGAAGACGACTGGGCAGGCTGGGCGGCACTCACCGAGCGCCTCGGCAAGCGCGTGGAAGTGGTCGGCGACGACATCTTCTGCACCAACCCCGACCTGCTCCGCCGCGGCATCCGCGAAGGCGTGGCCAACTCCATCCTGATC
>JBBSSI010000044.1:0-15524 GCA_038242205.1 Lysobacterales bacterium
GCGCTTGGCGCAAGCGCCACGGCGACCGGTTCGGGCGCGCTGGCATCGGGCGACAACAGCGCGGCGTATGGCGCTGGGGCGAAGGCCACCGGCGCCGACAGCGTGGCGGTTGGCGGCACGGCCTCCACGGTACTGGTTGATGGCAACGGCAATCCGCTGACGTTCTCGGCGACCAGCGCCGGCGATGGCGGCACGGCACTGGGTGCCAGTGCCTTGGCCAGCGGTTTGGCCGCTACGGCGGCGGGTATTGGTGCCGAGGCGGATGGCCGACTGGCAACGGCGGTAGGCGGTCTGGCCTTTGCCTCGGGCGATGCGTCGCTGGCGGTGGGCGCGCAGGCGGCGGCTACCGGTGATTCCGCTTCGGCCCTGGGTGCCAACTCCAGTGCGAGCGGTCTGCAATCGGTAGCGCTTGGTTTCTTTGCTGCGGCCGATGGCACCGGTGCAACGGCGCTGGGCAGCCAGAGCACGGCGGACGGATTCCTGGCCACCGGACTGGGCTATGCAGCCGCAGGCAGTGGTGACTTCGCCACGGCGGTAGGAGTCAGTGCGCAGGCGAACGGCGAGAGCAGCGTGGCGCTGGGAGACGGCAGCATGGCCGCGGCGGACAACAGCGTGGCGGTGGGTGCCGGGTCGGTGGCAAGCAATGATTTGGCCATGGCAGTAGGGCCACGGGCGTCGGCCGCAGGTATCAGCAGCGTGGCACTGGGCGAGAGCGCTTCGGCCAGCGGCGACGAAAGCGTGGCGCTCGGTGGCAGTGCAGCAGGCGGGTTCTTCGTCAGCGAAGCGTCCGGGTTTGGTGCAACGGCGCTGGGCGCAGGCAGCTTTGCCACGGGTGATTTTGCCACGGCGGTGGGTTGGCTGGCCGGCGCTGACGCCGTTAACGGTACGGCGCTAGGTTCCGGTGCATGGGTGCAAAGCGCGGCAGACAACGCGGTGGCGCTTGGTGCGCAATCGTTGGCTGATCGCGCCAACACGATCTCGGTAGGCAGCGCCGGGTTCGAGCGGCAGATCACCAACGTGGCGGCCGGTACGGCCGGCACCGATGCGGTGAACATGGATCAGCTGTCGGCTTCAGTCGACACATCCACGCGTTACTTCAAGGCCAACTCGACCGGCGCAGATGCGCAAGCGTCCGGGCAGGAGAGCGTGGCAATTGGTCCGCGCGCGCTGGCTGGTGGGGACGGTGCCATTGCCGTTGGCAGCGGAGCGTCCACCACGGGCAATTACGGTGGTACCGCGATAGGTGGTGGTGACGGCACGGTGGCGCGCAGCAACAGTGCCGGCCAGTTTGGTTCGGCGCTAGGTTACGCGGCCCAGGCCAAGGGTGTCGGTGATACCGCAATGGGCACGTTCGCCAACACCGGTGACGTTAATCCAAACGGCGCCAACAACGACGCGACCAATGCCTATCGCACGGCGGTTGGCTACAAGGCGTCGTCTACCGGTCATCTGGCGGTGGCAGTCGGATCGTTCAACAGCGCCGACGGCATAGCCAGCGTGGCCCTGGGCTACAACACGAAAGCCAACGCCGCCGGCAGTGTGGCGCTGGGTGCCGGTTCGGAGGCAAATGTAGTCAACACGGTCTCGGTAGGCAGCGCGGTCAACAAGCGCAAGATCGTGAACGTGGCCGCGGGCAACCTCAGTGCGACAAGCACGGAGGCAGTCAACGGCAGCCAGCTCAACGCCACCAATGCCGATGTGGCTGCCAACTCAACTGCCATTGGCGCAAGCGCGGTCGCCATCGACAGTATCAACAGCACGGCCGTGTTCTACACCGATGCCGGCAAGACGGCGGTGGCACTGGGCACGGCAGGTGCGCCGGTAACTCTGGGCAACCTCGCCGACGGCGTGGCTGCCGGTGACGCAGTGAACAAGGGCCAGCTGGATGCGCTGGCATCTCAAAGTGCCCAGTCCGATGCCACTTCAGTCAAATACGATGATGCCAGCAAGGATCAGGTGACCCTGGAAGGAGCAAACGGGTCACGACTCAGCAACGTGCAGGCCAGCAATGTGGCCAGCGATGCAGCCACGGTCGGCCAAATCGATGGTGTGTTGAGCGCCCTTGGCGGTGGCGCAATGCTGCAACCGGGTGGTGTCGTAACCCTGCCCAGCTATGCTATTCAGGGTGCGGTTTACAGTAATGTCGGCGCTGCGCTTGGCGCACTGGATTCCGGACTGAGCGGGGCGTGGGCTGGTATCAACGGGCTGGACAACCGTATCTCCATACTTGAACAGGGCATTGTCAGCGGCACAATCGGCAACAGGCATGTGGCCACTGACGGAGCGAGGGATGGCAGCGCCGTGGCTGTCGTGCAATCAGGCTCCAAGGGCGTCGCGGTTGGCGCCAAGGCGGCGGCAGATGGAGGACACGGGACAGCGGTCGGCGGCGACAGTCTCGCCATAGGTGCAAACGACACTGCGATCGGTGGCAACGCCAGGGTCGAGGCTGATGGCAGCACCGCGATAGGCGCGAACACCACAATCGATGCGGCTGCAACAAATGCCGTCGCGGTAGGCGAAGGTGCTGCGGTAAGCGCTTCCGGTGCCGTGGCTTTGGGCCAGGGCTCGGCTGCAGGTCGCCCAAGTGCGATGTCGGTCGGCCCCACGCCAAGCAATGGACAGATCACCAACGTTGCCGCCGGCACGCAGGCTACGGACGCGGTCAACCTCAGTCAGGTGCAGGAAGCGCTGGTGACTGCAAAGTCCTATAGCGACGCCGGTGACGTGCAGACTCTGAACCAGGCCAACGCCTACACCGATGCGAAGATTGGCGCTTTCGTTTCCAGCGGCGACCTGAATACCCTGCGCGATCAAGTGAATGATCAGTTTCGTGTGGTCGATCGGCGCATCAATCGCGTGGGCGCGATGGGCACAGCCATGGCGCAAATGTCGTTCAGCACCTCTGGCATCGACACCGCCAATCGCATTGGCGTGGGCGTTGGCGGTTATCAGGGACAGAGCGCGTTGTCGGTGGGTTACTCGCGCGCCTTGTCGCCGCGGGCAAACCTGACGTTTGGCGCGGCAGTCAGTGGTAACGAAGCTTCCGGCGGCGTGGGCGTCGGCTTCGGTTGGTAGAATCGCAACGCTGGCCAGGCCAGCGCGATGAGTGCCACAAACCGGCGCCTGAGGGCGCCGGTTTTGTCTGAATGGCTGATGTGCTACCAATAGCCTTCCGACCGGCACAGCGTCGGATACAGGCGAAGGTCGTGCTTCAGCAGCGAGGTGGGTGGATGTCTGCGGTGATCGAATCGGTGGGGCATGACGCGGCAAGTCCCTTGGACGACCGCGAGGCTGCCGTGTGTGCACTGCTGGTCGCGCAAGGGCACTTGAAGGACGCCGATCTGGGTCGTGTGCGGCGTCTGCATGAGGAATCCGCCGAGGGCACGTTGACCACGCTGCTGGCGCGGCTCGGGCTGGTGTCCGAGCGCGACCTGGCCGAGGCCTGGGCAGAACTTCTGCAGGTTCCCCTGTTGTCCGCCCGCGATGCGCCGGAGCTGCCGCCGCCGGATCTGGAACTGTCGCTGCGCTTTCTGAAACAGCAGCATGTGGTGCCGGTGACGCACGGGGATAACGAACTGGCGCTGATCGTGGCCGACCCGGCCGACCCGTATCCCCTGCAGGCCGTGGCATTGGCGGCCAAACGCCCGGTGGCGCTGCGTATCGGGCTGCGTTCGGAAATCGACGGGCTGATCGAACGCTATTACGGCAGCGGCCGATCGGCGATGGGCACGATCGTCGAGAACCTCGACGGAACCAGTACCGAGGAGGATGACGTCGAGCACTTGCGCGACCTTGCTTCCGAAGCGCCGGTGATCCGCCTGGTCAACCTGATCGTGCAGCGTGCCGTCGAACAGCGCGCTTCGGACGTCCATATTGAACCGTTCGAGAACCGCTTGAAGGTGCGCTTTCGCATTGACGGCGTGCTGCACGAAGTGGAAGCGCCGCCGGCCTCATCGACCGCCGCCGTGATTTCGCGCGTGAAGATCATGGCGCGCATGAATATTGCCGAGCGTCGTCTGCCGCAGGACGGCCGCATTCAATTGCGCGTGCAGGGCAAGGAGCTGGACTTGCGCGTGTCCACCGTGCCGACCAGCTTTGGCGAGTCGGTGGTCATGCGTATCCTTGACCGCGAATCGGTGGTCTTCGACTTTGCCTCGCTGGGCTTCACCGGCAATTTCCAGCAACGTTTTGTCGAGGCGTTGAATCGTCCGCACGGGATCTTGCTGGTCACTGGTCCGACCGGATCGGGCAAGACCACCACGCTGTACACCGCGCTTTCGCAGATCAATACCAACGACGTCAAGATCATCACCGTGGAAGACCCGGTGGAATATCAGATCGAGGGCATCAACCAGATCCAGGTGAAACCGCAGATCGGGCTGGATTTTTCCGGTGCCCTGCGTTCCATCGTGCGCCAGGATCCGGACGTGATCATGATTGGCGAAATGCGCGATCTGGAGACTTCGCGCATTGCCGTGCAGGCAGCGTTGACCGGTCACCTGGTGTTGTCCACGCTGCACACCAACTCCGCTGCCGGCGGCATTACGCGGCTGCTCGACATGGGCGTGGAGGATTACCTGCTTGGTTCCACCATCAACGGCATTCTCGCGCAGCGGCTGGTGCGCCGGCTCGATCCGGAGACGGCGCAACCCTACGACGCGTTGCCCGAAGTGATTGCCCAGTTTGAGCTGGAAAAATATACCGACGAGCGCCCGGTCCGGCTGTGGCGGCCCGGCACCAGTGCCGCCAATCCCACGGGCTATCGCGGCCGGCGCGCCATCATGGAGTTTCTCACCATGAGTGATCCGCTGCGCCGTCTGGTTATGCAACGCGCAAACGAGGGTGATATTGAACGCCAGGCACGCGCCGAGGGCATGCGGACCATGTACGAAGACGGCATTGCCAAGGCAGTAGCCGGCGTCACTACGCTGGAGGAGGTGCTGCGTGTCACCCAGGAGAACTGACGAAAAAAAATGCCGTCTGCTGATACGCCTGCTGCCGGGTCGCGCTGTGCGCATGGGCGCGTCGCAGTTGCAGTGCGCTGATTGCAGCGGATCATGAGCCAGTTCAGCTACAAGGCAATCAGCGTTGCTGGCGAAATGCTGCACGGGAACATGGATGCGGCCAGCGTGGAGGAGGTTATTGGCCATCTGCAGGACCAGGGCCATACCCCGCTGGAAGCACAGTTGGCCGAAGGCACCGGCGCGGGCAGCGGCTTCGCCGGCTTGTTCAGCCGCGGGCCGTTCAGCGGCGATGAGCTGGCGCAGTTTACGCATCAGCTGGCCACGCTGCTCGGCGCCGGTCAACCGCTGGATCGTGCGCTGGGTCTGCTGCTGGAGCTGCCCGAAGGCGAGCGGGCCAAGAAGCTCGTGGCGCGAGTGCGAGACCGGGTGCGCGGGGGCAGTACGTTGTCAGCCGCCCTGGATGAAGAACACGGTGTGTTTCCCAAGCTGTATATCAGCCTGGTGCGTGCCGGTGAGCTCGGCGGCTCGCTCGAAGAAACCTTGCGCCGCCTCGCCGACTACCTGGAACGCGCACAGGCGCTGCGTGGCAGCGTGGTCAACGCACTGATCTATCCGGCGTTCCTGCTGGTGGGCGTACTCGGCTCGCTGGTGCTGCTGCTGGCTTACGTGGTTCCGCAGTTCGTGCCGATCTTTGAAGACATGCAGGTGCCCATTCCGTTGATTACCAAAGCCGTGCTGCTGCTTGGCAATGCACTGCAGGCCTGGTGGTGGCTGATCGTCCTGGTAATTGGCGCCGGCGTCTTTTACTGGCGCTCGCGCTTGCGCGATCCGGCGGCCTTGCTGGCATGGCACACGCGTTTGTTGCACATGCGCATGCTTGGTCCACTGCTGTTGAAGGTGGAAACCGCACGCATTGCGCGCACCCTTGGCACCTTGCTGAAAAATGGCGTGCCGCTGCTCAGCTCGCTCAGCATTGCGCGTCAGGTCACCAGTAATCGTGCGCTGGACAGCGCGCTGGATGCGGCACACGAACAGGTCAAGGGCGGTTCGGGTCTGAGCCTGGCGCTGGGTCAGGCCAAACTGTTTCCGCGCCTGGCCATGCAGATGGTGCAGGTGGGCGAAGAAGCCGGCCAGCTCGATACCATGTTGTTGAAAGTGGCCGACACTTTTGAACTTGAGTCCAAACGTGCGATCGATCGTCTATTGGCGGCCCTGGTGCCTGCACTGACCATTGTCATGACCGTGCTGGTTGCCATCATCATGGCGGCGATCCTGATGCCGTTGCTCAGCCTGACCAGCAACATCCAGTGAAGCAAGAGAGGGGAGTGGAGATGAACAAGTTGTATGTGCCGGTATCTGCTGGCGCGCACGCCGGTCCGCAAGGCCGCAGCGTGTCGCTGCGTGGCTCCCGCATCTGGTCGACGTCCGCGGGCAGCGACAACGCCCCGGCTTGCCACGTTTGCCAACATCTGCCGGCCTTGCGTGCGGCACGCATGCGCGGCTTTACGCTGCTGGAGATGCTGGCGGTCATTGTCTTGATCGGCATCATCGGCAGCGTGGTGGTGACGCAGGTGGGCAAGAATGTGGACAAGGGCAAGTACGGCGCCGGCAAGGCGCAGTTGATGACGCTGAGTCAGAAAGCCGAGAACTATGCGTTGGACAATGGCACCCCTCCGCCGAAGCTGGAGGACCTGGTAACGAAACCTGCCGATGCACCGAACTGGCAGGGTCCTTACGCCAAGCAATCAGACTTGCTGGATCCGTGGCGACATGCGTTTGGCTATCAGTATCCTGGCCAGAACGGCAGTTTTGATCTGATCTTTTACGGGCAGGACGGCAAGCCCGGCGGCGACGGCTATAGCAAGGATGTGGGGAATTGGCAGTAAGCCATGCGCAGCGCCCGCGCCAATGGCTTCACGTTGCTGGAAATGCTGGCGGTGATTTTGCTCATCGGCATCGCCATCGGCGCTGCCTCCATCGCGGTGACGCAAGGCCTGGCCAGCGCGCGCTCGCGCGCGGCCAGCGGTGAGCTGGCTGGCGCACTGCGGGCTACGCGCACGCAGGCAATCGTGCATGCCAACGAGCAGCACTTTGATGTGGATATACGCGGAAATACGTACAGCGGAGCGCTGCGCGCCAACGTCGCTTTGCCCAAGGGAATGCAGGCGAGCATCACCAGCGCAGCAGAAGATGCCCCGAACGAACACACCGGTCGCATCCGTTTTTTCCCCGATGGCAGCTCCACCGGCGGGCGCATTACCTTGCGCGCAGGCCGGCGTCAGTGGCACGTCAACGTATCCTGGTTGACCGGAGAAGTGCGGGTGGTGGATACGGTTGCCGCGCGATGAGCGCGCACGGCGCTAGCGCACAAGCGGGTCTCCCGCCCGAGTCTGCGGCAGGCACAACTGCTGGCCATGTCAGCCATGCACGGTTAGCTACGCGCCACCTGCATCAGCAAGGCGGCTTCACTTTGCTCGAGGTGATTGCCGCGATCATGCTGCTGGCCGTTGCGTTTACCGCGATGATGAAAGTGGCCGGCGCCTCCATTGCGCTGACGCAAAACGCGGCGACCCGCAGCGCCGCAGCCATGTGGGCACGCAGCAAGCTGGACAGCGAGTTTGTCACCACGCCTCTGCAGCCGGGTCGAACCGCCGGCCAGTTTGACCGCCAGTTCGCATGGCGACTTGCGGTAACCCCGTGGAACCGGTCTGGAACCGGTGCTGCGGACTCGACGCTGCAGCTTTACCAGCTGGATCTTGAAGTGGTCTGGGGGCCGTCCAGTCATCCACGATCGGCGCATTTTCGTACCTTGCGCTTGGCGGGGATACCCACTGGCAGCGGGCCGACAGCTGGACAACAACCATGATGCGGCGCGGCGCACGTGGTTTCACCCTGCTCGAAGTGCTGGCCTCACTGGCGCTGCTGGCCTTGTTGATGGTGGGCGTTTACTCCGGCATTCGCACCGCCACGGTCAGCGTACGCGCTGGCACCGCTTTGATTGAACGCAGCGACCAGATTCGCTCGGCGCAGCAGTTCCTGCGGCGTGAACTGGCGCAGAGCCTGAGCCAGACCATCGACCGCACGCCGCAGGGAGAACAGCGGGTGTTTGTTGGCAGCGCCCGCGAGATGCTTTATGTAGCGCCGCTGCCCGGCTATCTCGGCCGGCTCGGCCCACAGTTGCAGCGCCTGCAACTGGTTGACGACGGTGCCGGCGCGTCGCGGCTGGAGCTGAGCCTGGCCCTGTTGCCCCCCGATGGTCGCCCTCCGCTACCGCTCGGGGAGCCGCAAGTGCTGGTTGATCACGTTCTGGATGGCAGCTTCAGCTACAGCGGCCTGAATGGTGCCGGCGAAGCGCAAGACTGGAGTCAGACTTGGAATGACGGTCGAAAGTTGCCGCAGCTGGTGCGCATCGCACTGCGCCTGAGCGGCAACGAAGCATGGCCGCAACTGCAGGTGCCGCTGCGCACCCAGAGCACGCCGCAATGATGTTGCGGGCAAAGCGTGTCCCACGCCAGGCGCAGGGCGGTGTGGCGCTGTTGTTGGTGCTGTGGGCGTCCACGTTGTTGGCGATCCTGCTTGGCGGCTATGCCATGCTGGCGCGTACGGAAGGCTTGCAGGCCCGTTATCAGTTTGCGCAGACGCAAGCGCACTACGCGGCCGAAGCGGGCTTGATGCGTGCGTTATACGGATTGAGTGATCCACAGCCCAGACAGCGCTGGATCGGCGACGGTCGTACCTACACGTTCCAGTTTGAAGGTGCCAATGTACAAATAGCCGCGGTCGACGAAGGCGGCAAAGTCGACCTCAATGCCGCTGGCCCTGAAGTGTTGCGCAACCTTTTTGTCGCCGCAGGTCTTGCCCCGCAGGCAGCGCAGCAGCTCGACGAGCGAATACTGGACTGGCGGCGTCCCGGAGGATTCGTCGGGCCACTCAGCGCCGGCGGAGATGCCTACGCGGCAGCGGGTCGTCCCTACGGTCCGCGCCACGCACCGTTTGCCAGCGTCGAAGAAGTGCAGATGGTATTGGGCATGACTCCGGCCTTGTATCGTCGTGTGGCGTCGGTGTTGACCATCTGGTCGAGCAACACGACGCCGGATCCAAATACCGCTCCACCGCTCGTCCTGCAGTCGATTCCCGGATTGACCGCGGGGCAGATTCAGATCTTGCGTGAAGCGCGGCTGAAAAATGCAACGGACCCAAGTCTGGTTCTCAACAACGGAACAACGCATAGTATCGAGTCTGCAGCTACATTGGCCGACGGCACTCGTGCGGTGCTGCGCGCCACCGTCCGGATGCGCGCGCAGCAGGGTGCTGCGCAACCGTACGAAGTGCTGCGCTGGCAAGAAGGGGGACAAGATGATTAGGGCGACGCCAGCATGGCAACCATGGGTGGAAAATGCACGCCGGGTCTGGCTTGCGTCGCCCGTGCCGCAATTCCTGCATTGGTGGGCCGAGGAGCTGCTTGGATTGCTGCCGGCACGCCGGCGTGGCTGGTTTCGCAATGGTGCGGATTGGTATCTGCTGCAGCCGGTGGGTGCGGGATGGACATTGCATCGCGTCGGTACTGTCAGCCCATTGTTGGTCTGGGATCAATCTGCCGAGGTGTCGCCACAGGTAGCGCAGTTGCAGCAGACGCTGCGCGCCGTGGATCCCGCTGATCGGCGCCTTGCCCTGCTGTTGCCGCCCGCGATGGTTTTGCGCCGCAAGCTCACTTTGCCACTCGCGGCGCGCAAAAATTTGCGCCAGGTGCTGGCGTTCGAGATGGATCGACAGACACCCTTTACAGCTGCCCAAGTCTATTGGGCACCGCATGTGCTGACCACTCCAGCGACGGCCAGCCATTTTTCAACCGAGTTGGTGGTGGTCACCCACGCGACGCTCGATCCGTTGCTCGCGCACTTGAGTGCCCAGGGCTTGGCGGTTGACGCGGTGGATGTGGACTGCAGCGGCGGTCGACTTGGCGTCAATCTGCTGCCCCCCGGACAGATTCCGCGGCATGTCCGACCACGGCGGCGGTTGAACCTGCTGCTGGCTGCTACATGCCTGCTGTTGTCGGCGTTCGTGCTGGGCCAATGGCTGCATAATCGGCGCGAGGCACTGACGCAGATGGAGGCTACAGTTGCAAGCATGCACGGTGAGGCGCAACAGGTTGCCGCATTGCGCCAACAGGTCCAGGACGACGCTGGTGCCGCGGGTTTTCTCGCACAGCGCAAGCGCCGCAGTGTGAGTCTGCTCAGCCTGCTGCAGGAAGTAACCACGCGCTTGCCCGATAATGCGTGGCTGGAGCGATTCAGCGTGGACAATACCGGGCAGATCGGCTTGCAGGGACAGAGTCAGCAGGCGACCAAGCTGCTGGATGCTTTGAAAGACTCGAAACTGATCCGCGACGCCAGTTTTCAGGGCAGCATCCAACCCGATCCGACCACTGGAAAAGAGCGTTTTTATCTGGTCGCACGCGTGCTGGAGCCGACCGTGGGTAAAGACAGACAAGCGGCGGCAGGCCCGGCCGATGAGCGCACACCATGAAGTTCGCCGCACTCCAACTTCGGGACCGACGTCTGCTGGCAATCAGTCTGTTGCTGATAACGCTGCTGCTGGCTTATTTCGTGTTGCTGCACTGGTGGTTTGTTGCCCCGTTGCAAAACATTCGCGGCGAAATGAGTGACTTGCGCGACACGCAAAGCCGCTATGCGGCGGCGATCGCGGAAAAACCGCTGCTGCAAAAGCGCATAGCTGCTCTAGGCGCCGGGCAAGCTGCGAGCAGCGCATTTCTGCCCACGGACGACCCCAATGCAGCGGCTGCCGATCTGATGCAGCGCGTGGTCGATGTAGTGGCGGCCAGTACCGCCGGTGGCAGCTGCGTGGTCAGCCAGAAAATGCCCATGCCCAATCCCTCCACTACGGATGAGCCGTACCGAAAGGCCGCGGTGAGCATCAGCTTGAGTTGCGACATGGAGCCGCTCGCGGCAGTGCTGCAGGCACTGGAGCAAGGCACACCGTATCTGTTTGTCGACGATCTGAGCATTTATCGCAATCCGGTGGCCGTGCAGCAGAACGGCGCTGCACCGTTGGAGGTGCAGTTCACGCTTTCTGGTTATGTCCGTCCGGCGCGCAACGCGCAGCGCATTGCTGCTGTCGCAACCGGGACGGGGGCGTAATGAACGCAGCCGACCAGCAGCGCCTGACGCCGGTGCTGATTGCGCTCACCACCGTTTTAGCCGCCGGCGTGCTGGCGCTGCTGTCCGGTGCGGGCACGGGTGTGCATTGGGATGCGCCACGCGCAGTGGCAGCCCTGCGCGCGCCGACCAGTCCGACAAGCCTGCCGCAAGCGTTACCGATTGACGACTTCTCGTCGGTCTGGACCAAGCCATTGTTTAGCCCCAATCGCAAACCGATTGCACATGTGGCCGATGGCGGCAGCACGCTGGGCGATCTGACATTGACAGGAGTTCTGCTCACGCCCGATCTGCATATGGCCCTGCTGCAGGATCGCAAGGGTGACAAGCAGCTGCGCCTGCGCGAGGGCCAGGCACTGCCCGATGGCAGTGTGACGCTGGTAGAAGTGCGCGCCAGATCCGCCTTGTTCGATTCCGCCGCTGGGCGAACCGAGCTGAAGCTGGCGGCCGGTGCACCAATCGATATGGCCGCCGCCGGATCTGCAGCTGACGGATCCGCCGTTGCTCAGCCTGACGTCAGCGCCGCAGCGGCGAATGCGTTGCAAAATCCATCCGCATCGCCCAATCCCGATCCGGCGACGCCGCCGCTGCCAGCGCCGGCGTTGTCGCCGCCGCTGCCCGGCGCGCAGCCGCCGCGGTCGGCGATGAGGCGGATGCGGCAAGAACTGAATAAACGTCGTGCCGCACATCCTGCTGCGGCAAACGAAGGAGTACGTTGATCCATGTTGTACACATTTACTCAGCACGTTTTGCGCAGCAGCGCGCTCGCCCTGGCTGTTCTTTTGGCCGGCTGCGCGAGCTTGCCGCAAACGCCCGACGACGGCGCGCTGCAGCGCGAGGCGATGGCTGGAACGCAGTCCCCGGTACCTCCGCCGATCCCGCTGAACACCGCCAGTGGAACCGCGACGCCGGTCGCTCCGGAGTCGAGCATCAGTCGCGGTAGCGGCGATTTCATTCGTCCGCAGCCGCTGGCGACGCCGCGTTCAGCGGCCGCGGGTGATGGTGCGGTCACCTTCAATTTCGAGAATCAACCGGTGCAGGCGGTAGTCAAGGCAATCCTGGGCGACCTGCTCAAACAAAATTACACGATTGTGCCCGGCGTGCAGGGCAACATTTCTTTTTCCACGTCCGAGCCGGTGGATTCCACGCAGGCTTTGCCGATCCTGGAGACCCTGCTGTCCTGGACCAACAACGCGCTGGTGCGCCGCGCGGGTGGCTACGTCGTGTTGCCACGCAAGGATGCCGTCGCCGGCAACCTGATGCCCAGCCTGGGGGCCGCAGCGCCACGCGACGGCATGCAATCGCGCCTGTTTCCCTTGCGCTTCATCTCGGCGACGGAGATGCAAAAGCTGATCAAGCCATTCGCGCGGCCGGACGCCATCTTGCTGGTCGATCCGGCGCGCAATCTGCTGGTGATGTCCGGCACCTCGCAGGAACTGGCCAATTACCAGAGCATGGTGCGCACGTTTGACGTGGACTGGCTGCGCGGCATGTCGGTGGGAGTGTTCAACCTGCAGTACGCCACGGTGGGCGAGCTGATGCCCAAGCTCGACGCGATGTTCGGCGCCAACGGCGGCACACCGCTGGCTGGCATGCTGCGCTTCCTGCCGATCGAGCGGACCAACGCGCTGGTGGTGATCAGCACGCAACCACAGTATCTGCAGGAAGTGGGCGAATGGATCCGGCGCATTGACCAGGGCGGCGGCAACCAGCCGCAGCTTTTTGTCTACGATGTGCGCAATATCAAAGCCTCGGATCTGGCGCGTTATCTCGCGCAGATTTATACCAACGCTTCCAGCAACGGCGGTGCCGACAATGGTGGCAAGGTCGGTCCGGGCCTGACCAGCAGCACGCTGGGCAGCGCGGACAACGCCAATGCCGCCAGCAGCATGGGCAGCACTGCCGGCAGCTTTGGCAGTACGTTGGGCGGTGGCGATGCCAGTGGCGGGCTGGGTTCGGGCAGCAACAGCGGCCTGGGCGACAGCGGAGCAGGCGGCATGGATGCGAGCGGGCGGGCAAGTGGCAGTGGCGGTCTGAACAACTCTTCCAGCTTCGCCAGCGGTGGCGCGGGTAGTGCCTTCGGCACAACCGGCAGTGGGGGAGCCAACGATCAGCAATACACGTCCTCGGACGGCAGCGTGCGGATCAGTTCCGTGGATGGCAGCAACCAGTTGCTGGTGCGCGCGCGCGCTTCACAGTGGGAGGAGATCAAGGCTGCCATCAACAAACTCGATAACGTGCCGCTGCAGGTGCAGATCGAAACCCGCATCCTCGAAGTCAGTCTTACCGGTGAGCTGCAGTTCGGCGTGCAGTGGTACCTGCAAGGGCTGGCCGGAAGCACCACCGATGTCAACGGCAACATCATTCCCGGACACCCGACGAATCCGCGTCAGATCGCGCTCGGACAAGGCGGCAACGAGTTCGGCGGTCAGCCGTTCTTCTACTCGTTCCTCAACAGCAAGCTGCAGGTAGCCGTGAACGCGCTGGAAACCAGCGGCAACACCAAGACCTTGTCGGCGCCATCGATGGTGGTGATGAACAACCAGGTCGCGATGATCCAGGTGGGCGACAGGATTCCCATCAACCAGACCAGCATCAACACCGGTCTGGGCAACACCAGCAGCTTCAATCAAGTGAGCTATCTGGATACCGGCGTCATTCTCAACGTGCAGCCGCGGATCAATCCCGGCGGCCTGGTTTACATGAACATCAGCCAGCAGGTCAGCCAGCCGAACCGTTCGGTAGCGCCGGTAAATGGCAACGTCGCGATTTCCGAGCGCAAGCTGGCAACACAAGTGGCCGTGCAGAGCGGGCAGACCGTGCTGCTTGGCGGCTTGATCCAGCAGGCTGAGTCCAATACCGATACCGGCATTCCCGTTCTCAACCGGGTGCCGGTCGTGGGTCGGCTGTTCGGCAGCACCAATCGCAGTCGCAATCGCACCGAGCTGATCGTGCTGATCACGCCGCGGGTGATTCGTGGCAGCGAGGATGCCAAGCGCATTACCGACGATTACCAGGAGAAGTTCGAGTCTCTGGCGCCGTTGCGCGCGCAGACCGCCGTCGCAGCGCCGGCAACTTCCAGCACTGCGACTGTCACCGTGCCACTTTCAAGCGGCACTGCGACAGTCACCGTTCCACTTGTAAGTGGAATGCCCACCCCCGAGCAACTGCAGCAACAGGCGGTGGCGGCAATGACCCGAACCGACTATGTCCAGGCGCAGACCCTCGCCTTGCGCTCCTGGCGGGAGGGCGCCAAGCGCGGCAGCTTGTGCGCGCAAAATTGGCAAGTGATCGGTGAGGCGCGGAGCCACATGCAGGACGCAGCGGGAGTCGAGACTGCGCACAAGTGGGCCATGCAGTGCGTTGCGCCGATTGGTCGCTAGCGGCTGGTGAGCCGGCTGCTTGCCACGTAGTCCGGGGTTATCCGGACGCCGCTAGGGAGGCCTCCAGCGCCAGCTGGAGTGGGAATGAAGTTAAAGCGACTGTTCCTGGCGCACCAAATCTAATGCGAGAGGGCCGAGGTAACGTGAATAAGCAAACACTAGATGAAATACAACAAGGTTCGAACTCTCCGGCAAACGCCGTATTTACTTGTCGCGCGAACGTATGTCAATGATCGCCAGCATTGCCCTCACTATCGTGCTCGCTCAGGGGACTCTATTTCACCAAGAAGCTAAACATGAGCCTATTTCTGCTCCTCAAATTATATGTGAAATCGGCGTAGTTTCTTGGTGTATAGCAGGTTTCAACGGCTCCATCGACATGAAAGATGATCATGATCAACGTGTATGGATGTTGCAGCAAGCGACGGGAATGGAGGCAGGTCCTCTTGTCATAGTCGAGGAGAAGTCCTGTGATATACCTTCGGATTACAAAGCAAGACTTGGGAATTCAGGAGAAATAAAACTTTTAAACGGCAAAAGATACGAATCAACAAGATATAACCTCACCACGCTTGGATGTAGCTTGGAGTTTTTCTGGCCCGAAGGCGCGAAAGACAAAAGTGCCTATAGACAGACGATGCTGTACGGTATTTTATTTGGGACGGATAAGAGGCAGCAACTTTATAAACTGGGTGAGGTATGAAGAGAAAGAAGATCTAAGGATGCTCTGATCTATAGAGAACGAAACGGACGTCCATACGTCCGCAATGGATATCGCGGCGTCGCGGGCAAGACAGGTCAGATTGGCGAACATCAAGTGCTGCCATTTGGCCTATTGGCCTCTGATCAAGTGGATTTCCCGCCTCACAGGCGCACCTCTCCTGCAGATATCAGCAACGTTCGTCGCGCCATCCACAGATTCGAAAGGGCGAACAGCGTCAGTATCTGGGCTGTGTTCTTGGCCAGTCCCTTGAATCGGACCTTCTGGTAACCGAACTGCC
>JBBSSI010000045.1:0-15343 GCA_038242205.1 Lysobacterales bacterium
CAACCAGCGCGCTGCAAGCGAGCAAGGCCACCAGCAACCGATAAAGCCAAACCGGCCAGCGGCCAATGGCACCACGCAGCGCGTACAGGAACAGCCCCAGCGCGGCGGCGAACAACAGCGCGCCGAGGGAAACCCAGGCGGGCCGCGACCACAGCGTGCCGCCGATCACCAGCGCGTTGGCGCCGTTGAACGAGATCCACTCGCTCGCCAGCAACGAAGTTGGCGCCGGAGACGCTGCCAGCGTGACCTGCCCCGCCGCCAGTACTGTCTGCGCCACACCCACCACCAGCACCAGATACGCCACCAGCCACATGACCTGTCGCGAAGGCTCGTGGGCGAGCACGCCGGAGATCAGGCCGCCCGCAACCATGGCCAGCAAGGAGGCCATCCAGAACGGCCATGCGCGGCGCACGGCGGTGACGTTGATCACGCTGGATGACGACATGCCACAACCACCTGCAATGGGAAGCCCGTGCCACAACCACGCCAGCATAACTGCGCGCCGCGGATGCCGTGACCGTCGTGACCGTCGTGACCGTGTGTCACACGTGACAACCGATCACGCGCGCAAGCCCGCGTAGCCGTCAAAGTCGACCTCGCGTGCAGAATGTGCCGCGCGATCCAGTCGCACCGTCATACTTGGCGGCTGCCATCCAGAGACAGCGTGATTCATGCACATCGGTATCGACTTCGGCACCAGCTACTCGGCTGCTGCCGCCATCATCAACGGCGAGCTGGTGCACGTCAGCTTCGCTGGCGCCGACCAGTTCCACACCGCGGTATTTTGGCCCGAGCAGGTGCCCGACCCGAACGCTTTCCAGTTGACGCCTGTCCTGGAGGCGCAGTTGGAGAACCAGTTGCGCCTGGCGCGGACGCAGCAGCGCCGGCAGGCTGCAGCAGCTACCGACCGCGAACACTCATCAGCCGCGCGCAGCGAGCTTGAACTGCGCCACGATGCGCTGCGCGTGGTGCGCCGGCAGTGGATGGAGGAGCAAGCCGCGATCACCACCACCGCTTCCATCGCCAACCTTCAGCACGCCTTGTTTGGCGATGACGCGGTGGCCGGGTTTCTGGAAAGCGGCGGCGGCAACCTGATCGAATCACCCAAGTCGATGTTCGGTTTCCGCTTCGATCCGCAAGTGCGGCAGGTGATCGTGCATATCGCCACGCACATCATCGAGCACATTCGCCTTGCTGCCAGCCGCCAATTCGGCGCGAGCGTGCGCTCGGCCGTCATCGGACGTCCGGTTGAATTTCGCAGTTCCATGGGCGCTGCCGGGTCGCTGCAGGCAATCCAGATCCTCACTGAAGCAGCAGCGGCGGCCGGCTTCGACGAGGTGACATTTCTCGAAGAGCCCGCCGCCGCGGCGATGCACTACCACCACAGTTTGCCACAACGACAAGACACGCTGGTGGTGGACATTGGTGGTGGCACCACCGACGTGGCGCATGCGCAGCTTGGCGGTGCCGACGCTCCGCTGATCGTGCGCACGTGGGGCCTGCCGCAGGGCGGTACGGATCTTGACGTCAACCTCAGCCTGCACAGCTTCATGCCGCAACTCGGCAAGGGCCAGATCCGGCTGCCGGCGCATCATTTCGTCGATGCCGCCAGCGTCCACAACCTGCCCAAGCAGCGCGATTTTCACCTGCAGGACTACCGTCTGCTAGACGAACCGTGGAGTGCGCGACTGCGTGCCCTGCAACAACCGGGCGCCACTACGCGGCTCAACCAGACCGCCGAACGCAGCAAGATCGCGCTGAGCACCGCCGCACACCACCGCGCCGCACTCGACTTCGTGGAAGCCGATCTCGCCGTCGAGTTGGAACGAGAGAATCTTCACGCAGCGATCGAGCCGTTTCTTGGCCGACTGGAACGCACGCTGGCCAGCGTGCGCAGTGATCTCGACCAGCTCCCCGACAGCATCTTCCTGACCGGCGGCAGCTCGCGCTCGCCGCAAATCAGCGCTTGCGTGCAAGCCAGCTTCCCCGAAGTTGCGCTGGTACACGGCGACCCTTCACTCGGGGTGGTATCGGGTCTGGCGAGGGCGGCGCGCGAGGCCGAGACCCGCGCTCAGTGACGTAATGGGCGCAGCGTGGTCAGTAGTGGCTGCGCACGCAGTACGGGCGGCCACGCGAACCTTGCACCGCCTCAATGCAATCCGCCGCCGCACAAGTCACATTCACCGCAGCCGATCTCCAACGGGCCCACGCCATGCCGAGCCTGCCGGCCGGCAGGCTCGGCACACGCGGTTTGCCCGTCCCTGTGCCACCAAGCTTTACCGTCGGTGGTGCGCGCCAGCCGCTTTATGGTGGGCTGGCGCGCTTGTTCGGCCGCATTTCGCCTGGTTGACTGCGCGGTGACGCATCAATCCACTGCGCGATCCAGTCCACGACGCTCAAGCAGGGGCTGGATTTGCGGTTCGTGACCGGCAAAGTCACGAAACAACTGCAGTGCATCCTTGCTGCCGCCTTGCGACAGCAGGGTCTGCCGGAAGCGATCGCCGTTGGCGCGGGTGAGGCCTCCGTGGGACTTGATCCATTCCACCGTGTTGGTGTCCAGCACCTCGGACCAGATATAGGCGTAATAGCCGGCCGCATAGCCGCCCATGATGTGACTGAAATACGGCGTGCGATAGCGCGGTGGCACCGGCGCATAGTCGGTGCCATTAGCCTTCAGCGCGGCGGCCTCGAACGCCATCACGCCAGCGGCCGGCGGGATCTTGTCCTCGCCCACCTGATGCCAGCTCTGATCAAGCATCGCCGAACCGAGGTACTCGGTGGTCGCAAAACCCTGGTTGAATTTCGAGGTCGCCAGCACCTTGTCCAGCAGCTCCTTCGGCATCGGCTTGCCGGTCTGGTAGTGCTTGGCATAGTTGGCCAGCACGCTCGGCCAGTCAGACCACATCTCGTTGACCTGCGACGGATACTCGACGAAGTCGCGCGGCACGCTGGTCCCGCTGAAGTACGGATATTTCACGTTGGAAAACATGCCGTGCAGCGCATGACCAAACTCGTGGAACGCGGTGGTCACCTCGTCCCAGGTCAGCAGTGTCGGGCCACTGGTCGGCTTGGTGATATTGAGATGATTGGCCACCACCGGCAGGTAACCGGTCAGCGCGGACTGGTCGACATAGGAATTCATCCACGCGCCGCCGCGTTTGGACGGCCGCGCATACATGTCGGCGAGGAAGATCGCCAGCTGCTTGCCGTCGGCATCGAACACGTCGTACACCAGCACGTCCGGCTGGTATACCGGCAGGTCCGTGCGCTGCTTGAAGCTGAGACCGTACAGCTGGCCGGCGGCGTAGAACACGCCGTTCTCCAGCACGCTCCTCAACTCGAAATACGGCTTCAACTGGCTCTCGTCGAAGTTGTATTTGTCGGCACGCACTTTCTCGGTGTAGTACGACCAGTCCCATGGCTGCAGCTGGAAGGTCGGCTGGCCGTTGGCCGCCTGCTCCTTGTCGATCATCGCCTGGATCGCCGCGCCTTCACGCTTCGCATTCGCCACTGCCGGCGGTGCCAGCTGGGTCAGCATGGCGTTGACCGCCTCTGGCGTCTTGGCCGTTTCATCGGCCAGCACGTAGGCCGCCCAAGTCGGGTAGCCGAGCATCTTCGCCTTCTCCGCACGCAGCTTGAGCACCTGCGAGACGATGGCCGTGTTGTCGTATGCATTGCCGCGCGAACCACGCGCGACGGATGCATTGTAAATCCGTTCGCGCAGCGCGCGGTTCTGCAGTTGCGCCAGCGGCGGTTGGCCGGTGGTATTGAGCAGCGCGATCACATACTTGCCCGCCATCCCGCGGTCCTTCGCCGCGGCTGCAGCCGCACCGATCTGTTCATCGGTCAGGCCGGCGAGTTCAGCGCGGGTATCCACCACCACCGCCGAGTCGTTGACCTCGGCCAGCACGTTCTGGCTGAACTTGGTGCCGAGCTTGGCCAGCTCGCCATTGATGTCCTTCAGGTGCGCCTTGTCGGCATCCGAAAGCTTCGCGCCTGCGCGCACCAGATCGGTGTGATAGCGCTCGATCAAGCGTACGTCCTGGGCGTCCAATCCAAGCTGGTCACGCGAGTCGTACAGGCTCTGGATGCGCGCAAACAACCTCGGGTTGAGCGCGATGGCGTCACGATGCGCCGACAGCTTGGGCGCGTACTGCGCCTGCAACGCCTTGCGTGCGTCGTTGTTGTCCACCCCGACCAGGCTGAAGAACACGGTCGAGGTGCGGTCGAGGATTTGCCCGGAGCGCTCCAGCGCCAGGATGGTGTTGTCGAACGTCGCCGGCTGCGGATTGGCAAGGATGGCGTCCACTTCCTTGAGGTGATCGGCCATGCCGCGATCGAAGGCGGGTGCGAAATCGCTGTCCTTGATCTTGTCGAAAGCCGGGTAGTGCAGCGGCAACGTGCTTTCCGCAAAGAACGGATTGGCTGCTGTCGCGCGAACTGCATCAGGTGCGGCGTGCGGTGGCGTCGCGGCGTTGCCAGCGTGCGCGAGGTCGGGGCTGGCGCTCAGAGAGCCAGACAAGGCCATGGCGACGGCTAGCGCGAGGGGATGCTTCATCACGGAGTCTCCTCAATCAGGGACCCGCCAGCGTAGCCGATCATGGCGCTCGTCGGGCATGAGGGACGACGCTCTGGTGTGGGCGCTTTGCCGCAGGTTCCCTTCCATTCGCTCATCGATTGATTGCAACCGCCGCCGTCCGCATATCACGTCTATCGCCACTTCACGCCAGTGGCTCGCAGCGAGGTGCCGCATGTCCGAATCCGCCGAACCGGCCAAATCCGTCCCGATACGCATCGATTTTGTCTCCGATATTTCCTGTCCGTGGTGCGCGATCGGACTGGCTTCGCTGGAACAGGCGTTGGCGAATCTGGGTGATCGCGTCGTGGCTGAATTCCATTTGCAGCCGTTCGAGCTCAATCCGCACATGGCTGCCGAAGGCGAGGATGCGGTCGAGCATTTGCAGCGCAAGTACGCCAGCAGTGCCGAGCAGATCCAGGCCAACCAGCAAGTGATTCGCGACCGCGGTGCGGCGCTCGGATTCACTTTCAACATGGACCAGCGTCGCCGTGTCTACAACACATTCGACGCGCACCGCCTGCTGCATTGGGCGGAAATACAGGGCTGCCATCTGGCCCTGAAGCACGCGCTGCTGCGCGCTTATTTCACTGATGGTGAGGACGTGAGTTCGCTCGACGTGCTGGCGCGGCTTGCCGGCGAAGCGGGGCTGGACGTGGCAAGCGCGCGCAGCATGCTCGCCGACGGCAGCTATGCGGACGAAGTGCGTTCGCAGGAGCAGTTCTTTCTCGACCACGGCATCCACTCGGTGCCGGCGGTCATTCTCAACGGTCGCCATCTGGTTTCCGGTGGCCAGCCACCGGAAGCGTTCGAGCAGGCTTTGCGGCAGGTCGCCAAGTTGCGCAGCGACGAGCCAGCGGTGTCAGCGGGCTGATACGGCGACGGGACTCGGCGCGGACCGGCGCGTCCTGGGCCAGATGGTGAGCGCGGCGATCGGCTTGCCCGGAATACCGATGGAATGCGCCGGCGAAGTCAACGTTGCGGCAGGCGCCATGTTCGCGCTGCGCCGACCCGCGCAGCCGTGATGTTCCCGCCGAACTGGCGGAAGTCAGGCGGCGCGGGTGCTATAGCTGCGAGGCAGCCTGCGCGGACAGCCAGTCAAACGCGCGCTGGGTCCACGGCCGTTGGCGCCATTGGGCCATGGTCATTTCACGCGAACGACCGATGTCACCGTCGATCACTTGCGTCATGTGCGCCGCGAACGCGCGGTCATGGATGTTGACGTTGGATTCGTCGTTGAGCTGGAACGAGCGGTTGTCGAAATTGGCCGATCCGCCGATCGTCAGATAGCCGTCCACCACCATCAGCTTGTTGTGGAATAGCGACGGCTGGAATTGATAAAACCGCGCGCCTGCGCCGAGCAGCTCGCCCCAGGATTGCTGCGAAGCGCTACGCACTATGTGGCTGTCCACATACGGCCCGGGCAACACGATGCGTATCTTGACCCCACGTTCCAACGCATCCAGCAGCGCGGTCATGGACAGCTCATCGGGCACGAAATACGCGGACTCCAGGTCAATGGTTTTCCGCGCGCCGTTGATTGCCATCAGGTACAGCAACTCCATGTTGATGCTGCGGCCATCGGGTGAGCTGGCAAACGCCTGCACCGCGATGTCGCCGGTGCGCGGCGTGACCGGGTAATAGTCTTCGCCCAGCAGCGTTTCGCCGGAGGTCGTGAGCCAGTTGTCAGCGAAGATCGCCTGCATCTGCGCCGCGGCCGGCCCTTCCACGCGAAACTCCATGTCGCGCCAATGGTCCGATTTGGTCGCGTTGCCATTCCACTCGTCGGCAATGCCGGCACCGCCATTGAAGGCAACCTTGCCGTCCACGATCAGCAGCTTGCGATGGGTACGATTGTTGATGCGATCCAGCGAATACCAATGCAGCGGATGGAAATATTCGAAGCGCACGCCGCCATCCTGCAGCTGATCGACCAAATCCTGCTTCATCCGCGTGGAGCCCAGCCAGTCAGCCAGCACGTGTACCTGGACTCCGGCGTGCGCGCGCTCGACCAACGCGTCGGCGAACTCCTTGGCGATGTCGCCGGACCAGTAGATGTACGTTTCCATGTTGATGCTGTGCTGCGCGCCGCGGATCGAAGCGAGCATGGCGGGGAAGAACTCGACTCCATTCTGGTAGTCGGTCACCGCATTGCCTTCGACCACGCTGGCGCCTAGCAAGGTGCCGATCTCGCGCCGGAACTGCATGCTGTCCACCGCGCTGACGTGTTGCAGACGATGCTGCAGCCGCTTCTCCTGCGGCCACACGTTGAGCAGGATGATCCCGACCACCAGCGCGATCAGCGCACCGAGTCCGGCCCACACAAAGCGGCGCGTTGTCTGCGTCATCGCCATCGATCATCCCCTGGTTTGAATACTGCCCCGATGTCAGCGCGCGCCGTGCCGGCACGCGTGGCGGCTTCGTCGCGATGCTCCTTCAAGGAGTGTGACAGCTGGCCGGCAGACGCGCATCGCGCAGTGTGGGCGCGCTCGGCCACGGCCACCGACGCTGTGGCGTCAGCAGGAACCGACCAACTCGTGCGCGAACGAACGCGCCGCTTCCATCGCATCGTCCTCGCTGTCGAAATGCTCTCCCGGCACCGTGCGCAGGCTGTCATCGGGCAACCGTACCGTGACGCTCAGCTTGCCGTCGTCCTGCTCGTTGAACAGCGCCGCAAACGTCTTGCCGGTGTCCTGGAATTCGCGCTCGTACTGGGCCTTGGTCATGCTGTCGATCCTCCGTCAGAAATGGCTGCGCGTGCAGCAGTGGGCATGCACGACGCATTCCTTCATCAGGCCACAGTCATGTCGGCGTTGACGTGAAGACGGCTGACTTGCGCTGGCGCAGCAACTCATCCATCGGCTGCGCCTTGGCAAACAGCCAGCCTTGCGCGTACTTCACGCCGTGCTGCTGCAGGAAGTCCGCCTGCGCACGTGTTTCCACTCCCTCGCACACGATGATCAGCTTCATCGAGACGGCCATGCCGATGAGGTGCAGCGCGAGCTGGCTGAGCATCGATTCGGTACCGACAGCGTCGACGAAGACCTTGTCGATCTTCAGGTAATCGGTTTTCAGACTGGTCAGGTGCGAGAGGCTGGAGAACCCGGTGCCGAAGTCATCGATCGCCACGCGGATGCCCAGCTGACGAATGCGCTGGATCGTGTGATCGGCCTTGGTCGGTTCCAGGAACGAGTGCTCGGTCACCTCGGCAACGATGTTGCGTGCTTCGATGCCGGGGGTTTCGATGAGATGGCGCAACTGGTCCACCACGGTGCCCGAATGCAGATCCGAGGGCGACAGATTCACACTCAGGTAAGCGTCCGGATGTTGCTTGATGAAACGCGGCGCATCGTTGGCCAGTTGGCGCAGCGCGTATTCGGTGAAGTGTCCGATCAAACCGTACTGCTCGGCGGTGGGGATGAACAGCGCAGGACTGAGCCCCGGCTCGCTTCCGCGCGGCCAGCGCATCAGTGCTTCGGCACCGACCATGCGTCCGGAGGCCATCTCCACGATCGGCTGATAGTGCAGCACGAATTCGCGCCGACGCAGCGCGGTGCGCAAGGCGCTGGGCAATGAAGTGCGCAGCCGCGCCAAGTAGAGCGCTGCCAGCATGATCAGAATGCCGAGCACCAGACCAATCGGCAGCATCACCACAGCAAACGCGCGCAGGCGGGCCATCAGGTAGCTGCGTGGCACCGCGGCATAGGCAACGATGCCGGACTCCCGTGAGGCCTGGATTGCTACCAGATGGCTGCCGTCGAAGAACACACCGTCGCGCGCCTGTTGCAACCGCTTCTTCCATGTCGGGTCGAACTCTCCGCGACTGGCCAACGCCGTCTGCCCGCTGCGGCTGTACAAGCCGATCGAGACGTTGCGTTGGTTGACGAAAACATCCAGCAACGTGGCCGGCGAGACGGCGACCACGAAGCCGCCCCGCTCAAGCACTATAAAGCGCTTGCCGCTCCCCACTTCCAGGTCGACCGAGGTGCGCACCCGCACGCCCGAACTGGTCTCGTAGTTGACCGGGCCGAAACCGAAGCCAATGGTGGGTGGCCCCGCGGACGAACATTCCACCCGATCACCAATGACGTGTCCAACCGCCTGCAGATAGCGCTTGTCCAGCGCAATATTGATCATCTGCATCAAGCTGGCGGGCGAGCATGCGTTGTCGCCCGGCACGGTACTCAGCTTGCGATAGGCAGCGTTGGATTCCTCGACCATGACTTCGCCGCGCCGCAAGACTTCGGCGGCCATCCCGGTGGTCTGCTCGCTGACCTCGTTCATGCTCTGGCGATGCGCCAGATACGCCGCTGCCAGCAGCGGAATCACGATCGAAAACACGCATATGATCCATGCCATGGCGGTGGCAATGCGGCTTCGCATGTGACCATTGCCTCCTGCTATAGGCGTCACGGGGCCGCGGCGGTGCAGTGCCCTGTTGACAGAATCATGCCTGATCTCGCGTCCGAACGCCGGACCGATCGACGAATCGCGACCCTGGCGTGGACGCCGCCGCGCCCACGCCATCACAGACTCTTGGCCGATCAACGACCGGTGGTTAACCCGGTCGCGACTAAATTATCTGCATCTCACGGTACTGCGGAGCACGACCATGCCCAAGGGCGACAAATCCTCCTACACCGACAAGCAGAAGCGCCAGGCGGAGCACATCGAGGAGAGCGAAAAGGAGGAAGGCAAATCGGAAAAGACCGCCGAACGCATTGCCTGGGCCACCGTCAACAAGCAGGACGGTGGCGGCAAGAAGAAAAAATGAAAGCGCGCTGACGGTTCGCCGCAGCAACCGGCCAGCGACAACGCGCAGCACATTCGTGAGCGCGCGTGATCGCGGAAATCAGGCGCCCTCACCCCATTGCCGTGCCCCCCCCCCCAAGCTGCTCGTCTGCGTGGCTTGCCAGTCCGAGTGCGCGATGCGCCGATCAGCGCCTGCGCAACGCTGCGTCGACGCTCATGGTTTCGCTGGCGAAACATGGTCGGACTTCATGTAGCAACCACCACTCACGCAGTAGCGTCAGCAATCGTCCTGCTGCATGACCTGCGGGCGCACACAACTATTTCCCTCTGAAAGAAGGAATCTGACATGTCTGCGACACATCGGACCGAAACTTGCGATGTCGCCGTGATCGGTGCCGGCACCGCCGGTCTGGTGGCTGAGAAACGCGCACGCGATCAGGGCGCGAGCACACGGCTGGTCGACGTGGCGTTTGCTGGTACCACTTGCGCGAGCGTTGGCTGCATGCCGTCCAAGCTGCTGATTGCCGCCGCCGATGCGGCGCAGGCGGTGCGCGATGCCGCCGAGTTCGGTATCCACGCGACACCGCAGGTCGATGGCGAGGCGGTGATGCAGCGACTGCGAAAGTATCGCGACGCGTTCGTCAAAGGGATGACCGACAGCATTGCCCGTCTGCCGGCAGGAATCTGCCTGCGTGGTCGGGCACGTTTCATCGCTCCGGGTCAGCTTGAGCTGGATGACGGCACGCGCATCAACGCACGTGCAGTAGTGGTGGCGACCGGCTCGCGACCTGCGTTGCCGAAGTCCTTCCACGCAGTCGAGCAGCGTGTGCTGACCAATCGGAATATTTTTGAATTGCGCGACCTGCCCGCTTCGATCGGCGTGATCGGCAGCGGCCCGCTCGGGCTGGAGCTGGCCCAGGCGCTGGCGCGTCTGGGCGTGCGAGTCGAGGTGTTCGACCAGGGCGATCGGACTGCCGGGCTGCCGGCAAAAATCGGCGCTGAACTGCAGCGGATCCTGTCCACGGAATTTCCCATTCACCTGGGCCAGTCCCCGCGCGCCGAATACACCAACCGTGACGGCACTGGAGTGCAGCTGACGTGGGACGGTGGCAGCGCGTCATTTGACTGGCTGCTGGTGGCCGCCGGACGGCCACCGCAACTGGACGCACTCGAACTGGACAAGGCAGGGCTGGAGCTGGACGACAACGGCATGCCCGAAATCGACGAGGCCACCCTGCAATGCGCGAACGCGCCAGTCTTCATCGCCGGTGATGCCAACGGCTTGCATCCGCTGCTGCACGAGGCCGCCGATGATGGCGCGGTGGCCGGGCGCAACGCCGCGAATTATCCGGATCTGCGTCGGGCACGTCGGTCCGTCCCGCTCGCCATCACCTTTTGCCGACCGGTCGCCGCCGTGGTTGGACAGCTGCCGGAAGACGGCGACAGCGACACCGTCACCGGTTGCGTCGATTACGCCCAGCAAGGCCGCGCCAAAATCATCGGCGAGGCGCATGGCCTGTGCGAAATCCACGCCGAGGCTGGCGACGGCCGGTTGATCGGCGCCGCGCTGTGCGCCCCGGGCGGCGAACACCTGGCGCAACAACTCGCCTGGGCGATCGACGAAGGCTTGACCGCATCGCAGATGCTGGACCGCCCGTTCTACCATCCGACCCTCGAGGAAGGACTGAAAACTGCCCTGCGACAGATCTGTCGTCAGGTCTCGACGCCCGCACCCTGGAACCATGCCGGTCAACCGCTGGCCGGAGACGGCCGCGACGCCGGTGGATCTGACTGAGCGACGCGTGGACCAACGGCAGACGGTCTCTTGCGCAGAGAAAGCTCGGTGAAAATCGACTTTGGGTGAAGCGCCGTGAGCGCTTGCCAAAGCAGTCTGACCGCATCCAAAGCGAATGAATGTCGGTGTCCCCAGGGCGCTCGCTTGTCAGGCCTGCGCCGCTCTCTCCAAGCCTCAATCCGACTTGACGTCGTTCGGCACCGCCACGACTTGCGGACGTGCAACCGGGATGTTCAAGGTTTCGCAGTGTTCGCCGCTACAGGCTCTGCTCCTGTCGAGGTCGACGGGTCCTGCACCCTTCAGCCTTCGCAAGGAAATGACTCATGGCGCGCACAACAAGGTTTCGCGAACAACACGTGGATATCCTGCAGTTGGCAAATGAGCTACGAAGTATCGGACCCGAACGCCTCGCACAGGACGGCGGTCCGGCCCGGCAGCTTCTTTCCAGACTTCTCGGCAAGCTGAATCTCCACCTGGCGGTGGAAGATCGGTCGCTCTATCCCGAGCTTCGAAAGTCTTCGGACGCGAAAATAGCCAGCATGGCTGTTCAATTCGAAACCGAGATGGGCGGCATCGCGGAGAAAGTGATCGCGTGGGGCAAGCGCTGGTCGACGGCGGCAACGATCCAGGCCGAACCGGGCCGGTTCATCATCGAAGGCACCGAGATCATGGATGTGCTGAAAAAGCGGTTGGCGCGGGAGCACAAGGACCTGTATCCGGCGCTTGATGCTATGTAACGAACACGACGCTGGCGGAACAAATCGCCCGACCGGGAGTACTCGTGTGCTCCCGGCCTCGGTACAACGGGCGCGATCATCGTATGCACGATCGCGCCCGGAACATCCGCGCGTGAGTCATGCGTGTGACCCGCGATCTGATTGAAAATCAATCGGCACACAGACCGCTTTTGCCGTCAGATATCGTCGTTGTTGGCCAACGATGATCGACGCTTGCTTGGCCTCGGCACGAATCCTCAGGCAACCGCCGACGTCTGCTTCAGTGCAGACGCATCGACGTCCACGGCATGTGTGGACTCATCCGCTCGCAACGGATGACCCGAGGGATGAGTCGAACACACGGCGTGAGATCGCTTCGCCATGCGCAGCAGACCCCGTGCCAACGCCGTGGGCTCAACGGCTCCGTCAGCTGACCGCCGATCGCGTCACCGGCACTTCACCGCATCCGGCACAGGCTGACTCGCCGCCCGCCCGGAACTGTCCATGACCATCTCAAAGAAGCCTGCCTCGCCATCACGCGCCGCTGCCCCGCCGACTGGTTCCAGCGAAACGCGCGGCAACGCCGACGAACTGCACCAGCTGGCGGGCGGCACGCATCCGCGGATGAGCACCAACCAGGGCGTGGCGGTCAGTGACGACCAGAACTCGCTGCGGCCGTCGCCGCGCGGGCCGACGTTGCTGGAAGACTTCGTCCTGCGCGAAAAAATTACTCATTTCGATCACGAACGCATCCCCGAGCGCATCGTGCATGCGCGCGGTTCGGCCGCCCATGGCTACTTCGAGTTGACCAAATCGCTGGCCAAATACACCAGCGCGAAGATCCTCTCCGAAGTGGGCAAGAAGACGCCGCTGTTCACGCGGTTCTCCACCGTGGCCGGCGGTGCCGGTTCGATCGACACGCCGCGCGACGCGCGCGGCATCGCGGTGAAGATTTATACCAGCGAGGGCAACTGGGATCTGGTCGGGATCGATTTTCCGGTGTTTTTCATCCAGGACGCGATGAAGTTTCCAGACCTCGTGCATGCGCTGAAGATGGAGCCGGACCGCGGCTATCCGCAGGCAGCCAGCGCGCATGACACGTTCTGGGATTTCGTCTCGCTCACGCCGGAGTCGCTGCACGCGATCACCTGGCTGATGTCCGACCGCGGCATCCCGCGTTCGCTGCGCATGATGGAAGGCTTCATGATCCACAGCTTCCGCCTGCTCGCGGCCGATGGCAGCAGCACGTTCGTGAAGTTCCATTTGCGCCCGAAACTCGGCGTGCAGTCCACGGTGTGGGACGAGACGGTCAAGATCACCGGCGCCGATCCGGATTTCCACCGGCGCGACCTGTTCGAATCGATCCAGCGCGGCGCGTTTCCGGAATGGGAGCTGGCGGTGCAGTTGTTCACCGAGGAAGAAGCCGACAAGTTCCCGTTCGATCATCTCGATCCGACCAAGCTGATCCCCGAAGAACTGGTACCGCTTACCGTGATCGGACGCATGGTCCTTGACCGTTGGCCGGACAATTTCTTTGCCGAGACCGAGCAAGTGGCGTTCTGCCCGTCGCACCTGGTGCCGGGGATCGATTTCTCCAACGATCCGCTGCTGCAGGGGCGGCTGTTTTCCTATCTCGACACCCAGCTGTCGCGGCTGGGTACGCCCAATTTCCATCAGCTGCCGATCAATGCGCCGAAATGCCCGTTCGCCAACCTGCAGCGCGATGCGCATATGCAGATGCAGACGCCGAAGGGTCGCGTGAGCTATGAGCCCAATTCGCTTTCCAACGACACGCCGCGGGAAACGCCGCAAGGCTTCGTACACGCTGCCGAAGCCACCGAACCGGGCAGCAAGGGACGCATCCGCGCCGAATCGTTTGCCGACCACTACAGCCAGGCGCGCCGCTTCTACCGCTCGCAGACCAAGCCGGAGCAAGCGCATATTGCCGGCGCATTCGTGTTCGAACTGTCCAAGGTGGAAACCGTGCACGTGCGCGCGGCGATGGTTGGCCACCTGCGTCACATCGACGAGGATCTGGCGGCGCGGGTAGCCGATGGCCTGGCACTGTCGCCCATGCCACCTGCGCCGGCGACCAAGGTTGCGGCGACCGACCTGCCGCTGTCGCCGGCGCTGCGCACCATCGGCAAGATGAAGGACACACTGCAAGGCCGGCTGGTCGGCATCCTTATTCACGACGGCTCCGATGCAGCCGTCATCAAGGCGTTGCGCAAGGCAGTAGAGGCCGCTGGCGCGGCCGTCAAGATCGTCGCGCCCAAGGTCGGCGGCGCCAAGTTGTCGGACGGCAAGATGATGCCTGCCGATGGTCAGCTGGCCGGTACACCGTCGGTATTCTTCGACGCCGTAGCAATCGTGTTGACCGAAGCCGCCGCCAGACAACTGACTGCCGAGTCCGCGGCACGGGACTTTGTCAGCGACGCCTTCGGCCACCTCAAAGCGATCGCAGCCGATGCCGGAGCGCAGGCGCTGCTCAAGGCCTGCGGCGTAAAGAAGGACGCGGGTGTCGTCGACGCTGCCGACACCAAGGCTTTCATCGCTGCGGCCAAAACGCGGCAGTGGGCGCGCGAGCCGAAGGTGCGGATGTTGCCGTGAACTGATGTTGCCGTGAGCTGGTGACGCGGGCTTGTGTCAGCACCCGCAGTCCGGTTCAAAAATGCGGTTTTCGACACATCCCGATGTCTTCATCGCACTTGCGAGAGTCAAACACCGTGGAACGCTTTGCTGTTTAACGCTGGATTGAAGGAGAGATGGATGCAAAAGATCCCAACTGATACTTGGGTGTTGGTCGCCGATGGTGCCCAGGCTCGCTTGTTCCAGAACGTCGGCGAGCAGGATGCACTGAAGCTCAAGCAACAAGACCTGATCAAGCCCAACATGAGTGACGAGCAAGGCCAGGGGCCGTCAGGCCAGCGCCCGATTGACGCGAGTCCGGCAGACACCGATGAGGCGACGTTCGCCAAGCAACTGGCCAATCGGTTGAACGCTGCTGCGCTGAAGCAGGAATTCGAGCATCTGTTCCTGATCGCCGATCCGAAGACGCTCGGCGAAATGCGTCCGCAGCTGCATGCCGAAACCAGCAAACGGCTGACCGGCGAGCTGGCCAAAACGCTCACCAATTCGTCCGTCGAGGACATTGAAAACATTTTGAAAGCGCAGGAATAAGGCGAGTCGCCCACGCAGGCAGCCGCTGCCGGACGAGTCCACGAATGGCTGAAGACCCGGCTCGTAGCCTAAGCATTCAAATCGATTGAAATCCGCACAGAATGTCGCGGAATGACACATCATGAAACCCTCGGGGAGGCTGACCTGCCCAGGCTTCATCTAGCGTTCGCGCGTTACTGATGTCCATGAAATGAAGTCGATTCAGGCTCCCGCAAGCGCGCGGTACCGGCGCAACTTGTGCGGCGCGCATGCCGGAGTGGCACTGATCGTGATTCAGTCAAAACACAACGCGACCCCAGCCAACAGCGCCGTTTTTCTTTACGC
>JBBSSI010000046.1:0-13583 GCA_038242205.1 Lysobacterales bacterium
AGCAACAGCGGCCCACCGTCATACACCACAACATCCGCCGCATCAGCGAAGTAGCGACCAGCCTTCTCGGTATCTTTGGCTGACTCCAAAATGGCGATCAATCGGACATTCGAACGCGCTGACCGGATGTCACTGAACTTGCCACCAGCCTCGTAGACTGACTTCCATTTGGTCTTGTCGTCATCCGCCGAGATAGTCTGGATCAGAGTCGGGGCATCGCCATCGACATCGATCCCAAACGGAAATTGCAACTGATGACCGCTGATTCCCATAACTTCTGGTCGTCGAGTAACGCGCGTACCAAATTTCGCGTCTAGCAGGGTGCCAATGACTCGTTCGAACCGCTCGTCGTCTTTGGGCCGATGTTTGAGGCTCGCCTGTGCGATGGCACCCGCGGCCTGCATATAGCGCGCAACCGCATAAGGAAGCTCGTCGACGCTGCACGTCGTGCTCATCACTCCATCGTCGCCGAGCGTGAGGCCAAATCCTTCCGCTAACGCCTGGTAGCGTGTGGCTCGATTGCGGGTGACATCCGCACCAGCTATTGCGGCATTGAACACAACGTCGCCGTCGTCGGTGACCCGAACGCGCCCGTCGCCCATCGCCACGATATACGCGCCGATCAGCGTTCCGTCGCTGGGAAACGCCCAGTTCGATTCCAAGTAGCCCGAACCCTCCGCCAGTTTTACGTAGCGGCCACAGAGCGCGGTAGCAATGGCGTCGTGGTTCATACAGGCAGTCCAAGTTGCAGTGTAGGAAGCTGGAATGGTGGTGCGCCGGTTATTCCTGCTGCGGTAACAAAGTAGTCCCAATAGAGCTCAAGTGACATCGGTTCGATCGGTTCGGCGTATCCATAAATGCCGTCGTCGCTGACCGTGTGAAGTTGCGGATGCCCGACGCGCTTCCCAAAGTACGGGCGCCCTGACCCAACCGCGTTTATGTGACCCGACGGTCCGTTCTCGTCAATTGCCAACACCCGGTTGCGATTGAAGAAAAGGCTGAGACTCAGCTTGTCAGGACAGCCTTGGACGCCAGACTGTTTGTAATAGCACTCAACGAACAGGCTGGCTGGCTGCGAGCCATCTGGAAGAGCCAAACGATCACGAAACTTGAAGCCCCGCGGCCGACCGCCAGCGTCGACCCAAACCATCTCACCCGATGCGACCCACGCCTTGGGGAGGTTGATCATTCGCCTGATTTCGGCAACCACGGCCTGGTCGGGAACGCCTGAACTCTTACTGGCCATCGGCTTCGCCCCCTGATCGCATACCTAGTCCCTGCACCCCAACCCGTCGAAGCCTAGCTTGGATCGTTACGGACGGCCACGCAGAGAATCCGCCGCGCAGCTTCAGCTCGACCGCACCCCCGGCGTTCTGCGGCGGTGAACTGACAAAGCCCCAATCAGACTTCCCGCCGGGACACTGAAGCTCCAGTTGGAATTGAAGTGACTCGCTGGATTTGGAGAGTGGTTGCCTGGCTGGCGAAACGCTGCCGGATCGGAAGGCGGTGGCAATAGCCGTATAGCCACGTCCGGGCCGATTGTATCGGGCTCGTCTGCGCCGATTGGCGATTAAGCGTTGCCTGGGTAACGAGCCTGTGGTTTACAAAGGCGTGGGAATGCTCACTTTGAGTGAGCTGTTTTGGAGGGATGCAAACCTTTTGACTTGCATCGAGTTTCCCAAGCGCCTATTTTGCTCACTATGAGTGAGCAAAAGCCAACAAAGATAAACCAGTTGCTGCGTACTCTGGATGACACACGGCTGGTTACCAGCCGCTGGTTGCAGGCGCAGGGCTACGCCCGCAGCCTGCTGGCGCGTTATGTTGCCAGCGGTTGGCTGATATCACCGGCGCGGGGGGTTTACCAACGCGCAGGCGGTGCGCTGCGCTGGGAGAGCGTGTTGAACACGCTGCAAAATCTGGAAGGGCTTGCCGTACATGCGGGGGGACGTTTTGCCCTTGCGCAGCAAGGCCATGAGCACTTTCTGCGGTTGGGCGAGGCGGCCACGATCACCCTCTACGGTGCGGTGCGGCTGCCGGGCTGGGTTGGCAAACTGAAGTTGCCCGAACGTTTCGATCACCGCGGGCGTGGCCCTTTCGATCTTGTGGTTCCGGATTTTGCGACAGCCTCGGATGAGACTTTGCAGGCCAGCGGCCTGACCCGCATGACCAAGGATTCCGGCAGCCAACCCGTCGTAATGGCCATGCCTGAGCGCGCGATACTGGAATTGTGTGACGAACCGCCCTCCGCAACTTTGGTTTACGAGGCTGACGCTCTCATGCAAGGGCTCACTACCCTGCGGCCACATTTGCTTGCCGTGCTGCTTGGGCAATGTCGCAGCATCAAGGCCAAGCGGCTATTTCTGGCGCTGGCCGAACGTCACCACCACGCATGGTGGCCGCATCTGAATCTCCACGACCTCGACCTGGGTAGCGGCAAGCGCGTCTTGGTGCCGGGTGGGCGTCTGAACGCCACCTACCAGATAACCCTGCCGGCGGATCTCGATGAGCAACTGGGATAAGCGCTACACCGAACAGGTAAAGCTGCTGGTGGAAATTCTGCCAATGCTGGCGCGTGAACCCCGCTTGCGCTCAAGGGCGGTACCGCGATCAACCTGTTTGAGCATGATCTGCCCCGACTATCGGTCGACATCGACCTGACCTGGTTGCCCGTCAGCGATTTCGCGACGGACAGCGCGCTGATTGCCGAAAGCCTGACTGCGCTGGGCGAAGCGCTTCGCTCTGGTCCGATGCGCTTGCACGTGCAGACCTCGGCCAATCAGGGCGCGCAGATCAATCGCATCATTGTCAGTCGCGGCTGGGCACAGGTGAAAATCGAGACTTCCCCAGTCATGCGCGGCACCGTGCACCCGGTGCGCAGCATGACCGTGCAACCGGGTGGAGGCGACCTTCGGGTTCGCGCAGGTGCAAGTGCTGCATTTTACGGATCTGTATGCCGGCAAGCTTGCCGCTGCGCTGTCGCGGCAACATCCCCGTGATCTGTTCGACATGGGTCCGGTGCTTGAGCAAGACCGAATGGACGTCATGCTGTGGCGCACCTTTCTGATCTATCTGGTCTGCAGCCCCAAACCTGCTGCCGAGTTGCTTGACCCGGCTGAACCGCGTGACTTTGCGACCACCTTTGCCGACCACTTCGAGGGGATGACGGCAGAGCCCACGAGCGCCGAAGCTTTGCTTGCGATTCGCGACCGCTTGCTGACGCGCATGCGGGAGCTGCTGGACGACACCAGCTGCGAATTTCTCATGGCGGTAGAACGTGAAACTCCTGACTTCGATTTGCTTGGGATGCCACAAGCTGCGACTTTGCCGGCCATTCGTCGCAAACTGGAAAACCTGAATAAACGTTCCAGGGCGAAGCGAGAAGCCGATCAGCGCAAGCTTAAGGATACGCTGGGGCATCTTCGTGGCATGGATCCGTCACACAGGGGAACTCGATGAAGGAAGACCACCTCGAATCCGTCTGTCTCGAGTGGCTGGGGGAGCTCGGCTGGACGTGTGCGCACGGCGATGACGTGTCGCCCGGCGGCATGCAGTGCGACCGCGCAAAGTATTCGGACGTGGTGCTGGCATCACGCTTGCGCGGCGCGGCGGTGCGGCTGAATCCCGGGCTGACGACGATGGAAGTCGACGAGGCGGTGGACAAGCTGTCCGGCTACGGCGCGCAGTCGCTGGTGGACGGCAACAAGGAAGTCTATGACTGGCTGCGCAATGGCGTGCCGGTGCAACGCATCGAACCCGACGGCAGGCGCCCGGTCTTGCGCGCGCGGGTGGTCGACTTCGAAGGCACAAATGACTTGCTCGCTGTGCAACAGTTCACCGTGCACGGTTTGAAGGTGCGTCGGCCGGACATCGTGCTGTTCGTCAACGGCCTGCCCTTGGTCGTGATCGAGTTGAAGAATCCGGCGGACCTGCATGCCGATATCGAATCGGCGTGGAATCAGATCCAGACCTACAAGGCGGATATTCCGCAGCTGTTCTATTTCAATCTGCTGAATGTCATCTCCGACGGCACGGTCGCGCGCTACGGTTCGCTGACGGCGGAGTTTGGCCGCTATGCGCGCTGGCGCCTGCTCGGTGGCGAGAAGGTGGCCAAGGGCCGGCTGGAACTGGACGTGCTGATGCTCGGCTTGTTCGAGCCGAAGACGTTGCTGACCTTCTTTCGCAGCTTTGTTGCTTTTGGCGGTGCCGATGGCGGCGCCAGCTTCAAGATCATTGCGCAGTGGCATCAGTATCACGGCGTGCGCAAGGCGGTGGCACGTGCGGTCGACGCCTTGCTGCACAAAAAAGACGGCAAGGGTGGCGTGATCTGGTTCACCCAGGGCTCGGGCAAATCGTTGCTGGCGTTGTTCTACGTGATGGCGCTGCGCGATCATCCGGAGTTTCGCAATCCGACCGTGGTGCTGGTGACGGATCGCAATGATCTCGACGGCCAGCTGTATGAGACGTTTGCCGATTGCGCATGGTCGCTGCGCGGCACACCGCAGCAGGCGGAAAGCCGCGACGATCTGCGCGACAAGCTGTCGCAGGTGCAGGCTGGCGGGATCATCTTCACCACCATCAACAAGTTTGCACCTGAGGCCGGTCAGACGTCGGTGCCGGTGTTGTGCGACCGCTCCAACGTGATCGTGATTGCCGACGAGGCACACCGCACCCAATACGGCTTCAAGGCCGGCATGGACATCCATACCGGCAAGACCAAATACGGTCTGGCGAAGTACATGCGCGACGCGCTGCCGAGCGCGATCTACCTGGGCATGACCGGCACGCCGGTGAGTCTGGATGACCGCGATACCGAGGCGGTGTTCGGCACCTATGTTGACGTGTACGACATGATCGCCGCACAAGACGACCACGCGGTGGTGCCGGTCAGCTACGAATCACGGATCATCGAGCTGCGCTTCAACGAAGCGGAGAAGCAGTCCTTGATGGACGAGTTTCTGGAAATGACGGACGACGAGGACGAAAGCCAGCAGAACCAGACCGTCAGCCGACTGACCCGGCTTGAAGCGCTGGCCATGGCCGAGGGCCGGCTGGAGGTGCTGGCGGCCGATCTGGTGGCGCACTGGGAAGCACGAACGGAAGCGGTGACGGGCAAGGCGATGATCGTGGCGATCTCGCGCGAGGCGGCGATCCGCCTGTACGACGCCATCGTGAAATTGTGCCCCGACTGGCACAGCAACGACATCAACGCAGGTCGCATCAAGATCGTGATGACCGGCAGCTCGGCCGATCCGGGCCACTTCCAGCCTCACCGCACCGACAAGCCGCAGCGCAAGCTGCTGGAAAAGCGCTTCAAGGACCCGGACGATGCGCTGGAATTGGTGATCGTGCGCGACATGTGGCTGACCGGATTCGATGCGCCGCCGGTGCACACGCTGTACGTCGACAAGCCGATGCAGGGCCACGGACTGATGCAGGCGATCGCGCGCACCAATCGCATATGGAAGGACAAGCCGGGCGGTCTGATCGTCGACTACATCGGTATCGGCGAAGAGTTGAAGAAAGCCATCAAGCAATACACCAGGGACGCCGGAGCCGAACGCGAGCCGGTGGATACCTCGGGAGCGGCGTTGCGGGTGTTGCTGGATACGCTGGACGTGATCCGCAAGGAGTTCTTTCACGGTTTTGACTACGCCGGATTCGAGCAGCCGAAGAACGCGTTGGCTCTGCTCGGGCCCGCAATGGAACACATCCTGAAGATCAACCCGACAGTGGACGACAAGGGCCGCAATCTCGGTGTGCGCAGTTACCGCGATCAGGTTGCCAAGCTGACCACCGCGCAGGCGTTGGCCGGCACGCGGCCACAAGCCATGGCCGTGCGCGAGGAGATCGCGTTTTTTCAGGCCGTGCGCGTTTGCCTGATCAAGTTGACTCGCGCCGGTGAAGGACGCTCACGGCTGGAGAAGGACGCAGCACTGCGCCAATTGGTGGCCAAGGGTGTGCTGGTCGATGGCGTCAACGACATCTTCGCCACTCTCGGCCTGGACAAGCCGGACATCTCGCTGTTGGACGAAGAGTTTCTGAAACAAATTCGCGAGATGCCCACCAGGAACCTTGCCGCCGAACTGCTGCAGCGGCTGCTGGCGGACCAGGTGAAGTCGCGCGGTCGGAAGAACGCGACGCAGGGCAAGGAGTTCACGCAAAAGCTCGAAGAAGCCATCGCGAAGTATCAGAACCGCGGTCTGACCACGGCGCAGGTGATCGAGGAGCTGATCAAGCTGGCGCAGGAGATCAATGCAGCGCGGCCACCGGACGGCATGAACGAGGAAGAGTTCGCGTTTTACCAGGCGTTGATCGAGAACGAATCCGCCGTGCGCGAGCTGGGTCACCCGGTACTGCGTGCGCTGGCGCTGGAGCTGACCGACAAGCTGCGCCGTTCGGCCACCATCAACTGGCAGAACCGCAAAGACTCCCGCGCCCGCATGATGGCCATGATCAAAGTGCTGCTGGCCAAGCACAAATATCCGCCTGACAAGCAGGCCGAGGCCACTGAGAAGGTAATCGCCCAAGCCGAGTTGCTCGCTGACACCTGGGCAACCTGCGCGGCCTGACCGTCGTCATCATCGATGGCGCTCATCGAGCATCGTCGTCGTGCACGTTTGCAGGTTCGATGACACACCGCCGCCCAGGAATGGTCTGAACAAGTCGGTGCAGCGCGGGCACTCCCCGCTGGCGCTTCGCCGCGAATACGAACAAACGGCATCTGGCGGTGCCCAGCCTGCGCCGCATCTGCGGTGCGAACGACTTGCTCAGACGCCCCCTGAATGACGCTTGCACCGATGACGAAGGCTTGCTTCCGCTCACGCTTTCGTTTCAGCCGCCTCTTCAAGCAACTCAGCCACAACTTCGCCCACCTGCTGCACGCACGTCTCCATCTGCTCGCGCCTCGTGCGGAAGCTCAGCACGCAAATGCGGCCGAGGTAGCGGTCGCCGGCCGTGGCGCCGGTGAGCATGATCTGGCCGCGGCGGGTGACGCGTTCCATCAGTTCGCGGGTGGCGGCGTTTTGCGCGGCCAGCGTGTCGAGTGCGGGGCTTTGCAGGTGGAATGCGAACAGGGATAGTTGTGGCGGCGCGTCGATGACGATGCCGGGGATCAGCGCGATTTGTTCGGCCGTCCAGACGGCCAGGGCGCGCTTTTCCGCGAGGGCGGCGCGGTAGCGGGCGGCGCCGAAGATTTTCAGGGTCAGCCAGAGGCGCAGGCCGGGGAAGCCGCGGGACAGGTCGGGGCCGTATTGGGCGGGGTCGTAGAACTCGTTCTGGTTGTCTGGCAGGTAGCCGGCGGTGGAGGAGTGCAGTGCGCGCAGCGCCTCGCCGTCGCGCACCAGCAACGCGCCGGTGCCGTAAGGCATGAACAGGCCTTTGTGCGGATCGAGGGTGAGTGAGTCGGCGCGCGGCAGGCCGGCGAGCAGCGGGCGCAGCTCGGGCACCAGGTGGAAGCAGGCACCGTAGGCACCGTCGACGTGGTGCCACAGGCGTTCGCGCGCGGCCAGGTCGGCGATCGCGTTGAGTGGGTCAACCGCGCCGGTATTGGTGGTGCCGGCGGTGGAGAACACCAAGAACGGAACAAGGCCGGCGGCGCGATCGGCGGCGATGGCGCGCTCGAGGTGATCCACGCGCATGCGGAAGTCGCCGTCCACGTCGATCATCCGCACGCGGTCGTGTGCAATGCCGGCCAGCTTGGCCGCCTTGGTGATGCAGTGATGCGACTGCGAGGACACGTACAGCGTGCCGGCGCGGATGTTGTCGCCGAGCAGCTTTTCGCGCGCGCAGGCAATCGCGTTGAACATTGCCATCGAGCCGCCGGTGGTGAACAGTCCGCGCGTGGTCGGTGGGAACTGCATCCAGTCGCGCAGCCAGTCGAGCACGTTGGCTTCCAGTTGCACCAATGCCGGTGCCGCCTGCCAGATGCCGGTGTAGCGGTCGACCGTGTCGGCGATGAAATCCGCCAGCGCCGCCGGATAGATGCCGCCGCCGGGGATGTAGGCCAGGTAGCCCGGTGCGGCGGTATTGAACGAGCGCGGGATCCACTCATCGAACAGCGGATCGAGCAGCGCGTCCAACTCGGTGCCATGTTCGGGCGCGTCTTCGCGCAGCGAGCGACAGAATGCCTCGATGTCGGAGTAGTCGCCGCGGGCCGGCATGTCAGGCAGTGCAGCCATGTGCGCCACGGAGCGGGTCACCACCGCCTCACCCATCGCCTGCATTTGAGCCGGCGACAGTTCCAGGTTGGCCAGGTCATCGTTGTTAGGGTCATTCACGGCAAATGCTCGGTTGATGGTGGTGGCGGGACGTCGTGCCAATGGAGAATTCGTGTGGCCGATCTGCGCGACTTGTCAGCGCATGATCGGTACCGCTTCGACACGACAGGCTAACTGCGCATCACTGCTGCTGCACGATCAGCCATCTCGCGCCGGCATCGAGCCACCGGGCGGTACCATGCGCAACCATGCACATCTTCAAGACATTCACTTTCGAGGCCGCGCATCGGCTGCCCAACGTGCCGGACGGGCACAAATGCGCGCGGCTGCATGGCCATTCCTTCGGGGTGGAGATTCACGTCAGCGGTGAGGTGGGCGCCGAATCAGGCTGGGTGCTGGATTTTGGCGAGATCAAGGCGGCCTATCAGCCGCTGCACGAGGTGCTGGACCACCGTTACCTCAATGACGTCGAGGGCCTGGACAATCCGACCAGCGAGCAACTGGCGATCTGGCTGTGGCAGCGGCAGCGCCGGCCGCAGGCGCTGCCACTGCTGTCGGAGGTGGTGGTGCGCGAGACCTGCACCTCGGGCTGTCGCTATCGCGGCCCCGAAGCGGGCTGACACATGTCACTGTGTGGCGTCGCAATAAGATTTCCAATGTATACAACGTGATGATTAATCTGAATTTGCCGTGACCGAACGCACCCACCGAGGCAGAATATGTTGCATTGCACAATGATCCTTGATAGAGTGGCGTCACCAACCACCCTTGTGAGGATCGGAACATGCAGACCCAGACATTCAACAACCAGTTGTTCACCTTTTCCAAGCAGTTCGCGGACAACGCCTTCAAGGCGCAGTCGCTGGCTCTGCAGGGCATGGAGCAGATCGCTTCGTTGCAGCTGAACGCGATGGAGCAGCAGGCCGCCGCGTCCGCCCAGTTCATCGGCGAAGCGATGGAGACCCGCGACGCTGATGGCCTGCGTACCTTGTGGGAGAAGGGCGCCAACCTGAGCCGCAGCAACGCCGAGCAGGCGGTGGGCGTGTCACAGGAAGTGCTGGCCATCTCGCAGAAGACCGCCGAGTCGGTCAATGCGCTGGTGCAGGAGCAGCGCCAGGCTGCCAACGACGCCGTTGCCGCCTCGCCGGCTGCGACCGGTCGCAAGGCAGCTCGCTGATCCCAGCGCAGTCGCCGCAACGATGAAACCGAGCCGGGCGCAAGCCCGGCTTTTTCATGTGCGGGGCGATGTCTCGTGGTGAGGATGCTGGCACGCGGTGAGACCCGATCGGCGCTGCACGTCCTCGTGACAGCTTGTCGCAGGCCGCGCGGGTTGTCGGCTGAATGGCCGCGCTGATATACTTTTACGGATTGGTTTGTGGCCCGTAGCGCTGTCGGTGCCGCCTGGTGTGACGCCGCGCGGAGGGTTACGTGTTCAACAATCTAGCCTCCGGTCGAGATACCGCTACGCGGATCGTGGTGCTGCAGCTCGCTGTGGCACTGTTGGCCGGCCTGGCGTTCCTGCTGCAAGGTCCACAGGCGGGTTTGACCGCAGGACTGGCGGCGGCGCTGGTAGCGCTGGGTACCTGGTTGCTGGCGCTGCGCGCCTTCAGCGGCCTGCATGGCGCGCAGATGGCATTGGCGCGACTGCTCGCCGGCATGTTGTTGAAGTGGTTCGTGATCCTGGGTGGGCTGGGGGTGCTGTTGTTTCGCTATCGCCTGCCACCGTTTCCCGCCGTGTGCGGATTGGCGGCCGCCCAGGTGGTCTATCTGCTGGCGTTTCGATTCAAGGGCTGACACATGGCAAGCGAGCCGCAGGGCGGACTCACCGAATACATCCAGCATCACCTCCAGCATCTGACCCCGCATACCAGCGAGGGCGGTTTCTGGGCGGTGCATGTGGATTCAGTCACCGTCTCGCTGGCGTTGGGCGCGTTGTTCTGCGTTTGGTTCTGGCTCAAGGCACGCAAGGCGACTGCCGGCGTGCCGGGCAGGGGACAGGCGTTTGTCGAGATCGTGCTGGAGTTCGTGGACGGTCAGGTCAAGGACGTGTTCCACGGCGATCGCCGCGTGCTCGGTCCGCTGGCGCTGACCGTGTTCGTCTGGGTGTTCCTGATGAACGCGATGGATCTGCTGCCGGTGGACCTGCTGCCGTGGATCACCGAGAAATTCGGCATTGGCCATTTCCGCGCGGTGCCTACCGCCGACATCAACATGACGTTTGCGATGTCGTTGACGGTGTTCCTGCTGATCATTTTCTACAGCTTCAAGGCCAAGGGCGCCGGCGGCTACATGCGTGAGCTGTTCACCGCGCCGTTCGGCAAGCATCCGGTGCTGTGGATCCCCAATTTCCTGCTCAACCTGGTCGAGCTGGCATCCAAGCCGGTCAGCCTGGCGATGCGACTGTTCGGCAACATGTACGCCGGCGAGCTGGTCTTCATGCTGATCGCCGGCCTGTTCAGCGCCGGCGCCGGCGTGGCGGGCTGGGCGCTGTATGGCGCGGGCATCATCGGCTACACGGTGTGGGGCATCTTCCACATCCTGATCATCTCGATCCAGGCATTCATCTTCATGGTGCTGACGATCGTGTACATCTCGATGGCGCACGATCACCACTGATTGGCGGTTGTCGAAGCTTTTGTTTCAACCCGTTTTGCCTACCCAAGTTTGAATTTCTTCAGGAGACCGTCGTGGAACTCATCACCCAAATTGCTCAAGTCCAGTCCTTCACCGCCATTGCGCTGGGCCTGATCATCGGCCTCGGCGCCCTTGGTGCCTGTATCGGTATCGGCGTCATGGGCTCGAAGTTTCTCGAAGCCGCTGCGCGTCAGCCTGAGTTGGTGCCGCTGCTGCAGGGCCGCATGTTCCTGCTGGCCGGTTTGATCGACGCCGCGTTCCTGATCGGCGTGGCGCTGGCGATGTACTTCGCCGTGGCCAACCCGTTGCTGTCGAACGTGATGAGTGCCGCCGCTGCTCGCTAAGTTGTCGATCCACGGTGCCGCTTCGGCGGCGCCGCATTCCGGCAATGGCGCTTCGGCGTTTTTGCTCGTAATACACCGCATTTGCAGGTAACGCAGCGATGAATTTCAACGCGACCTTGATTGGCGAGATGATCTCGTTCGCCATCCTGATCTGGTTCACTGTCCACTTCATCTGGCCGTACATCAACAAGGCCATTGAAGAGCGGCAGCTCAAGATTGCGGAGGGCCTCGGCGCCGCCGAGCGCGCGCAGGCCGAGCTCAAGAACGCCGACGTCAAGGTGGCAGCCGAGATCAAGGTGGCGCGTCAGCAGGCAACCGAGATCATCGACCGCGCCCAGCAGCAGGCCAACCAGATTGTCGACAAGGCTCGCGACGAGGCGATTGTCGAGATCAACCGGCTTAAATCCATTGCGCAGGACGACATCGCGCTGATGGCCCAGCGTGCCCGTGACCAGTTGCGCGAGCAGGTCGGCGCGCTGGTCATGCAGGGTGCGAGCAAGGTCGTGCAACGCGAGATCGATCCGGCCGCGCACAAGGCGCTGCTCGATCAGCTCGCGACCGAGATCTAGGAGAGCGCTGATGGCTCAGGCAATCACCCTCGCCCGGCCGTACGCCCGCGCTGCTTTCGAAGTGGCGCAGGCGGCTGGCTCGCTGGAGCCATGGTCGCAATCGTTGGCGTTTGCCGCGGCAGTGGCAAACGATGCGCAAGTGGCCGCCCTGGCGGGCAACCCGCGCATCACGCCCGAGCAACTGATCGCTTTGCATCTGCCCGCAGGCATGCCTGCCGATGCGCCGTTCGCAAAGTTTCTCGGCGAGCTGGCCGACCAGCGGCGGCTGGTCTTGTTGCCGGAGGTGGCCGCGCTTTACGCCAGCCTCAAGCGCGAATCCGAGTCGCAGCTGCTGGTCAAGGTGACCAGCGCGATGGCTTTGGACGAGACCCAAACCGAGCAACTCAAGAGCTCCCTGAAGCGCCGCTTTCAGCGCGAGATTGCACTGGAAACCCACGTCGATCCAGCGCTGCTCGCTGGCGTGGTGATCGACACCGGCAGCGAAGTGATCGACGGCTCCGCGCGTGGACGTCTTGCGCAGCTGGCGGGCGCGTTGAGCTAGGCACCGATTCAGTACCACGCGGGTTGATTCGCGAAGCACCCCAAGAGCACCACCGGCATCCGGGCCGGACGGTGCAGAAGATCAAACATTCGGGATAACGATCATGTCCAGCACCACCTTGAATCCTTCCGAGATCAGCGAACTGATCAAGGGCCGCATCGAGCAGCTGAAGCTCGGTGCCGAGGCGCGCAACGAAGGCACCATCATCAGCGTGTCCGACGGCATCGTGCGCATCCACGGTCTGGCCGACGTGATGCAGGGCGAGATGATCGAGCTGCCCGGCAACGCGATCGCGCTGGCGCTCAACCTGGAACGTGACTCGGTCGGCGCCGTGGTGCTGGGCGACTACACGCATCTGCGCGAGGGCGACATCGCCAAGACCACCGGCCGCGTGCTTGAAGTGCCGATCGGTCCGGAGCTGCTCGGCCGCGTGGTCGATGCGCTGGGCAACCCGATTGACGGCAAGGGCCCGCTCGGCGCCAAGCTGAGCGCCGCGGTGGAGAAGGTCGCGCCCGGCGTGATCTGGCGCCAGTCGGTCGATCAGCCGATGCAGACCGGCTACAAGTCGGTCGACGCGATGATTCCGATTGGTCGCGGCCAGCGCGAGCTGATCATCGGCGACCGCCAGACCGGCAAGACCGCGTTGGCGATCGACGCGATCATCAACCAGAAAAACTCCGGCATCAAATGCGTCTACGTGGCGATTGGCCAGAAGCGCTCGTCGATTGCCAACGTCGTGCGCAAGCTGGAAGAGCACGGCGCGCTGGCCAACACCATCGTGGTGGTCGCCTCCGCTTCCGAGTCACCGGCGTTGCAGTACATCGCGCCGTATGCCGGTTGCGCGATGGGCGAATATTTCCGCGATCGCGGCGAAGACGCACTGATCATCTACGACGACTTGTCCAAGCAGGCGGTGGCGTATCGCCAGATTTCGCTGCTGCTCAAGCGCCCGCCGGGTCGTGAAGCGTATCCGGGCGACGTGTTCTATCTGCACAGCCGCCTGCTCGAGCGCGCTTCGCGCGTGTCGGTGGCGTATGTGGAGAAATTCACCAACGGCGAAGTGAAGGGCAAGACCGGTTCGCTGACCGCTTTGCCGATCATCGAGACGCAGGCCGGCGACGTGTCTGCGTTCGTGCCGACCAACGTGATCTCGATCACCGATGGGCAGATCTTCCTCGAGACCGACCTGTTCAACGCCGGCATCCGACCGGCGGTGAACGCGGGTATCTCGGTCTCGCGCGTGGGCGGTTCGGCGCAGGCCAAGATCGTCAAGAAGCTC
>JBBSSI010000047.1:0-13527 GCA_038242205.1 Lysobacterales bacterium
CGTTGACCACGCAGCGCGTGAACACCGAACCAAGCTCCGGCGCGGTGACAAAGTCGCCGGCCGCGCCGAATTTGACCCGACCGGCGCTGTAGTAGCCAAGCCCCGGCGCGTACAGGCAGCGCTCCATGTAATGCGAGAACGGCAGCGGACCCTGCGCGCTGATCAGGCCACGCAACAGCGCCAGCATGCGTTCGGCATGCGCGCGCTCATCGGCATCAGGTTCGGGCAGGCGAGAGGGCATCGGTGTGATCGATCAACGGGGGCGGACAAGCATAGCCGCTAGCACTGGACCGCTCGAAGCAATAAACCGAGTTCCGAAGCTGTTATCAGCGACGCTGCGGCCACGATGCCGTGCTTGTCGACGGCTGGCGAGCAGACACGCCTGCCATGACGCGCGCTTCAAAAATCCTGCTGCACGCTCAGGTAAACCCCACGCCGCGGACCGAACTGCGGCGCGCCCACACCGATCCCGCTGCCGTCACGCAACGCGTAGCTGCGGTCCAGCGCATTGAGTACCGCCAGCTGCGTGTGCAGCTTGCGTCCCGCGCCGAGCGTGAAGTCGTGCGCCAGGCTGAGGTTCAACTGGTACCACGCCGGCAGCGACGCGCTGTTTGGTACCGCGCCGTCCTTGCGCAGGCCACTGCCGAAAAGATAGTTGGCGCCGACATGCGTGCCTTCGTCCAGTGCGTAGCTGAGGCCGCCCGATGAAGTCAGCCGCTGGTCGTGGTCAAGGAAAATGTAGTGGTTGTTGACCCAGGCCAGATCCTCCGGCGCAAAGTTGTACTGGCTGGTGATGATCCGTTTGCCAACCGCCTTGCCCAGCGACGCGTTGAAGTAAGCCGACAGCGGTCCCTGGTCATAGTTGGCGCTGAACTCCACTCCCTTCACCCGGCCGCTGGCGTAGTTGAAGGTGGAGTAGACCAGCGCCGACCCGAACTGGCCCTCGTCCTGCAAGCGGCGCACCTTGCGGTAGTAGGCGTCGACGCCGAAGGTCCAGGCGGCGCCGACATTCTGCGAGATGCCGGCATCGAAATAGTCCGAACGCTCGGCCAGCGGAATGTTGTTGCCGGTGTCGGATACCGCATTGGTGGTGCCGGCGAACTTTGCGATGTTCGCGCTGGCGATCATCTCGGTGGCCGGCGGCGTGAAGTAGCGCGCGTAGCCGGCATGCACCACGGTGCTGTCGCCGGCCTGCCAGACCAGGCCTGCACGCGGACTCAGCTGGCTCTCGGTGCGGACCCATCGGTAGCGGTCACCGCGCAACCCGTAGTTAAGCGTCCAGTTCTCCGCGAGGTTCCATTCGTCCTGCACGTACGCCGACCAGGTGTTGGCGATGAGGTGACTGTCATCACGGATAGCGATCGGCGTGGTGCTGCTCTGGTTGCCATCGGCGTCGGCCGGAAACACCGACGCGTCGTTGCGATTCGCGGCGCGTTCGAAGCTGCCGTAGACGCCGAAGCGCAGGGTGTGGCCGTCGACCGGCGGCGCCGCGAAATCCGCCTGCAGCGTGCTGGCGCGGCTGTCGCGGGTGATCGCCGAGGCGACCCCGTTGAACATCAGCTCACCAATCCGATCAGGCGTATAGCCGAGCGCGCTGTAACGCTGCCCGACGGACACCTGGTAATCCATCGAATCGAGTTTGCCCTGCAGCGACAGCACGCCAAAGCGGGTGTTCTCGCGCTGGTTCTGGTCCAGCTCGGTGGAATCGAAATCGAGGCGGTCCACGCCATTTGGCCCGCGGTAGGTGAAGGCGGGTACCTGGCCCGGGTTGTTGGGAATCTGGAAGCGGTTGTTGGCCATGCCGAACAGCAGGCTCAGGCGTGTGTCGTTATCGATCAGATAGCTGAGGTCGCCGAAACTCTTCAGCTGATGCGTGCGGTCATGGATCGGCTTGCTGCTCGCGGTGGGATTCTCGATGCCGGCATCGTTTTGCAGATAGTTGCCGGTCAGGAACCAGCTCCAGCCGTCGCTGTCGCCCCAGACCGACGCATTCGGATTCAGCGTTCGGTTGCTGCCGCCGGTGAAGCCGACGCTGCCACCATCGCCGAGGTCGTGACCGCTGCGGGTGGTGATGTCGACCACCGCCGCCGTGCGCAGGCCGTATTGCGCAGGCAGCGCACCATCGAGCAGCTTTACCGTGTTGATCATGCGTGCGTCGAGGCTTTGCCCGAAGCCGCCGATCGATTCGGGAATGATCACGCCATTGATGCGGTATTGCAGGTTCGCGTGATCCCCGCGCACATGCAGGCCGCCGTGCGCGTCCTGTACCACGCCCGGCGCCTGCAACAACACCTGGTTCATCGGCGTGGCGGCGCCCAGCGGCAATTGCGCGATTGCCTGCTGGTCGATCACGTACTGGCTGCTGCCGGTTTCCGGCGACAGTGCATTGCGCGCTCGATTGAGCGTGGCGGTGACCGTCACCGCTTCCAGGTGGCGGACGCTGGCGCCGTGTCCAGCATGGTCACTGTCCGCCGGCGGAACCGGTGCACTGGCCGGTGGCTCCGCTGCCGCGTCGGCGACAGGCGCCGTCTGGGCGCGGGCAACTAACGACGCGAATGCCAGTGCAGCGAGGCCTCCAGCCAACAACGACAATTTCATCAAACCCCACCCGCGGCTGCTGAAAGGGCGTGATGTTATAACGTTACGGATCCGATGGTTTGCTCTTGTGTACGTGGATTCGAGCTCGCCTGCCCGACGGGTCCGTCTGCCTGGACCGATTCACGGCGACCAAACAGTCGCCCGTTAGACTGGTCAAATCCGCCTCGCGGATGATCATCGCCTCCAGATCACCACCTTGCAGGGGAGTTCGACCATGTCCAGCAGCAGCAAGCAGATTGCCGCGGTTCCGGCCGGTGGCGAACCCGGCCGCGTGACCCAGGCGATCCTCGATTTTGTCAGCCATGTGCCGGACAGCCGCGTCGACACCAGCACTGATCCGGCCGCCGCAGCGCGGCATCTGTCCACTCGCGCCGCCCAGCGCGCGGCGATTGCCGCCAGTTCGCTGGCGTTGCCGCCGGGGCCGCTGGGCTGGCTGACCTTGCTGCCGGAGTTGATCGCGATCTGGAAAATCCAGGGCCAGTTGGTCAGCGACATCGCCGCCGCCTACGGACGCCACACCACGCTCGGTCGTGAACAGATGATGTGGTGCTTGTTCCGCCACACCGCCGCGCAAGCGTTTCGCGACGTGGTGGTGCGCATGGGAGATCGGCTGGTGTTCCGGCGCATGTCCAACGGCATCGTGCAGCGGGTAGCGCGGCAGGTCGGCGTCAAGCTGACCCAGCGCACGGTCGGCAAAGGCATCACGCGCTGGCTGCCAGTCGTCGGTGCGCTCGGCGTTGGCGCATATGCGTACTACGACACCACCGAGGTGGCGAGCACCGCGATCGAGATGTTCGAGGGCGAGATCGCGATGGAGGACGACCAAGCGGAGATGTCTGCCGCCAAGCCGACGCACAAGCCGAGCGCTGCATCCAACGCGACAAACAAGGCCAAGGCCGCCAGTCAGTCGGTGAGCGCAAAGGTCAACAAGACTGTCGCCGGCGCCAAGACCGTGGCCGGCGCCGCGCGCAAGGTGGCCAGCGCGGCGCGTAATCGGGTCGCGCGCAAGACCACGCCGCGGAAGCCGGATGCTACCGATGCAAAGTGACCCGACCGCCGGATCGCGCGAAGCCGGGCTCGTCCTCCGTGTCTGAGTCGGCGCAAACGTCACGCCCCGACCGTCCGGTCGCACTGATCACCGGCGCCGCTCGCCGGATCGGCGCGGTCATCGCGCGTACGCTGCACGCCGCCGGCCATGACCTCGCGCTGCACTATCGTCATTCGGATACTGAGGCTCGCGCCCTCGCGGCCGAGCTGGAAAGCCAGCGCGCCCAGAGCACCCTGCTGCTGCAGGCCGAACTTGCCGACGTCGCCGCGTTACCGGCCTTGATCGCCACGCTGCTGGCTCACTACGGGCGGCTGGATGCGCTGGTCAACAACGCGTCCACTTACTACGCGACCGCGGTCGGCGACGCCACGCCGGCACAGTGGGACGAGCTGTTCGGGGCGAACGCGCGAGCGCCATTTTTTCTCAGTCAGGCCGCTGCGCCGGCGTTGCGCAGAGCCGGCGGCGCGATCGTCAACATCGCCGACATCTACGCCGAACGCCCGCTGCCGGCGCACACGCTGTACTGCATGAGCAAGGCCGCACTGGTGATGATGACGCGCAGTCTGGCGGTGGAATTAGGTCCGGAGATTCGCGTCAACGCGATCGCTCCGGGCAACATCCTGTGGTCGACCAATCCGGTCAAGGCCGAAACTTTGGCTGTCGTCACCCAGCGCACCACGCTGGCGCGTCAGGGTTCTCCACAGGACATCGCCGACGCCGTGCTGTACCTGCTGCGCGACGCCCGCTATTGCAGCGGTGTGGTGCTGCCGGTTGATGGCGGCCGCTTGCTGCACGTGTGATTCGCACTCAACGCTTGCGGCGCGCCCCGGCATCGTCGCGCACGACGGTCACGCCGGCCTGACGCAACAGCCCGCGAACCAGCGCACGATCGAATTCACCCTTGTCCTGCGCATGTGCGCGTGCGCGCCACTGACCGTCAATGAAACACGCGAGCAGATCGATATCGATCACCACCTCATCGCTGCGCGTGCGGTCTCGGCCAAGCGCCAGCTCGATCTGCCGAATCTGCGCCTGCGCGCCGTCGCTGCTGTCGACCACCTCCCACGTCAGCAACGCGTTGTAGAACTGCCGTGCGCTGCCGTCATCAGCCGCAAAGCGCCGCATCGGGGTCAACCAGCTTGCGCTCCCGCGCGCGCCAAGCTGCGTTGACGCTTCGCGCATGAGCGCGTCATCGGCGCAACTGGAACCCATCAGCAATAGCCAGCGCAGGGGTTGTTTACGCATAGGTGCGGTGCACAGAGATACCGACACTCGCACAGCCCAGCGCCGCGGCGGCCATCGGCTTGTCGATGCGCAACTCGATCGAACGCGGACGAAAGCGCTCGGCCAGCAGCGTGCAACAACTCTCCGCCAGTGTTTCCAGCAATTGGTCGGTGCGGGCCGCCACATGCTCGCGCAGCGTCTGCACAACGCTGGCGTAGTCAATCGCCGTACTCAACGCCGTTACCGCGCGATTGTCGAAGCCCAGCCGCAGGCTGAGCAGCAGCGGTTGGCGCAGCTCGCGTTCCCACGGGTAGGCACCGATGACGGTGTCTACCCGCAACGCCTCAACACACACAAAATCCATGGCGATCATCCTGACGGCAACCTGCGCAGCGTCCGGGAGGTTGCCGGCGGATGCAAGCAGCGCTTCCGTCCGCTTGGACGCGTCGCACCGACGCAACTGCCGATGCTTCAGCCGCCAACGCCGTTTCACAAGCAATTGACCCACGTCGCGCAACATTGCGTTCAGGGTCGATTTCCTGAGGAGAGAGAATCGGCCCATCCATGCGGAACCCTCCACAGACACCGACAGCAGTACGCAAGTGCACTGCCGCCAGGTTTCCCAGCTGACGCAGCCATCGCGTCCGCGGCACTGCTTATCGGGAGTCACCATGCCAACTTTACGTCGTCACCACCTGGCCTTCGCGGTCGGCGCCGCGCTGGTCATCGGAATTGGAGCGGCGGTGGCACAGACCGCCAAGCCGGAAGCATCTTCGTCACCCGCGCTGGCCGACGGACCCGCTGTCGTGAAGAGTCCGGCACCGATGAAGAAGGGCAGCGTGAAGTCTGGACAGGACGTCTTTCGTTATGAAACGTTCGGCGACGAGGGCTTCTGGACCGACGCCGCGCGCCTGCCGGAAGGCATGAAGGCGGCGAAAGTGACCCTGCTCGATGCGATGAAGCTGGGCATGACCATCGACGTCGAGCATATCGACCCGGGCATGCGCAAGCAGCTCGCAGCCGAATTCAAGACTGACCTCTCCGCAGCCAACGCACCAATGATCAATGATCCGGCGGTGATGATGAAGCTGATCCAGGCCAACGCGGTAGTCGGCGTGGTGCCGAAGCACGACAAGGTCGGCATCACCTGCGCGCTGTGCCACACGATTACCGACGGATCGCTGTATGCGATGCCGAACGGTGGCTCGATCGGTCATCGCATTGACGGACGTACCGAACACACGCTGCAGATCGGCAAAATGCTGGCCGCCGCTGCCAATTCGCGCGCGTTCTTTCCGATTCTTCAGCTGCAGAATGCCGACGGTTCAACCATCGGCCGTGCGCCGAAAGGGCTCACCAAGTCATCGACCGAAGCAGAGGTGGACGCGTACCTGAGCAATCCGGACTATTTCCCGGTCGGCATGTTCGATGACACGCCCGATGGCAATGGCAACCCGGTACACGTGGTGCCGTTCTTCCGCCAGGACTTGGCCGCGCCGTATGGCACCTCTGGCCAGAACAACGTGCTCGATAACTTCAACAATACGGTCTACACCGCAATCTTCGATCCCACCAATCTGCTCAGCCCGGGCGGGCGCAAGTTTCTGCACATCCTCGCCGGCAAGGGCGGCGATCAGCTGGCCGATGACTACGCCACCGTACTGAAAAGCACCGGCGTCAAAGGCTACCCGTACGTCAAGACCAGTAGCACCGGCAAACCCGGTGCGGCCGCCACACCCACCGGGGTGCGCGTGGACAACGCCAAGCTGCTCGATCTGAACGCGTACCTGGTGAGCCTGCCCGCGCCCAAGGGTGTCGTAAAGGACGCCAGCGCCGGCGCGCGTGGACGCGAGATCTTCCGTGCCAACTGCACCTCGTGCCACAACGTGGATCAGAGCAAACCGGTGAATGCCGCGCTGGTGCCGATGAAAACCATCTGGCCCGGCTATGCGCCGAAGGTGCTGGCAGAGCGTCCGCCGCTTTCGCCGATCCAGAACGCACCCGGTACGTTTGACGACAAGATGATCGTCGTCGACGCCAGCCCCGGCGGTGGCATTCGCGGCGATGCGCTGCCGCTGCTGCTGGATCTGGCCAGGAAACCGGTGTTCCTGCACGACGATTCCGTGTCCAGCCTGGACGCTCTGCTCGATCCGAAGCGTGGCGCGAGCGCCCCGCATCCGTTCTATGTGGCCGACAAGCTGCAGCGGTCGGACATGGTCGAGTTCCTGCGCGGCCTGGATACGGGCAAGTCAGCGCACTGACGGCTTGACCACGGCTTCGCGTTCGTGCGGCGCGGAGCGATCTCGATACCGGCTGGATGCCGCCATGATCGTCCATGCGATCATGGCGCATGAACGATTTCCACGCATTTCTGCTCAAACCTGCGCTACTCGCCGCCATCGAAACCCTCGGTTACACCACGATGACGCCAGTGCAGGCGCAAAGCCTGCCGCCCATGCTCGCCGGGCGCGATGTCGCTGCGCAAGCGCAGACCGGCAGCGGCAAGACAGCTGCATTTGGGCTTAGTTTGCTGCAGTCGCTCGATGTCGAAGCAATGCGACTGCAGGCGCTGGTGCTGTGCCCGACCCGCGAGCTGGCCGATCAGGTCAGCAAGGCCATCCGCAAGCTCGCCGCCAACATTCCCAACGTGAAGTTGCTGACGCTGTGCGGCGGCATGCCGCTCGGCCCGCAGCTCGCGTCGCTCACGCACGATCCGCACATTGTGGTCGGCACTCCGGGGCGGGTGCAGGAGCATCTGAAGAAAGGCAGCCTGCATGGCGGCGGCATCAAAGTGCTGGTGCTGGATGAAGCCGACCGCATGCTCGACATGGGCTTCACCGAAGCCATCGATGACATCATCGGACGCATCGCAAAACACCATCAAACGCTGCTGTTCTCGGCAACGTATCCGGAGGGGATACGTGCGGTGAGTCAGCGCGTCCAACGCGACCCGGTGATCATCAGCATCGACGCGCCGGCCGGGCAGTCATCGGCGATCGAACAGCGCTTCCACGAAGTGGAATCGGCGCAAAAGCTCGATGCGCTGGCGCAGCTGCTGCATAACGCCTGGACCATCGACGGCGAGACGAGCCAGGCGCTGGTGTTCTGCAACATGCGCCGCGATGTGGATGCAGTTGCCCAGGCGCTTGATCAGCGCGGCTTTGCTGCGCTGGCGCTGCACGGCGACATGGAACAGCGCGATCGCGACGAAGTCCTGGTGCGTTTCAAAAATCACAGTTGCACGGTGCTGGTGGCGACCGATGTCGCCGCGCGCGGGCTGGACATCATCGGCCTGCCGTTGGTGGTGTGCCATGACATTGCGCACGACCCGGAAACCCATACCCATCGGATCGGTCGCACCGGCCGCGCCGGGCAAAGCGGTCTGGCGATCACGCTATGCGCACCGCGTGAACGTCCAAAGGCGGCCAACATCGAAGCCATGGGCGACACGCCGTTGCCCTGGCGTCCGCTGAAAATCGCCCCGCCCCAAGGCAAGACTCTGCACTTGGCACCGATGAAAACCCTGGTGATCGACGCCGGCCGGCGCGACAAACTGCGTCCCGGCGACATTCTCGGTGCGCTCACAGGCGACGCCGGGCTGGCCGCAAGCGACATTGGCAAGATCGACGTGTTTGCGACCCGCGCCTACGTTGCAATCAGCCGCGCACGCGCCAGCAAGGCACTGGAGCGATTGCAGGCTGGCAAGGTCAAAGGTCGTAATTTTCGTGTGCGACCGTTGAACTGATCGACAGCCAGTGCGTCGCCGGCAGCATCGTGTCGACCGACGGCGTGCTCGTGCCCGCCTCAATGAACCGGAACCGGTCAACGTTGCGCCGTGCGCCGTACGCCGTACGCCACCGTGTGGTTGAGGGCCGGATCGCGCGCAACGATGCGGTTACCGGCCGCACCGTCGCTTAGATCAGTCAGGCGGGCTTGTTCGGCATCCATGCGCTGCCAAGCCCGATCAATGAGCTGACACCAGCATCGCTCGGGATGCTCCGCGTGACCGCGGGTTGGTCACCGGCAAACACCGGCCGAAGTTGCTCGAAATGAGGCGACTCCCGATGCGCCAACCTGCTGCGCGCCAGATGGAGGCTGCCTTCCAAACGCTGGCAGACCTGGAAAGAGCCCAGCGCGCAACTTCCATTCGGTACGTCACTCACACCGGCGCACGCTGCGAACAGCCGACCTGCAGAGGACCCAACCTCAAGACACCCCATGGTGACCGGCCCGAGCGAGGGACAGGCTTGGTGGTCGCGCTTGAACGGACTTCGGACTGTGCGTCAGACGCCATCCGGTTGCGAGCGAGCAGCAGCGCACAGAGGACGTCTGGACCGGGAATGGGAGAGAACGACGCTGAGTCTTGCGCCGAACGCTGGGTCAGGGATTTGCGCCGCGAAGTCTAACTAGAACGCACGCAGCGCATGCCGCTGCCAGCACCCGGGAGGGTCACGGTCTGACCCTCAGCGTCATGCGCGCCCCGCGTGCATGAGATGATCTCAACCACTTCGACGTCGTCCCGATAGCCCACCGGGGCAGTAACCGCATCAGTGATTGCACCGCGCAGTTGATGCGTGCACCGCTCAAACACCCAATAGCCATACTTGGGAGCTCTGGCCTGCCGCCCTTCATGCGCGGTTCCGGCACAGTCTGTGCATAGTCTCCGGCACGGCCCATGCATAGTCTACAGGCCAAAGCGTCGGCGAGTTTTGACCTTAGTCACAATTTCGTCACATTTTGTTGGTCCAAGAAATGGTTAACTCGCGCGCTTGACTGAAGGCCGGAAGGCCAACTCCTGTCTCACACGCCAAGGAAAGTGCACGGCATGTTCCGATTGTTCCAGCGACGTGCATTGCGTTGGCAGATACTGCTGGTATCGGTCGAATTCGTGCTGCTCATTGGCGCCGTTCGCATGGCGGGCGTGCTGCGGTATTGGGGTGATACCGAGGCCCAAACCGCGTTCGACGAAGCGTTGCACTGGCGCGCGCCATTGGTGGCATTCGTGCTGATCCTTGCGATGGCCGCGCTTGGGCTTTATCAGATTCATCTGCGCGCAGGTTGGCTGGGACGGCTCAGTCGCCAGGCCGTTGCCTTCGTGCTGGGTGGCGTGGTCCTGACGGTGTTGTACTACGCGGTCCCCAGCGCGTTCCTGGGCCGCGGAGTGCTGGCGATCTCGCTCGCGCTCGGATACGTCGTCGTGGCCTTGTGGCGGATGCTGTTCCTGAGCTTCGTCGATGCGGACTTGTTCAAGCGCCGCGTGATTGTGCTGGGAGCCGGCGAACGCGCCGCGGAAATGGTGCGCAAGATGCGCCGCAAGTCCGATCAACGAGGGTTCAAAATCCTGGGTTATGTGCCGGTCGGCGCCGATCCGATCAGCGTGCCGCCAGCGGCGTTGCTGCGTCCTGACCAGGGACTGTGCCAGTGGGCCACCGGCCTGGGCGTGGACGAAATCGTCGTGGCTCCAGATGATCGGCGCGGCACGTTGGAAGTGGCAGCGTTGCTCGAGTGCAAGCAGCGCGGGCTCGCGGTGACTGAACTTGCCCAGTTCATCGAGCGCGTAGCCGGCACCATCACGATGGACCTGACCAACCCGTCATGGTTGGTATTTTCCGATGGCTTCAACGTTTCACCGTTGCGTCGTACGGTCAAGCGCGCCTTCGATATTGCCGTCGCGGTGCTGCTGCTGGTGGTGGCGTGGCCATTCATGCTGCTGACTGCCCTGGCGATCCGCCTGGAGTCAGGCCGCGGCGCGCCGATTCTGTATCGGCAGGAGCGAGTCGGCGAAAACGGCAGACCGTTTGCGATGATCAAGTACCGCAGCATGCGCACCGACGCGGAATGCGATGGCGTGGCCCGCTGGGCGGCCAAGAACGACGATCGCGTAACCCGGGTGGGCCGCTTCATCCGCAAGGTTCGGCTGGACGAACTGCCGCAGATGTGGAATGTGCTGCGCGGCGACATGAGCATCATCGGTCCACGTCCGGAACGCCCGCAATTCGTGGAAGAACTCAACACCCGTATCCACTATTATGCGTTGCGCCATTGCGTGAAGCCGGGGCTCACGGGCTGGGCACAACTTCGCTACTCCTACGGCTCGTCCGTGGAGGACGCGGAAGAAAAGCTGAAATTCGACCTTTTTTACGTAAAAAACCACAACTTCGTGTTCGATTTGGCCATCCTGGTCCAGACCGTCGAAGTGATACTTTTCGGGCGCGGCGCGCGCTGAAATCGGAGAGCAAGCAAGTGAAAATGTCATCGCGAAACTGTGTCTTGGGGCTGATCATTGCGACTGGGCTGCTATTGCTTGGCGGTTGCACCACTGCACCGATCGTCAGCGATGCACCAGCGGCCGACGCGCCAGTGGATCGCTACATCATCGGCCCGGGCGATGCGTTGGAAATCTTCGTGCGCGACAACCCCACGCTGAGCACCACCGTGCCGGTGCGTCCAGACGGACGGGTCTCCATTCCCTTGGTTCAGTCCATCGTGGCGGCTGGCAAGACTCCGGAAGCATTGGCCGGCGACCTGGAAAAGGAGTTGGGCCGCTACATCCGCGAACCCTTGGTGACTGTGATCGTCAAGAGTTTCGTTGGTGCGTACAGCCAGCAAGTTCGCGTGGTCGGCCAGGCGGCGACGCCGAAAGCTGTGCAGTACCGAAGTGGCATGACCGTTCTGGACGTCATGATTGAAGTCGGCGGTCTGACCAAGTTCGCTTCCGGCAACAGTGCAAAAATTATCCGTCATATGCCGGGCAGCGAAACGCAGACGATCCCGGTGCGACTCAATGACCTGATGAACGGCACGATCGAGTCCAACGTAGTCATGCGACCCGGGGACATTCTGATTATTCCGCAGTCTTTGTTTTGATTCGACGCACCAATTAGTTGGCAAGCGTTGGCGACATCGGGAAAGAGAGCAATGCAGACACAATCAATTGATTTAAATGAATTGCTCCAGTATGTCATGTCGGAGGTTCGGGCTGTATGGCCGTATCGCTGGCGTGGGCTGCTCGTCGCGTGGGGCGTGATGATTATCGGCGCGTTGCTGATTTTCAGCCTGCCGAACAAATTCGAAGCGAACGCACAGGTATATGCAGACACCGATGCGCTGACGAATCCGCTGCTGCGCGGGGTATCGGTGCAGCCAGATGTCCGGCAACGGCTGCAGATTGTCACGCGCACCTTGCTGTCGCGCCCCAATCTCGAAACAGTGGCAGACAAGACCGGCTTGGCGCTGCGCGCCACGACCCCTGCAGAGAAGGAAGAGCTGCTGGCGAAATTGGGTGCTGCCGTGCAAATCAAGGATGCAGGCACCAAGAGCTTGTACAACCTGAGCTATGCCGACGCCGACCGGCAAATGGCACAGAAAGTGGTACAGGCGTTTTTGCAGATCCTGATGAACGATACGGTGGGCGCAAACAGCGCCTCCACCGCGACCGCACAGAGTTTTCTTGATCAACAGGTCGAGGATTACGGCAAACGGCTCACCGATGCGGAGAAGAAACTCGCGGATTTCCAGAAGGCCAACATCGGCTTCATTCCCAATCAGGGCGGCAGCACTTACTTCACGCGTCTGCAGGCTGCAGAAACCCAGTTGCAGAACTTGCAAGGTCAGTACGACACCGCAGCGGCCGGTCGGTCGACCACGCAGCAGCAGATGCGCTCGATGGCGACTGGCTCAAACTCATCTGGAATCGACCCGCGCACGCAAGAGGTGGACAAGCAGATCACCGCTTACCAGCAGCAACTCAACAAGCTGTTGCTCAGTTACACCGATGAGTATCCGGACGTGATCACCATACGACGCATGATCGTGCAGCTCCAGGCACGACGCGAGGCGCTGCGAAAGAATGTCGCCGGTAGCTCGATGATGTCGGTGGCGTCGGATAATCCGGTGTATCAGGAAATGCAGAAATCCATGTACACCACGCAAGTCGGCCTGCAGACGCTGGCCACACAAATTGGTCTGCAGAAACGGCAAATCGACGAACTCAAGGGTCAGGCGGACCAGATCACCGATGTCCAGACCACATTGCAGCAACTGACGCGCAACTACGACGTCACCAAGAAGCAATACGAACAATTGCTGGAGCGGTCAAACACGGCCCAACTGTCCCAGGACGCAACACAAACTGGCAACAACCTGAAATTCCGCGTGGTTAACCCGCCGATGGTTCCGTTGTCACCGGTGAGCCCGAAGCGCGGCCTGCTTCTGCTTTTGGCATTCGGTCTGGCCGTGGCCATCGGTGCCGGGTTTGCGTATCTCCTGCACAAAATAAACCCGGTATTCGTGAGTCTGAAGAGTCTGCAGGACGTTGGCGATTACCCGGTGCTGGGAGGCGTGAGTCTGATTGTGTCGGGGGCTCGGCGCCAAGAGCAGCGACGCGACGTGATCGGGTTCTGCACCGGGGCCGTTCTGCTGCCGATGGTGCTCGTACTCGGGTTGGCGTTTGACCGCCACCTCGTCGATTTGGTGCAGCATTTCTTTGTCATGGGTGTCGCATGAGCATCGTTGAAAAAGCCGCCGAGAAACTCAAGGCATTGCCGGTTGAGTCACCGGCATCGCCGGCAGACCATGTGGTGCCACAGCACACCGAGCCGCTGCACGTCGCGCCTACGGTAGAGCGGTTGCAGGAGCGGACGCGGGTAGTGGAGCGA
>JBBSSI010000048.1:0-12954 GCA_038242205.1 Lysobacterales bacterium
CGCGGTTCGTGACCGACGACGAGAATCCCCAGGCTGCACACGGCGGTCTTGCCGAATATCACCACCAGCGCGATCGCCAGCGCCGGTAGCGCGTAATCCAGCAGCAATTGCGGATCAATCTTCAAGCCAATGGCGACGAAGAACAGCGCCGCGAACATGTCGCGCAACGGCTCGATCAATCGCAGCACGCGACCCACGCAACGCGACTCCGCGACGATCGCACCGGCCAGGAACGCTCCAAGAGCGACACTGAAGCCCATCCATGCAGCGAGCAGGCTGGCCCCGAAACAGATACCAAGCACGGTGATCAGCAACGTCTCGTCGCGCTCGAATCTAGCGACGTAATCGACCAGCCGCGGCAGCAGCAACAAGCCGGCAATCGTGCCAACCACCATGAACAGCCCGAGGTGACCGACCAGCGAAAGGGCGACGTCCGGCTCCACTGCGCCGCCGAGAGCGACCGCCGTGAGCAAGGTCAGCATGATGATTGCGAGCACGTCTTCGGCGACCAGCAGGCCCACCACCAACCGGGCAAAACGCTGGTTCTGTTGCCCGCGTTCGGCCAGCATGCGGCTGGCCACCATGGTCGAGGACAGCGAAATGATCGCGCCAATGAACAGCGCATCCATGCCGTTCCAGCCGAACAATCGCGCCATGCCCATGCCCAGCCAGAGCATCGTGGAGACCTCGGCCACCGCCACCACCAGCATGCCCACGCCAACCTGGCGCAGCTTGCGCAGGCTGAACTCCAGCCCGAGCGTGAACATCAGCAGCACTACGCCCAAGTTGGAGATGTCGTCGATGGTGCGCGGGTCGGCCACCAGCATGCCTGGTGTATGTGGCCCGATCAGCACGCCAGCCAGAATGTAACCCAGCAACACCGGCTGGCGCAGGCGCTGGAACACGACCGTGGTCGCGCCGGCGACCAGCATCACCACTGCCAGATCGCGTATGAAGCCGATGTCGTTCATGCCACCCCAGCACCAGAAGCCCGCACCAGCTTAGACGATGGCCTGCGCCGACGGACGCGCCGGAATTCGCCGCGCTTCGCCCACCTGCGCACGCTACGCATGAAAGATGCACAAAGACCTTGACGCCACCGACCGCAGGCCCCTATCCTTCTCGGCTTCCAGCGGCGGGGCCATAGCTCAGCTGGGAGAGCGCCTGCATGGCATGCAGGAGGTCGGCGGTTCGATCCCGCCTGGCTCCACCAACTTGATTGTCCCCATCGTCTAGAGGCCTAGGACACCACCCTTTCACGGTGGACACCGGGGTTCGAATCCCCGTGGGGACGCCAGTTGGACGCAGTCGCAGCAAGCGACGGAGGCTGTTGGAACGAAGGCGTCAAGACGGGTCGCAGGCATTGCGAGCCCATGTTGCACGCCATCGTGTTGCCCATGTGGAGCGGTAGTTCAGCTGGTTAGAATGCTGGCCTGTCACGCCGGAGGTCGCGGGTTCGAGTCCCGTCCGCTCCGCCACTTCCTGTTTCAGCAAAAGGCCCGCTTTGTGCGGGCCTTTTGTTTGCACCCTGTTCCGCAGCATCGGCCAGTTGCGCGGCGGCAAAGTTCAGGACGTTGCCTGCGCTCGCTCCGGGCTCGCCAGCAGAGTGGCCATACCGTGGCCCTGCTCGCCCAGGTACGCCAGCCATCGATTGAGAAAGCTGTTCATGCGCAACCGGTACTGCAGCACACTGCGCGCTGGCGGGAAGGGGCCAAGCACCTGCCACAGATGACGCCCGGGATGGCAGTGCAACGCTTCAGCGAGTCGTGCATCGGTGTACATGCGCAGTTGCGCCGACGGTGCGCGCAGGCCGGTATGCGCGTCGACGAAACCGTAGGTCAACTCCAGTTCCAGCGTGTATGGATGGCGCTCCTGCACTTGCAGATGCAGATCCAGACCGTCGCCGACACTGGAAGTGTAGTTGCCGGCGAGCAGGTCCTGCGGCGCGAACAGGTGCGACAGACGCTGGTGGTTTTCCGCATACAGGCCCATCAGGTAATCGAAGCGACCCGGCAGCAGCGGCGGTCGATTTTCGAGCACGGCGTTCATCGGCAACGGCAACTCCTGCAGTGGCAACGGGCCAGTGGATCTCCCCACGCATGGCACCGTCGCGGGCAAATTCAGAACATGGTGCGTTCGATACCAAACCGGTCGAAGATCTTGCTGGCAATTTCCTCGATCGAGACATGAGTGGTGTTCAGGGTCGGAATGCCGGCCTGATGCAGCAGCCGCCGGGCCTGGTCAAGCTCCCAGCGACATTGCTGGAGCGTGGCATATCGGCTGCCCGCGCGCCGCTGCTCGCGAATCTGTGCCAGTCGCTGCGGCTCGATCATCAGTCCGTACAGGCGATCCTTGTACGGCTGCAGCCGGGCCGGAAGTTCGAGCTTGTCCAGGTCCTCGTCAGTGAGCGGATAGTTGGCGGCACTGACCCCGTAATGCAAGGCCATATACAGGCAGGTGGGCGTCTTGCCCGAGCGCGACACGCCAACCAGGATCAGGTCCGCCTCGCTGTAATCCACGTCGATGCCGTCATCGTGCGAGAGCGCATAGTTGGTCGCATTGATGCGCGCTTCGTACTTGTCAAAATCCACCACGCCATGCGAGCGGTTGACCGCGCCGGAGCGGCGCGTGCCGAGCTCCGCTTCCAGCGGCCCGATGAACGGCGCGAAGACATCCATCATCAGCGCGCCACTGCCCGCCACGATGTCGCAAAGCGCGCGATCGGCCATGGTGTTGACCACGATCGGTCGCTGGCCGGTTTGGGCGTAACAGGTCTTGATCCGCACCGCCGCCGTTTCCGCCTTGGCCGCGTCATCGGTGAACGGCAGCCGATGCTTGTCGAACTGCACGCCTTCGAATTGCGCCAGGATGCTGTTGCCGATCGTTTCGGCGGTGATGCCGGTGGAATCGGAAATGTAGAAGACGGTGCGCCGCATGAATGCTGCTTCACTTGCCGGAGACGGTGATTCACCTTAGCTCATGCCAACTGCTGCGGGGCTCGGGCGGAATGTGATCAGATGCCCGCTTCTTGTGTTGCGCCGCACCGTCAGCGGACAATAGCCAACCTTTATCGACGCATGCTCCGGTTCGCCTCACCGCCCGACCGGACGCCGTGTCCTTTTGCGTCACTCCAGGAGACTCCCTTGAACGATCTGGTGCTGTGGCTCGATCAATTGCGCATGACCGACTTGGCCAAGGTGGGCGGCAAGAATGCGTCCCTCGGCGAAATGATCGGCAATCTGGCCCGGCTGGGTGTGTCGGTGCCGGGCGGTTTTGCCACCACTGCGGATGCTTTTCAGCAATACCTTGAGCGCAGCGGACTGGCGTCACGCATTCAGCAGCGACTGTCGGCGCTGGATGTCGAGGATGTCGACAAGCTGACCGCCGCCGGTCAGGAGATCCGCGCCTGGATCGTGGAGACCGCGCTGCCGGCTGAACTTGAGCAGGCGATTGGCACGGCTTACGAAAAGTTGTGCAAGGACGCCGGTGCCAGCGACATCGCGGTAGCCGTGCGCTCGTCGGCTACAGCTGAAGACCTGCCCGACGCTTCGTTCGCCGGCCAGCAGGAAACTTTCCTCAACGTGGTCGGCATCGACGACGTACTGCTGAAAGTGAAAGAAGTCTTTGCCTCGCTGTACAACGACCGCGCCATCGCCTATCGCGTCCACCAGGGCTACAAGCACGAGGACGTGTTCCTGTCCGCTGGCGTGCAGCTGATGGTGCGCTCGGATATCGGTGCGGCCGGGGTGTTGTTTACGCTGGACACCGAGTCGGGATTCCGTGACGTGGTGTTTGTGACCGGCAGCTACGGACTCGGCGAGATGGTCGTGCAAGGCGCGGTCAACCCCGATGAGTTCTACGTCTTCAAGACAACCTTGAACGCCGGCAAGCCTGCTGTGCTTCGGCGCAACCTGGGCACCAAGGCGCTGCGCATGGTGTATTCCGACCAGCCCGGTGAACGGGTGCGCACCGAGGACACGCCGCAGGAACTGCGCCAGCGCTTCTGCATCACCGATGCAGAGGTCGAGGACCTGTCGCGGCAGTCGCTGATCATCGAGCAGCACTACGGTCGGCCGATGGATATCGAGTGGGCCAAGGATGGTCACACCGGCAAGCTGTACATCGTGCAGGCGCGCCCGGAAACGGTGAAATCACGCGATCACGCCAACCAGCGCGAACGCTTCCACCTGGGCGCCAAGGGCAAGGTGCTGGTCGAAGGCCGCTCGATCGGCCAGAAGATCGGTGCCGGCAAGGCGCGCGTGGTGCGCTCGATCAAGGACATGAACAAGGTGCAGCCCGGCGACGTGCTGATTGCCGACATGACCGACCCGGACTGGGAGCCGGTGATGAAGCGCGCTTCGGCGATCGTCACCAATCGCGGCGGCCGTACCTGCCACGCGGCCATCATTGCGCGCGAACTTGGCGTGCCGGCAGTGGTCGGCACCGGTGACGGCATGAGCCGGATTCCCGATGGTGCGGAAGTTACCGTGTCTTGCGCGGAAGGTGACACTGGCACGATCTACGAGGGCATCCTTCCGTTCGAGCGGATTACCGCCGACCTCGGTGACATGCCTGCGGCGCCGCTCAAGATCATGATGAACGTGGCCAACCCGGAACGCGCGTTCGACTTCGGCATGTTGCCGAACGCCGGCATCGGTTTGGCGCGGCTGGAAATGATCATCGCCAGCCACATCGGTGTGCACCCCAACGCACTGCTGCAATACGACAAGCAGGATGCCGACATCCGCGCGCAGATCGACGAGCGCATCGCCGGCTATGCCGATCCGGTGAGCTTCTACGTCGACCGGTTGGCCGAGGGTATTTCGACGATTGCTGCCTCGGTGTATCCGAAGCCCGTGATCGTCCGCCTTTCCGACTTCAAGTCGAACGAGTACGCCAACTTGCTGGGTGGCGCGCGGTACGAGCCGCATGAAGAGAACCCGATGCTCGGCTTTCGTGGCGCCAGCCGCTACGTCGACCCGGCATTCGCCGACGCGTTCGCGCTTGAGTGCCGTGCGGTCAAGCACGTGCGCGAAGTGATGGGGCTGGACAATGTGTGGGTGATGATCCCGTTCGTGCGCACGCTGACGGAAGGCGCCAAGGTCATCGAAACGCTGGGCGCCAACGGGCTCAAGCGCGGAGAGAACGACCTGAAGGTCATCATGATGTGCGAAATCCCGTCCAATGCACTCATGGCTGACGAATTCCTGGACATGTTCGACGGCTTCTCGATCGGCTCCAATGATCTCACCCAGCTCACTCTCGGGCTGGATCGCGACTCCAGCATTGTCGCCAGCTCATTCGACGAGCGCGATCCCGCAGTGAAGAAATTGCTGTCGATGGCGATCAAGACCGCGCGCGCCAAGGGCAAGTACATCGGCATCTGCGGCCAGGGCCCGAGCGACCACCCGGACCTCGCTGAGTGGCTGATGGAGCAAGGCATCGAGTCGCTCTCACTCAACCCCGATACCGTGGTCGATACCTGGTTGCGACTGGCGCGAAAAAAAGCCTGCTGAGGCGGCGTGGCAGCGACCTGTCAGCTTGCCTGGCTTGAGCCCACCGCGTAGACTTGCCCGCTCGCGTCGACCCGCGAACCTCCGGAGAGGTGGCAGAGTGGTCGAATGTACCTGACTCGAAATCAGGCGTAGTGGTAACACTACCGTGGGTTCGAATCCCACCCTCTCCGCCAGTTGTGCAAACGCCCCAGCCTGGGGCGTTTCGCGTCTGTAGCAACGGTGCTCGGGCTTTGGGCTTTGGGCTTTGGGCTTTGGGCTTTGGGCTTTGGGCTTTGGGCTTTGGGCTTTGCGCTTTGCGCGTAATCAAGACATCCGCCATGCTGCAGTCCATCGTTTACGCGAGTGCCACATGATCGAGTTTGGACATGGCACGCATGCCGGGTTGCGCCGCATGCGCAATGAAGACACCTACTACGCAGACGCGGCGCTCGGCTTGTTTCTGGTCGCCGATGGCATCGGCGGAAACCGCCACGGTGAGGTAGCTGCGGCACTGGTTCGAGACACGCTGGTCGAGCGCGTGTCCCGCGGCGATGCGCTGATCGATGCTGTCCACGCCGCAGCAGCGCGGCTGCTCAATCGACGGCGCGCGGGCGCGCAGGGGTTTCCGCTGGGCAGCACACTCGCGGCCTTGCGCATGAAGGACGGCCACTATGCAGCGGTCTGGGTCGGCGACAGTCGCGTCTACCAGTGGCATGGAACACTGCAGCAGGTCAGCCATGACCCACAGTGGGTCCAGTCGCTGGTGGAAGACGGCAAGCTGGACGCCGCGGCCGTGCACGCTGGAGCGCATCGCCACGTGCAGACGCAGGCGCTAGGCATCACCGCCGCCGATCAACTGCAGATCGGCATGGCACACGGCCCAATGCAACCGGACACCGCGTTCCTGCTATGTACCGATGGACTCACCGAATGCCTCGATGACGCCTGCCTCGCGCACATCGTCGGGCGTACTGACCTGCCGGCGCAGGAATGCGTCGATCAGCTGCTACTCAACGCGCTGGACTGTGGCGGCGACGACAACGTGACGGCATTGCTGGTCCGCTGTGTGTGATCCAGGCCGTCAGACTCGCTGGCCGGCATAACCTGACGCCAGATGCTTGCCGCGCGCAAAGCGGCTTCGAGCTGGTCCAGTCGCAACTCGTGCCGTGACAGCTCCGCCGCCGTGGCGCGGCGCACTAGCGGCCGCACTACCCACGTCTCGATCGACACCGCCTGCGCAACTGCCGCTTGAGGCTCAACCTCGAAGCCCAGATCAAACGCAACCTGCCCTGAGGTCATCGCGAGGTACACATCGGCCAGCAACTGGGCATCAATCAGGCCACCGTGCATGTCGCGCCGGGAACTGTCCACGCCAAGTCGGCGGCATAAAGCATCCAGGCTGTTGCGTTGTCCCGGATAGTGCGAGCGTGCCAGCGCCAGCGTATCCAGTACGGTGCAATGATCGGCGATACAGCCGTGTCCGGCACCGAGCAATGCCATCTCCGCATCCAGGAAACCTACGTCGAAGCTTGCGTTATGGATGACCAGCTCCGCGCCTTTGATGAAGGCGAGGAACTCTTCCACGACCTCGGCAAACCGTGGCTTGTCGAGCAGGAATTCGTCTGCGATGCCGGTCACTGCGCGCGCACCTTCGTCGATACCGCGACCCGGGTTGAGATAGGTCTGGTATTCGCGCCCGGTCAGTCGTCGTTCGCTGAGTTCCACGCAGGCGATCTCGATCAAGCGATGACCCTGGCGCACCTCCAGCCCGGTGGTTTCCGTATCCAGCACGATCTGCCTCATGGCGACACCCGCAAACGCTCGGCCTGCTCCCGCGCAGCCTGGTCAACCCGCTCGTTCTCGACATGGCCGCTATGGCCCTTCACCCATTGCCAGCGCACGCCATGGGGTGCCGCTGCGACGGACAGGCGTTGCCACAGGTCCTGGTTCTTGACCGGCTTGCGATCGGCGGTACGCCAGCCGTTGGCCAGCCACTTGGGTAACCATTGCTCGATGCCCTGCATGACGTAGCGCGAATCGGTCGTCAAGGCGACCTGGCAAGGACGCTTGAGAGCTTCCAGTGCACTGATCGCGGCCATGAGTTCCATGCGGTTGTTGGTAGTGGCCGGATCGCCACCGGCCACCATGCGCTCGCTGTCGCCAGCGCGCAGCAACGCGGCCCAGCCACCCGGTCCCGGGTTGCCAAGACACGCCCCATCGGTAAATGCTTCCACTTCACTCATCGCGGTTGAGACGTCCGTTGATCAAATGGCATCGCGCCTGGCACTGGCGTTTGACGCCATACGCGCAGGCGACGGAATGCCGAGGTGGGTCGGCTTTGCGCGCAGCGGTGTCAGCGTCGCGCGCCGTTTGCAAGCGAGCAGAAGATAGCCGCCGCCACAGTGGCCTGACAGTGGCTGTCCCTCAGATCGTGGCCACACCGCACCGACGCGCCGGTGGCTGATCACCTCAAGGCCCGCATGGTGCAGCTGCGGGAGCAGAGTCATCGGGGCCAAAAGCCGCGGGCGGACCTGTGTACGTGCGGTCCAGTACAGCCATGGAGTCCATGCGCTCAATGGATGCAGGCCAGCGATAACCAAGGTTCCACCCGGTGCAAGAACGCGTGCTGCATCAAGCAGAGTTGCACCCGGTTGCGGCACCATTTCCAGCGCGTGACGCAGCCACACCACGTCGAATGCATCGTCGACAAAAGGCAATGGCTCGTCAGATGCAGCCACCACGTCACCGCCGTAGCCAAGTTGCGCAACCTGCAAATGCACCCAGCACGCCAACAGCGGCAGCGCGGGCGGTTCAGCGCCATCCACTGACAGCAACAGACCATGCGTACCGGCACAGCGTTGCAGATGCGGCAGCAGGGCTCGAGTCTGGGCTTTGCGCAGACTGTGCAAAGCCGCCTGCTGGTAGATGCCGCTAGTGCCGGACTCACGCATGCGTGACAGCTTCACCTCGATGACGATCCACGGCAGTGTAACGGCGCCGCTGCGGTCTGCCCACCGACCCGTTGCGGTGTGCGCCAAGCTGAACGTCCGCGCCTCCGCTTAACACTTTTCCAACGATAGCGGTCTTTATAGTCGACCGGTTATACACACCGACGTCGCCAGTCCGTGGTCCTGATGACCCGCGGCGCCGGTGGTGGCTCCATCGTCGCCGCACTTCCGCCAGGGGGTCCTCTTGCAACTCGTACCGCTCCCGGCACTCGCCGACAATTACATCTGGCTGCTACACGATGGCCGCGATGCGCTCATCGTCGATCCCGGTCAAGCCGATGTGGTCCGGCGCGCACTTGCCATCCATGGATTGAAACTGCGTGGCATTTTGCTGACCCATCACCACGCCGATCACACCGCTGGTGTGCGGGAACTGGTTAGTGACGACGCGGTACCCGTCTATGCGCCGCCGGATGAGCGCATCGCGACCACCACTCACGCGGTACGCGATGGCGAGACACTTCAGTTCGCGCAGCCGCACGCGACTTTCACCGTGCTGGACGTGCGCGGGCATACCCGCAGTCACGTCGCCTACGTGGGAGAAGGACTGTTGCTGTGCGGCGACACGCTCTTCAGTCTCGGCTGCGGGAGGATGTTTGAGGGCACGCCGGCGCAGATGTTGGCATCACTCGACCGCTTGTCGCGGCTGCCTCCAACGACCCAAGTCTGCGCGGGGCATGAATACACGGCAGCCAACGGACGCTTCGCCGACACGGTGGATCCCGCCAATGCGTCGTTGCAAGCGCGACGGCGCGAAGTGGAGCGCCTGCGCGCGAAATGCCTGCCTACCCTGCCCGTGTCGCTCGGCAGCGAGTTGGCCAGCAACCCGTTCCTGCGCGTCGACAGTCCGTCGGTCGCCGACTGGTGTCGGCGCGAACACGCCATCGGGAGTGATCGTGAGGCCCGATTTGCCGCGTTGCGCGGCGCCAAAGACGGTTTCTCCTGATGGTTCGGGCCCATCTGCTGTGGCGCGCGTCGCGCGCGCTGCCGCTGGCACTATCCGTCGCACTGGCAGCCTGCGCCAGCGCGCCGTCTGCGCCACCCACCGCGTTGCCATCCAGGTCAGCGGTACGCCCGGCTGTCGCGATTGTGTCACCCACTCCGAGGTTGGTCGCATCAGCGTCAGTGGCACCTGAAACAGTAGACCTGTGGCAGGAGCTGCGTGGGAGTTTTGCCATCGCCGACTGCGAAGCCGATCCGGCCGTGCAGGTATGGGCGCGCCGTTTCACCCGTAATCCGGAGCGCTTCGAGAGCAAACTTCGCGCCGTGCTGCCTCGTCTGGTGTACGTGCAGCAGATCGCCGCGCAATACCAAGTGCCTGGCGAGTTTGCGCTGCTGCCTTGGGTCGAGAGCCATTTCGAGCCGGTGCGCGGCCGCCGTGGTCGTCCCGCAGGCATGTGGCAGATCATGCCGCGCACCGCCGGTGCGATGGGCTTGCGCGTGGACGGACACTACGACGGTCGCCTGGATGTTCCCGCCGCGGCTCATGCGGTGATGAAACTGCTGCGCGGTTACCACGATCAGTTTGATGACTGGCGCGTGGCCGACTACGCGTACAACTCCGGCGAGTTCGCCACCGCGCGACTGCTCGACAAGCACGGTTCGCCGCCAGCGACGCCGTTGATTCCGGCCCTGCCGGTGCGTGCCGTCACCAGACAGCACTTGGTCAAACTACTGGCGATCGCGTGCGTGGTACGCGAACCGGAGCGCTTCGGCGTCACCTTGCCCACGTTGAGCCGCGAGCAGCATCTGGTGCAGGTTCCCATCAACCACTCGATGCCGATGTCGCTGGCCGCCGATCAGGCTGGCATGTCGGTGGAAGCCTTGAAGACCCTCAACGCCGCTTTTCGCGGCAGCGTGGTCGACGCCGGCGTGACTTCATATCTGCTGCTTCCAGCAAAACATGCGCGACAGTTTCGTGCCGCCACGTCGGATGATGGCGACGCACGCGAGGCAGCTCACGTCGCGGAGACGTCGGCATCGCCAGCACCCGAGCGCGTCGCGGACGCCGTTAGCCGCCCCATCGGGCTACGCACTCACACCGTTCGCAGCGGCGACAATCTGTGGCAGATCGCGCGTCACTATTCGGTGGATATCAGCGCGTTGCTGCGCTGGAACAAGCTGGAGAAGAATGCATTGCAGCCCGGCCAGGTGCTCAAGGTCAGCGCCAATTGACCGACTCAGGCTGACGCGGGCCGGTGCTGGACTGGCTACGCTGGCAGCGCGTCAGCCGCCGGTTCGTCAACACGACGCATCCCCATGTGAATGCCGATCCTTTCCAGCCAAACGGGCCGGCCACCCGCAGGCGAGCGACAACGTCAGTTGTGCCGCCCTCTGGCAAGCGGCCCGACCTACATCAAGCTGGCGTTGTACTTGATCTTCACCTTGCCGCGTAGCGCACCCACCATTTCTCGCGTCGTTTCGGCCGCGTAAGCCTGCGTCATCTGTTGGCGCAACGCGTCGCGCTGCTCCGGCGTCACCTTGGAAACATCACCGGGCTGCACCTTGTCCAGCGCAAGCAGCGCGTGGGTACCGTCGGCCAGATCCACGGTGGCGTACACCGGCTTGTCCGCTATGGGATGTGGCATCACGAAAGCCTTGGTAAGGATCGGCGCGGCGACCTGGGCAGCGTTGCGCTCAACTTCGGCCGGCTGTGCTGTGGTTCCTGCCTCGATCGCCGCAGCATCAAGCGACAAACCCTGCTGTATGCGCGCCAGCAAGGCCGCAGCCTTCTGCTTGCCTTGGGCGGCGATGCGCTCGCTGCGAATGCGCTGTTCAACATCGCCGCGCACCTCAGCCAATGGCCGCGCGGCGGCTGGCACATGTTTCTCCACATGCAGCACGACCGAGTGTTCGTTGCCCAGGTCAATCAAGCCGGAATTATTGCCCTGTACCAGGACATCGTCGGAAAACGCTGCGGCGGCAAACTTGGGATTGGCCGCAGGACCCTCACCACCGGCGCGCGAAAACAGTCCCGTGCTCTTGATCGGCAGATCCAGCGCACTCGAGGCGGGCTCAAGCGTCGTGGGGTTCTGGTAGGTGCTGTCCGACATCTTGCCGGCCAGCTCGTTGTAGGCATGGTCACGCTCAGCGGCGCTCGCGTCCTTCGCCAGCTGCTCACGAACCTCGTCAAACGGCTTGGCCGCGCCTGCGCGCACATCGCGCAACCAGATGATGTGATAGCCATCACTAGACAACACGGGCTTGGAGATCTGGCCCTTCTGCAACGCGAACAGAGCGGTCTCGAAGGCCGCGGTGGTGACTCCCTTTTCCAGCCAGCCAAGATCGCCGCCCTGGCGGCGCGAGCCGGCATCCTGTGACTGCTTCTCGGCGATCGCGGCGAAATTTCCTGCATTGGCCTGGGTGGCGACGGCTTCGGCCTGAGCCAACGCCGCCTTTTGTTGCTCCGGCGTAGCGTTGGGCGGGACGTTGATCAGAATATGTGAAGCCAGACGTTGTTCGGGCTGCACGAAGCGATTCTTCTGGTCTTCGTAGCGCTTGCGCAGATCGGCTTCGTCAACAGTCGCATCCAGCTTCAGTGAATCCGCGTCGACTTCGATGTACTTAACTGCCACCTGCTCCGGATTCATGTATTCGGTCAGATGTGACTTGTAGAAAGCCTCAGCCTGCGCGTTGGACACTTGAGCATCGGCAATAGCAGCCTTCGGCAGAATGGCATAGCGGATCGAGCGACGTTGAGCCACCAGCGCGAGAAACTGGTCTACCTGCGCGTCGCTGATGATGGTGCTGGCGCCGATGGCGTCCGGCAGCAATTGCGCGGCAAGCGAGCTGCGGATTTCGTTCTCGAAGATGCCCGGCGTCTTGCGCTGACCAAGCAGGAAGGCACGGTACGAGGCCGGGTCGAACTTGCCATTGAGCTGGAACTCGGGGATCGCAGCGATGTATTCACGCACCGCCTGGTCGCTGACGCGCATGCCCCACTGGTCGTTGGCCCAAAGCAGCAGATGCTGGTCTACCATCGAATCGAGGATCTGTTTTTTTACCTCCGGCTTCTGCAACAGGCTGGAGTCGAATTTGTCACCCTGCTCGGCGGTCCCCTGCTGGCGCAACTGGTTGAGGCGATCCTGGAAATCCGTCTGATTGATCTCCTGGTCGCCCACCTTCGCCACGTAATTGGCATCGCTTGTGGTGAGGTAGCCCTGCATGCCGAAGAAGGACATTGCGAATACGCTGACCCCCAGCAAAAGGATCGATGGCCAGCCGTGCATCTTTTTGCGCATTGCCTGCAGCATGGACAATTTCCTGCAATCTGGTGAATGCGTCACAAGCGCGGTGGTGATACCGGCTTGCCACCGCAGCGAGGCGTCAGGTCCCACTTGACGCAGAATCAAGCACCCCTGCCGCTCAAATAACAAGGGCGCCACACGGGCGCCCTTGCGGAAATGTGGCGGAGCGGACGGGACTCGAACCCGCGACCTCCGGCGTGACAG
>JBBSSI010000049.1:0-12052 GCA_038242205.1 Lysobacterales bacterium
CAGAACATACCTGCAAGGCGTCAAAAGAATAAATCCCCAACTAGTAATCGACCGATTCAGTTGATTTTCGGCTGATTCGCCGAATAGCACCGCAAAATTCTGGACGTCCAATTAACAGCGGCTAGTTCAGACGGTCCCTAAGGGCTTACGACTATGCTCGCACAGGTGCGTAGCACCTCGTCCGAGCGGCCGCGCTAAAAGCCGCGCGCTGTTCGAGTCCAACGATGGATCGTCGACACTTCAACCGGATCAAGATGATGAAGCGTTCCATGTTCGCATTGGGCATTCTCGGTGTCGTGCTGGCTACGGGGACGCTTCTTGGGCAGAACGTTCAGGAGCCACCTCCGACCGCACGGCTTGCGACCGTCGCGCTACCGCCGCAGCTGGATCGAATACTGCGCAATTATGAGCGCGCGTGGCGTGCAGGCGACGCGGCGGCGCTCGCCGCGCTATTTGCACAGGACGGATTCGTGTTGCAAAGCAATCGTCCGCCAGTCAGAGGTCGCGCGGCGATCCGATCTCCCTACGATGCAACCTACAACGGACGCGGTGGCGGCCCATTGCAGCTGCGCGCCCTGGCTTACTCCACCGGAGACAAAATCGGTTACATCATCGGCGCGTATAGTTACGCCAACAATCCAGGGGACACAGAAAAGTTCACCCTCATCTTGCATCGCGCTCTCGGCGAACGGTGGCTGATCTTCTCGGACATGGACAACCTCAACGCTACACCGCAGCGGTTGAAACAGCGCGCCATGATGCCGGCGGCATTCCAGACAGTGACAAATGCCGACCCGGTATGGGCTACCCGAGGCCACAAGGCGAACGTTGCCACACAGGCAACCGCCGGTATATCGATCCACGCTGCAATTCCTCCACGGTCAATGCGGATGGGAATACGCCGCGCTATTGGCTTGTGCCAGGTGCATGACGCTTGTGCGGACGCTTGATCGTCTCATCTCAAGTCTCGCGCAATAAACTGAGCGCTCACCGTTTCTTGCATGGCGCGAAGCAGGTATCTCCGGAGGCCGGCCGCTGCGTGCACCAGCCTCAGGCATGAACTCGCACGGCGAGTGCGTTCGCATCGTCCGGGTGATCAAAGCGACTGATGTGCGCCACACTGCGCATCTCACCCATCTGTGCGGAGCACAACGATGAAAATGCGCAAGCTTGGGAACAGCGGACTCGAGGTTTCGGCACTGGGTTTTGGCTGCATGGGTTTGAACTACGCCTACGGTACGGCGATGCCGAAGCACGAGGCGATCGCGTTGCTGCGCCAGGCGGTCGAAGCTGGCGTGACGTTCTTCGACACAGCCGAAGTCTATGGGCCGTTCACCAACGAGGCTCTGGTCGGCGAAGCGCTGGCGCCGCTGCGCGATCGCGTGGTCATCGCCACCAAGTTTGGTTTTCGCAACGCGATTGGCGCAGACGGAATGGACAGTCGTCCGGCGCATATCCGCGAGGTGGCGGACGCATCGCTCAAGCGCTTGCGGACGGATCGCATCGACCTGTTCTACCAGCATCGCGTGGATCCGGACGTGCCGATGGAGGACGTGGCCGGCACCGTGAAGGACTTGATCGCCGAAGGCAAGGTGAAGCATTTTGGATTATCCGAAGCTGGAGCGGCATCGATTCGCCGCGCACACGCCGTGCAGCCGGTCACGGCGGTGCAAAGTGAATACTCATTGTGGTGGCGCGAACCCGAGCACGAGGTGCTGCCAACCTGTGCGGAACTGGGCATCGGCTTTGTCCCGTTCAGCCCGCTGGGCAGGGGTTTCCTGACCGGCAAGATTGACGCGGCCACGGCCTTTACCAAGAACGACTTTCGCAACACCGTGCCGCGCTTTTCGGCCGAAGCGCGGCAGGCCAACCAGACCGTGGTCAACCTGCTCAGTCGCATCGCCGCAGGCAAGCGCGCCACCCCAGCGCAGATCGCGTTGGCCTGGCTGCTGGCGCAGCAGCCGTGGATTGTGCCGATTCCGGGTACGACCCGGCTGCGTCGGCTGCAGGAAAACCTTGTTGCAGCGGATATCACGCTCGATGCCGGCGATCTGCGGCAGATGGAAGATGCTCTGGCCCACATCACTGTGCTCGGCGACCGCTATCCGGCGCACCTCGCCGCGCGGGTCGGCAAGTAAATGCAAAGTCAGCGTTGAGGATAGATAAAGTGAGCGCAGACCGGCTTGATGCCGTGTGCTATTCGTGGGGCGCCGACGCATCCAGCAGGTCGGCTTGACCGCGGGTGCGCTGGTCGTGTTCGATCTGTGGGTCAAGGTCAGCCTGCACGCGCGTGTCCATCGGCGCTTCGGCTCGTGCGGTGGAAGCCTGACTCGAAAGGGTTCGTTGCGCCTGCGAGCTCACATGCTCGGTCAACTGCACGCGATAGATCGGTTCGGGCAGGTCCATCCCGGCTGTTTCCAGCGCCAGCTTGACCCGACGAATGGCCTCACTCTTGACCAGGATGAAATCGTGGCTGCGTTGATCGACCCAGCCGTGGAAGCGTACCTGCACGCTGGAGTCACCCAGGCTGACGATATAAGCGCGAGGCGGCGGTGTTGCCATGACTCCGTCCATTTTCTGCAGCTCGGCAACCCCGATATGCTGCGCCTTGCCGAGGTCTTCTCCAACGCCAACGCCGACATCGCATTCAAAACGTCGACTTGGATTCCGCGTGTAATTCAGCGTCACGCTGCGAAACACCAGCGCATTTGGAAGTCGCAGGTGATTGCCATCAAGCGTCATCAGTATCGTGGCGCGCGAGGTCAGCGAGACCACGACGCCTTCGTTGCCATTGATGATCACATGGTCCCGCGGCGCAAATGGCTGACGCAGGCTCATCAGGGCGCCGGCCAGATAATTTTCGAGGATGTCCTTGAACGCGAACCCGAGCGCCACGCCGAGCACCCCCGCGCTGCCGAGTACGGCACCGACCAGAGCAGTGGCCTCCATGATTTCCAGGGCGATCAAAATGCCCAGCAAGACGATCGCCCAGCGCACGGTAGTGCCGGCAAGCTCGCGCAAAAACGGATTGCGCCGCGCCACCCGATCCAGCAACGTGCGCCGTGACAGCCAACCACCAACCAACCACGCGATCCACACCACCACCAGCGCCAGCAGCAGCAGCGGCAGCGCGGCGATGAGGCGGTAGAGCTCCTGCAGCAGGCGTTGCCCGACTGCGCCCGCATCAAAGCCCAGGCTCGAGATTGGCGGCAAAGCCGCTGCAAGCCAATGCATCGACTCAGTAACTGTGAATGACATGCTAGTCCAGAGCCTCGGTCGGCGTGCTCACTCAGTGCAGTCCCGGTCGTTGCGTCCATCGGATCATGCACTGCTGACGCTATCGCAGGCAAACGCGGCTAAGTGCGCTGCAACATGTGCACCTGCGCGAAAAGAAAATGCAGCTGACTGACGAGCCACGCCTTGCTCTGACACAGTCAGCAACCCAACTATGGCCGTTACACGTAAAGCCCGCTCGACCTGTTGTCCGTTCAACGGAGCCGACACAACCCTGCAGGGTGTCGCGACCGTGAGCCGAACAAGGCGTTTCCATTGGTGTCACTGACGCAGCGCCATGCGCTCACTCCGGGCACGTTCGAGAATCAGCCGATTTCCGCATCGGCTTCGGCAACGTCAGCCCAGGCCATTACCACCGGTTTTTGGCTGCATCAGTCTGCCGCTGCGCGCGGCGGCGACGTGGTCTGCCCGCGGCAGCGGCGAAGCACAACGCCGCGCCGAAGGCCCGGGACGACAAGGCCGTACACTTGCCGACACAGTTCATCGGCGAGCAGCGCCTCGCGGGCGCGCTATCCTGACCTCCTGACCTCCTCCTTACGAGAAAATCCATGACCACCAGAGCCTATGGCGCGCAAGCCGCCGACAAACCACTTGAAGCCATGGACATCGAACGTCGCGCACCGGGTACGCAGGATGTGGAAATCGATATCGCCTACTGCGGCGTGTGCCATTCCGACCTGCACACCGTTCGATCCGAATGGGGCGGCACGCTGTATCCATGTGTGCCCGGCCATGAGATTGTCGGCCACGTCAGCGCCGTCGGCAGCGACGTGACCGATTTGAAGATCGGCGACACGGTCGGCGTCGGCTGCATGGTGGACAGCTGCCAGCATTGCGCCTCATGCACCGAGGGGCTGGAGCAGTTTTGTGACCACGGCTTCGTGCCCACCTACAACGGCCCGACGCATGACGCGCCCGGTCATACTTTGGGCGGCTATTCGCAGCGCATCGTGGTCGATCGCAAATTCGTCCTGAAGATCCGCCATCCGGAAGTCCTGCTGGCGGCGGTTGCACCGCTGCTGTGTGCGGGCATCACCACGTATTCGCCGCTGCGCCACTGGAATGCCGGGCCGGGCAAGAAGGTTGGCGTAGTCGGTATCGGCGGCCTGGGCCACGTGGGCGTAAAGATCGCGCACGCGATGGGCGCGCATGTGGTTGCGTTCACCACTTCGGAAGACAAGCGCCAGGACGCGCTGAACCTGGGTGCCGACGAGGTGGTGGTATCGCGTAACGAGAGCGAGATGAAGGCGCATGCCAACAGCTTCGACCTTATCCTCAACACCGTGGCTGCCAGCCACTCGCTGGATGCATACACCGCGCTGCTCAAGCGCGATGCCACGATGGTACTGGTTGGCGCGCCCCAGCATCCGCACCCCTCGCCGAACATCGGCACCCTGATCGGGAAGCGTCGGTCCATCGCCGGCTCGCTGATCGGCGGTATCGCCGAAACGCAGGAGATGCTGGACTTCTGCGCACAGAAAGCCATCGTCGCCGACATCGAGCTGATCGCTGCGCAGCAAATCGACGAGGCTTATGACCGCATGGTCAAGAGCGACGTCAAATATCGCTTCGTCATCGACACGGCGACCCTTGCCGGTTGATTCGTGAACTCGTGCGGACAATGGTGCTCGCGTGCACAGCAGCGACGAGGGCAGCAGATGCTGATCAGCAGTACGCCACATTGCGTTGACGTAACGCAATCGACTCTGTCGCGCGAGACAATCTTCAACGCACGAGAATCCGCATGGGCACAGGTGCAGTAACCGGGGCACGCATGCCGCGCGCAAAACAGATGGTGGGTCTGCTCGGCTGGCTGGTCTTCAGCTTCGCCGCTTCAGCCATCGGCGCGCTCGCGTCGGTGCGTGCCGCGACGTTTTACCAGCAGCTGGCGCAGCCAGTGTGGGCTCCGCCATCGTCGGTGTTCGGACGGGTCTGGTCGGTGTTGTACGCGCTGATGGGCATTGCGGCGTGGCTGGTCTGGCGCGAAGGCGGCTGGCGGGCGCAACGCGCCGCGCTGACTTTGTTCGTGGGCCAGCTGGCCGTGAATGCGCTCTGGAGCTGGCTGTTTTTTGCCTGGCATCGCGGCGCGACCGCGTTTGCCGACATCGTGCTGCTGTGGTTGTTGCTGCTCTTCACCATCAGCGCTTTCTGGCGCGTGCGGCCGCTGGCCGGGGCTTTGCTGTTGCCGTATTTGGCTTGGGTGACTTTTGCCGCGGCGCTGAACTACGCGGTGTGGCAGTTGAACCCGCAAGCGCTGGGCTGATGCCGTCGTCTTAGTGCGTGTCGCTGCGCACCTGGGCGTGGCTGATGAGCGCAAAGATCAGGCTACCGCCAACCACGTTGCCGGCGAGCGTCGGCAGGCCAAAATGCGTTACCGCATCGACGAAGGACACGCTGCCGGCGAACACCAGATACATCACTTCCGCCGAGCCGACGATGATGTGGGTGAAACCGCCGATGGCGATGACGTACGTGCAGATCACGATGATGGCCAGCCGCGATCGTTCGGTGGCGGCCATCATCCACACCATCATGGCGATGATCCAGCCGGCCAGGATGCCTTTGGTGAACATGGCGAACGCCGAGTTGGCCATCAGCTCCGTGCCGATGCGGGCAAACGCGTCCTGGGTCGGCTGGTCGAACTGTTGCAGGTGCAGCAGTCCCCACGCAAACAGTGACACGCCCACCAGGTTGCCAGCCAGCACGACGCTCCACAGGCGCAAGAGCCGTCCGAACATGTGCAAGCTGGGCTTGGTCATCAGCGGCAGCACGGCCGTAAGCGTGTTTTCGGTAAACAACTGTTGCCGTGCGATGATCACCGCGAGAAAGCCAAACGTGTAGCCGAACGACTCCAGCAGGAAGCCGCCGGGAACATCGCCTACGTGGCGTTGTATGACAGCGCGCGCCAGCAGCGAAAAGCCCATCGTCAACCCGGCAGCCAGCGATGACCAAGCCAGGGCGGCCAGGCCGCGTTTGAGCTCCTCGTCGCCGGAGCTGCGCACGACTTCGTGCAACACGGCTGCGCGCGGCGGGGTCTTGTCGGCCACATCGCGGTGTTCTTCATCAGTCAGCGCGAAGCCGCTGGCGGATGACTGACCCAGCGCCTGGCGAACCTCCGGTTGATCCTCGCTGGCGCGTTGCTGGCCGGCTTGCGCATGCATGTGGTCGCGGTCTTTGCTCATGCGTCGGCTTCCAGCGGTGGAGACGGCGCCGAGGGCTGCGCTGCCGGTAACCATAAGGTTACGCGCAGCAGGTTGCCCACGGCAGTAAAAGGCTTGTCGCACATCCGGCCCGGCTGATCCGTGACGAACCCGATCCCACTCGCTCATCCACGGCAGCGGACAGACCGCCACTACCATCACGCTGGCACGTGGTGCCTCGCGCCCGCGCACATCACACTTGCGCTGGCGGGCTGACCGGGAGCACCGCATCGTCAGTTGCAGCCAAGCCAGTGTCGTCATGGTCCGGACCAGTGGCCATGCTCGGAAATACTCCATCCCGCCGCACCCAGGCGTGATACAGCGCCGCGGCCAGATGCGCCAGAACGGTGACGAACAGCAGCAGGGCGAGCCACGTGTGCGCCGTGCGCAAAACCGCATAGAGCACGGCGTCGTGCGGAGCAATCGGAGGCAAAGTGAAACCCTTGAACATGCTCACCGGATAGCCGCCAGCGGAAAGCATCGACCAGCCGACCAGCGGCATGGCGAACATCAGCGTGTACAGCAGCCAGTGCGATCCCTTCGCCGCCAGCGCCTGCAGCCTCGGCAGGTCCGCCGGCAACGGCGGCGGTCGATGCAACAAACGGTTGACCAGACGCACGATGACCAGCAGCAGGATCGCGATTCCCAGTGGCCGATGCAGGCTGACCAGCGCCGGGCGCAGGCTGATCGACGCAACCATGCCAACGCCAACAAACAGCATGGTGAAGATCGCCAGCGCCATGCTCCAGTGCAGCACGCGCGCGGTGAGATTGAAGTGCCGCGGAGCAAAGCCCGTCGACCTGGAAATGCTCATGGGCTTGTCCCCGGCGACGCCGCCTTGCCGGTGGCGGCATCCGCCTTGCCGCTGGCAATGTCATGCTCGCGCCGGTTGAACGATACCGAATAGACGGCCGAACGCGCGGCCAGAATCGGGTCGGCAGAACCACCCACTCCACCGGGCAGTATCAGCGGGTCGTAGTTGATGTCGCGGCAGGCGCCGGTGGCCTGCGGCGTCGTGCTCTGGATCACCACGGTGCCGACGCTGACATGCTGGCGATCCTGCGGCCAGCTTTGCGATGGGTCGACGATGGAATCACCCGGCTGCGCCACGGTTACCACCATGTCCCAGCGCAGCGGTCCTTGCGCCAGTCGCTGTTGCAGATCCTCGCTGAGGAAATTGCCATCTGCAGCGGCGCGCTGCTCCGGGGTCATCGCCACGAAAGCCGCTTGCGGCTGCATGGACCAGCGCACATGCTGCGTTTTGCCCGCAGCGTTGATGAAGCGGAACGTGTTGACGCCGTTGAACGTGGTGCTGGCCCAGCTGGTGGACCACGGCGCATTTTTTGCCCACGCGGCGAAGCGCGCGAACTCCGGATGCGCCTTGGCGAATGCCGCCATTGCCGCTGGATCAGGCTTGCCGGTGGCCGGGTCAGGCGCGTTTGCGCGAGTCTGTTGATAGAACGCCGTCGCCGAAGAAACGCCAAAAAACGGAAAGCTGTTCATCGCCATGCGCCATTGCTGGCCGTCGTCGCTGTTCAACTCCAGCGCCATGCTGCGCACGCGCGCTTTGCCATCCAGCCCATAAGGCGAGCCGCCGCCGACCGACATGCGTCCGACGAACGGCGTGTGTACTGGCGCGAACAGCCGCGCACGGGACAGCGCCACGCCCTGCCCGTTGCCCTCGAAATAACCTGCCACGCACACGCCTTTGGCGTGGGCACGGCGGAAGCCGGGATAAATTTCGCCGTTGCTGGTCTCGATGGCGTTGGTGAAGCGCTGCGCAGTGATCCGCGCAGGCGTCAGCCAGCCCGCCACCCACGCCAAGGCGAGCGCAATGGCAATGACGATCAGTGCGATGGCCAGCAGTGCCGGCCAGGCGCGGTCGCGCGGCGGCGGCACGATGTCGGGTTCAATATGCGGCATGGAAAATCCGGTCCGGGTGAACAAAGGCGGTGCGCGGCACTCCGTCGCTGGCACGTCTTGCCAGTGGCAGTGCGGTCACGATGCTTGCGTGGCGAGAGTGCTCGCGACGATGCATGGGCGGCATGAACGCGGCACGGCGCCGGTTGAGGTGACCGCGCTGGACGGTCAGGCCAATCATGCCGAGGTGCGCCCGACGTCGGTACCGCGAATGCCGGCATACGCCGCCAGGGCGTGCTGCCGCGACCGGCCAAGATCGACCATCGGTGCGGGGTAACCGCTGCGCTTGAGCAGAGCTTCGTCCTTCCACGGCTCGTGCACCCAAGCCAGCGGCGCGTCCGCCAGTTCCGGCAACCAGCGGCGCAGGTAGACGCCATCGGGATCGAATTTCCTGGCCTGAGTCAGCGGATTGAACACGCGGAAATACGGCGCGGCATCGGCACCGCAGCCGGCCACCCACTGCCAACCCAGGGTGTTGTTGGCGAGGTCGGCATCAACCAGGCTGTCCCAGAACCAGCGCGCGCCATGCTGCCATTGCAGGCGCAGGTTCTTGGTCAGGAAACTGCCGACGATCATGCGTACGCGGTTGTGCATCCAGCCGGTGTGCCACAGCTCGCGCATGCCCGCGTCTACCAGCGGAATGCCCGTGCGTCCCTGTTGCCAGCGCTGGAGAATCGCCGGATCAGGCGCTGCCCAGGCAAATTTCTCGAAGCGCGGGTTGAAGTTTTGTACCGGCGTTTGCGGAAAGTGATACAGCAAATGGTGGGCGAATTCGCGCCAGCCCAGTTCACGCAGATACGGCTCCAGGTCGGGCCTGCGCTTGGCGTCAATCGCGTTGGCGCGGCGATCAAGCTCAAAGTAGATCTGGCGCGGCGAGATCTCGCCAAAATGCAGGTGTGGCGACAGGCGCGAGGTGCCATGCCGCGCTGGCAGGTCGCGCCCGCGTGCGTAGTCGCCAAGTGCATCGTCGGCAAAGATGTCCAGCAGCTCCTGCGCCCCGGCTTCGCCCGGCTGCCAGCTCTGCGCCAGGCCGCCGGCCCAGGCGTGGCGCGGCAGCAGGTCAAACGCGGCCAGCGGCACCGCGTGCGGCAACTCGCTGCAGCGTGGCAATCGAGGCGCGGGCAACGGTCGCGGCAGCGTCAACTGCGCGCGCAGCTTGCGCCAGTACGGGGTGAATACCCGATAGGGACTGCGCTGCCCGGTGGAAATTTCCCAGGGCTCGGACCACAGCGCGGCGTTGTAGCTGTGCACTTCGACGCCCTGTTCGCGCAATGCCGCCTTGACCTGCGTGTCGCGCGCGATCGCTTCTGGCGTGTACAGGCGATTCCAGTACACCGCGCTGGCACCGCTACGCTCGAGCAGCTCCTGCAGTACGGCCAGCGTGCCGCCCTGGCGCAGGTGCAGGTGGCTGCCACACGCCAGCAACTCGCGCTCCAGCTCGGCCAGGGCGCGGTGCAGCCACCAGCGGCTGGCGCCACCGGCTGCCCAAGCACCGTCCTCTTCGGGGGCGTGGATGTATGCCGGTATCACTTCGGCATGCTCCGCGCACGCCGCGCTCAGCGCGGGATTATCGACCACGCGCAGGTCACGCCGAAACAGCACCAGTGCCGTGCTCATGGACGCCTTCGCGCAGTGACCGGGTCAGCTGCAGTCACGCTCATTGTCCGCACCGCTGCTGCCGCGTGTGCAGCACGCAGCGAGCAGGCAGCACCGCCGCAGCGATGACTGCGATGACGAGATCCAGCATGGCTGCACCGGACATATGCGCCGTCCGGTGCAGCGGAGCTGCAGCAATGATGCGTACAGATGAGGCCACGGTTTTTCGCCGGTAGTGCCGTCAGTCTGGCGGCGCTTTGATCGGCAAACATCATACGCAAAATCCGGCACCAACTGCGAAGCGGAACTGCACGCGACAGAGCGCAGATGAGGGCCGGCGGTTTGGTTGGCAGGCTGCAGAATCTGCCATGGCAAACGGACCTTTTTACAATCAAGAACTTGCATGCCGGAATTACGGGAACGGCGCATTTACGCGCCACTTCAAGAATCTGGCTTACGCCTGGATTGCTGTGGGCAAACCGTGGCTGATACCGCGAGGCACCGTACGCTGGGTATGACAAGCGCACCCAGGTTGCAACCCGCATCCGGGGATTGACGGTGACTATCCGGGGCTCGGATCATCCCTGATCTGTCTTTGGCCAAAAGCGGTAATTGCATGAACCGGGCTGACTCAGCGGTTCGCGAGCGCACGAACGGCCACCAACGTAACCTCGGTGACGGTTTCATGGTGAGTCGCGTGCTGCCCGCTGCGCACGGGCACGCCGTTGGCCCATTTGTCTTCATGGATCATATGGGTCCAGTGACGTTGCGCGCCGGGCAGACGCTGGATGTGCGACCGCATCCGCACATCGGCCTGGCCACCGTGACTTATCTCTGGCAAGGACGCATTGAGCACAAGGACGGGCTTGGCAACACGCAGATCATCGAGCCGGGTGCAGTCAACTGGATGAATGCCGGCGATGGCATCGTGCACTCAGAGCGCAACGTGGACGAGGATCGTGGCAAGCCGCAGACATTGCACGGCCTGCAGGATCTGTCGACTCAATGACGATACGCGGGCACGCATCCCAGCACCAGACTCATTCCCTCAACGCAGTATTTCCGCAGCGGGACGCTGCTGCTGCACGCAACGAGGAACGCAGCACCGCACGTGCAAGCGAACCGCTGGACGCCTTCAGCACGTGGCGCTTGCCGGCGACCCACAGCGCATAAAACAAAGGCCGGCATTCAATGCCGGCCTTGCAATCCTGGCGCCCGAAGCAGGACTCGAACCTGCGACCCCCTGATTAACAGTCAAGTGCTCTAACCAGCTGAGCTATTCGGGCGTGAGCTGCGTAGTTTGCTGAGCAGGTGACGGACTGTCAAGACGCGCGCCGGCTTGTAGCGTCGGTGCAGACTCGATAGCACGGCACATATGCCGTGCCGCCGGGCAGCTTCATGCGCTGCTGCGCGACGAACGCCTGCAGCAGGGCATCCAGCGCATGCATGATGTCGGCGTCGCCATCAATGTCAAACGGACCGTGCTGCTCGATCGCGCGCACGCCGCCCTCTTTCACGTTGCCTGCGACGATGCCGGAAAAAGCGCGGCGCAGGTCCGCTGCCAGCTGGTGCACAGGCCGCTCATGGCGAATCTGCAGCGCGTGCATCGCCGCGTGCGTGGGCTGGAACGGCATCTGGAACTCCAGCGGAATCTGCAGCGCCCAGTTGAAGAAAAACGCGTCCTTGGTGTCGAGCCGGTTGTGCCGCACGCGATCAATGCCCTTGACCATCACGCGCGCCACAGCCGCCGGATCGTCAACGATGATCTGGTAATAGCGGGCAACGCCCTCCCCAAGCGCCAGGCGCAGGAAGCGGTCGATCTGCTCGAAGTACGCGGCCGACTCTTTGGGCCCGGTGAGAATGAGCGGAAACGGAATGGTGACGTTGTCCGGATGCAGCAGGATGCCAAGCAGATACAGGATTTCTTCGGCAGTGCCCACGCCACCGGGAAAGACAATGATGCCGTGACCGATGCGCACAAACGCTTCCAGGCGTTTTTCGATATCCGGCATGATCACCAGATGATTGACGATCGGGTTTGG
>JBBSSI010000050.1:0-11391 GCA_038242205.1 Lysobacterales bacterium
AGACCGGCAGCCGCCTGCTCACTGACGGCTGGGATGTGTTCCGCCTCAACTTTCGCGATCATGGCGACAGCGGTCCGTTGAACGAGGCGTTGTTTCACTCCTGCCGGATTGACGAGGTTGTGCATGCGCTGCTCGACGCTGCGCAGCGCTGGCCGGCGCGACCCATGTGCCTGGCTGGATTTTCCCTGGGCGGCAACTTTGCCTTGCGCGTGGCGCTGCAGGCCACGCAGGCCGGCATTCCGCTGAGTTACGTGCTGGCGGTATGTCCGATCATCGACCCTGGCGCCGGCATGTTCGCGCTGGAGAAGCGCTCATCATGGATGTATCAGGCGTACTTCCTGCACAAGTGGCGCCGCTCGCTGCGGGCCAAGCAAAAGGCATTTCCGCAACACCAGTATTTCGAACACGGCGAACTGCGCCAGAATTTGCGTGGCCTGACCGCAGCGATGGTGAGCAGACACACCGACTTCGCCAGCCTGCAGCACTACCTGGACGGCTACGCGGTGGTCGGCTCGACGCTGCAGACTTTGCAGATCCCCGGCTGCATCCTGGCTGCAAGCGATGATCCGGTGATTCCGGTGAGCGACTTCCACGCGCTGCAGCTGCCCGCAAGCATGGAACTGGATATTGCACCATACGGCGGCCACTGCGGTTTCATCCGCGACTTCGGCATGACCAGCTTTACCGATGACTACATCGCCGAGCGCTTCAATGCGGTCGCCGCGATCGACAGCAAATAGCAGGACACCGCTTACCGCTCCAGATAATCCCCCAATGCAAGCTGCAGCAGGTTCTTCATCTCTTCGCGTAACGGCAGCGGGGCGATGATCTCCGCATCCGGACCGTACTTGAGTACATCCATCAGCAGCTCTCGGGACTTCGCGTACGGCACCTTGAGCTCATAGTGGCCGTCGGCCAGCCACTCGCCTTTTTGCTGCGAGTGCCAGTGCTCGTCGGCGACCCAGCGCGCAGCGTGCGCCGAGAAGCGAATGGTTGCCCAGGCTTTGGGCACTCCGGAAAAAATGCCATAGCTGGACGCCAGCAGCACGTTCAGATCCACCTCGGGCACGTCGATGGCCGGCGTTTCCTGCGCACGCGGTTCGGCGATCCGATCGACGGCAAAGCTGCGCAATGCCTCGCGATCGTGATCCCAAACATCCAGATACCAGTTGTCGCGATAGTGGGTCAGACGCTGCGGCGAAACCCGGCGATGACTGTCGGCATTGGTCGTGCGCGCGCGATAGCTGAAACGCAGCTGACGTCGCTCCAGCACCGCGCCGGCAACGATGCGAAACACCTGCTGGTCAAGCTTGCGCTCGCCCCAGGTGATCACGCGGATGCGCTCGATCGGCAGCGCCTTGCCGCTGCCCTGGTCAGACAGCAGGCTCTCGATGCGCGACTTGAACGGCGCCAATGCTCCGGCGAGCACGCCCGGACCGGAACGGCTGATCAGCTCGTTCAGCGCCAGCAGGGCAGCCAGTTCATCGGAGGTCAGCCACAAGCCGGGCAACTCGAAACGCTCACCCTCGCCCAGCGCATAGCGAAAGGCCGCCGACTCGGTACCGGCACCTTCCACCGGCGCGCCGAGCGCGTCACGCAAGAAGGCGATATCGCGATACAGCGTGGCGCGCGAGCACTCCAGTTCACCAAGCAGGCGCGACAGCGGTACCGGGTAATGCGCCGCCTTGAGCAGGCGATGCAAAGTGAGGATGCGCTCGTATCGATCCATGGGATTTATCGGTGCAAGGGGCCTCGCCCATTGTGCGACAAGTGCTGCATGCGTGCCGTGTCAGCTCAGCCCGTAACTTTCCAGCAGCGCCTCGGGCCGCGGTGCGCGCCCGCGAAACGCGATGAAACTCTCCAGCGCCGGCCGGCTCGCTCCAACCGCCAGAAACTCAAGGCGAAAGCGTTCACCGGTGGCGCGATCAATCACCCCGTGTTCAACGAACGCAGCAAACACGTCAGCGCTGAGCAACTCGGCCCACAGATAGCTGTAATAGCCAGCGCCGTAACCACCGGCAAACACATGACTGAAGCCCTGCGGAAAGCGCTGCCATGCTGGCGGATACAGCACCGCGACCTGATTGCGCACCTCTTCGAGTACCACCAGCGGACGCGCCCCACGTTCAGGCTCATATTCCAGGTGCAAGAGGAAATCGAACAACGCGAATTCAAGCTGGCGCACCAGGAACATGCCCGCATGGAAATGCCGCGCGGCGAGCATGCGTTGAAACAAATCTTCCGGCAATGGCGCGCCGGTCTCGGCATGTTGCGCACACAGATCCAGCGCCTGCCGGTTCCAGGCAAAGTTTTCCATGAACTGGCTGGGCAGCTCCACCGCATCCCATTCCACGCCGTCGATGCCGCCGATGGACGGCAAGCTGATACCGGTCAATAAATGATGCAGGCCATGGCCAAACTCGTGAAACAGGGTTTGCACATCATCGTGACTGAGCAGCGCCGGCTTGCCTGGAGGCGGCGGCGCAAAGTTGCAGGTGATGAACGCCACCGGCAGCTGCTCGCGTCCCGCATCGACAAAGCGCGCACGGCAGACATCCATCCACGCCCCGCCCCGCTTGCCGCTGCGCGCATGCAAGTCCAGATAAGCACCGGCAAAAACGCGCCCATCGGCATCGAGCATCTCGACGTAACGCACATCGGCGTGCCAGACGTCGACGTCCTGGCGCGTGACCACGGTGACGCCGTACAACTTGCCAACCAGCGCAAACAAACCGTCGATGACAGCAGGTAGTGGAAAATATGCCTTGAGCTCTTCCTCATCCAGCGCGTACTCGCGCTGGCGCAGCTTTTCCGAAGCGTAGGTAACATCCCACGCTTCAAGATTGTCCAGTTGCAGCTCTGCTTGCGCGAATTCGCGCAGCGCCGCCAGCTCGCGTTGCGCTACCGGTCGCGCCCGGTCAGCCAGATCGTGCAAGAAGCCCAGCACGTCCGCTGGCGAGGTGGCCATCTTCGTGGCCAGTGATTCCTCGGCCGCATTGGCAAAGCCCAGCAAGCCGGCAGCTTCGTGACGCAAGGCCATGATCTGCTCGATGCGCGCACTGTTGTCGTACTTGCCCGCGTCCGGGCCCTGGTCCGAAGCACGCGTTTGATAGGCCCAATACACGCGCTCGCGCAAGCCACGATTGTCCGCATACGTGAGTACAGCTTGCACGCTGGGCTGCTTGAGCGTAACCAGATATCCGGGCAGATCCTGATCCTGCGCGTACTGGCGCAGCACGCCGCGACCGGACTCGGGTATGCCCGCCACATCGCGTTCGTCGGTGATGTGCTCGTGCCATGCCTCGCTGGCGTCCAGCACCGCGTTGGAAAATTCCGTGGACAGACGCGACAGCTCCACGCCGATGTTGCGCAAGCGCGAGCGAGCTGGTTCTTCCAGCGCCACGCCAGACAATTTGAAGTCGCGCAACGCATGCTCGACCAGCGTGCGCTCGGCGCGCGGCAAGCCGTCGAAATCCGCAGCATCGGCCAGAGCCTGCACCGCTGCGTACAGCTCGCGATTCTGGCCCAACTCGATTGCATGCTCGGTCAACAATTCTTCCGCCGGGCCGTAAACCTCGCGCAGCGCGGCGCTGTCGGCCACCGAGTGCAGATGATTCACTGGTGCCCAGACGCTGCCCAGGCGTTGCTCCAGACGTTCCTGCGTCAGCATCACGCCGGCAAAATCGCGTGGTCCATCCGCTGCGGTCAAGCGTGCGATTGCCGCGCGGTATTCGGCCAGGACGGCATGGACCGCCGGCGCCACATGCTCGGGACGGATCCGGGAAAACTCGGGCAATGCCGTGTCGGCCAGCAGCGGGTTGTTGTCGCTCATGAAGGCTCCTTCTGATGACTGCCAGCGTGGTGGCCACGCGAGCCGAAATCAAGCTGTGCCACGAGCGCGCAGCCCAGCCTCGCGCTGTCGACCGGAAAGCTGCCGGCCGCTGCCGATTGCGCACTCCGCGGACCGGCGCAGCCTGCTGCGGGCGCAGCTATCATCCAGGCATGAGTGCTTTGCGCAGTTATCGTGGAATATTCCCCCAGCTTGGCCAGCGGGTATATGTCGACCCGGCGGCTACGGTGATTGGTGCGGTCGAGCTGGGGGACGATGTATCCATCTGGCCGGGGACGGTGCTGCGCGGCGACGTGCAGCGCATCCGGGTCGGGGCGCGCAGCAATATCCAGGACGGCGCCGTCGTGCACGTCACCCACGATGGCCTGTATTCGCCCGGCGGATTCCCTTGCCTGATCGGTAACGGCGTGACCATTGGCCACGGCGCCGTGGTGCATGCATGCACGCTCGGTGACGGATGCCTCATCGGCATGCACGCCACGGTGCTGGACGGCGCCTCGATCGGTGAATTCGGCTTCATCGGCGCAGGCAGCCTGCTTGCGCCGGGCAAGGTAGTCGGTGCCGGTGAACTCTGGGTTGGCAACCCGGCGCGCTTCGTGCGCAAACTCAGCGACCGTCAAATCGAACAGCTGCAGTATTCCGCAAGCCACTATGTACGTCTGAAAGATGAGTACCTGGCCGCAATGTGACGCGCGCCCATCGCGGCCATTGCGCCGGCGCCGTGTGCTACGAGACGGCGCCCCCGGTGTTCTTGCGTAATTGTTGATACACCGCTTCGGTATCCGGGCGCTGGCCGTGCCACAGAAAAAATGCGTCGGCAGCGGTTTCCACCAGCATGCCCAGCCCATCGAGCGCCTGGAGTGCGCCGGCCGCTCGCGCCCAGCGCAAAAAACCCGCCGCTGGCGGACCGTATGCGAGGTCGTAGCACAGCGTACGCGCACCCAGCAGCGAGGATGGCAACTGCAAGGTCGCGCCGAGCACGCCGGCCGAGGTGGCGTTGACGATCAGATCAAAATTCTGCGCGTCAGCCAGCTGCCCCCAACAGTGGGTTTGCGCTCGTTTCGGATCAGCAATGGCCGTGGCCAGCTGCTCGGCTTTGCGTGGCGAACGATTGGCGATCACCAATGTCTGCACGCCGGCGTCAAGCAGGTTCCACGCCACGCCTCGAGCTGCGCCGCCAGCGCCCAGCAGCAGTGCACGGTAGCCGTGCAAGTCCACTGCGTGGCGCACGCTGAGGTCGCGCACCAGGCCATCGCCATCGGTGTTGTGGGCGGCTAGCTGTCCATCCGGCAAACGCGTAAGCACGTTGGCCGTGCCAACGCGCGCGGCCGTGACGCTGTGTGCGGTCGCCAGCGCATACGCAGATGCCTTGTGTGGCAGGGTGACGTTTGCACCCACGCCCCCCGCTGCAAAGAATGCACGGACCGCAGTGGCAAACTCATCGACCCCGGCATCGATGGTACGAAAGTCCAGTGTGATTCCAAACTGCCGTGCAAATGCGTGATGGATGCGCGGCGACAAGCTGTGCGCGATGGGATGGCCAAATACGGCGAACTGGTCGGCGATCATGGACCGTGCCCTGCTGAGTGAAGGCACTACCGTTGCCCTGGCCCAGTTTAACAGACGACTGCCATCATCGCCGCGCATTCGCCGCCGATTCCGGTGGGCAAGGCTCCAAGCAGCCAATCTTCCGGCAAAGTCCCGTGACGGTCGGCCAGGCCCGGCATGGTTGTCGCAGTGGATGAGATCTGCGCCCTGCACAGTGCGGGCATTGCCGCTCAGGAGCTGTGCCATGTATCGGAGTCCCACTTCATCCCACGCGCGTTATCAACAACGCGTTCTTGGCGGTCTGCTGCTTTGGTTGTTCGCCGGAAGCGCGCTCCTGCTCACCACGGTGGTGCCCGCGTACAGTGAATTGCTCGGCTGGACCCCGGCGTTCTGGTGGCTAGTGGCGCCATTGATCATGCTGCTGGCGCTGGACCCGGGTCTACCGCGAAAGCTGCAGGTGCGCTGGCTGTCAACGCGGCGCGCCGGTCGCGCCACGCACTGGAACTGAAACCAAATCCAGCGTCGCGGAGAGCAAGGTTTCAGGCGGCTACGCCCTGGCGCTTGCGCTCCATCCGGCGCAAGAATTCCTGCATGACCTGCAGGTACAATTTTTCGCCGAGGAATCCATCCTCGACGCCCGCGTCGATGGACGGGTTGTCGTTGACTTCGATGACCACGGGCTTGTCCCCGACCTGCTTCAGGTCGACGCCGTACAAGCCGTTGCCGATCAAGGCGGTTGCCTTCAGCGCCAGCTTCACTATCTCTGCCGGCGCCTGCTTGACGTCCACGGTCTCGAAGCCACCGGTCTTGTCGGTGCCCTTTGCGCCGTGGTTGTAGATCTGCCAGTGACCACGGGACATGAAATATTTGCACGCATACAGCGGCTGGCGATTGAGCACCCCAATGCGCCAATCGAACTTTGTATACACGAATTCCTGCGCCAGCAGCAGCGCACTGTGCTGGAACAATCCGCTGGCCGCCTGCTCCAGGGCTTCAGCGCTCTCCACCTTGACCACGCCGCGCGAGAACGAACCGTCGGGGATCTTCAGCACCAGCGGAAAACCCAATCGCTGCACTACTTCGCGCATGCCCTTGGCATCGTCGCGATAGAGGATTTCGGTGTGCGGCACCGCCAGCTTGTGCGACACCATCAGATCGTTGAGGAAGATCTTGTTGGTACAGCGCAGGATCGAACTGGGGTCATCGATCACCACCATGTTTTCCTTCTCCGCACGATGCGCGAAGCGATAGGTGTGGTTGTCTGACGCCGTGGTCTCGCGGATGAACAGGCCGTCGTATTCGGCCAGCCGCTGGTAATCATTCTTGCCAATGGGATCCACTTCAATCCCGAGTTGTCGCCCCGCGCTGACGAAATTTTTCAGCGCCCTCTTGTCGGAGGGCGGCAGCACTTCAGCCGGGTCCACCAGCATCGCCACGTCATAGCGATACAGCTTGCGCGCGCGCGGCTTGCGCCAGAGCTTCTTGGAGAACCGGTCCAGCGCAGCGGCAAACGCGTCCTCCTGATCGTCATCGAGCGTGTGCAGGCCCACCGGCTTGATCGATGCCACCTGCCACACGCGGTCACGCTGAAATTCAATGCGCAACAGCGGGCACGGAAACGATTCAAACACCTGTCGCGCCAGGTCCTGCAACGCGGGATACGCGGTCTCACCAAAGTACACAAGAATGCCGAAGTCGGTAGTGTCGCGGCCGCCGGCTGGCAGGAAGTGGGTGAGCTTCTGATTGAGATCGTCGATATCCAGGCCGTACAGCGAGCGCCGCCGCAGGTCATTGACCGTGCGCACCGACGGCATGACCTTGTGCCCGCGCGCCTCGGCCAGCAGCGAAACGTAATAGCCTGCGCCCAGATACTTGTAGCTGCGACACAGATTCAGCACGTGCGTGCGGTCGTCATCGTGCAGCACCGGCATGCGCAGGTAATCCATTGCGCCCATGACATCGACCGACGGGTAATACGAGCTCCAGTCCGACGTCTTCTCGACAACAATGACCAGACGGGTCATGAGATCACTCGCTAACCAGGGTAACGGGGGACGCCCTGCGCAGCCTTGCAGCGCGGGCTCAAGGCGCGCAGTTTGGCACACGTCCGGCGCGCCACAAGGGTGGGCGCTGAAGCAGGCGTAAATGCCGTATCGCCGGGCGCAAGTGATGGTTGCGCATGCAGCTTGGAAACCGCGCCAAGGCCTGTGCAGGTCTGCCACCGCGCACGCAGGCTGTTAGAGTTCGCGCGTGTCTGACCTCACTTCCACTGCGCGCGATGCGCCACGCGCGACCGCAAGGCGCAACCCACAGCGGACTGCCCAGGTACCGGCGCAGCCCGGCGGCGTGCGAGTGCGCCGCGGCGAAAATTCCGATATCAACGAACTGGTGTTGCTGGAACAGCGCACGTTCGACAGCGACCGCCTGAGCCGCGCGCAGTATCGTCGGCATCTGGACAGTGACTCCGCGCAGGTCCTGGTGGCCAGCGCCAGTCACAACCATTTTCTCGGCGCCGCGGTGCTGTTTTTTCGCAAACACAGCAAGCTGGCGCGCGTGTACTCGCTAGCCACGCAGCCGCAGGCGCGGGGACAAGGCGTGGGTACCGCTCTGCTTGGCGCGGCCGAGCGCGCCGCGCGCCGCCGTGGTTGCCACGCACTGCGCCTGGAAGTACAAGTGGACAACGCGCGGGCGATCCGCCTGTACGAAAACATCGGTTATGTGCGCATTGGTCGCTACGTGAAGTTTTATCAGGACGGTACCGACGCCTGGCGTTACGAAAAAAAAGTGGGCTAGCAAACGCTACTTGTGTGGGTGCCAAAACGGTGCGGCTGGTGTAAGACAACGCTACCAGTGCAACGCGCAACGCCCGGCAAATGCGACGGCTACGAATACGTTGGTCAATGCCTGCAACCTGCGGCACGAGGTCATCCCGCCATGGCAGATATTCCCGTCCGCTGCACGATGGCTTCCGTCGTGGTGCTGCGTGGTAGCGCCCAGGATGCGCGCGTGCTGTTGGTTCTTCGGGCCGGCCCGGGGCTGCGCGGCGCCTGGAGCTATATCGCTGGCCACCTCGAAATTGGCGAGTCGCTGTGGCAATGCGCGCTGCGCGAGCTGCGGGAGGAAACCTCACTGGCGCCCGTCGCGTTCTACTCGGCAGACCAGTGCGAACAGTTTTACGACGTGCAGGCCGAATGCGTCCAGCTGGTGCCTGCCTTCGTTGCCGTCGTCGCGAACGATGCGGTGGTGCAATTGAATCGCGAGCACAGCGCGTTCCGCTGGTTGGATTTTGCCGAGGCGATCAACGCGCTTCCATTCGGCGGGCAGCGCGACCTGTTTGCGCATGTGCAACGGGAGTTCGTGCAGCGCACACCGTCGTCATGGTTGCGGCTGGCGCTGCCGAAGTCCGACGTCGCCTGAAACCCGGGATTCACCCGCCCAGCGGCTGACCAATACGCTGCGCCGTCGCTTCGTCCGGTCGTGCGACCAACGCCCCGGTGCGCATCAGACTGACGGTGTAATGGCCCTGGTCAACCAGCGGCAAGAATGCGCCGCTCCCATACAGCGCATCCACCGCGGGCAACCACTGCGGATAGCGTTTTTGCAAAGTGAGTACGTCAAATGCCCCGGCCTCGCGAAAATCAATGACCGTGCGCGGAGCGCTCGCTTCTTGTCGTGCTTCGTCGTAGCGACCCGACAGCCGGTCGAGCCGGTACAGCGGTGGTACGCCAGCGAGCAATACCGGCAACTTCCACTTCAGCACGATCGCTTCCAGACGCCAGGCATCCCCGGAGACGATTTCGCCGCGGGTGCTGCCGTCGGGCCAGGTCAGGGTGAGTGCCCAACGCTGCGGTGAAAGAATGCGGGCGTCAATCTCCACCACCGGCACTTCGTCGCTGAGCAGGCGATAGCCGCGCAACGCGAATCCGGTTCCCAACAGCATCACGCCAAGGGCCAGACATGCAATGCCCAGCAGCCCATGCACGCTCGCCGCCAGTGCGCGCTCCTGGCGGACCCGCTGCTGCACGCGCATCACCTGCACCAACGCGGCCAACAGCAAGACCGCAGCCAGCACAAGCAGGATCGTGGTCGGCATACGCAGCAAAGTATTCCAGTCCATCGTGATTCCCGGGCGCGCGGTTTGCGCAGTCTCCACGCATGATAGCGAGCCGCCGTGGCGAACGCGCCACGTGGTCAGGGCCGCGCAGCTATACTTTGCCGCGTTTGCGCACATTGCTGCGCCGGCGTTTTACGCTCCGAAGGAACCATCGCCATGCGTCGTCAATCCCTGCTGTTGTTGCTGGCTCTGAGCGCGGCCACGCTGACTGGCTGCGGCAACAAGGGACCGTTGCAGCTGCCGGCCGTGCGCCCCGTCGCGAGCCCGCCGGCAGCAACGCCCGCCACACCTGCGGCAGCCACGAGCACGTCCACCCCGCACACGCAGCACTGAATTCCGCGCTGCCGACGTACATGCGGACCTTGCCCTTCTCCAAGATGCACGGCATCGGCAATGACTTTGTCTTGCTCGATTGCCGCCAACAGCCCATGGCCCTGGATGCCGCCCAGATCCGGGCGCTGGGCAACCGCCACGCCGGGGTCGGCTTCGATCAGCTCATAAGCATCGAGCCAGCGCACGATGCCACCTGCGCTTTTGCCTACGGCGTGTGGAACGCTGATGGCACGCGCGCCGGGCAATGTGGCAACGGCGTGCGGTGCGTTGCCGCGTGGTTGCATCGCGCGGGCGCACTGGCGCTGGGCACAGCCGTACAACTGGCCAGTCCATCGGACGTGGTAAGCGTGCGCCTGCTTGGCGCCAACGAAGTCACCGTCGACATGGGCCAACCCATCTTCGCGCCAGCGTCCATCCCGTTTTTTGCTGATGTACAGGCCCCGTCTTACGCCATCAGCGTCGGCGCTGACTCACTGACGATTGGTGCGGTGTCGATGGGCAATCCGCACGCCGTGCTGCGGGTCGAGGATCTTGACGATCCACGCCTGCAGCAGCTTGGACCAGCGTTGTCCCGACACATGCGTTTTCCGCAGGGAGCCAACGCAGGCTTCGTGCAGATCCTGGATCGTGGTCGTGTGCGCCTGCGTGTGCACGAGCGCGGCGCCGGCTGGACGCTGGCCTGCGGCAGCGGCGCGTGCGCAGCCGTAGCCGTTTTGCAGCAAAGCGGCGACGTGGGTGAATCCGTGCAGGTTGATTTACCCGGCGGCTCGCTGCAGATCGCCCGAGCTGACGCGGGTCAATCCCTGTGGATGACCGGTCCGGCCGCGTTTGCTTTTGACGGTGAATGGCCAATCCCGCCGACGGGCTCTTGATGGTCGTGGTTGCCGAGTTGCCGCGTCCATCGCACACTCAACCGACTGCTTTGCGCAACCCACATTGTTTCGAGGTCCACTGGCATGACTGCAACTGTGCTGGATGATGCCGCCCAGGCGCGCGCGGTTGCCGCGTATTTGAAGAACCATCCGGAGTTCCTCAGTGATTATCCCGAGCTGGCAGCGCGGCTGACGGTGCATCGTGCCGACGGTACGGTGGCTTCGCTGGGCGTGTATCAGCTGCAAAGCCTGCGCGACAAGAATGCCGATCTGGAGCATCGACTCGCCGAGCTGGTGGCCATCGCTGCCGACAACGAAAAGTTGATGGAGCGCGTCCACGGCCTCACCGTGGCGTTGTTGCGCGCCAACACTCTGGAGGTCACTGCGCGCAGTATCGTGGCCAAGCTCAGCGCCGACTTTCACACCGAACAAGTGCGTTTGCTGCTGTTCGGCGACGCCGAACGCCTGCCACCGGCCGATTGGCTGCTGAAGATTCCCGGCGGCATTTCCGCGCTGCCGGAGTTTGCTGATTTCTTTCGTGCGAACGAGCCGCTGTCCGGACGCTTGTCTGCCGAGAAGCTGCAACGCCTGTTTGGCGATGCCGCGGCACAAACCCGCTCGGCGGCGATGATGCGCCTGGGCGACTCCGGCATTCTGGCAATCGGCAGTGCCGA
>JBBSSI010000051.1:0-10416 GCA_038242205.1 Lysobacterales bacterium
TCGCTGGACAGCCAGAAATCCATCGAGTGCCGTGCCATGGTTTCAAACGGCATCTTCGGCAGCCAGTCCAGCCACGCCGGCAGCGCCTCGCCGCGGATTTGCGCACCATGTGATTTCGCACACATCTGCATCAGGCCCAGCGGGTACTCCCAATCGTCACTGCCGAAGTACCAGTCGCTGATCGCCAGGGTTTTCTGGAATACGGTGTCATTGGGCTCGCGCAACAGGGCCATCAGGATCGACTGGTTGTGGCGCATGTAGTTGCGCCCGAGCTGGTCAGAGCCGTTGGCCAGACCGTGCGGGTGCTTGTCGTTTGCCGAACGCAACAGCAGCAGCGCGGAGGACAGCGCGCCGCAGGCAACCACCACGATATCGGCGCTGTAGCGCTCCTGCTCGCCATGGCGAGTGACGTTGACCGCGGCGATGGTTTTGCCCGAGGCATCGGTTTCGAGGGTGGACACAAACGCGCCGGTGAGCAGGGTCACGTTGGAGTGCGCCTTCAGCATCGGGTCGACGCAGATCACCTGGGCGTCAGCCTTGCCATTGAGCAGGGAAGGGTAGCCGTCAAAAAACGGCGTGCGGATGCAGGGGCTGTCTGGAGTGGTCTTGCCGTCGACCTCGTCGAGCAGGATGCCCAGCGGCAGATGGAACGGGTGCAGACCATCGTTGTGCAAGCTGTCGTGCAATGCCTGTATACGCGGCTCGTGCGCCACCGGCGGAAACGGATACGCGCTGCTCGACCACGGTTCGTTCGGATCCTCGCCACGCTGGCCGTGCACATGGAACAGCGCTTCGGCTTCGGTGTAGTACGGCTCCAACGCGTCGTACTTCAGTGGCCACGCCGGGGAGATGCCGTCGCTGTGCCGCAGCTCGTCGAAGTCACGCTCGCGCAGACGAAACAGCGCGGCGCCATAAACCTTGGAGTTGCCGCCAACGTAGTAGTGCAAACCGGGATGGAAAGCCTCGCCGTTCGTGCCGTACCAGGTTTCTTGCGCCTGGTAGATGCCCTCGACAAAGACCTTTTGTGAATCCCAGTTGTCGATCGAACGCGGCAGGTAATCGCCGCGTTCCAGCAGCAGGATCTTCTTGCCGGTTGGTGCGAGCTTTTGCGCCAGTGAGGCGCCGCCGGGACCGCTGCCGATGACGATCAGGTCGTAGTGGTTGTCGGACATGGTTCGTCAGCCTCCGATGGCGCAGCCGCGACGATGCGGCATGCTGCCAACCGCCGTCACGTGATGCGTATCCAGGCACGCCAGACGGTGCCATGGCCTCGCGCCGTGTGGCCGTCCAATGCGAGCTGGGCAGGAGGCCCGGCGGCGACTGTGATCACTGCGGGATCGGGACGGCACGTGGCGGTCTCCTCGTTCATCGGCTTTCTACCGGCGGGAGTGTGCGCGCGATGCCGTCGTGCGCGCGTGACCTGCGTGACGCGACGGTCGACAAGGTTTGCGCAGAGGTTTGCGTCATGCACCACAGATCGACGCAATCGACACGCAATCGCCGACCCATTCGCACCGCAGCGGTCCGCACTGCACGTAATGATGACCGGAAGGCGACGGTGCATTCACCGCTGGCGAACCATGATTGGCCTTCGCCGCCAGGCCGATGCATTGCTCAGTCTTTTCGCCACCTTTCTCATTCGCGTCCTGCTGGTGGCACTGTTCCTTCCGTTCAGCGCGCTGGACAAGGTGCTCAACACTGCATCGGCGGTGCAACAGGCCCAAGTCACGCTGCGCTCCAGGGCCCTGTCGTGGATGTTGATCGGCACCGGCATGTTCGTCGAGGTGGTGATGTCGCTGGCGATCCTCACCGGCATCCTCGACCGGTTGGCGGCAGTGATCCTTGCAGGCTATTGCGTCGTGACCGCACTGCTGTGGAAGCAGTTCTGGAAGACCGACGACTTCCGCCTCAAGGGGCCGAGCAAGGGTCGTGATGTGTTCTGGGACTTCATGAAGAATTTTGCCGTCGCCGGTGGCTTTCTTGTACTGGCCACCGGTGGCACGGCGTATGGCGTGAGGCAACTCGCGGAACATCCGCTGTCTTCGTCGCATCCCTATAGCTCGGTGTCGCCGGACCTGCATGCACCGAATGCCGACACCACCCATCTTCCCGCAGGAGTTTCGCGATGAACGAGAAAGCCAAGCCCAAGGTTCCGTACTGCCATCTCTGGACCGACAACGATGGGGTCAGCCACCAAAATCCGTGTTGCTTCACCGAGTTTGAACTGGGTTCGATCGGCAGTGGAGCGGACCCGCAGTGGAAGGGAGACAAGACCCACGCCAAGGCGGTAGTGATGATGACGGTATTGCCGGTCGGATGGACCGGTGACTGGCACGAAAACCCGCTGCCGCAGTGGATCGTGCCGCTGTCCGGACGCTGGTCGGTAGAAGCGATGGATGGCACGCGGATCGAGTTTGGCCCCGGCGAGATTTCCTTCGGCGGCGACCAGCACTGTCGCGAAAAGGACGGCCGCAAGGGCCATCGTTCCAGCACGGTCGGCGACCAGCCGGCGGTGCTGATGCTGGTGCAATTCGAGGACATGCCGGCCCCGAATTCCCCCTGCGCATTCAAATGAGGCATTCGCCATGAGTGATACAGACGGCTTTGTCACTTTCGATCCGTTGTTTGATCAGTACGTGCTGCCCAACGCACCGCTGGAAGAACTGGCCGGCGGATTCCGCTGGGTCGAAGGGTTGGTGTGGATGGGTGACGCGAACTGTCTGCTGTTTGAGGACCTGCCACGCAACCGGACCATGCGTTACATCGAGGGCGCGGGCGTATCGGTGTATCGCGAGCCTTCGCACTACGCCAACGGTCAATGCCGCGACCGCCAGGGGCGGCTGATCGCCTGCTCGCATCGTGATCGCTGCCTGTATCGCACCGAGCTGGATGGCAAAGTCACCAAGCTGGTGGACACGCACGCGGGCAAGCGGCTCAACGCGCCTGACGGAGTCGTGGTGAAGTCCGACGGCACGATCTGGTTCACTGATCCGCTGTATGGCATCCGGCGTGATTACGAGGGTGGCAGGCAGGAATCCGAGCAATCCCCTGCGCTGTACCGGTTCGATCCGGAGAGCGGCAAGATCACCATCGCCGCCGGTGATTTCGACGGCCCCAACGGGCTGGCGTTCTCACCGGACGAGAGCCGGCTCTATGTCAGCGAAAGCGGTGACATGACGACCGGGAATCCCAGGCAGTACATCCGCGTGTTCGATGTGGATGCGAAAGGCAAACTGCATGGCGGCGAGATCTTCCACAAGATCGAACCGGGCTTTGCGGACGGCATCGTGGTGGACGAGGAAGGCAACCTGTGGTCCAGCGCGGCCGACGGCGTGCACTGCATTGATCCGGCCGGCCGACTGCTCGGCAAGGTGCTGGTGCCGCACGTGGTCGCCAGTCTCGCCTTTGGTGGCTACTGGAAGAACCGGCTCTTTATCGGCGGATCGCATACGCTGTATGCGATCTTCCTCAACCGGCGAGGTGCGGGATGGCCGTAACCGCATGCGTTGACGGCATGCGCGTGGCGCGCTTGCGCCACCTGCGACTGTGCAGCGCGCAGGCCAGGCCGCTGGCGGGTTTCTATGAGTCGGCGCTGGGTTTTCGCCAAGTGGCGGTCGAGCACCTGTCTGGTGCACGCACGCAGGAGCGGTTCGCGGTCACCGGGCGCTCGCTGCGGATCACGCTCGAACTCGGCGCGCAGAGGATCAAGCTGCTGCAGTTCGTCGACCAGCCCGGCCGTGACTATCCTTCGGGCAGCGACGCGTCGGACCAGGTGTTTCAGCACTTTGCGATCGTGGTCGCCGACATGGCGGCGGCGATGGCGCAGCTTTCGCAGGTGACTGGCTGGACGCCGATCAGTTGCGGCGGCCCGCAGCAGCTTCCGGCCACATCGGGCGGCGTTACCGCATTCAAGTTCCGCGATCCCGAAGGCCATCCGCTGGAGCTTCTGCAGTTTCCGCCTGACAAAGTGCCGGTGCACTGGCAGCAATTGCAGGCGCACAGCCCGTTCCTCGGCATTGACCACTCGGCGATTTGCGTGGCTGACAGCGCGCGTAGCGTGGCTTTCTACGAATCGCTCGGACTCACGCTGTCCCATCGCTCGGTGAACGACGATCCGATCCAGGCGCGACTCGACCATCTCGAGCGACCGGTGGTCGAGGTCACCACGATGTCCCCTGCGCGGTCGCCGCCGAATGTCGAACTGTTGGGTTATCGCGATGCAAGCAACGGCGGTTCGCTGGATCTGCGTGCCAACGACGTCGCGGCAACTTGTCTCGTGTTCGAGCCTGACCAAGGTTGGTTGCCTCCTCCAGCATCGGACGCCCCGGTGCGGAATCTGCTCGACCCGGATGGACATCACCTGGCGATCGCCTGGCAGGAGACCTGACGAGGGTTGAGCGGCGTCCATCGCCACAAGACGCCGGCACCTGCAGCTGAGCGCCATTGTGGCAGCGGCTGTTCCTGGTTCGCCGAATCGGGAATACTCCCAGCCTCGCATCAGTGACGGACCCGCCAGATGTGCTTCTCTGCCAGCGCCAGCTTCATCAGCAGTGCCGTCATCGGAGTCATCGGGGTGGCGACGCTGGCGCGCAGCAAGCATCCGCGGGAATGGCTGTTTGCGTCGATTCCGTTGTTGTTCGCCGTGCACCAGTTCGCCGAGGGAGCGGTCTGGCTGGCATTGACGGGCGATGGTCTGCTTGGGCCGGTGGAGCCCTGGGGGTTTGCCTACATGCTCTACGCACAAGGGCTGCTGACCTTGCTGATCCCGCTGAGCGTGTGGCTGATCGAGCCCGACCGCAAGCGCCGATGGATGATCTGGCCATTTCTGCTGCTCGGCGCCGGCTTGACGCTCTACATGCTTTGGGCACTGTTGATGTTCCACACGGCGATCTTCGTCGAGGAGCACAGTGTGGTTTACCGCAATCCAGCCAGCAGTCACCTGTGGATCGCCGTGCTGTATGTGATTGCCACCTGCGGCGCACTGTTCTTTTCAGGCTACGGCTACATCATCGCGCTGGGTGCCGTGAACCTGGCCGGCGTGTTGTTGACGATCTGGTTCAAGCAATACGCATTCACCTCGGTCTGGTGTGCCTACGCCGCGGTCGTCAGCGTGCTGGTCTATTTTCACTTCGGTCGCCGTCGCCGCGCCGAAAAGCTGAGGCGCGTATTCGTTCAATGATGTCGCACCCCGACTCCGCGGATAAAGCCCGTAGTTCACGGCTGTCCGGGCACGGCCATCCGGATGGCCAGACTGGCCATGATCCAGAGCGTGCCAGCAATCATGATGGCCAACAGCAGCGCGGAGAACAGCAGCAGTTGCAGGTCATCACGATGCCGCTTGAAGCGGACATGCAGGAAGAAGCGGAAGTGCACGGCCATCTGCACCAGCGCACATGCGCCGATGGTGACCAGCAACGGCATCCGGGAAATCATCTGCCAGTGGACCAGCGCAAACGGCACCACCGTAAGCACGAATGCAAGCGCGATGCCCCAGACGCAGGAGCGGAACTCACGCCGTTCTTCGTCGCGGTCAGTGGTCAAGTTGGAGCGCGTCGAATCCATCACGTCAGCCCCGCCAGGTAGACCACCGAAAAGATCCCGATCCAGACGATGTCCAGGAAGTGCCAGAACAGCGCCAGCCGCATGATGCCGAGCTTGGTCTTGCTGTCCAGCCCGTAACGTGCGAGCTGGCCGAGCAGGCCGAGCAGCCAGAGGCATCCGCCGGCGACATGCAGGCCATGCAGCGGCACCAGATCAAAGAACGAGGACAGGAATCCGCTGCGGCTGGGTACTCCACCCTTGGCGAACATGCCTGCGAAGTCATGCATTTCCAGTCCGAGGAAGGCCACGCCCAGCAGCAGCGTCAACACCAGCCAGCCGACCAGCCTTGCGTTGCCATGGCGATACTTGATCGTCAGCGACGCCATGCCGAAAGCGAAGCTGCTGGCCAGCAGCAGCATGGTCTCGAGAAAAACGCTGCCCAGCTGGTAGAGCTGGCGCGGACCGGGGCCGCCTGCAGTGCCGTGCAACTGGGTTACGTAGGTGGCGAACACCAGTCCGAACAGGACCACGTCGCTCATCAGGAACACCCAGAAGCCGAACAGCAAGGTGCCGGCTAGCTCATTGTCCCTGCCGTGTGCTGGACCGAGGTTCAAGCCCGGATAGGTGGCGTGCCGCCGACTCACGGCACGACTCCGTCAGGGCGTTGTTGCGCCAGCCCGTGGTTGGCTGGCGTGCATTCATCAGCGCGCGATATGGCCGTGGCACGGGTGGCCGCTTCGATCCACCGTCGGTCTTCCTCGCGCACGGTTTGTGCCGGAATGATGCGCGTGGTGTCCCGCGCAAAGCCGCGCATGACTATGCTGGCCAGCGCCGCCAGCACGGACAAGATCACCAGCCACCAGATATGCCACACCAGGGCGAAAGCGAGCACGAAGCCGATCAACGCGACCACCGGACCCATCGCACTGTTTTTCGGCAACTCGATGTCGACGTAAGTGTCCTGGCGCCGGTATGCACGACCTTGCTCTTTCGCCGTGGTGAACGCATCACGGCCCTCGACCACGGGAATGGCGGCGAAGTTGTATTCCGGTGGCGGCGCCGAAGTGGCCCATTCCAGACTGCGGCCGGCCCATGGATCACCGACGAAAACGCGGTTCTGTTCGCGCTGTCTGATCGACACGCGCAGCTGCCACAGCAGCGCGAACAAGGCGAAAACCACCAGTACCGCGCCGGCAAAGGCCACCCATTCCAGCGGCACATACGCAGGCTCGGCGTAGGACACGGAGCGACGTGGCAGCCCCATCAGCCCGAGTGCGTATAGCGGGAAGAACGCCAGCACGAAGCCGGCGATCCAGCACAGCGCCGAGACCATGCCCCAGCGCTCATTCAGCCGAAAGCCGAACGCCTTGGGGAACCAATAGTGATAGGCAGCAAGCATGCCGAACAGCACGCCGGGCACCGCCACGTTGTGGAAATGCGCCACCAGAAACACCGTGTTGTGCACCTGGTAATCGATGCCGGGGTTGGCCAGCAGGATGCCGGTCATGCCGCCCAGCACGAACAGCAGGATGAAGCCGATCGAGTAGACCATCGGCACCGTCAGGCGTACGCGGCCACGGAACATCGTCCACATCCACGCGTAGACCTTCACGCCGGTGGGAATGCCGATCAGCATCGAGGCGATGCCGAACACCGCGTTGATATTCGCGCTCTGGCCCATGGTGAAGAAGTGGTGCAGCCACACCGTGAAGGAGAGCAGCGCAATGACCATGGTGGCCATCACCAGCGCGCGATAGCCGAACAGCGTCTTGCCCGAATACGTGGAGATGACCTCGGAGAACACGCCGAATGCCGGCAGGATCAGGATATAGACCTCTGGATGGCCAAACAGCCAGAACAGGTTGGCGAAGTTCATCATGTTGCCGCCAAGCGCATTGGTGAAAAAATGGAACCCCAGATAGCGGTCCAGCGCCAGCTGGGCGGTGGCCACGGTCAGCGGCGGCATCGCGAAAATCATGATGATGGCGGTGCACAACGCGGTCCAGGTGAGCAGCGGCATGCGCATCAGCGTCATACCCGGAGCGCGCTCCTTGTAGATCGTCACGGCGAAATTGATGCCACTGAACATTGATCCCAGCGAAGCCAGACTCAGCGCCCAGATCCAGTAATCCGGGCCGACCCCCGGGCTGAAGGTGGCTTCGGTATACGGCGGGTAGCCAAACCAGCCACCGGTGGAAAATTTGCCCACCACCAGCGACACCATGACCAGCGCTGCACCGGCCGCAGTCAGGCCCAGGCTGACGGAATTAAGCACCGGAAACGACACGTCGCGCGCGCCGATCTGCAACGGCATCACGTAGTTGATGACACCGGTGAGGAACGGCATCGCCATGAAGAAAATCATGATGGTGCCGTGCGTGCTGAACAGCTGCGCGAAATGATCCGGCGAGAGGAATCCGCCATCCAGTCCGACCGCCTGCTGCGCACGCATCAGGAAGGCTTCGATGAGTGCGCGCGCCAGCATGACCAGCGCGATCACCACATACATGATGCCGATCTTCTTGTGATCGGCGCTGGTCAGCCACTTGTTCCACAGCGGACGCCAGAGCCGATAGCGCGTCAGCAGAACCACCAGCGTGGCGGCACCGATCAGCACGATCGAAGCCGCGCCGGTGGCGATGCAGCCGTTGATGATGTTGGCCCTCGTGGGGTGCTGCAACATGTCCCAGAACGGCAGCGAAGACCACTGCAACCGGCCAAGCGGATGGACAAACAGGTCGCCCGGACTCATGGCTTGGCCTGCATTGACGAAGCGGCTGCCGGGATCAATCCGGGCGACGCCGTACTCGCCTGATCCAGCGCTGTCGCAGGTTCCGTCGGCCGGCCGTCCATGGTCGCCTTGACCAAGGCCGGGAACAATGACTTGCTCACGCCGGTGAAGTAGATATTGCCGTCCATCGAACGCGCCTGCGGTAATGCCGCCACCAGCTCGGCGCGGGTGCCGCGGTGCGAAATCAGCTTGAGCGTCTTCGCATCCAGCGGGATGCCATGCTCGCGTACGCTCGCTACCCAGCTGCGGAAGGCTGCCGGCTGCATCGCGTCCGCGATGAATTTTTGCTGGTGAAATCCGTCGCCGTTGTACATGGTGTTTTCTCCCAGCGAACGCCCCGGTTTGCTCGCCTGCAGATGAAGCTGGGACACCATGCCGCCCATAGCGTAGATCTGGCTGCCCAGCGATGGCACCAGCAGCGACTGCATGACGGTGGCGGAGGTGAGCTGGATGGCAAGTGGCCGTCCCACCGGCATCGCCAGCGTGCCGATGCTGGCAATGCCCTGATCGGGATAAATGAACAGCCACTTCCAGTCGTAGCCGATCGCCTGGATGCGCAGCGGCGCCTGATCAGAAGTGAGCGGCTTGTAGGGATCCAGCCGGTGCGCGTCACGCCAGACGAAGTACGAAAGCACTATCACGATCAGCACCGGGCCGGTCCACGCCGCGATTTCCAGCCCGCGCGAGAACTGCCACTTCGGCGTGTACTTCGGTCGCTGGTTGCCGTAGCGATAGCGCCAGACGAAAAACGGCAGCAACAGGAAAATCGGGCCGGCGACCAGAATGGTCATGACACCCAGCACTTCGTAGAAATGCCAGCGTTGCGCGTCGGCAACCGGCCCTTGCGGATCGAGGAAACTCAGGTGCGTACTGCTACTGCACGCTGCGAGCAACAGCAGCAGAACTGGTGCAAGGCGTCGGCCCCACGTAGCCGCCACGCATGCCAGCGATTGAATCGACGCGGCGCGGTGGCGCCACGGGCTCCCGTTCGCGCCATGTTGTCGGCGACACGGGCTGCGACGCGCCTTCCTTGATTGGCCCGGCACGGATTTATTCGGCGTGGATTGACCCGTCGTGGATGGATTCGGCATGGATTGATCCTGCCGTGACTGATCGCCGCCTCGTTGCACGATGCACATCCTCCGTTTTGCGACGCCAGCCTTCCGTGCGTCCAAGGCAGAAGAACGGCTCACCGGTCGGACGCGGTCATGCGTCGCCAGGCTGACCGAGCCAGCCACCGGTAAAGCCCAACGCCTGCAAACCCCGGTTGATCACCGGTGAGTTGCGCGTCAGTCTCCAGACCAGTCCGCTGCGCGCGTTCTCGATCATCATCACGACCAGACCCTGGTCGATGCCGAAGCATCCCGGCGCGATCCAGCCCTCCGGGCCATCGCCCGGCAACGACGGATTGATCGCACCGACGAAGCGGCCATCGCGCAGCGCGCGCGGGTACGAGGTGAGCATCGCTTGCACGCCTTCCAGCGCGGCGTCCGGTGCATGCGCCATGCAGGCGGCCGCAGCCCACGGCACCAGCGTGCCATCGTCCGGACCGGCAGTCACACCGCGCGCTGCGTAACCAAGGAACGGCCTGCTCTGTCCATTGCGCATCTGCAATGTGCCGGACGGACCCTGGCATGCGGAAAGTCCCCAGATGCCGTTGCCGTAGCCGGCAAAGTTGAACGGGTTCTGATGCGCATAGTCACGCTGTACCTGGATCGCACGCCGAGTGTTTTCGAAGTAGTCGATGTCGGCATGCTGGTTGACGAAACCGTCCTGCAAGCCGCGCAGATCGAGCCATGCCTGCGGAAACAAATGAATGAACAGCGGCTTGGCATGAATCCAGCTCAGGCCGGCGTTGTAATGCCATCGATAGCGTTCCGCGTCACGCTCGTAAGTCGATCTGGGGATGGCGTGTGCAGTGGAAGCCGCGCCTAGCGTGTACATCAGCAGCGCTTCGGTATAGCCAGCCCAGTCGGCCTTGTGAAAGCCGTCCGCAGGCATCCAGGCCTGGTTGATTCCGCCGTTGTCATCCAGCGTCCACGCCCAGTCAACGCGCTCAACCAGCGACTTGGTCAGCGAGCGCA
>JBBSSI010000052.1:0-10362 GCA_038242205.1 Lysobacterales bacterium
TGACGACATCTACGACGCGCTGAAGAAGCGCCTGGTGGCGGCGACACGCAAGCTGGTTGCCGGCGACCCCAAGAAGCCGGAAACCTTCATCGGCCCGATGATCGACGAAGCCGCCGCCACGCGCCTGCATGACTGGATCAAGGACGCTCGCAGCGCCGGTGCCAAGCTGCTGTGTGGTGGCAAGCGCGAAGGCAACATGCTGCAGGCGACCCTGCTTGAAGACGTGCCGGCGGACGCCATCTTGAACCGCAGCGAAGCGTTCGGACCGGTCGCGCTGCTGTCGCGCTACAGCGACTTTGACGACGCCGTGACGCGCGTCAACGACTCGGACTTCGGGCTGCAGGCGGGCATCTTCACCGACAGTCTCGACCACGCGATGCGGGCTTGGAACGAGCTGGAGCAAGGCGGCGTGATCGTCAACGACATTCCCAGCTTCCGCGTGGACAACATGCCTTATGGCGGCATCAAGATGTCCGGACTGGGGCGCGAAGGCATTCGCAGCGCAATTGCCGACATGACCGAAGTGCGCCTGCTGGTCATCCGCCAGCAACCGGTGAAGAAGAAGCGCTAACGCGGGTCGCTGCGTGTGATTCGTTCATTCCAGCCCATCGCGTCGTAGACCCGCGTGCGGATCAGGCCCAGATATTCGTGCAGCGCGATGTCCATCACGTGGAAGTTGCGTGCGTCCGGACGCCAGCTTGGCAGCACCTGAATATAGTCAGCGCGCACCGCTACTGGTGTGATCCCGAAGCGCTCGAAATACGTCATCGCGCGGTGCATGTGGTAGCCGGACGTGACCAGCCAGATCCGCACCGGCGCCATCGCATGCAGCATCGGCTGGGTGAATTTGGCGTTCTCCCACGTGTTTGCGCTGGCCGATTCCAGTTGCACATCTGCTGCATCCACGCCTAGACGCTGCAGCAGATTTCCGTAGACCAACGCCAGCGGCGTACCAAATTGGTCCGGATCACCGCCGCTGACCAGCACGGTGCAGATGACCCTGGCGCGGCGACAGTCGTGATACAGCACCGCCGTCTCGGTGATGCGTGCGTAGCTGCCCAGACTCGGTTCCAGTACATCGGGCGCACTCTGCACCTGAGCGCCGGTGAGCAGCACGATGGCGTTGCGCGGCGCCCAAATGGGTACCGGCCGCGTGGCGTAATCAGCTTGCAGCTGGTCAATCAGCCAGTGCGGCAAGAGGCCGCCACCGACCAGCAGAAACAGCGCCAAAGCGATCACCACCAAGGTGCCGCTCCACCTGCGCCGGCCGAACCACGCCAGCAGCCAGGCCAACAGCAGGACAATCAGCAGCGTGGTGATGGTCATTGGTAACGGTCTGCATGGACGAACTGCCGCCCATTATGCCGGCGTGCAACGCATCTATCGCATGTGCGGAGCGGCGCGCGTCTGCGATCCCGGCGCCCGACGCCTGACGTGCCGTCGTGACCGCATTTCATCGTGCTGACGTCTGAGCGGCTGAGCGAAGGTCGCTTCGCGGCGGCCCGAAACAAATCCGCTGCGCCGGTCAATCCGCCCCACGCACCCGCAAGGTCAATCCCTTGAGAAAGTTGCGCAGGAACTGGTCGCCACACAGCCTGAAATTCTTGTGCCCGGGTTGGCGAAACAGCGCACTCAACTCCGGCTTGGAGACCGGGAAGCCCGCTGCTTCGAGGATCTGGTGCATGTCGACGTCCTTCAACTCGAACGCCACGCGCAGTTTCTTCAACACCACATTGTTGGTAACGCGCTTTTCCGGCGGACGTGGCTCGCGGCTCTCATCGCGACCGCGCCGATAGACCACCAACCCGTCGAGAAACAGCGCCAGAAGTTTGTTGCTGCATTCGACAAAACCCGGCTCGCCTTCCTTCAACAGCAGCGCCTGTACCTGCTCGCGCGTCAGCAGCTCGTGCTGGTCCGCCAGTTGGACAATTTCGATCACCTTGGCGTCGCTCAGATCGAGCATGTAACGCACGGCGCGCAGCACATCGTTGTTGATCATGGTGTTCCAAAGGGTTGGCGACAACCGTCATGCTACCGCGCAGCCACCCGGGGATTGCCCCCGGCTACTCGTGCCACCTCGCCAGAGCGGAGGCCGCAATGCATCCATCTGACACCGCGAGCGCGCCGCACGATGGCCGCTTCACCCTGCTGCAGCCGCACAGCCACCGACAGGACATACGCAAGAGTCGCTTCCTCGCGCAGGCCGCACGAGTCGACTCGATCGAAGCGGCACAAGCGTTCCTCAGTGAGGCAGCGGATGCCACGGCAACGCACAACTGCTGGGCCTGGCGCGTGGGCTCGCTGTACCGGTTCCACGACGATGGTGAACCGAGCGGGACGGCTGGCCGGCCCATTCTTCAGGCGATCGACGCCCAGCAGATAGACCAGGTCGCGGTGGTGGTGACGCGCTGGTACGGCGGGATCAAACTCGGCACCGGCGGCTTGGCACGAGCCTATGGCGGCACCGCCGCAGAGTGCCTGCGGCTGGCTGCACGCACTCCGCTAGTGGCGCTGGCGCGCCTGTGCGTGCGCTGTGCATTCGCCGACCTGGCGCTGTTGAAAAGCCGTTTGCCGGATCTGCACGCTGAGCTGGAATCCGAACAATTCGACGCCGGCGGCGTCACGCTCGGGTTGCGCCTGCCGGTTGCGCTGTTTACCGCGGTCGTGGTTCTGGTCGCCGATATCACGCGCGGACGCGGCGAGGTCAGCCGCATCGATTGAGGCGTCGCGAGCAAACTGTCCGCGTGCGTTTCAGACAAGGCATCGGCGCACTGACGACAACTGATGTTGGCTACAGTGGGCGCGCCGACGCCATCGGCAGATCGTGACTTTTTTCACTCCCTCCCTGCGTCCAAGAGCCTGGATGAGCACCACTGCTGAAGCCGTTGCGCCCAAGTCGCGCCGCCACCTGTCCGCGTTGCGTGAGCTTTGGCCTTTCGTCAAGCCACATCGTGCGCTGGCCGCTGGCTGGCTGTTGTTTCTTTGCCTGTCTTCGGGCTCCACGCTGGTGTTGCCGCTGGCGGTGCGGCACATGATCGACCAGGGCTTCAACAGCGCGAACGCGGCGGCGATCAACAACATCTTCCTGGCCTTGTTCGGCGTAGCGCTGGTGCTTGCCTTCGCCACCGCGGCGCGTTACTTCTGCATCACGCTGCTGGGCGAACGCGCCCTGGCGTCGTTGCGCCAGTCGCTGTATGCGCACGTGGTGCGGCTGGACGTTGGATTCTTCGAGCGCAGCCGCGTCGGCGAATTGATCTCACGGCTGGGCACGGATACCGAGGTAGTGCAGGCGCTGATCGGTTCGGGCATTTCCGTGGCGCTGCGCAGCGCGGTGATGCTGCTGGGCGCCAGCGCGATGATGGTGTGGACCAGTCCACGTCTGGCCTTGCTGACGTCGATAGTGATTCCCATCGTGATGTTGCCAATCCTGGTCTTCGGGCGTCGCGTGCAGAAACTCTCCCGTGCCAGCCAGGACCGGCTTGCCGACGCCGCTGCATTGGCCAATGAAACGCTGAATGCGGCGCCGGCGGTGAAAGCCTATGCGCGCGAAGGCATCGAGAGCGAGCGTTACGGCGTGGCCATCCTGCGCGCGCTCGATAGTGCACGGCGGCGAATCGGCATGCGCGCGTTGCTGACCGCCGCGGTGATCGCGTTGTTCTTCGGTGCCATCACGCTGGTGCTGTGGGCAGGTGCGCGTGACGTATTGGCGAACACGCTGCAGGCCGGTGTACTTGGCCAGTTTGTGCTGTATGCGATTTTTGCCGCCGGCTCGGTGGCGGGCCTGAGCGAGGTGTGGGGCGACGTGCTGCGCGCGGCCGGTGCGATGGAGCGGATCGGTGAGCTGTTTGCCGAGCGCGCAGAGATCACCAGTCCGGCGCAGCCGGCAGCTCTGCCCCGACCGACACGCGGCGCGCTGCATTTCGAGCATGTTGGATTCCACTATCCAACCCGACCGGATACCGCCGCACTGGAAGATTTCGAACTGAGCATCGCGCCGGGTGAAACGGTCGCGCTGGTCGGTCCGTCCGGCGCTGGCAAAAGCACCGTACTGACGCTCCTTCTGCGCTTCTACGATCCGCAATCCGGTCGCATCACCCTGGACGGCGTGGATCTGCGTGAACTCGCTCTGCCCGAGCTGCGCGGCGCGATCGCGCTGGTGCCACAGGAAACGGTGATCTTTGGTGGCAGCGCTGCGGACAACATCCGTTTCGGCCGACAGGACGCCAGTGATGCCGAAGTGCGCGACGCTGCGCTGGCCGCCGAGGCGCACGACTTCATCGATGCCATGGACGGCGGCTACGACGCCGAGCTGGGCGAGCGCGGCGTGCGCCTGTCCGGCGGCCAGCGCCAGCGAGTGGCGATCGCGCGGGCGATCCTGCGCGACGCCCCGCTGCTGTTGCTGGACGAAGCCACCTCGGCACTGGACGCCCAATCGGAGGCGGCCATCCAGCAGGCACTGGAGCGGCTGGAGCAAGGCCGCACCACGCTGGTGATTGCCCACCGCCTGGCCACCGTGCAACGCGTCGACCGCATCGTGGTGCTGGACGGCGGCCGCATCGTCGCGCAAGGCACCCACGAAAGCCTGCTCGCCGAGGGCGGCCTGTACGCCGAGCTGGCGCGGTTGCAGTTCGTGGCCTGAAGCAATCCTCTCTCGCAGCGACACCTTGTTCTGCCAGCGTTGCGCCGACGATGACCAAGCGGTACTTCGCGTCGACGTTGATCATGCGGTCGCAGGCCGGATCGATCTGTACGGTGCGAATCATCTGCATACGCGAAACAATCTGTGGTCGACGCGGTACCAGCGCGTCTCCTGAATCTGGACGCGGCCGTCGAGCATTCGGTCGGCAAGCGAGCGAGTCGTGAAAATCAGGTAGGCAGCGCTTGGCGTCGGATGTCGACGCCGGTACGCCCAGCAGCACCGACATCCGTCGTGTCTGAGAAGAGCGAAGTACTGATCCAGCGAGCGGCTGGGGGCGACCGTGTCTGGATGAGATCAGAGCTACCAGAGTGCTCGCGAAGTCCGGCTGCATGCGGCGACCTCATGGTCTCGGCCGCACCTGATCCAGCGCATCCTTGTCCGTTCGGTGTGTCGCTTCTATTTACACAATTTGCACGGTTGCGATCGCGAATTATCGGTCATGCGTAATACATTGATTCGTATCCATATAGCTTGATAGGCCGCCGCGACGTCCAATGGTTTTGGGGGTGAAAGCTCTGCTTTCTGACGTCGAATATCCTTACGTTTCTTTACGCCAACGTTTCGTGTCCACGCTTAACACACGGATTTGCAAGCGTATCTTTCGCTGGCACAAATCATGCTGTGTGACTCCCGCACTTGTTTCTTCAAACAAGCTGTTCAACCAGGGGGTTCATATGCGTTTGTCATTACTTTGCGTGGCTACACTTCTCATGGTCGGCTCGACGGGCATCGCCTGCGCGACACCCAACATGATCACCAACGGGGACTTCAGCCAAGTCTCGCCGACAAAAACCGGACCCACGCAGTTCGGTTCGCGCTCAGGCACAGGCCACGACGGAAGCGGCAGCTGCAGCTATGGTGGCCAGTTCATTTCCGGATGGAAAGGCAATGGCGGCTACGAACTCTGGTATCCCAGCGCGGCGGCTGCTTCGAGCGTGACTGCATGCAACCAGTTCAATGGCGCCACCACGCAGCGCCTCCCTCCAGCCATCGCTGCACCGCCGATTGGTTCCGGCTCGTTTGTCGGCCTGGATGGTCAAGCGGGCTTGAACGGTTCGATCGAGCAAACCGTCAACAACCTGGTCACCGGTGCCAAGTACACCGTGAGGTTTTACTGGGGCAGCACGCAAGAGATGAGCCGCACCGGCGCAACGACGGAGAAGCTCAAGGTTTCCTTGGGTAGCCAGTCTTTCGTTACCCCAATCAACAGCATTCCAACGCATGGTTGGTCCGGCTGGGCGTCGCAGTCTTTCACGTTCACCGCAAATTCTGCGTCTGAAATCCTGAACTTCTTCTCGATTGGCACGCCGGGTGGTCTGCCTCCGATTGCCGTGTTGAGCGGTGTCTCGATGACGCAGAACGTTCCTGAGCCGCCGGTGTGGGCGATGTTCGGCATTGGGCTGTTCGGGTTGGGCTTGTTGACCGTGTCTGCGCGTCGCCGCGAAATGCGCCGTCGCGGTATCGATCGCGATAGCGACCTCAGCTGAGTCTTCAGTCAACGTCCGGGTGCTGAGGCGCCCGGACTTTTGGCCTGGACACTTTCCATGACTGCCCTGTTTTCCGAGATTCTGCGTCTTTCCGCCTGGTTGCTTCTGCTGTGTGCGATTTTCGTGCCGCTCGAGCGACTGGCCGGCATCCAGCGGCAGGCTTTCTTTCGTCCGCAGTTCCTGGCTGACCTCGGCTATTTCGTCCTGAACGCGGTCGTGATCGGCCTGTTTCTTGGTGCACCGCTGGTCCTTGTCGGCGCTGCTGTACACCAACTCATTCCGTCCGCCGTGCTCGACGCAATCGCGGCGTGGCCTGGCTGGCTGCGACTCGCGGTTGCCCTCCTGGTGGGCGAGATCGGTTTCTACTGGGCCCATCGTCTCAGCCACCAGATTTCGTTCCTCTGGCGTTTCCATTCGATACACCACAGCGCCTCGGACATCGATTTTCTCAGCAATACCCGCGCCCACCCGGTGGACATGGTGTTTACCCGCACGCTCGGCTTCATCCCGGTGCTCGCGCTCGGGCTGACCGGTGACAGCAACACGGTCACCGCGCTGTTCCTGGTGCTTGGCACGCTGTGGGGGTTCTTCATCCACGCCAACGTACGCTGGCGCTTCGGCTTGCTGGAGCACGTCATTGCGACGCCGTTTTTCCACCGCTGGCATCACACCAATGACGCCCGACGTGACCGCAACTATGCAGCGACGTTTCCGTTCGTGGATCACCTGTTCGGCACCTATCAGTCGCCGGGCCATTGGCCAACCGAGTACGGGATTGACGCGCCGATGCCCACGTCACTTGGTGGCCAATTGCTGGATCCGTTCATGCCGCGGACCCGACCGGGTACGCCGACCAAAGCGTCGGTGGCGACGAGCGATGAAGGTGACTTGACCGACGTATTGAATGTCAGCGTGACATCCCAAACAGGCGTGAACGGCAACCCAGCACCCTGACTCCGCTCGACGGAATCCGGCACGTCGGCGGCAAAGTCGTTCGCGCTGCGATCGCCCAATCTGTCCATCGTCGACTGACCAAGTCGACCCGCCATGAAGCCACTTCCCTACGGATGCGCCGAGGGCTTGCGCTCCGTATCCACCGCCCGTTTCATCGCAGCAACAAATTCGCGCCGTGCAGCAACCAGCGCCTTGGAGGTCGCCTGCGGCCATGCGCCCACCTGCGCGATCACCAGCTCGCGCGATGGATCGACGTAGATCATCTGGCCGAAGATGCCGATGGCGGCGTAGCTGCCGTCGGTGTCGGTCCACCACAAATAGCCGTAGCCACGGTCGGGTGACTCGGTGCTGGACTGACGACGTACCGCGCCGTCGAGCCACGCAGCGGCGATCACCGGCTTGCCGTCGATGCGTCCGCCGTCGAGCATGAATTGGCCGATGCGAGCGTAGTCGCCCAGCGTGGCCGACAAGCCGCTGCCGCCGGTGTCGCTGCCATCGCATTCGTCCTTGATCCAGTAGCCGTCCGCCGCCATGCCGTACGGTTGCCAGATGGTCTGCGCCAGATAGGCGGCCAGCGAACGATGCGTGGCCCGCTGCACCAGGATGCCGAGCAGATCGGTTTCGGCGGTGTTGTAGTTCCAGTGCGTGCCCGCCGGCCACTGCCGCGCCAGCTTCATCAGGTAGCTGAGAACGTGCGCGCGGCCATCGACGCAGGCACCGCGATACATTTGCGCGACGTCCGAATGGGCGTCGGCATAGTCCTCGTTCCAGCGCACGCCCGAGGTCATCGTCAGCAACTGCTGCACGGTGACGTTCGCGTAAGCGCTGTCACGCAGTTCCGGAATGTAGCTGACCAGTTGGTCGTCCATGCTGTGGATGAAACCCTGCTGCAACGCGATGCCGAGCAAGGTCGAGGTAACCGACTTGGCCACCGAGAACGACTCCCAGTACTGCTCCGGTCCGAAACCGGGTGCATATCGCTGAAGCCGCACGCGACCGTGCTGCAAGACCATCACGCCGGCAAGGTGATGCCGGTCCATGTAGCTGGTCAGCCATGCCGTCCCATCCTGTCCGGCGATCTGCAGCGGCTGACCCGGCGGCAGCGCGTGTATTTGCGTGCCGCGGGCCGCGCGGTCGCTGGGAAACCGCCGGTACATCAGTGGGAACCGCGTTTCGCGCTGTGCCTGGGTCCAGAACAAAACCCCTTCGCGCTGCTCGCCGATGGTCTGGGCGGCTGGCTGGGTGGCGGCCAACGGCAACGAAACGCCCAGGCTCAGGACGACAGCAAACAGGCAGACCAGCGGGCGTGGAAGCATGACCGGGCGGATCACGATAAGGATGACCCGCCATGGTAGCGACTCCGCGTGGGCTGCCGCGCAGAAGTATCCAGGGCCGACTTCGTCATCGACGCTGTGCCCCGCGTGGCCGAGGCGCAACGCACGGCTTTGCCGATCCATGCGCACGCACGCCGCGCTGAGCAATTCGCGATTCACGTGATGTTGAACGATCGGTGCGCATGCTCGGACGTTGTCATCTCGACATCTGAAGGAACTTGCCATGAACAAGCGCACCCTCTCCCTGCTGATCGGACTTTCGGTTTGCGGAGTCGCTTTCGGCCAGACCATGCCGGCCACCACATCGTCTTCGACCCGCACCAGCACCACCACGGTCACCACCTGGAACCCGCAGCCACCCGCTGGTGCGATGACCGAAGCGGCCGTGAAGACCGCGATCGCCAACGCCGGCTTCAAGGAAATCAAGGATCTGAAGTTCAAGGACGGCGTCTGGCGCAGCAAGGCACGCGGTGGCAATGAGCAGTGGGTCAAGCTCAGCGTCGGGCCGGTCAACGGCAAGGTTTACGTCAGCGATGCGCCCTCGAAGCTGAAGGCGGACGAGGTCAAAGCCAAGCTGGCCGGTGCCGGCTATCAGAACGTGCACGACGTGGAATACGAACACGGCCTGTGGAGCGTCGACGCCACGACCGCCAGCGGCCACGATGTCGACTTGCTGATCGATCCGGACGATGGCAGCGTGGTCGCCAAGACCGACGACTGATCCACAACAGACAACTCGGTGACCGTGCAGGGTAACCAGGTGGACGCCCTGCCACGGAACTTTGGCTGGATCGGTGTCCGGCCCGCCCCTGCAGACAACAGACCGCGGTGGCGCCGGACTATTCCGTCACGCTCGGCTTGCGCACGATGGTCTCGTGCAGATGCCCGACCGGAATCCCGATGAACGTAATTCTGCCGACGTTGTCGATCGTGCCGTCCGGCATCATCTCAAGCATCTGATGCATGACCAGCGGTCCTTTCAACCGATAGCGAAAGATCAGTCGTGAGCCATCTGTGTGACCGCTCACGGTGCCCGCGGCATCGCTGAGAGAGCCGCTGTACAAGTTCGGCTGCACCGTGGTCAGACTCCAGCGGCGCCGTCGCGGCGGCTTGTCGCCGAACAGCACGGTCTGATCCAGCTGGAACGTGCCATCGGCCAAACGTTGCCCATGACTCTCCACGTGGAATGGACGCTCACTGCCGAAGAACAGCTTGAGCGTGCCGTTGCCTTCGCTTGCACCGCCAAAGCCCGCTTCAGGCGTGAAAGTGCCCCCGTCCGGTTGCATGCCAAACGCCGGCAACGCAAGCAGCGTCAGGGACGCCATCAGCCACACACTCGTCATCTTCATCGACTCACCTGCAGTCCTGATCCACGCGGAGACATGACGCCATTTCGCAAAACTAGCCAAACCACGTTGCATGGGCGTGACAGTTTGAGCAGACAAAACCGTACATCTTCTGACTCTCGAGATACGCAGCAACGTCCGCCTCGGTCTTGAGATAGTCGGCGCTGGCATAACGGGGAAATGTCTCTCTCGCCTTTGATGATTCACGCTCCCACCTGATGGCAATGCGCTGGGCTGGCCTGATTTCTGCGGGTTGGCTCCGCTTGTCGCAGCCTGCCAACACCACCACAAGCACCCAACCTCGCTGCATGAAATACGCGCGATGGCCGCACCCGTAGTCGATTCGCAGCTCACTCGCGCCGCCGCCCGCTGCTCTGACAGCACCAAGATTCCCATCAATGTGTCCTTGCCCTCGAATTACGTATCCCATAACCGAGGTCATGAGCTGGCTTGTTTGGCTTGGCCGGCCAGCCAGTGTTGCTCGAACTCCATCGGGCTGACGTAGTTCAAGGTGGAGTGTAGTCGGGACTGGTTGTACCAAA
>JBBSSI010000053.1:0-10215 GCA_038242205.1 Lysobacterales bacterium
ACCTGTGCGCTGCCAACACCCACATCATCCCCGCCTGGTCCACACGGTTGCACGCTGCTCATCGGTCTTGTCCCAGTCGCAATCCCGCAAATTGCCAGCGGGCATGTGGTGGAAAGAAATTGCGGTAGCTGGCCCGGATGTGATCCGCCGGCGTGACGCACGATCCACCGCGCAACACCCACTGCCCGCACATGAACTTGCCGTTGTATTCACCCAGCGTGCCGGGCAATGGTCGAAATCCCGGGTAGCTGATGTAGGGCGACGCGGTCCATTCCCACACATCGCCAAAGAGCTGTTGAATGCCATCCGCCGTGTTTGCCGGCTGGGGCTGAAAACGGTCCGATTCCTGCAGATTGCCGGCGACCACGGCGCCCTGCGCCGCCGCTTCCCACTCAGCCTCGGTGGGCAGTCGGGCGCCCGCCCAGCGCGCAAACGCGTCGGCTTCGTAGTAGCTCAAATGACAAACAGGTTCCTGCGCATCTATCGCACATACGCCGGACAGGGTGAACTGGCTCTCCAGATCATCGTGCCAATACAGCGGATGCCGCCAGCCTTCACGCTGTACGGTTTCCCAACCATCGGACAACCACAGCGTCGGCTCGCGATAGCCGCCTTCGCGGACAAATCCCAGATACTCAGCGTTGCTCACCAGCCGGCTGGCTAGCGCATGCGGTTGCAACAGCGTGCGGTGCCGCGGCGTCTCACTGTCGAATGCAAAGCCATCACCGCGATGACCGATCTCCACGATGCCCTCGCGACCGCGAATGAAATGCATTGCAACGGTCGATGCGGCCGCCTCCGCGGGAAGTGGCAAACGGTATGCCGGCTGCAGCGGATTGCACCACAAGGCGTGTTTGATGTCGGTCAGCAGCAACTCCTGGTGCTGCTGTTCGTGTTGCAGGCCCATGACCACCAGCGTGGCCAGATCAGGGTCTTTGCTGCGCGCCAGCAGAGCACTCACCGCGTCATCCACGCGCGCCCGATAATCGAGAACCTCGGCCAGTGATGGGCGCGACAACAATCCGCGCCGGCTCCGCGCGGGTATGGGGCCGACTGTCTGGTAGTAAGAGTTGAACAAAAAGCGAAAGTCTGGATACGGCGAAATCCACGCTGCGTCGTGCACGAGCACGAATTGCTCGAAGAACCAGGTGGTGTGCGCCAGATGCCATTTGCCAGGACTGGCGTCCGGCATCGACTGCACCTGCATGTCTTCGGCACTCAGCGTGCGGCAAAGCTCCAGAGTTCGCGGCCGCGTGTGCCGAAACGATGCTCCAACTGCAGCGGCATGGGCATTGGCGTTGGCGGGCAAGGAAATGCTCAAGAACGACTCCGTGGAACGGGGCTGACCTGGCCCAATTCGCAGCCGTTCACCGCCGGTTGAAGAATCAATGCAGAGCACGCAGCCTGCGCCGGCCGGCGTTGATATCCCGTGATTGACACCGGTCCGACGGCTCGGCAGCGCGCTGGCGCAACGCTGCAGTCAGGATATTGGTAATGCCCGCAAGCGGAGCAAGACAGGAGGTTGGGAGCCATTGCCAACGATGCACACAGGCGAGCGGCTTCGCATCCGCAACCGCAACGCAAAGAGCCCGGACCGGCCGGGCTCTTTGCGACTGCGTCAACAACGAAAATCAGTCGTCGCCGTCATATCGACCAATGTAGCGCGTCTGGTACGGATCTTCGTAGACCGTTCGCGTTTCTACCACCCGCCGGCGCACCACTGGAGCGGGGTAATACTCGCTGTAAACCACGCGCGGCCGGCTGTACACCACTTGCGAACCGTAGTACCCCGGAGACTGGTAATACACCGGTGCAGGTCGCGTCGCCTGGCTGATCAACCCAACCACGGCGCCCGCAACAATCGCGCCGCCGATCCAGCGTCCGGCGTTGGAATGCCCGCCGCGATAGTAAGAGCCATAACCATACCCGCCGTGGCCATACCCACCGTGGCCGTAACCGCCGTGGCCGTAATAAGAGCCGGAGTAGCCGCCACGATACGACCCATGATTACCCTGGCCGTTCCAGCCGCGCGCCGCAGCGCTCAATGGCAAAGCCAATGCAGCCACGACCGCAATGCTCAGGATCACCAGCTTGCCGTTACCACCAAAACGTATGCTCATGATGCGTTCTCCTTGGTTCGGTGCTGATGTTCGACTGATTCTGCTTAATGTGAACTGAAGGGTTTACTTTTTAATTTGTGTAGTATCCCAAGGGTTCACGCCTGCGTCGGGTTTTCGTTTGCGCAACAGCCAGCAACCGTGAATGCCGGCGCGGCGCGCGAAGTCGAACGGGATGCTTGGGGCAGTCCAGTCCTCGATGTCAAAGCGCTGTTCGAGCTCGGCGCGGTCGAGCTTGAAACGCCGGAAATTGTTGGAGAACAGGATCACGCCGTCGTTCGTCAGCCGCGCGTTGCAGGCATCCAGCAGTTTGACATGATCGCGTTGCACACTGAAATCGCCGGCGCGCTTGGAGTTGGAAAACGTCGGCGGGTCGACAAAGATCAGTCCGTAGTGGCCACGATCGCGGCGCAGAAAATCCAGCGCGTCGAACTGCATCAATCGATGACTCGCACCGGTGAAGCCGTTCAACGCAAGGTTGCGTGACGCCCACTCCATGTACGGCGCCGACAAATCGACGCTGGTGGTTTCCAGCGCTCCGCCGGCGGCCGCATACACGCTGGCACTGGCCGTGTACGCAAACAGATTGAGAAAGCATTTACCCGCGGCCAGCTCGCGCACCTTCGCCCGCGCGAGCCGGTGATCCAGAAACAGGCCGGTATCGAGGTAATCGGTCAGGTTGATCAGGAACTTCAGACCGGCTTCCTCGACCTGGAAGTACTCATCGCGCTGATCAAACTTGCCGTACTTGGAACCACCCGTGCCGCGTTCGCGAGTTTTAAGCGCGACACGTTCACGCGGCACACCGATTACTTCCGCGGCCACGCGCGCGATCTCGCGCATGCGCAAGCGCGCGACATCGGCGGGTATCTCCGCCGGCGCGCGGTATTCCTGGATGTGCAGATGATCGTCGCCGTGGATGTCGCCATAAACGTCAATGGCCGCGGCGTATTCGGGCATGTCCTGGTCGTAGACGCGCCAACAGTGGATACCTTCGCTCGCCACCCGCTTGCGCAGACGCCGCAGGTTTTTCTCCAGACGGTTCTTGAGCATCTGGGCGCCGTCGGACAGCGGCTTGCGTTCGCGCGGTGCTTCATCCCGAGCCTCGATGTCAAACGTCAGCAGCAGCGTTTCCAGTGCGCCGTTGAACAACACATAGCGCTTGTCCGCATGTAGCTGCATGGCACGACCCAGCTCCGCATCACCGGCAAGCACGGCACCATGCCAGCCGACAAAATGCTGCCGCAAGCGACTGCCGAGCGCGCGATACAACCCGGGCATCTGCTCGTGATCACCGAGGCGTTCGCCATAGGGCGGATTGGTGATCACCAACCCGCTCTGCACTCCCGACGGTGGCGTGAGCTGCGTGGCGTCCCATTTGTCCAGCGTGAAAAACCCGGCCACGCCGGCGCTCTGGGCGTTGCGTTTGGCCGTCTGTACCATGCGTGGGTCGATGTCACTACCAAAAAAAATGCTGCGCAACGCGCGCAGGCCGACGTCGGCGCGTTGTCGAGCTTCATCCAGCAAACTGCGCCACAGGGCGATGTCATGCTGCTGCCAGCCCAGAAAGCCGAAATAGTCGCGGTGCAGGCCGGGCGCCGAGTCGGCCACCATCAACGCGCCTTCGATCAGCAGCGTTCCCGATCCACACATGGGATCAAGCAGTGCGCCACCGCGCGCATAGATTTCAGGCCAGTGCGCACGCAGCAGCATCGCCGCCGCCAGATTTTCCTTCAGCGGCGCTTCGCCCTGCACTTCCCGCCAGCCGCGTCGGTGCAACGGCGAACCGGCCAGATCCAGCGACACCGTGGCGCGATCGCGGCGCAGGCGCAGATTGATACGCACGTCCGGTTCGTCGGTATCCACGCTTGGCCGTTCGCCGTCGCGTTGGCGAAACTGGTCAACAACCGCGTCCTTTACCCTCTGCGCAATGAACTGGCTGTGGGTGAGCTTGCTCAGCGCGGTGCCGGCATCCACCGCCAGGGTCGCATGCACGGCCAGGTGCTGGCTCCAGTCGATGGTTTGCACGCCCGCGTACAACGCGTCGTCATCGACCGCGGCAAATTCCGCCAGCGGCAGCAGGATGCGGCTGGCCAGGCGCGACCACAGACAGGCGCGATAAGCGGTCTCCAGCGAGCCGGAAAAGTGCGCTCCGGCGAGCGTTTCGCGCACATCATCGGCGCCCAGCGCGATCAGCTCATCGCGCAGCAGATATTCCATGCCCTTTGGGCAGGTGGCGAAATATGCAGTCATGCGCCCTGCGCCACTTGATCGAGGAACAGGCGACACTGGGCGGCGATGACCTCCACGCTGCTACCCAGACGATGGTCATCGTCCAGTACCAGCAGCGGCACACGGTAACGCGCGGCAAATTTCTGCACGGCTGCTACCGCGCACACCTCGTCGCGCCAGCCATGCACCAGCAGCGTGGGCACACCACGCCGCATGTCAAGCGTTCGCGCACAGTCCGGTATGGCGCTGGGCGTGGCCAGCAACAGCAGCCCGGCCACCGCGACGTCCAGCGACACCAGCGCTGAAACAAACGCGCCCATGCTGGAACCAATCAATACCGGAGGCGCAGGCAGGGCTTCGATCGTCGCGCGCAGGCGGGCGACACGCGGGGCTACAGAGCTGGCATGTCCGCGTGCGTCATCGTCCGCATAGTCGGGCCGCAGCGTTGTCCAGCCCATCGCTTCGGCCAGCGCAGCGAGCGCACTGACCTTGGTCGCATCCGGGCCGGAGTTGGAGCCGTGCGAAAGGACAACATGACCACGCATCAACGTATCCCTGCATACCTGCGAAACAAGACGCGCATGGTAACAGGCGGCATTTCGCCAGCTGGCGCGGCGTGCGAAACTTTAGCCATGCCCAGTCCGCGCATCCATGACCAACCACTACCTTACGTTGATTTGCTGGACGAGCGCGCGGTCGATGCGGTGGGCCTGGTGGTGATGCACTGCACCGAGCTCCCTGACCTGGCCACCGCACGCGAGTATGGCGAGCGCGTGCTGCACGCGGGCGGCACCGGCAATTGCGGCCACTATTACGTGGACCGCGACGGTGCAATTCATTGCTACGTGCCCGGCACCCGGATAGCGCATCACGTGCGCGGGCACAATGCCAACTCGATCGGCATCGAGCTGGTAAACCTTGGCCGCTATCCACATTGGTGGGACTCGCGCCAGCAGCACATGACCGAAGCGTATCCCGCGTCGCAGATTGCAGCCTTGTGCGACCTGCTCGCGCATCTGCGCACAGAATTCCCACGCCTGCGCGATATTGCCGGTCACCAGGACCTGGATACGGAACTGCTTGCCGCCAGCGACGATCCGGCGCTTGCGGTCAGACGCAAGCTTGATCCCGGCCCGATGTTTCCGTGGCCTGAAGTGCTTGCGTCCAGCGGACTGACTCGATTGCCCGCACGTTGACTTGACGGCAGGCGCGCGCTTCTTGCGTACGCGGACAATCTGCCGCCGCGCTTTATAATTGCCCCCCGCCTTCATCACGGACACGCTTCATGCCGCAGAACCACGTCGCTGAACTGATCAACCTGCTGCAGGTTGAGCAGCTGGAAGACAACTTGTTCCGCGGCCAGAGTCGGGACATCGGCACGCGTTTCGTCTTCGGCGGTCAAGTGCTGGGCCAGGCCTTGGCGGCCGCACAGCACACCGTGGACGCGGCTCGCGAGGCCCACTCTCTGCACGCCTATTTCCTGCGCGCCGGCGATATCGAAGCGCCCATTGTCTACAGCGTGGAACGCGCCCGCGACGGTGGCTCGTTTTCCTCGCGTCGAGTCGTGGCGATCCAGCACGGGCAGCCGATCCTTACCGGCTCGGTATCGTTCCAGGTTCCCGAACAGGGCGTGGAACACCAGACGTCGATGCCGGAAGTACCCGCTCCGGAGGACATCGAGCCCAGGTCGCCGCTGTCCGCCGCTGACTTGAAGCGGTTGCCGGTCAAACTGCAGCGCTGGATGGGCATTGACGGCCCGTTCGAATTTCGGCAAGTCTGGCCCAGCGACGAGCGGCATCCCGCCAAGCGTCCACCGATTCAGCACATCTGGTTCAAGCTCATTTCGCCCATCAGTGATGCGGCCACGCTGCATCGCGTGCTGCTGGCGTATGCGTCGGATTTCCATCTGATCGGGACGGCCACGCTGCCGCACGGCATTTCCTACCTGACCGATCACGTGCAGATGGCCAGCCTGGACCACGCGCTCTGGTTTCACCGTCCGTTCCGCGTCGACGAGTGGCTGCTGTATTCGTTTGATAGTCCAACCGCGCAAGGCGGGCGGGGTCTGGCGCGTGGGCAGATCTTCAGTCGCGATGGGCGCCTGGTGGCATCCAGCGCACAGGAAGGTTTGATTCGCGTGCGCCAGCCCTGACGACCACGGCGGGCCGATGCAACCAGTTAAACTGCCTGCATGCGCCAGCTTTATACCTCTCCTCGCAACGAAAACATTGATCGTCTCGTCGCGTTGCTCACGGAAAACGGCATCGCCAGCAGTGTGCTCAATCGGTCACGCTATGACCGCACGACCTGGAAGCGCGCCAGTTACCTGCAGCGCCGCGAACGGCGTGACGATTGGCCGCAGGTCTGGATCTCCCACCCGGACGACTACACCCGCGCCCGGGTTCTCCTGACAGAGATGGGCATTGAACCGTTCACGGTTCACAGCGACGAGCTGGCCGCTGCGCGCAACCCATCGCCTGATGCGCGCCGCCAGCACGTGGCAGCACGTGCACGACGCATCATCCTGCTGGTGGTGATGGCAGCCTGCGTGCTGCTGATGCTGCGCTACCTGCGTTACATCTGAGGCCGCGCGCTGGCCACGCGGTGCGCGCGCCGGTGTATGCCACTTGCGTCTTTCCGCGAACAGGCCATGGAGGGCAGGTTCAAGCGAAGATCTCGCCCACGCACAGCACAACCTCGCTGAGCAGTCACCGCCCGAAACCCCGGTGCGACACCCTGGGAAAGGCATGGATCAGCGCCTGCCTGATGCTTGGTTTCTTGCTGTCGGCTTCCTAGAATCGGACCATGCGCTCTGATCATGTCCGTTTGTTCCAGACCCTGCCCCATGCGTGCGGCTACTACCCCGAGCGCATGGCGCAGAGTCTTGTGCTGGACCCGGGTGCGCCGGACTTGCAGCAGTTGTATGGCCCGACACTTGCGCGAGGCTTCCGTCGCGCCGGTGGGAATCTGTACCTTCCGCAGTGCGCAAGTTGTCATGCCTGCACGCCTTGTCGCGTCGACGTGAATCGGTTTCAACCAGACCGTGCGCAAAACCGCTGCTTGCGGCGGAACGCCGACCTGACCGTGCGCGAGCTGGATGCGGGTTACAGCGACGAGCGCTACCAGCTGTATGCGCGCTATCTGCAAGCTCGCCACCGTGTTGGCGGAATGGATGACGCGCAGCGCAGCGATTTCGACCGCTTCCTCACCGCGCCGTGGAGCCCGACGCTGTTTCTGGAATTTCGCCGTGGCGAAAAACTGCTGGCCGTAGCTGTCACCGATATTTGTCCCAATGGCGTCTCCGCGGTCTACACCTTTTTTGACCCAGGCGAGGCGGCGTGCAGCCTGGGCACTTTCGCCATCCTGCAGCAGGTAGCGCTGGCGCGCCGCCGCAGCCTGGCGTGGGTGTATCTCGGCTTCTGGATCGAGGGTCATCCGAAGATGGATTACAAGCGTCGCTTCAAGCCATTGCAAGTGCGCAGTGACGCCGGCTGGACGGAGCTGGGTGCAAGCAATGCCTGATGCGCCGTAATCGTTCCGTCGGTGCGTTTCCCTGGACACGTTGCGAGGGCAAACAGCTTGCCGAATACTTGAACTGAGCGGAGTAGTGGGTCGGCCGCGGCGCCTAAAGCGCCTGGCCCAGCCTGCCACTGGTCTGACGTTCAGCCCGTCGTTGGCGGATACGGATAAAGCTTTTCCAGCGGCACCGACAAGCCATCGTCACCGACCACGCGGCAATGCCCACGGTTGAGTTGACGCGGTTCGGTGACGCCGCAACTGTGCGCGATGATGCCAACCTCGTGCATGACATTCTTAGCGTAATGAAAAACCCGCTCGCTCTTGTCGCCGACCACCAGGCCGCGCTGCAGTCGAGGATTTTGCGTAGTGATGCCGGTCGGGCAGGTATTGCGATTGCATTGCAATGACTGGATGCAGCCCAGCGCGAACATGAAACCGCGCGCTGAGTTGACGAAATCGGCCCCAACGGACAAGGCCCATGCAACGTCGTAAGCGGTTACGCACTTGCCCGAGCACACCACCTTGATGCGTTCGCGCAAGCCCTTGACGATCAGCATGTTCAACAACGCCGGCAAGGCTTCATGCAGGGGCAAGCCGACGCCCTCCATCAGGGTTTGTGGTGCCGCGCCGGTTCCGCCTTCGGAGCCGTCCACAATGATGAAGTCCGGTGCGCTACGCACGCCGCGCTGCGCGACTTCATCGCACAGCTCGCCGATCCATTCGAGGCCACCCAGCACCGCCTTGAAGCCGACCGGCTTGCCGGTGAGATCGCGGATATGCTGGATCGCATCCAGCAGTTGAAAGACGTTGGCAATGTCCAGGTGGCGATTTGGACTTTGCGAATCCTCGCCGACGGGAATGCCCCGGATCGCGGCAATTTCCGCCGTGACCTTGACCCCGGGCAGCAGGCCGCCCATGCCGGGCTTGGCGCCTTGTCCCAACTTGATGCTGACCATCTTGACCTGTTCGTGAGCACAGATCGCCAGCAGCCTGTCGTCGTCCAGGCTGCCGTCCGGGGAGCGCACACCGTACTTTGCCGTGCCGATTTCGAAGACGATGTCGCAGCCACCCTCAAGATGATACGGCGCCAGACCGCCTTCGCCGGTATCCAGCCAGATGCCCGCCTTCGCCGCGCCGTGGGACAAGGCTCGCACCGCCGGCGCGGACAGCGCCCCAAAACTCATTGCCGAAATATTGAAGAACGGCGCATGTTTGTAGGGCGCGCGCGCGAATGGTCCGATGGTCACCGGCAGCGGGTCGACATGTTCGTCGCCCAGTTCCGGAAACGGCGCATTCACAAAAAACGGCACGCCCTCGGCGCGCAGGTCGCGCGTGGAGCCGAACGCGTTGGTGTTGTCCACGTCCTTTGCAGCTCGATAGACCCAGGTGCGCTGCGCTCGGTTGAACGGCATTTCCTCACGATCACTTGAATACAAATACTGTCGAAAAAACTCGCCCAGATGCAGAAACCAGTAGCGGAAGTGCCCGATCACCGGGAAATTGCGCAACACCGCATTGCCGGTCTGATTGCGGTCCACGACCCACGTGGCCAACACCACCACGACAGCCAGCATCAGCAGCAACAGGAACAGTGCCGACAGTGTCTCCACCAGCACGACAAGCCAATGCGCAAACCCCGTGGTTTCCATCTGTACCCTCCGTGCTGTAGACGTTGACGCCTGTTGCGCAATGCGCGTGGCCTATCGTGCCGGAGCGCGTCGACAGCGACAAGCTGGGTGTGCGCGATGCACAGCGCGCACCAGCGGCAGGATGCAACTGCGCTCAGGAGGCAATCCGCTTCGCATCAAGCGGCGCTTGCGCAGCAAGGTGGTCATCCAGACGCACAGCCATGCAACCGTTGCTTGGGGACCACACGCACTCGGACGAAGCCTGGCGCGCATGCAGTCACACATTGGCTCTGCATGGCACGCCGTGAAAAAGCCGCCCTCAGGCGGCCTTCAACGTATGGCGGCGCAGCGTCAGCGGGCTTGCTTCAGCCGTTGTCGGCCGCCGCGACAATACCGGACGGGCGCTTTGCACCCGCAAAATGCCGAGCCCAATAGGATTCATCGAGGCTTGAGACCTGCACCGTCTTGCCGGTGGCCGGCGAGTGGATGAAACGGCCGTTGGCAACGTAGATGCCCACATGCGAAATACGATGTTTGCTTCCGGTCTGGAAGAACACCAGATCACCTGGCTTCATGTCCGCGCGGTCAACCTTGAGTCCGGCAAGAAACTGTGACGCGGAATTGGTCGGCAGCTTCATGCCCACCGCATGCGCAAACACGTAGCGGACAAAGCCGCTGCAATCAAATCCAGTGGATGGGTCGCGACCGCCGCGCACATA
>JBBSSI010000054.1:0-9779 GCA_038242205.1 Lysobacterales bacterium
GGGTAGAAGAACACCACCGACCACTTGCCCTTCATGTCGGCGTCCGACACTTCGATGAACTTGCCGTTCTTCAACGCCTGGGCGGTGAATGGCTTGATTTGCGTGTTGATCAGGGACATCGGGTTTTCCCGTGCTGGTTGAGGTGACAGCAAGGATAGGATGCGCGGCGCGATTAATCTAATTGATTGTCGGCATGGGCTTGATTGTCGCTGCCTATGGATCAATCACCTTGGCCCGCAACTGCCGGTCGACCACCGTGGCGGTGACGATATCGCTGCCGACGTTCACGGTGGTGCGCATCATGTCCAGGATGCGATCAACCCCGATGATGATGCCGATGCCCTCCGGTGGAATGCCGAACGTGGCCAGCAAGCCGGCAATCATGGGCAGCGAACCGCCGGGTATGCCGGCCACTGCCACGGCGCTCAGCACGGCCAGCAGCATCAGGATGATCTGGTGCCCCAGCGTCAGTTCGATGCCGAAGGCCTGTGCCACAAACAGCACCACGCAACCTTCGAACAGCGCGGTGCCGCTCATGTTCATGGTCGCACCCAGCGGCAACACGAAGCCGGCGGTGCTTGGTGACAGGTTCAACTCCTCGTGCGCGACGGCGAGCGAGGCGGGCAGACAGGCGCTACTGGAGCTGGTGGAGAATGCCGTGACCAGCAGCGCCTGGATCTGGCGGAAAAACGCCACCGGTGATCGTTTGGCGAGGTAACGGATCCAGATCGACATCGTGCCGAAAAGATGCAGCGCCAGTGCCAAGGTGCAGCCGACCACGAACACCGACAGCGCGAGCAGCACGTCGACGCCGACCTTCACGATCACGCTGTAGATCATCGCCGGTACCGCGTACGGCGCCAGTTCCAGCGCAAACCCGACGATGCGGGTCATCAGTTCGGTGCCGGTGTCCAAAAATCCTTGCACTTGCCGTCGCTGTCGCTCACCGAGTTGGGTTGCGGCGGCGCCCACCAGCAAGGCAAACAAGATCAACGGCAACACGTCGCCCAAAGCGTCGCGGCTGGGACCGGCCACCGCACCGAGCAAGTTTCGCGGCATGAACATTTCCACCAAAGTGGAAAGGCTCATCTGCGGCTGGGCCGCGCGTTTGTCGATGGTGCTTTGCGCCGCGCCACCGTAGTCGTGCAGGAGTTGCGCCTTGGCTTGCGCATCCAGATGATGGCCCGGCTGCACGGTGTTCATCATCACCAGCCCGATGACCACAGCAATCAGCATGTTGGCGGCGAACAACGCGAAGGTACGCCCGGCCAGTGGGCCAAGGTTGCCGAGCCGTCCCAACTGGGCCACACCCGACGCCAACGAGGTGAATACCAGCGGGATCACCACGAAAAACAGCATGCGCAGAAAGATCTGCCCGAACGGATCGAACACCGCGCTGGAGACGCGTCGCATGACGTCAAGGACCGGCGGATAAAGCCAGCCGACGATCAGGGTCAGCACGGCCGCGACCACGCCGATGACCAATCCCCAGAGGATGCGTTTTGCCAGCGAGTGAGATGTGCTCATCAGGGCAGAATGTACGGAACCGTGCGCGATTCGTCACTCTTTTTGGCCAGCTCCAGCCGCAGTCAGTCGATCGCTCTCCTGTGGACATGGCATGTCTCGCATCAGGCAGTTGCCCGCAATCGGCTAAAATGCGGGTTTTTGCGGAGCTGCCATGAGCCAGATACCTTCCGCCGGAGCGCGTTTTCGCGCCGCGGTCGCCGTCGAGCAGCCATTGCAGGTGGTCGGCACGATTACCGCCTTCGCCGCTCGCATGGCCCAGCGCACCGGGTTCCAGGCGATCTACCTGTCCGGTGGTGGGGTGGCCGCCAACTCCCTGGGCATGCCAGATCTGGGCATCAGCGCGCTGGAAGACGTGCTGACCGACGTCCGCCGGATTACCGATGTCTGTGATTTGCCGCTGTTGGTGGATGCAGACACCGGCTGGGGCGGGGCATTCAACATTGCGCGCACGGTACGCTCGCTGATCAAGGCCGGCGCCGGCGCGATGCACATCGAGGACCAAGTGGCAGCCAAGCGCTGCGGTCATCGACCGGGCAAGGCCATCGTGTCGCGTGGCGAGATGGTCGACCGGGTCAAGGCTGCGGTGGACGCGCGCACCGACTCTCAGTTCGTCATCATGGCGCGCACCGATGCACTGGCGACGGAAGGTATGGACGTGGCCATCGAACGCGCGCAAGCGTGCGTCGATGCGGGCGCAGACATGATTTTTCCTGAAGCCATCCGCACGTTGGAGCAGTACCGTCAGTTCAAGGCAGCTGTCGGGGTACCGATCCTGGCCAACATCACCGAATTCGGCCAGACGCCGCTGTTCACCCGCGAGGAGCTGGCCGGCGCGAACGTGGACATCATCCTGTATTGCTGTGGCGCCTATCGAGCGATGAACAAGGCCGCGCTCGACTTTTACACCACCGTGCGCCGCGACGGCACGCAGCGTGCGGCGGTCCACAGCATGCAAACGCGCGAGGAACTGTATGACTTCCTCGGCTATCACGACTACGAGCGCAAACTGGACGCCTTGTTTACCGACTCCGACCCCAGCTGAGCGGTCGTTGCCGCCAATCCGTCGCGCTCGTCCGCAGGCCGCGCCAAGCGGCATGACACGGACTCCCAGATCACCTTTAAATCACCGCCGGATACGAGAGGTTTCACCATGACCGAGTCGACCCAAACCCTGCCCAAGCCGAAAAAATCCGTTGCCCTGTCGGGTGTGGCGGCCGGTAACACCGCGCTGTGCACGGTCGGGCGCAGCGGCAATGACTTGCATTACCGCGGTTACGACATCCACGACCTGGCGGCGAAGGGCACGTTCGAAGAAGTTGCCTACCTGCTGGTACACGGCGTGTTGCCGAACTGGGCCGAGCTCAAACACTATCGCGCTCGCCTCAAGCGGCTGCGCGGGCTGCCGGCGCCGGTGAAAGCTTCACTGGAACTGTTGCCGGCATCCACGCATCCGATGGACGTGCTGCGTACCGGCTGCTCGGTGCTGGGCACGGTGTTGCCGGAGAAAGATGATCACAACGTCACCGGTGCGCGAGAAATTGCCGACCGGCTGATGGCAAATTTTGGCTCGATGCTGCTGTACTGGTACCACTTCAGCCACAACGGCAAGCGGGTGGAAACCGAGACCAACGACGAATCGATCGCCGGTCATTTCCTGCATCTGCTGCACGGCGCTCCGCCGAGCGAATTGCACGCGCAGGCGCTGGACAAATCACTCATCCTCTATGCCGAGCATGAGTTCAACGCATCCACTTTTGCTGCGCGGGTCATCGCTGGAACGGGATCGGACATCTATTCGGCAATCACCGGAGCGATCGGCGCGTTGCGCGGTCCGAAACACGGTGGCGCCAACGAAGTGGCGATGGAGATCATCTCGCGTTATCGCAGTGCCGATGCCGCCGAAGCTGACATCCGCGCTCGCGTCGAACGCAAGGAAATCATCATCGGCTTCGGGCATCCGGTGTACACGGTGTCCGATCCGCGCAACGAGATCATCAAGGAAGTTTCGCGCAAACTGTGCAGCGAAGGCGGCAACCCGGTGCTGTTCGACATCTCCGAGCGCATCGAACAGGTCATGGCGCAGGCCAAGAAGATGTTCCCGAACCTGGATTGGTTCTCGGCCAGCGCTTATCACATGCTGGGCGTTCCCACCGCCATGTTCACCCCGTTGTTCGTGATCTCACGGACCGCCGGCTGGAGCGCGCACGTCATCGAACAACGCGAGGACGGCAAGATCATCCGCCCCAGCGCGAACTACACCGGGCCGGAAGACCAGGCCTACGTGCCGATCGACAAGCGCTGAGCAGCTATCGAGTGCAGATCGGGACCTGCGGGTTTCGATCGGGTCAGGAGCTGGCGCGCGGACTGAGAATCAGCTTAGTCCCTCGGCTTGCTCGGCGGCACGAACGCCGGGATCGTCGTGCATGCGCTGGAAGAATCGCTGCAGGTTGTCCATTCCGCCGAGATCGATCGCCTTGGCACGTGCCCAGCGCAGCAGCACGTAGAGATAGGGATCGACGATCGAGCGCTGCGAGCCGGCCAGCCATTCGTGCTGCGCCAATGGAGCATCCACCAACGCGAACAGGCTGCGCAGTCGCGCCTTGGCATGCACGGCCAGATCTTCGTGCTGGCTTTCGTCCGCGAGGTAATTGGCGGGCGAGAACAGCGGTTTGAACGACTGGTGCAGGTCGGAGTTGAGGAAGCCGAGCCAGCGGTTGACCCGTGCGTGCGAGCGCGGATCGGCGGCCCCGGCAAGTTGCGCTTGCGGATGGGTCTCCGCCAGATAGAGCAGGATCGCGACGTTCTCGGTCAGCACAAAATCATCGTCCACCAGCGTGGGCACGACGCCGGCCGGATTGAGTCGCAGGTATTCCGGACTCTTCAATGCGTCGCGCTCAACCTTGACGGTCTCGAACGGCGCGCCGATCCATTCCAGAACGATGTGCGCCGCCAACGGGCAGGCGCCAGGCATGTAATACAGTTTCATGGGCAATACATTCGTGGGGTGGGTAAGGGCAGTGTCGTCCCCTGTGATGCATGGCTCAAGTGGGTGTCGCGCGTGGCGCTCGTTCGTTGGCGGGAATACGCGTCATCGCGGGCGTTGCGGCGCGCGATGATTCTGCCCCTGCAGTGCCGCCCGCTGCGCGGATGTTCCCCACCAAACATTGCCAGAGCCGCTCAACGTGACGGTTCGCGCAACGACTGCAGCGGCGCCCTTGCAGCGCGGGCAGGCGAAGCCTCGCGCCCACGCGCGCGAGGCAGCGCACCGGCACGCGCCGCCTCGGTGCCGCATTGATCAAGAAAGCGGGCCAACGACAGACCCGGTTGGAATTGAATGCGATCCTTGGCCATGAGTGCGACCTCGCTCTGGAGGTCACAGCGTCCCTCAAACGGGTCGAGAAACTTGTGACACCGGCTTAATTTCGGCGCTAATCAGGATCTGGCATCGGTTAAGTCACAGGTGTTGACAACGTGCCGGCCAATGCCTTCAGAGCTGTTGTTTCGTGGAGCCAGCTGTTCGTGTTTCGCGCTCGTATTGGCTAGCCGTACTGGCTGGTTGTCATCGTCTGCGCGTGCTGTTTCGCAACCATTCAAAGCTTTTTTCACGGCGGGCGTCTTCACCGCCGATTGACTCAAGCGGTGCCACCGTGCGCGCACGCGGGATTTTTGACGCGGTCTGGGTCCCATGTTTGTCATTCGGCACGTAGTTGGAGAAAAAGTCTGGATTCATCTGCGTCCGCAACGACATTTCGCTCGTACGTTCACCAAGCAGGGGGGCCTGTCTCGTTGTTTCAACGGAGAATCACCATGCGCAAGACCCTTCTTGTTTCCGCCCTCTGTGTTGGTCTGGGTATCACCCTGCCAGCGCTGTCGCAGACGACGCCGAACAACAATTCCAACCAGGGCAACAATTCCAGCCAGAACACGGATGCCAGCGAGCACACCCGGACCGACACCAGCAATCGCGACAACTCCAACCAGAACAACGATGCCAGCCAGACCACGGATGCCAGCCAGCGTACGCGGACTGACACCAGCACCAGCAATCGCGACAACTCCAACCAGAACAACGATCTGAGCCAGCGCACCAGCACGCGTGACAACTCGAATCAGAACAATGATTCCAGCACACGTGACAACTCGAACCAGAGCAACGATTACAGCTCGCGCGACAATTCCAACCAGAACAACGACCAGAGCCAGCGCACCAGCATGCGTGACAACTCGAACCAGAACAACGATTCGAGCACGCACAGCACCGTCGACTCGTTCAACACCAGCAACGCGGTGGCTACCTCCACGCTCAACGGCTCGGTGTCCAACGTCCGCGTGAGCGGTATCGGCAACTCCGCAGTGAACGCAGGCAATGCCAACGGCGGCAACGGCGGCATCGGCGGCGAAGGTTATGGCGGCGACGGTACGGGTGGTCACGGGCAGCGTGGCGGTGACGGCGGCAGCGCACTGGCGACCAGCGGTCGCGGCGGCAATGGCAGCAGCGATAGCGCAGATGGCTATGCGCAGAGCGGCGCAGAGGGTGGCTCGGCCAGCGGTGATGGTGGCTCGGCACGCAGCGGTCAAGGCCGGGCCGGAACACCGCTCGGTGGTTCCAGCTCCAACACGGGTGCTGCGGGTACGGCCGGTTCGGCCACCGCCAGCTCCGACAGCGGCGCGGGCACCGGCGGCATGGCCGGCAGCAGCACCAGCATGGCGGGTGACGGCGGCGCTGGCGGCACCGGCGGCGAAGGCATGGGCGGCACCGGCAACGGCGCTTCTGGCGGCATGGGTGGATCGGGCGGCAGCGCCATGGCTGACGCGGGCACGTTCCGCATGTCCAACAGCATGAATGGCGCGGCAACCGGCGCAGCCGGCATCACCGCTATGGCGCAGAACAGCGGCGCAGCCTCGTTGATCCAGCAGAGCGCGAATGTGCAGGCAAATCTCAGCCTCGGGCATTGATTGATCGGGGCGCCGCGGGAGTTCCCGCGGCGCCCGCGGTTTTCATGCACGCCGCCGTAATCTGACGGCGGCGATCGGGATTGTTCGAGATCTTCGTGATCTCGCAAGGAGAGACGTCATGCATGCAATTCCAGGACTGTTCGTCACGGCGTTACTGTGCTTGGCCATCGCGCCAGCCAACGCGGCTGCTGCCGCGCAGCCAGCTGCTGCTGGCAGTCAGGCAGCGGTAGCCGCAACCGCCAACGCAAAATCGGACAGCAAATCGCACGTCGACGACTTCGGCCCGCGTGCGGATATGCGCACGTTGGCGGCGATGAGCGGCGGCACCGATGTGCATCAGCAAACCACGCTCAACGGCAATGTGAGCGACAACCACAATGACCACGTCTCGACTGGCTTCAACACCATCGGCAATGGCGCGTTCAACGGCGCAGCCGGCGTGTCCACGGTGATCCAGAACACCGGCAACAGCGTGCTGATTCAGGACGCCACCATCATCAACGTGCAATTCAAACCATGAGGCGATGGCTGCCATGGATAGTGCTGGCGTGTGTGCCATCGACCGCAGCACTGGCGGCCGAGCCGGCGTTGCTGCATGCGCCGGGTGGCAGCTACAACCTGCAGATGACCAGCCTCAAGGAAGCGCGCTACCGCAACACGATCCACCAGAAATACGACTTCAGTTGCGGCTCGGCGGCGGTCGCCACGCTGCTGACTTATCAGTACAACTATCCGGTCGACGAACAGACCGCCTTTGAGCAGATGTATGCAAATGGCGATCAGGCCAAGATCAAGAAGGAAGGCTTCTCGCTGCTTGACCTCAAACGTTTCCTGCAGGCCAACGGTTTCGACGCGGACGGCTTCGACGTATCGCTGGACAAGCTTCGCCAGGACGGACTGCCAGCAATCGTGTTGATCAACGAGCATGGCTACCACCACTTTGTGGTGATCAAGGGACTTACCGACAAGCGCGTGCTGATCGGTGATCCGGCCAAGGGCACGCGCTCGATGCCGCGGTCGGAGTTTGAGAAATTATGGACGAGCCATCTGGTGTTTGTGATCCACAACCGGCGCAGTCTGGCCATCTTCAACAGCAACGACGACTGGCGCGTGGCGCCATCGGCGCCGCTTGGCACCGGACTGGACCGACGCGGTCTGGAGACTATCGTGATTCCACGCCGTGGTCCCGGCGATATTTAGCAGGAAGGCACCTCATGGAACATGCACAGATTCGGGTACTCCTGATCGTCGCGCTGACCGGCGCTGCGCTGGTCGTCAGCGGCGCCGGATTTGCCCAGACCACGCGCAGTGCGCACCCGCCAACCGCCGCCAGTGCTCCGATGTCCACGTCGGCTTCCGCAGCCACCATCGCGCCGCACGCCGTCAGCGACAGCCAATTGGATGCCGTGCGCGGTGGCTTCGACACCGGCACCGGACTGCTCGCTTCGTTTGGTCTGCAGCGACTGGTTTACGTCAACGGCAACTTGGTGACTGAAACGCGCGTGAATATCCCCGATATCGCGCACGTTACCCAAGCGCAGGCCAGCGCACTGGCCGCCGCAGGCGCCGTAAACGTGGTGCAGGTCGGTCCGGGCAACCTGTTCGATCCGGCAGCGCTGCGTCAGCTCGGCGGCACCGTGATCCAGAACAGTCTGGACAATCAGCACATCCAGAGCATCACCACGCTCGACACGTCGGTGAACAGCCTCGACACCTTTCGCAGCCTGAACCTGCAGGACACCCTGCAGTCGGCGCTGCTCAATTCGCGCGGCGGACTGTAATCTGCAGAACGTTCATCGCCGCCACGCCATCGCGTTGCCGCGTTGCAGCAGGGATTGCATGCAGCAAGCCACCGATAGACGACCACCACTAACAGCGGAGTGACAGGCGATGGGGAAGCCCGACAAGAAAAACAGGAAGCGGACCGCATGGAGCACGGGCTGCGCGATGGGTTGCGCAAGCATGCTGCTGGCGAGCGGTATCGCGAGCGCGCAGGACGCGCCGGTCACTTCGCAAAGTCCACCCGCGACCGCGGCGCCGATCGCACTGTCGCCAGCGCTGCGGCAAAAAGTGATCACGCAGGGCGAGCGGCTGGATGCGATGCACAGCCAGATCGCCGCGCAGATCGCCCAGCTCGATGCGATGAAACGCAGTCTCGCGCAGCAGCAGGCGGAGTATCAGGCGTTGCGTCATTCGGTGGGCATGGATGTGTTGGGGCAGACGCGCGGCGGCAGCGCGGCGGCCGGCGGCCGCAGGGCCACCGCGCAACCGATGCCCAATGCTGCGGGCGTGACTGTCGCCCCCGCCACCGCCACCGACAATCCGGACAATCGCCCGGTGGGTCGCGCGCCGGAAAGTGGCGATCGCCCTCCAGCAGTTGCGCCCATCTTCGATCAACCCGGCGTGCTGACGCCCGAGGGCAAGCTGGTAGTCGAGCCTGCCTATCAGTTCTCGTATTCGTCGAACAACCGCGTGGCATTGATTGGTTACACCGTGATTCCGGCGGTCCTGATTGGACTGATCGATGCGCGGCAGGTCAAGACGACCACCCAGAACGCGGCTCTCGCGTTTCGCTACGGCCTGACCAACCGGCTCGAATTGGAGCTGCGCGTGCCGTATGTGTCGGCGCACACCGATACCATCAGTCGCGAGATCTTCACCGGTACGGCGACCGACCGGGTGTTCACCGCCCAAGGTCGTGGCATTGGCGACGTCGAAGCCACCGCGCGCTATCAGCTCAATGACGGCGGCGCCGACAGCGCGTATTACGTCGGCTGGCTGCGGGTGAAATCACGCACCGGCAGGGATCCATTCGAGGTCACCACCGATTGCCAGCAGCGCTGCGTGCAAAACGCCACCCGTACCGGCCTGCCACTGCAATTGCCCACAGGCTCGGGTTTCTACTCGGTGCAGCCGGGCATGACCTGGCTGTTTCCGTCCGACCCGGTGGTGTTTTTCGGCAACATCAGCTACCTGCACAATTTTGCTCGACACAACGTCTCCCGCACCGTCCTGAATGGTGAAAAAGACGCGCTCGGTACGGTCGAGGTGGGCGACATCGTCGATGCCAGCATCGGCCTGGGCTTGGCGTTGAACGAAAAGGCTTCGATGAGCATCGGCTACGACCAAAGTTTTGTCGGCGTAACCCGGCAGAATCGCCAGAAGGTTGCCGGCTCCGCGCGCAGCGTGCTGGGCACCTTGCTGCTCGGCGGCTCGTACCGTTTCAGCGACAAGCGCACGCTCAACTTTGCGCTCGGCGTCGGGGTCACCCGTGACACGCCCGACGTCACCATGAC
>JBBSSI010000055.1:0-8983 GCA_038242205.1 Lysobacterales bacterium
CGCCACGGCTCGGGCGATGCGCGCGGCCACTTCCACGAAGCTGCCTTGGTCGGCGATCACGCCCACTTCCAGGATGCCTCGTGTGGCGTACGCGATGGTATGCGTGAGCGGTCGCTGGTTGTCCTCCAGATCATTGTTATCCAGCCAACCATTGGCGTGCATTTGAGTCAGCGCCCACTGCACATTGCGCACGGCTGATTCGAGATAACGCGGTTCGTTTAGCTCATGGCCGGCCTTGGCCAACGCGAAGGCGACCCGGGTGTTGTAGGTGTTGACACCTTGCGTGGCAAACGGCGACGCGAAGCGCCGCCACGCGCCATCTGGATCCTGTGCGGCTACCAGCCAATCGGCGGCGCGTGTGGCGCAGTCGCGAAAGCGCTCGTCGCCGGTCTGCTGCCAGGCAGCCAGCCAGCCGAACAATACCTGCCCGGTGTTGAAGATCGTCGGCACGACCTGCTTGGCGTCCATGGTGCCGGCGCGTACGCCACCTTCGGCAAGCTGGATGTCGGATTCCCATGCTGCCATGCGCACGGCGCGTTGACGATATTCATCGTTGCCGGAAAACTCTGCATAGCGAAAGAAAGTGGGAATGATGTATCCGGTGGTTTCCGGATAGGCACCTGTCCACTGACGTTTGGTCGCGTCATACGCGGCGCTGACGCCGCCGCAACCGCTGGCATCTTGGGCAGTCGCCAACCATTCTGCCGCCGCTTGCAGGCCGCTGCGCGCGTCCACCGCGGGAGGTGACGATCCTCCGGAAAAGAATCTGCTGACTACGCTCACAATTTGCTCCCGGCTGCTGGCGACCCACCGATTATTTTCGAACTCCGGCTATGCAGGGCGCTTCGTGTCCGCCGCAAATTCTGCAGCACCGACGGCATCGGATCATCCCAGCGCCACAGCGCGTCGGCCACGCGACTTCCGCGCGGATAGCCTTGCTCGAGCGGTTGGCCCTGTGCGGCCGCCGACTGGGTGTCTTCGGAGCGCACCCGCCACACCACCGGTCGCTCGCTCATGGCAGATGGCGGGAACGGACGATCCAGCTCCGAACACCAGGCCGCATGGGGCAGGTTGATACCGTTCAAGGTGGCCACTTCTTCCTGGTAATCCGTGCGCCCGACCGTCGGCTCCACCATCAGGAATTCATGGCTGCGTGAGTCGCGCTTGTATTCCATGCTGGCCATGCCGATCACCCCCGCAGCCTGAAAAAATTGTGTCGTCATGGCGCAGAGTTGTTCATGGACTTCCGGCGCCGCTACGCAGCTTGCGGTGCCACCGACCTGCGGCGGCCAGGAGCGAATCTTTCGGCCGGTGAATGACCCGGCAACGTGGCCGCGCCGGTCAAGATATTGCAGGCAAAAATAAATATTTGAATCCGGGCCCTCTATCCATTCCTGCACCACTACATCCGCCATCACGGGCAGAATGCGGCGGATCAGCTCCGAGCCCGCCGCTGCACTGTCCACTCGATACGCCTTCTTGAACTGTCGTCCGTACTCGATGTTGTGCTCACCGGGTTTGACCACCACCGGATAGCGCAAGGTCTCGATCATGGGCAGGTCCTCAAGCGTGCGGACGTGCACCAGCGATGGAATGGGACTGCCGAGTTGTTCCCCGACGCTCTGGAATCCCTGCTTGTGGATCAAAGTCTGGACGAGGTCATCGGTCGGCAGGCTGAAGCGGTAAAGCGCGGACAGGCGATCGCGATAGTGCGACACGGTCTTGACGCATTCCTCCTGGGTCAGGAACAAGACGGGACGCACACCAGAGAAGCGTGTCTGCGACAACGCCACCAGGTCTTCGATCAGCGCTTCGCCATGCAGCGAACGCACGGTCACGGCGTGCGCAGCGCGAGTACGCATCTCCGCGCGTCGGGTGTCCGAATCCAGCAACCATACCGGCACGTGTTCACGCGCCAGGCTGCGCGCCACGCCCAGACCATTGATGCCGGCACCGACTACCACCGCGGGTGTATCAGCGGCCATCAACTGCCACCTCGCTGCCGAGCGTGTTCGAGTGCAGAGGCATAGACGCCACGGTAGCGCTCCACGCTGGCCTTCCAGGTGCGCTCGTTTGCCACATAGGTTCGGCCGTTGGCTATCACTTCGTTCCAGGTCTCGGGAGTCTTCAGCAGGTTGATCAAGCAACGGGCAAGCTCATCGACCGACCCTGCGGTGAAAAGATGGCCATTGTGGCCGTCGCGGATCAGCTCGCGGTGACCGCCGACGTCCGAGGCCACCACCAGCTTGCCCATGGCCATGGCTTCTAAAGGCTTCAGCGGCGTCACCAGGTCCGTCAGGCGCCGTTGGACCCGCGGATAGACCATCACATCCATCGCGCTGTAATAACGCGTCATCTCGCTGTGCGGCACGCGGCCGGTGAAATGCACGGCGTGCCCGAGACCAAGCTGGGAAGCCAGCGTCTTCAGATCAGCTTCCTGGGGTCCGCCGCCCAGCAACAGCAGGCGCGCCTGCGGTACCTCGCGCAGCACCAGGGGCATCGCGCGGAGCAGGGCGTCCAGACCTTCATAGGCATAGAACGAGCCGGCAAATCCCAGTGTGGTCCCGCGCGTGAGGCCGTACTGCTGCAGCAACCCGGTATCCACATTGGCGGTGGAATGAAATTCGGCCAGGTCCACAGCGTTGGGAATTACGGTGATCTTGTCGGCAGGAATGCCGCGCTCCAGCATGTCGCCGCGCAAGCCTTCACAGATCGTGGTTACGGCATCCGCTTGCTTCAGGGCGCGGGTCTCCAGCGCCCGCGTCAATCGATAACGCGGCCCCCATTCTTGTGCTGTTCCCTGGTCGACTGCGGCGTCTTCCCAGAACGCGCGAACCTCATATACCACTGGAGTTTCGGTGGCGCGGCCAACTGCGAGCGCGGGCAGCGCATTCAGCACCGGTGAGTGCGCATGGATGATGTCGGGGTGCACGGTTGCCACCACTTCAGCCAGCCGAGCCTGCAGCGCTTTCATCAGGTAGCGATATTCGACAATCGGCAGCTTCGCCAGCAGCCCGGATGCTGGCGGCGTGCGATAGAAAGTCCAGTCGTCGATGCGTTCCTCACGCTGCCCACCGCTGCCCTGTTTGGGGCTGGTGATGTGATACGTTTCCCAGCCCAACGTGCGCTGCTGGCTGAGGATGGAGAGCGTGCGAAACGTGTAACCGCTGTGCAGGGGCAGCGAGTGATCGAGCACATGCAGGATGCGCAATGGTCGGTCGGCGAGGCCGGTGCGGTCGACATGGTGTTTGATGGCGTTTGATGGATCGATCATGTCGCCGCTCCCGTCGCTGAGCTACCGACACGAGTTGAAAGCACCTGCGCATACAGCGCGCACTGGGCCTCGATCACCGGTTGCCACGCCAAGCCTTCGGCAAATTTCCGCGTTGCGGCGCGGTCTGTTTTACGCGACTGAAGCATGGTCCACGCCTTTACCAAGGCCTCCGGGCTGCGCTCGCGCATCAGTTCGCCCGCCTCGGGAGCGGTGATCAGTTCCGGTACACCGCCGACCGGCGTGGCCACCACGGGGGTGCCGCAAGCCAGGGCCTCCAGCACCACGTTGGGCATGCCCTCGCGGCTCGATGCGAGTACCAGTGCGTCCGCAGCGTTGTTGTACTCACAGAGCTGATCATGGGAAACGGCGCCCAGGAAGTGCGCACGCGTGCCCAGACCGAGGCGTTCCACCAGTCGACGCAACATGTGCTCTTGCGGCCCGTCGCCGACGATCAACAGCGTGGTATTCGGCAGCTGTGCAAGCGCCTCGATCACAATGTCCACGCCCTTCAATTCGACCAGGTTACCCACCGTCAACCAAACCGGGCCGTGCAAACCCAATCTGGCGCGTATGGCGCTGCGGTTGCGCGGCCCGAAACGGTCCAGATCGACGCCGTTGCGCAAAACCGTGACCTTCCCGGGACTTACGTCCAAGGCCGCCAACGTGCGCTTCAATGCGTGCGAAACGGTCACGATGGCAGCCGCACGCTGAGCGGCCCATTGGATTTGTCGTCTGCATCGCGGATAGCGCGGTATCCATGTCACGTCGCTACCGCGAGCCGTGATCACCACCGGTTTGTCCAGCGCTGCGCCAAGGCGTGCGGCTGCCACGCCATCGGGATAAAAGTAGTGTGCATCGATCAAATCGAAGTCGGTGGCGCCAGTTTGCAGTTTCCGCACCATCGGCAGCAGGGCGCTAGACATGAGGAACGGCGCCACGTTCATGCCCAGCTTTGGAATCACCGGGTAGCGCGGGTGGAGAACCCGGATGCCGTAGCGTTCTTCAGCCTCTGGCACGGCGGCAAATCTGGCGTAGCTGCCGAAAACCCGGCCGCGGAACGGAAACCACGGCACTGGCGCTACCACGGTCGCGGAAACCCGCCCCGAATCCACGAGGTGGCGTAACCGCTCCTCGACGAACACCCCGTGGCGCGGCTGTGCTGCATTCGGATACAGGCTGGAGAAGACCAGCAGACGGATCCTGCGCTTGCCATCTGATCCGGCGAGGCTCTGGGCCTCGACGCTACGCGGCGCCGCGTTGAGCGGGTTTGTCGCTGCCGACATGACTTGGTCAGCAGCGGTATTGACCGACACCGTGGTCATCGTGAGGCGTCGGGCAGGACCAGCATGACGCGACTCATGACAGCGTCCCCGCGGACACAGTCGCGCGCGTCGATCTGTCCGGAGCCGCAACAGCCGGGTCCTGCATGTGCCGCAGGAAGGCATCCAGCATCAGCAAGCTCCACAACGTTGAGCTGTGATCGCGTCGGCCAGACGCATGTTCGGTCAGCAGCCGATCGAGCATGGACGGCTCGAAATATCCGCACTCGGCAACCGCCCCGTTGAGCAAGGCTTCGCGAGCGCGCTGCGCGAGCGGGCCGCGCAACCACGCCGCCAACGGCACACTGAAACCCATCTTGGCTCGGTACAGCACGTCGTGGGGTAAATCGGGCTCGAGCGCCTTCTTGAAGATGTACTTGCCGGTGCCTCCTTTGAGCTTCAGCGCTGGCGGCAAAGACGAGGCCCAGGCGACCAGGCGATGATCCAGCAGCGGCACGCGCACTTCCAGGCTGTGCGCCATGCTGGCGCGGTCCACCTTGGTCAGGATGTCGCCGGGAAGCCAGGTCTTGAGGTCCAGGTATTGCGCCAGCAGCAGCGGGTGGTCGGTAGGCGCGTTTTTCGCGTGGGTACGAAACACATCGAGCGCGCTGTAACCCTGCAGCTCGCGCTTGAAACTTGCGCTGTAAAGCTGCTGGCGCATGGCCGTCGACGTCGTGCTGACCGAATGGAAATACGCTTCCACATCGTCGTGAGTGAGTGCCTGCAGCGTGGTCTTGGCGCGCAGCGGGCGCGGCGCCCAATCGGCTTTCGGATAGATGCTGCCCAACAACCCGAACACCGGCTTGCGGAAGCCCAGCGGCAAGCGCGCACGCAGAGCGCTTTCCCATGCATGCAGGCGGTAGCGTCGGTAACCGGCAAAATTCTCGTCACCACCGTCACCGGACAACGCCACTGTCACCTGGGTGCGCGCCAGCTCGCACACGCGGTAAGTCGGCAGCGCGGAACTGTCGGAAAATGGTTCGTCGTACACCGCCGCCAGCGTGTCCAGCAGCGCGTAATCGTCGCTACTGACCCGCTGCTCGAAATGCTCTGTGTGCAGATGCCGGGCGACCTGCCGCGCATAGATGGTTTCGTCGAAACCGGCATGGTCGAAACCGATCGAGCAGGTGCGCACCGGTCGGGATGATGCGCGGCTCATGCTGGCCACCACGGCGCTGGAATCCACGCCGCCGGAAAGAAACGCCCCGAGCGGCACGTCCGCGATCATCTGGCTGGTCACAGCCTCGTCCAGCAGCGTGCGCAGCTGCGCCACGGCCACGTCTGTAGTCACGTCGGTGTCGCGATTGAACGGCACATCCCAGTATTGGCGCGGGACCGGTTCGGCTTCGCCGGCGTGCCAGGTCAGCCAATGGCCGGGCGGTAGTTTGCGGATGCCGCGATAGATGCTTTTCGGATCCGGCACGTAGCCGAACGCCAGATAGTCCTCCAGCGCCTGCGGATCAAGCCTGCGTTCCACACCGGGATGCGCCAGCAGCCCCTTGAGTTCGGAAGCGAATACCAGATCGCCGGAGTTGGTGAAGCCGTAGTAGAGCGGCTTGATACCAAGATGATCGCGGGCCAGAAAGACGCGCTGAGCGCGCATGTCCCATACCGCGAACGCAAACATGCCGACCAGACGCGTCAGACACGCTTCGCCCCAATGCTGCCACGCGCGCAGCAGGACTTCGGTGTCGCTGTTACTGGTGAACAAGATACCGAGCGCTTCCAGTTCGGCTCTGAGCGACTGGAAGTTGTACAGCTCGCCGTTGTAGATCAGCGCCAGCCCGGCCGCCTCATCCACCATGGGCTGCTGGCCGTGGCTCAGATCAATGATGGACAGGCGGCGATGGCCGAGCCCGACGCCTTGACCCAGATAAATCCCGGCCTCGTCTGGCCCGCGGTGACGCTGCACATCGCGCATGGCCAACAACACCCGTTCATCCAGGTGGCCATGCGGTGACAACACGATTCCAGCCAGACCGCACATGTCAGTTCTCCTTGCGCTCAGCCACGACGGACATCGTGCGTGGGGAACGGGCGGCCGCCCGCCGACCCAACAGCTCGTCGTACAGGCTTACATATGCGTTCACCATGGCGTTCAAACTGAATCGTGCGGCGACGCGGGCGCACCCGGCCGCGCCATGTTGACGACGCAGCGTGGCGTCTGCGACATAAGCGTTCAGTGCTGCAGCCATGGCATCGGGATCGCGCGCCGGCACCAGCGTGCCGGTGACGCCATTCTCGACCACCAAGGCCACGCCACCGACGTCGGTAGCCACCACCGGAAGGCTGGCGGCCATCGCTTCGAGCAAGGTGACCGGCATGCCCTCGGCGATTGACGACAACGCAAACACATCGCATTCGGCCAGCAGTTCCGCCACGTCACGGCGATTGCCGAGGAGTCGCACCGTTTTTGCCAGCCCAAGCTCGGCGATCTGGCGTTCCAGTTCCGCCCGCTGCGCACCCTCACCGGCGATGATCAAGCGGCAATCGGCATCCTTGGCGTCCTGACGCAGGAGCTTGAACGCCGCAAGCAAACCGGCTTGATCCTTGACCTTGTCGAGGCGCGCAACATGACCAACAAGGACCGAGCCCGGTGGCGCAAAATCACCCAGCCGCGGGCGTGGCGCGGGCTCACTGCGCGGCGCATTGAACGCCGCGACATCAATGCCGTTGGCGATATACACGACCTTGGATGGCCGAATGCCTGCACGGTCTGTGAGCCAGCGCTGCAAGTCGGCAGATACGGCAATGTAGCGATCAACGAAGGGCGCCATCCACCGGCGCAGCCGAAGGTACTTGGGATTCTCTCCATCCGGATCGGTGGCATCGCGCCCGTGTTCGGCGTGGACCAAGTGGCGCACGCCGGCCAGCTTCACAAAGGGCGCGAAATCCAGGGTACCGAGGTTGTAAGTCTGTACCAGGTCCGGCTGCAGTTCTCGCAGCGCGCGCCAGAGCCGCCAGTAGCATGGCCAATCCTTGCCCGGCTTCTTGTCCAGCGACAGGCAAGTGACAACCGAATTCTCGATTTCGCCGCGCAAGATGCCAACACCGGCCAGCGCAATCACGGCGTGGCGGTAGCGATCACAGGTCGCGTTGATCACCGACACGATGATGCGCTCCATGCCGCCAGTGTCGAGCCGGTAGAGCACGTGCACGATCAGCGGTTTGTCATTCACGGCTTGGTCCCGGAATGAACTTGTTCACCGTCGACCTGTGGACGTACCGCACCTTTCGCCGGGAGCGCTTGTGCAAAAGCACGCAGATTCGCCCGCGTCTGATCGACACCACCCTCGCCAACCGGCGCTGACACGGCCCACACAGACGATTGCGGCAGATGCCCACGCAGCACGTCCGACGCCTGCAGCAACTTGGTCAGCGTTTGCGAGCTGGTGCAACGCTGATCTACGCAGTACCAGAACCACACGAGGCGCGAACCCCCCGCACCGCTCAACCGCAGTTCGCCGACGCGTACGCTTTGGCCGTCAGAGAAGGCGATCTGACGGCTGGCAGTACTCAGGATTTGCGCATGCGCCGGGTCGTAAACGTTATTCCCGTAGGTAATCAACGTATGTCCGCGTCGCGGCTTGCCGGTGTAGACGGCATGGAATAGCTCGACCACTGCATTGCCCACGTCCGCGCGATAGATGCCGCGAACTTGTCCTGCCGCTCCGACGAACGTCGGCCGCCAGTCCGCCGCCACGGCTTGTGGCCCGATCCAGCCCGGTACAGCGGGTGCGGTCACGTGCATGTTTTCGGTCGGCGCCGGCGCTGAAAGTCCAGCGGCCAACACCGGACCGGCGATCAACAGCGCGATCGCGGCCGGCCACACCAGCATGCTCGCGCGAGGCGGCATGCTGTCATTTGCAGCGAGCGGCTCGTCGATCACGAGAGGGTCGCGGAAAAACCAGCCGCTCAACAGCAGCAGCACCAACACCACGCCGAAGAACTGCCAGCCGAAAATAACGTGATCCAAGCCAGTGGCGTACTCAAGTCCCCAGGTGTCGCCGATCAGTATGGTGAAGTACACGCGCAGACCGTTTGCAATGATCGGCACGATGGCTGCCAGTGCCACGAACAGCACGCGCTTGCGCCAGCCCTGGTACATCAGATACGCGTACAGGACACCGAGTGCGCTGCAGGCGATAAAGAATTTCACGCCGCTGCACGCATCGGCCACCATCCACACTGCTGCGGGCGTGATGATCTCGCGGCCGTTGAGCAGCACTGGCGTGCCGGTCAACTCCAGCGCACGCACCGCAAAATGCGCCGTGATGTCTTGCAGCGGACCTACCAGTCCATCTCCCCACGGTACCGCGAACACTACGAGGTAGCCGAGCGGAAATGCCAGCACCCACAACGCGCGCCAACCCCAGCAGGCCAGGACCAG
>JBBSSI010000056.1:0-8436 GCA_038242205.1 Lysobacterales bacterium
AACAAACGCCGGCAGATCGCGTGCCAGCAGCCGCATCGCCAGCACCGGACCGGGCAAGCGGATCGGTTCCAGCCGCCCACGCGCCAGTTCCAGCAGCATGCCGGGATCACGCTCGGGCGCCAGCAGGCCCACCGCCACTTCCGTCGCCGGCAGATCGCGGTGTTCCAGGTGCAGCATGAAGCGCTGCACGCCGCCATCGCGGCCGGCGAGATAGGCGGCCAGATCACCGGTCAGGCGGCGCAGCGGGAAAACCAGCGCGGCGATGTTCTCCACCTCATGCGACAGCTCGATGCGCAGGTCGAACACATCCGGCGGCCGATAGGCTTCCAGCCCCGCCGGCAGCGCGCCGGTCAGCCGGTCCAGCGCATCTAGCAAGTCCACGCCGAAACGCCGTCGCAAGCCGTCCCGCGGCAGCTCCAGCAACTGGCCGAGGGTGCGGATGCCCATCCCGCGCAAGGCTTCCACCGCGGCCGCCGGCAAGCGGCTCTGACGCAGCAGCACGTGTTGCAATGCCGGAAGCAAGGCGTCCATCTTCAGCAACGCCTGACCCTCGCCAACCCCGGCCAGCACATACGCCGCGTGCGGGGTGGGCGCGGCGCTGATGCGGTGGCGGAATCCCAGCGCAGTGAAATCCGCCTGCAACATCGCCTGCAATCGTGGCCAGGGGCCGAACAAGCCCATGCTGTGGCTGATCTCCAGCACGATCGCGTGCGGCAGCAGGCTCACTTCCGAGCTATAGCGGTACGCCACCGCCGCCAGGAAACGTTGCCAGCGTGCCGTCGCGGCCAGCTCGTAAGGCAGCGCCTCGAAGCGGGCCAGCAACGCCTGCGCCGCGGTCAGCCGCTGCCCGACATGCAAGCCGGCCGCACGCGCGGCGGCATTGACCGCCACGATGCTGCGCGCGTTGGCGGGGCCGGCGACCAGCACCAGCGGACCGTCCTCATGCCGCCGGCGCAGCACTCCATCCAGCGCCAGATGAGGCAAGAGTATGCAAGCCCACAACATCGCGGCCGACCATCAATGCAGCGTGCGCGGCAGTGGCAGCGCAAATGTCGGCACCGCCCCGCCACGACATTTGCGCACCCACACCTGCGCACGCGGGCTGCTTTGCAGTTCCAGCCGCAACGCCGCCGGCGAGGCATTCGGCAGGTGCTTGCGATCGCGGAACGCAAAGGCCAGCGCCTGCCCGCTATCGGCCGCCACCTGCAGCCGGCGCAGTGCGCGGTCATCCGCCAGCCGCGGCCACGCCAGCACGGCCGCGCAACTGCCCGAGCGCAGGCATTGTTCCACCGCCCACAGCACCTGAGGTTCCGGCGCGGCGACCACGTCGACATGGCGCATGTCCACGCCGTGCTGGCGCCAACTGGCCACGCACGGCAGGTACGGCGGCGTCACGATGATCACCCGCCGCGCGCCGCGGGTAAGTCGCGCCAGCGTCGGCAGCACCAGTTGCAGCTCGCCCACGCCATCCACCGGTAGCAGAATTTCCGTCAGTGCCGCCGCCGGCCAGCCGGCCGCAGGCAGCACAGCGTCCAGCGCCGCCCAGCCGGTGGGCTGCTCACCGGCCGGCACCGGCGCGATGGACCCGCGCCAGACCTTTCGCGCATCCAGCAGTTGCGACAGCGGCAGCACCGCACCCATCAGGCGCCCCTCAGCAGGCCGGCAAACAGGCCTTCGATGGCAAAGTCCTCGGTCGGATCCGGCTCGATCGGCTGATAGCCCGGGCTGTTCGGCAACAGGCGAATCACCTCGCCCTGCCAATACAGCCGCTTGATCGTGAAGCGGTCGCCACCCAGTCGCGCGGCGACCACCTGTCCGTGGCGTGCCACCGGCGTGGCATGCACGCCGACCAAGTCCTGGTCGAGGATGCCTTCGTCGCGCATCGAGTCGCCGACCACCCGAACCAGGTAATCCGGACGCAGGCGAAACAGCCAGCGCGACACCCGCAGCGTGCGCTCCACCCGCGAAGGCGAAAACAGTGGCTCACCAGCGGCAATGCGCCCGAGCAGCGGCAACTCCATGGTGTCCGCATCCAGCGCATCGGTGCCGCTGACCAGCCGGATGCCGCGCGTGCGGTTTGGCTCGATCTGCAGCCGCCCCTTCGCCTCCAGCGAGCGCACGTGCTTGAGCACCGCGCTGACATTGGGCAGCCCCATCGCCTGCCCGATCTCCTCCAGCGTCGGCGCCTGTCCGGAGCGCGCAAGTTCACTCCGGATGAATTCCAGGATGTTGGATTGGCGCGAGGTCAGATGCAGGCTCATGGCGGTTATCTTTTCACCTTTAATGGTGAAAATGAAGGAGTTGGCGAAGCGCGACCGCCCGGTCACCAGACTTGTCCATCAGGATCAGAAACTTGGGCGATCTACTTCAGGTGATGTCTGTCCGACACCTGCCTGCAGTCTTCACCGTGGCCATCTCACCAGATGAGATCGGCTGACGGGGCGTGAACACGCAGCCTGCAAAACCGCTCCCGTTGCACGCCAATCACCACCGTCATCCGGTCGCTCTCGATGGTGAGCGCACCAGGCGAGTGCATCACCGGACCATGCTTCGCTGATCGGGCCAGCGGCGGCCGTGATCGGCTTTTGGGGATGGGCATCGAACGGCCGATTTCGACCCGCTTCCGACGCTCGAAGTTCACTCTGCCCGAGGTTCTGGGCAAGCCGCCGTAGCGCTTTGCCGACGCAGCTTTTCGCTATGCGGGATTGCTGTGGACTCACCGGAACGTTTACAGCTTGTCGAATTCCCCTTTGAGGTCATAGCCCTTGTCGGTCACGATGCGCTCAAGCGTCTGCATGCGGCGCTCGAGGGCGTCGATACGGGCCTGGTAATGCGGGTACTCGCGTGGTCGGGCTTCTTTCATTCGCAGGTAATCTCTAACAATGCGCGCCGCCATGACGACGATAACGATGCCCAAAACGAAGAATTGACCGTTTTCCATTATTGATTCCTAATCTTCCAGATCGCGAAATTGGCGTTCGAGGTCGTAGCGGCTTGAGGTGACGTAGCCTTCCACGTGCTGCAACTTCGTGTCCAGCTCGCGAAAGCGGTGACCTACGTCGCGGAAGGTTCCGCTCGCCGAATGCCGGACGCTGCGCGAGTATTCCTCATCGGCATCCCAGTCGTAGAGCCGGTCCGGTTTGGTTGGCAGCACGAACCCGAGTACAAAATACGCGATCAGTGCCATCGCGTTGAACCAGATCAACGCGATGATCGCGAGGATGCGGACGAAGGTGACGTTCCAGCCGAAGTAATCGGCCAGACCCGCGCACACTCCCATGAGTTTGCCGTTGTGCGGATCGCGGTAAAAGCGCTGTGCGCGCCACTCGTGGTCGTGTCTCATGTCTCAACTCCGGTCGCGGCGTGATTGCCAGAACGTGCGTTCATCGCCGGCGCCGCGATAACGCAACGGTCGCGTCGGCATGATCAGTGCGGTAACGGTATAGGCAACGACGACATGCATCGGGAAGAACCAGCCCAGCGCAAGCGCGCCGACGCGTGTCAGCCACACGGGCCAGTCGAAACGTTCGGCGATGCCCGCGCATACACCCCAGATCACGCCGCGTTCAGGGTCACGGTAAAACGGGTGTAACCGATATTTGTCACGTGAATGGTTCATGCCTTTTCCTTCCAGCCAACTGCGCGTGTATCCAGAATGGTTTTCAGCGACTTCACCCGGCTTTCCATCTTGTTGCCGATTTGCCACACAGATCCGAAAGCAGCGCTTCTTCTTCGCGAGTCAGGCTTTGTGCCTGTCGGCGCTTGGTCGCGTAATGCATGATCAGCCACAGCGGAGCGACGAAGATGCAGAAATCGCGAAGATGTCGGTGAAATCCCCCATTGACTATTACTCTGAGATATCGGCTTTTTGCGAGCCCATGCGCTGTTTGAGCGCGGCCAGCTCTGCCTCAACGTGTTCGTCCGTTTCCAGATCCGCGAATTGGCGGTCAAGGTCGTGCTGTTTGCCCATGTCGTAGGCTTCCACTTTGCCTTCCATGTTCTCCAGCTTGCGCTCGTAGTCGTCGAATCGACCCAGCGCGTCGTTGATGCGCTCGCCGTAAATGCGGCTGCGCGCCTTCAGGCGGTACGCCGCCGTGTCATGGCGCGTCTCCAGCAGCTTCTGGCGATGCTTGGCATCAGCCAGCTTGGCTTGCAGTGCGGCAATGTCGTCGTTGAGTTTGGCCAGGCCCGATTCGACTTCGTTGTGCTGCTCGTTGAGCGAGCCCTGCGCGCCCTCCATGCGTTTCTTTTCGGCCAGAGCCGCCTTGGCCAAATCGTCCCGACCCTTGGTAATGGCCAGCTCCGCACGACGCTGCCACTCGGTGGCCTCGCGCGCGGCGTAGGTCATGCGTCGTTCCAGCTCCTTGCGGTCGGCTATGGCACGTGCCGCGCCAGAGCGGACTTCCACCAGGGTGTCCTCCATTTCCTGGATGATCAACCGCACCATCTTTTCCGGGTCTTCGGCCTTGTCCAGCATCGCGTTGATGTTGGAGTTGACGATGTCACTCATCCTCGAAAAGACTCTCATGTCTGCTTACCTCGTAAAAGTGAAGGAGCTGCAAGGATGTAAGAGCAGACATCGTGCCAAGGTTGAACAAGTACCTTAAGTAATTGATAAACAAACACTTATATTCATGTGCTAGATATCGAAGACTTGTTTTGAAAGCTTATTTAACTATCGATCAGTTATTTTGACTACAACTTAGTCATTATCGATACTGCCGATGAAGCGCATTTCCGAATCCGGACCGTCTGCGCAAGTTCGCCACAACCATGTGATGCCCCATGCCAGATCCGTCGTCATTCGATACCGAAAGCACGCCCATGCTGGGGGAATCTCCGGCGTTTCTCAGCCTGCTGGAGCATGCCTCGAGGGCAGCGGCAGTAGACAAGCCGGTGCTGGTGATCGGCGAGCGCGGCACCGGCAAGGAGCTGATTGCCGCCCGACTGCATTATCTGTCGCCCCGCTGGAAAGCTCCGCTGGTCAAGCTCAACTGCGCGACCCTGACCGAGGAATTGCTCGAAACCGAGTTGTTCGGGCATGAGGCCGGCGCCTTCACGGGTGCCATCCGTCGCCACATCGGCCGCTTCGAGCAAGCCGATGGCGGCACGCTGTTTCTCGACGAACTGGCCACCGTCTCGCTGCGCGTCCAGGAAAAAATCCTGCGCGCGGTTGAGTACGGCCAATTCGAGCGTGTCGGCGGCGACGAGACGCTGACGGTTGATGTGCGCATCGTCGGAGCGACCAACCGTGACTTGCCGGCAGCCGTGCGCGCCGGGCAATTTCGTGCCGACCTGCTCGATCGTCTGGCTTTCGACGTGTTGACCGTGCCGCCGCTGCGCGCGCGTACGGGAGACATCCTGAAACTGGCCGAGCACTTTGCCGTCAACATCAGCCGCGAACTGGACCGGGAACTTTTCGCCGGCTTCACCGAGCACGCCCGCGCAGCGCTCTTGCATTGCGAATGGCCGGGTAACGTGCGTGAACTGAAAAACGTGGTCGGGCGCTCGGTCCATCGCGCGGCCGGAGACGAACCAGTTGACGTCATCGTTTTCGATCCATTCGTCTCCGCGTTCCGGCCGCCCCTCGCGATCACGACCGAGTCCGAGTCCGAAACGGAAACCGCCGCGACGGCACCGCCAGGGAAATCAATTCATCTGCCATGCGACATCAAGGCGGAAACCGCCCGCCTCGAAGTCGAGCTGGTCGAGCGTGCGCTTGCCGAAGCCCGCTACAACCAGACCGAGGCCGCGCCACTGCTCGGCCTCAGCTATCACCAATTGCGAGCGTTGTTGCGCAAGCACCACATGATCAAATCACGCGGCGAACCGAATGGACCAGCAGCGCCCTGATCGGAGTCCCGCTCAAGGATGATCCCCACGATGGGAATGCCCGGTGCTGCAAAGGTTGACTGAAAGGCGACCAACGACCCATTCCCGCCCACTGCGGCAGCAAGACCCGTGGTCCTGACGAGATCAGTCGGTAGGATCCGGACACGCCAACGAGTCAAGTGTTCGACTCACATGGTCCGCCGGGCTCCGGCATTCAAGACAAGAGCTGTCCGCCGACGATCGGGACACGTGTTGTCCGCCGACGTAGCGCGACCAGACCACCGAGCAGGAATGTCCCCAGTCCAAACATGCCCAACGTGGCAGGTTCTGGCACGCTTGCGACCGCAGGCGCGATGGTGCCTTTGAAGTTCTGCAAGATTCTTATCGGCGTGCCGGTGTTGAGAATCCCCGAGCCGCCTTGGCGGATCACGCCGCCGTCAAATCCGATCAGTGAACCCACCCCGGGGCTGGTGAAAAAACTGAAAGATACCCGTTCCGGTGAACCAAACGGATCCAGCCTGCCGTTGCCCAGGCCAACCAGCCACTGGCCCGACGACCCTTGCTGGCTGAGGATCATGTTGAACGCCGGCAGCGCCGGGAAATCCGCAAACAGGATGTCCATCGACGATATCTCGCCAGCGACGGTGTCCACGGACATCATGCCGCTGAACGTACCGCCGCCCGGGATGAAACCGCGATTCCATTGTCCGTCGACGTTGAACGACGTCGGTGTCGCGCTGGCAAGCGCTGGCAGGAAGGCAGCGGCGACAAGGCCTGCAAGCAGGACGCGTTTCAACAATTTCAACTTGGCTTGCTTCATGTTGGCTTGTTTCATGGTCGACCTCTGGATGATCGCAGCAACCGGTTTTGGCGCTGCCTCGGTGGATGAGCCATCGTGTTGAACACCACACCACACCACGGCTCGCGCCTCTCTTCCATTGAGACGCAACAGGTGCGTGACACGTTCCCGCTCGTCTCTGTAACAACGCCATGAGCTGCAACTCCAGACCAGCAAACAACGCCGTTTTGTCGATGTTCCTGCCGCTGCCGGTCCTGACGCGGCCCGGCGACGCCCGCTCAACCGGGCATTGAACAACCGATGGTTTGATCAAAGCGTTTGTGCTGGTTGCGATCGGCGCGTCGCCGCTGCCAGTGCGGCGTGGCGACTTGTGAGCGAACTCGTTGGCGTGCACCGAATGGCCGCGATTTGGCAGCATGATCCAGGCGACGACTGACTTTTGCTGGATGGAAGAGCTGCCATCCAGGGCGTCAAAACGTCAAACGGGTTGGTGGGTAATCCGACCCAAAAAGGGTGTTCGCCGGCACTCGCAGTGGCGCATTTATCGGGTGGGAACGGTTGCACCAGGGGATTCGATTCCCAACGCAAACCGCGCATCAATCCGCATCCAGCACACGATGGCTCAGACCGCCGACGCCGCTGCCACCAACGCCACGCTCCCCGCCCAAAGAGATCGTCTTGCCTTCGTGGTCGCGGTCCCAACCGCGGAGTTGGTCGCGGATGTGCGCGAAGCACTGGCGGCCGAGGGCATTGCGCTCCTAGTCCAGCACATGGCCGCCGGGCAGTTCGACCAATCGCTGTGCGGTCGGCAGCATGGCGTGGGGAACGGGCTCTGACCAGCTCTGACCGGGTTGACCGGATGGCCACCGACGACCCTGATCGGCCTATGAGCAGGCATTGAAGGTCCCCTTCCGAGCCGTTGCTGCCCGTCGCGACGGGCAGCTTTCAAGACGGCTGGTAACCATGAACATCGTGGGTAGCTAGTGCACGGTGCGTTCCGGCGTGACGCCGGCACCTTTCGGAGTTTTGACGCGCAAGCGCCGTTGCGTATGCGGCGCGTGGACCCGTGATTGTACGTCGCCGACCGCAGTGCGTGAGCATGACCGAACTCGATTGGCGGCACCTTAAGGTCCACTTAAGCAAAGCGGATTCCAATGCGGTTTGAAGAGACGGAAATCTAGAGAACACACAATAAAACGCTACGGCTCAACACCGTTGTCCTCATCGGTTCGCCACCTTTCGTGCGCGCAGAGGCTACAAGCGGGTCCTGCCGGATTTCATGGGTAGCTGAGTCAAATTTGGAGATTCTGATCTTGGACATCCGACTGCGGCGGCGGTGGGGCTCCGTTCGCAACTCCAGGAAAAATACGTCGCCTTCAGGTTGGCATAAGGATGCGCCTCTACCGTCCGCCTCACGCACTCGTCAAGGAGACCGCATCCATGAAAGCTCTCACTCTCGCAGGCGCCGTTCTGGCCAGCCTGGTTTTCAGTGGCGCCGCTCTGGCCGGCGACGACTGTACCGACCCCGTGGCTGACTGGCAGCCGCGCGAAGTATTACGACAACAGCTGGAACAGCGTGGCTGGGAAGTGCAGCGGATCAAGGTTGATGACGGCTGCTACGAAGTCCGGGGCATAGACAAGAACAAAAACGCGTTCAAAGCCAAATATGCACCTGCATCGTTACGCATCCGCAAACTTGAAATCACCTTCTATCGGGACGGCGACGCTGCCGATTATCTGGACCAAAAGCCAGAGCAAAAGCGCAAATAAGCAGCCCATCGTCATGAACGAATTTGGAGGACGAC
>JBBSSI010000057.1:0-8307 GCA_038242205.1 Lysobacterales bacterium
GCTGATGGAGATCGACGGCGGCGGTCCGCTGCAACTTCGTGACCGGGCCATGCTGGAACTGTTTTATTCAAGCGGCTTGCGCCTTTCCGAACTGGTCGGCGCGCGCTGGATCGACGTCGACCTGGACGGCGGCGAAATGCGTGTACTGGGCAAAGGCCGCAAGACCCGCGTCGTTCCGGTAGGACGCTTTGCTGTGACTGCGCTGCGCGCACTCGGTGCTGCCGATGGCATGCAGGCTGACAGCCCGATATTTCGCGGTCGCGGCGGCGCATCCATCAACCCGCGTACCGTGCAGTTGCGCATGAACAAGCTTGCCATGGCGCAAGGGTTGCCCAAGCATATCCATCCGCATCTGCTGCGGCATACATTTGCCAGCCACATGCTGGAGTCTTCCGGCGACTTGCGCGCGGTACAGGAGTTGCTCGGCCACGCCGACATTGCAACCACACAAATTTATACACACCTGGATTTTCAGCACCTGGCCAAGGTGTATGACGCTGCGCATCCACGCGCAAAACGCAAGCCGTGAGCAGCTGGTGCGCAACCGCGGCGATTGTGCGCTGCCTTGTGGAAATACACGGCAAGGATGGCCGCTCCAGGTTCGTGAAGCCGTGCGTATTGCGCAAGCTCACCAAGCGAACACGGTGATGTCCATCGGGTAGGTCGGTACCAGCGCCTGCGGCGTCGGGCGCGAGCGCGGGCGCGCTCTCAGGTACGCAGACATTGAAGCGTCCTGCGCACGACCCCACTTCATCGGCTCAAGTCGCTGTTGCGGAGTCATCTTGGAATCATTTCACGCCACTACCATTATTTCGGTGCGTCGCCACGGCAAAGTCGTGATCGGCGGAGACGGGCAGGTCACGCTTGGCAACACGGTGGTCAAGGGCAACGCGCGCAAGATCCGGCGTCTGGGCAAGGCTGCGAACGTCCTGGCCGGATTCGCCGGTGCCACCGCCGACGCATTCACCTTGTTTGAACTGTTCGAGGCCAAGCTCGACAAGCATGGCGGCAATCTCACCCGGGCCGCGGTGGAGATGGCCAAGGAATGGCGCACCGATCGCCGCTACGGCAAGTTGGAGGCGATGCTGGCAGTGGCTGACAAGGACGCATCGCTGTTGATCTCCGGCAACGGCGACGTGCTGGAACCTGAGCACGGCTTGATCGCGATCGGTTCCGGCGGCGGCTTTGCGCAATCGGCCGCATTGGCGCTGATGGAAAATACCGACATGGACGCCCGCAGCATTGTCGAAAAGGCGCTGAAGATCGCCGGTGACATCTGCATCTACACCAATCACAGCGTGTCCATCGAAGAACTGGAAGCGTCGCAAGTCGACCAGGAACCTTAGTGCGGTACCGCTGCTTGCAGCGTCGCATTGCGGCCGCTTTTCCCCCGGGTCGCCGGCCGTTGGCCATTCCCTCTCCATCGCTTTGCCGAGACCAGCCATGTCTGAATTGACTCCACGTGAGATCGTCAACGAGCTGGACCGCTACATCATCGGCCAGGACGATGCCAAGCGCGCTGTGGCTATCGCCTTGCGCAGCCGTTGGCGACGCATGCAGCTGGAGCCGGACATGCGCAACGAGGTCACACCCAAGAACATTCTCATGATCGGTCCGACCGGCGTGGGCAAGACCGAGATTGCGCGACGCCTGGCAACGTTGGCCCACGCACCGTTCGTGAAGGTGGAGGCGACCAAGTTTACCGAGGTCGGCTATGTCGGCAAGGACGTGGAATCCATCATCCGCGATCTGGCTGATGTGGCGTACAAACTCACCCGCGAACAGGCGGTAAAGCGCGTGCACACGCTGGCTGAAGACCACGCCGAAGACCGCATACTGGACGCACTTCTACCGCGTCGTCAGACGCCGGCGGACTGGAGCCACGATGCTGCGCCAGCAGTTATCAGCACCGAGCACACTGACACTCGGCAGAAACTGCGCAAGCAGCTGCGTGAAGGCGCGCTCGACGAGCGTGAGATCGAACTGGATTTCGCCATGAATGTCGGCGTGGAGATCATGTCCCCGCCAGGCATGGAGGAAATGGGCTCGCAGCTGCGTCAGATGTTCCAGAACCTGGGCGGTGGCAAGACGCAGAAGCGCAAGCTGGCGATCAAGCTGGCGCGGCCGCTGTTGGTTGACGAAGAGGCCGGCAAACTGCTCAACGACGACGAAATTCGCACGCAGGCCATGGAGGCCGCTGAGCAGAATGGCATCGTCTTTCTCGATGAAATCGACAAGGTTGCCCAGCGCGGTGACCATGGCCATGCCGGGGTCAGCCGCGAAGGCGTACAGCGTGACCTGCTGCCGCTGGTCGAAGGTTCGACGGTGTCCACCAAGTACGGACCGATCAAGACTGACCACATGCTGTTTATTGCCTCCGGTGCGTTTTCGCTGGCCAAGCCCTCGGACCTCATTCCCGAGCTGCAAGGGCGCCTGCCGATTCGAGTTGAGTTGTCGGCGCTCAGCATTGGGGATTTCAAACGCATCCTGCGCGAGCCGCACAACGCCTTGACCAAACAATACGTTGCCCTTTTGGGCACCGAGGGTGTGGAGCTGGAGTTTACCGATTCGGGCATCGACCGCCTGGCCGAGGTGGCATTCGCGGTCAATGAGCGTACTGAGAATATAGGTGCGCGGCGCCTGCACACCGTAATGGAACGTCTTCTGGAAAAGATCTCCTACGAAGCTGCGGATAAATCGGGCGAAAAGTACGTGATTGACGCCGAACAGGTAGACATCAGGCTGGATAGCCTGGTGCAGGACGAAGACCTCAGCCGCTACATTCTTTGACGCGACCAGCCATGCCTCGATCTGCTAAAATGGGCGGTGTGAACAACGTTATTGAACTGAAAACCACGGGTCAACGCGCACAGCTGCGGGAAGCCCAGCACAACCGAACTTTGATCCGGCTGTGGCGCGAAGACCTCGAACACGGCAGCTTTTGTGGCTATGTCGGCGCTGTCGGTCGCGAATTTTTTCTGCTCTGGGTGGTCGGCGACGGCATAACCTATGACGGCATGTACATCATGCGCCATCGCGATGTCAGCGAGCTCGAGGTCCCGGACAAGCACCACGCGTTTTTTGCCAAGGCGCTCGCGCTCAAACAGTTGCAACCACTGGCGCTGCCGGGCTTTCCGCTCGACAGCATCCGCGACGTGATCCAGGCGGCCGGAGCGTATGCGCCCATTATCGGGGTGCACGTGGACAGCGAGGACGAGTCCGAAGTTTGCTATATCGGTCGTCTGGTCAGCACCGAAGATGAAGGCTTCTACCTGCAGGAACTCAGCCCGGACGCCGAGTGGATGCGGGAAGTTTCGTTTTTCAGCTGGGACGAGGTATCCACCGTGAGCATGGAAGACAGCTACGCGCAGTCTCTGCTGGCAGTCGGTGGCCCGGCTCCCGCCCTGGCGGCGTCCGGTGACTCCGGCGAGCAACGCGCGCACTGATCGATCGAGCGCGTGCTGCAAAATGGGGCAGATTCGCAGGTGGCGCGCACCGCCTTTGAATCGGGACGTTAGCCCGGGCACAACTTACCGACACGTTGTATGCACCTGCAGGCAGTTGTACCCAGACCGCGGTTGCAATTGCGTAGCAGCTACCACCGCCACTTGGGGTCAGGCATGACGCGCGTCGTCGTTGTTGGCAGTATCAACATGGATATGGTCACGCAAGCTCCGCGTTTTGCAGGGCCGGGCGAAACCATTCTGGGCGAGGGTTTTTTCACCAGCCACGGTGGCAAAGGCGCAAACCAGGCTGTTGCGGCTGCCCGACTTGGCGCTGACGTGGTGCTGGTGGGCGCGCTCGGATGTGATGTTTTTGGGGACCAGCTCTACGCTGCCCTTGGACGCGAGCAGGTTGATCTGAGCCAGGTCATGCGGCTGGGCGACAGCGCCACGGGTACCGCCTCCATAACCGTGGCTGACGGAGAAAACCAGATCATCGTGGTGCCCGGCGCAAACGCGCGGGTCACGCCCGCGCAGGTGGAATCGGCGCGCGCAAAAATTGAATGCGCCGATGTCGTGCTGGTACAAATGGAAATACCGCCGGAGACGGTCGAGGCAACGCTGCGCCTTGGCCACCGGCTCGGCGTACCAGTGATCCTCAACCCCGCACCCGCGCGAAAATTGCCGGAACAGTGGCTGCAGCTGACCCGGTATATCACCCCGAACCAGCACGAGCTTGCGATAATGCTGGGCGCCGCTGCGCAAGAAGATTTCAAGCTACAGATGCAAAAATTGGAGGGCAAAGTTGTGCTCACGCGGGGCAGCGCAGGCGCCTGGTACGCAGCGCTGGGTGAACTGCACCACCAACCCGGATTCAAAGTCGACGTTGTAGACAGCACCGGCGCCGGCGACACCTTCAACGCTGCACTCGCCGTATTTCTGCACGAAGGTCTGCCCACCGCGGTGCGCAAGGCTTGCGCTGCGGCCGCGCTGTCGGTCGGCAAGCTGGGTGCCCAGGCAGGCATGCCGAACGCCGATGCGCTGGCTGCCTTTCTAGCCAGACACGACCATTGATGCGCGGCGACGCTGCGTACACGGGTGGCGCAAACTGGACCAGACCCAGACTACTTGCCGACGCAAAACGAACTGAAGATCGCCCCGAGTAAATCGTCGCTGCTGTAAACGCCGGTGATTTCTCCCAGGGTCCGCTGGGCTTGATGCAGTTCCTCGGCTGCCAGTTCGCCAGCGCGGACGCTACCGAGGTAGCTGGAAGCGACGTCGAGGTGCAGGGCAACCTGTTGCAACGCGATGACGTGCCGCCGGCGCGCGCTGAAGGCGCCTTCGCCACCGCCGGCACCGGCCATGGTTCTGAGTACCGCAAGCAGCGTATCCACGCCCTCGCCAGTCCTGACAGACGCCCAGAGTCGATGCATCTTCCCATGCTGCTCATAGCGAGCGACGCCGCCATCGCGGTCGATCTTGTTCACCAGTACTACCCGCTGCGTGCCTTCGGCAAGGGTTGCCAACAGCTCCTCGTCAGCGCGTGCGTGCTCTTCATCCGTAACCAGCAAGGCGACGTCCGCGCCTTGCAGCTCACCACGGGCGCGGCGTACGCCTTCGCGTTCGACTTCGTCATCCGTATCACGCAAGCCGGCAGTATCGGCAAGTTCCAGCGCGACGCCATCCAGACTCAGGCTTTCGCGCAACACATCGCGCGTGGTGCCTGCCGCAGCATTGACGATAGCTCGATCGCTGCCAGTGAGCGCATTGAGCAAGCTGGATTTTCCCGCGTTTGGACGGCCAATGATCACCACGCGCAATCCATCGTTGAGACGCTGCCCGCGCTCGGCTGCCCGCAGCAGATCGGCCAGCTTCTCACGCACGTCGGCCAGCCTCTGCGCAAGCGCAGGATCGGCGAGAAAGTCGATTTCTTCCTCGGGGAAATCCATCGCAGCCTCGACGTGGACGCGCACGCCGATGAGCGCCTGCAGCACAGCATCAACCCGGCGCGAAAACGCGCCCTGCATCGAATGCAGCGCCGCGCGCGCACCGGCGTGCGAGCGCGTCGCAATCAAATCAGCCACGGCTTCGGCCTGGGCCAGATCGAGCTTGCCGTTGAGAAACGCGCGCTCGGTGAATTCTCCCGGCTGCGCCAGCCTCGCGCCCAGTGCGCAGACGCGGCGTAGCAGCAAATCGAGCAGCACCGGGTTACCGTGTCCCTGCAGCTCCACCACGTGCTCGCCGCTGTAGGAGGCTGGCGCCGGAAAATACAACAGCAGTCCGTGATCCAGCAGCTCCCCGTCGGCATCGCGAAACTGCGCAAAATGTGCGTGGCGCGGTCTGGGCGTCTTGCCAAGCAGGACGTAGGCGATAGCTGGCGCGCGCGGGCCAGAGATCCGGACGATGCCCACCCCGGCCGCACCAGCAGCGCTGCAAATGGCGGCGATTGTGTCCTGGTCAGATAGCGTCATGCGTGGACTTTAATCGAACACCGGCATGGGCGCCCCGGCACACCACTGGGTGGCACAGTGGCGCCGATCAGGCGGCCTTCGCGACGATGTCTTCGCGATCAACGTGATGCGTGATCCACCACTGCTGGCCAAGACCGACAATACCGTTCACCGCGTAATACAAGCACAACCCGGCCGGAAAAAAGGCGAACATCACCGTAAACAGCAACGGCATCACCTTCATCATTTTCGCCTGCGTTGGATCCATGCCCGCTGCAACCGGATTCAGCCACTGCGTACCGAGCATCACCACGGCGTAGATGATCGGCAGGATGTACAGCGGATCCGGCGTGCTCAAATCGGGTATCCACAGAAACGCCGCATGGCGCAGTTCCAGCGAATATTCCAACACGTAGAACAAACCGTAGAACACCGGCATCGTGATCAGCACGGGCAAGCAACCGCCCATGGGGTTGACCTTTTCCTTTTTGTACAACTCCATGGTGGCTTGCTGCATTTTCTGCTTGTCGTCGCCGTAGCGTTCTTTCAGCGCCTTCAGACGTGGCGCCAATTTGCGCATCTTGGCGCTCGAACGATATTGCACCGCCGTCAGCTTCCAGGTCAGACCCTTGATCAGCAGCACGAGCAGGATGATCGCCACGCCCCAGTTGGGCGCGATCCCATGCAGGAAAGACAGCACCGCATGCATCGGGACGGCGATGATCTTGAGCATGCCGTAATCAATGGTCAGGTCCAGACCCGGGGCGATCGCGTCCAGCTTGCCTTGCACGTTCGGACCGACATACAAACGGGCCACGGTGTCCAGACTCTGGCCTGGTGCAACGTGCAGCGCCGGACTTACGGCACGAATCAGATAGCGCGGCTGTGCGCTGCCGGCATCGACCGTTTGCGTGACGTAGTGGGTTGCCTGGTTTGCTGGTGGTATCCACGCGGCAAAAAAGTACAGGCGCAACATGGCCGCCCAGCCACCGTTTATGGTGCTGTCCAGCTGGTCCTTCGGCTCACCGAAATCCTTGAATGAAAGCTTCTCGAACTTCTCACCCGTGTACCACGCCGCGCCCTGGAAACTGCGGGTTTCCGGATCGATGTAGCTCTTCAGCCAGTTGGTGGCTTTGGGTGGTTCCACGCGCAGGAACTGTTCGTACGCGTTGCCGGCCCAGGCAGTACTGGTCTGGTTATCAATGCGTTGGGTCAGGCCGATCGCATAACTGCCACGCTTGAAGCTATAGGTCTTGGTAACCTTGAGGCCGGCCGCATTCTGCCAGACCAGGTCAACCTTCAGCGCGTTCTCGCCTGCCGCCAGGGCGTAGTTCGTGCGGTCGCTGTGGAATATCGCCTGGTGCGTGGGTTGATCTTTGGACGGCGTGTCGCTGCTGCTGACCAAGCCACTCTGCGCTACAAAATACGTGTCGCTTGCGGTGTTCAACAGTACCGTCGGGGCTGGCTGTGGCGCCTTGTGCGTCGGTGCCCGGGATGGATATGCGGTCAGCTCGGCGCGCACCAGGCTGCCACCGCGCGCATCCAGAGTGAGATTCAACACATCCGTACGCACAGTAATCAACTGCGTTGGCGACGGCGCTGCGGTGGCGACTGCGGCAGCATTCGTGACCGGTGCGGACGCAGGCGGCGTGGAATCCCCGGGAATCGCCAACGGCACGCTGTTGTCGACCGGCGCCGACGTCGAGGAGCCTGCTACAACAGCGGCTGCCGCCGTAGTGGACGCCGTTGGTGGCACCACATAGTCCTTTTCCCAGGCAAGAAACAGGAAGTAGGACACCGCCAGCAAGGCGAACATGAGAAACGTGCGCGTTTGATTCATCGCAAAGGCAGATCCGGTAACGCCACTCCGATCGAAGCTGCGGAAGGACAGGTAAGTAAGCTCAACACACGATTGTGGCGGCCACGTTGATTTGCTTCAATGCCCGGATTCGGCAAGCGCACGGCCCGCTTGCGCGCCGAGCAATTTTTTCCACAGCTCGTCCATCTGAATAAGCAATTGTCGACCGTCGACCCCGGCGGCTTGCTCGCGCGCCATCACCATTACGTCAACGTCCGGCAACTGCAGACGTATGTGCCGAAACGATTCGCGGACCAAACGCTTGATGCGATTGCGTTCAACCGCGCGTTTGGAGACGCGTTTGGATATAGCCAGGCCGAGACGTGCGTGACCCCATGCGTTCGGCGCGTAGCGCAAATGAAAGCAGCGGCCGCCCAAGCGACCGCTGCTGCTACGCAATGCGGCAAAATCAGCCGGGCGGCGCAGCCGAGCGTCGCGCGGCAGCGCGGCTGATGGCAAAGCCAAAGTCGGGACTACGGGATGAGGCGCTTGCGGCCCTTGGCGCGACGCGCATTGATGATCTTGCGCCCGTCTGCGGTCGCCATGCGGGCACGAA
>JBBSSI010000058.1:0-7178 GCA_038242205.1 Lysobacterales bacterium
CTGCTCTGCCAGTCGGCAGGCGAGGGTCGCGCCGCCGGCGCCCGTGCCCACGATCAGGAAGTCGACCTCTTCGTTGTTGTCGAACTCGCGCATCGGCACCCAGCCGTCGCGGCTGAACACGTCCGGCGCGCGGCCGCCGGTCCCGCGCGGTGCTCGCATGGCGTCAGCGGACATGCGTGTTCCTCCTGCTGGTCGCGGCGCGCTCCGCGGCTGTGGCATCGGGAGCCGACTCCATCGCTTCCCACGGATCGCGCCGGTTCTTGTAGAGGCGCACGTAGCCACGCGGGTTGGCTGGGCCCCCGAAACCCATCTCGCTCCACGAGGCGGGATGCGAGTAGTAGGCGCCGTACAGATCGCGCAGCACGCGTTCGCTGAAGAACAGGGCCGATGGCATGCCTTGCCATGCCGCGCCCACCAATTCGCCACGCTGCATGGATTCGAGCAGCGCCCGCTGCGCGTCGTGTTGCAGTTGCGCGAACGTCATGTCGTGTGCGGCACGGCTTTCGGCGTCGAGTGCGACCAGGCCGATGCGCCATGCGTCTTGCAGTGGCGGCAAGCGCGCATTGCGCCAGCCGTCGCCCTCGTTCTCTAGCAGGCGCGCATCCAGCATGCACGCCACCGGCACGGGCGGGCGGTCGGCGGGTTGTGCGACGACGCAGCCACACAGGGCCACCGCGACAATCCATTGGGTTTGATCAAGAAACCGCGGCTGCAGGGACATGCCCAGACGTTGGTCGACCACCTCGCGGGTGATCGCATCCCACGATGGCGAATCGCGCTTGGCCAGCACGTCGTAGCCCGGATAGCGGGTGACCCCGACATCGTCGCTCATCGCTCGATCTCCCGCAGACGAAGCGCGGCCAGCCCGGCGATGGCCAGCGCAGTGAAACTTGGCGGCGCCGGCACCGGTGGACCGCTCAGCAGGTTCTGGCTCCAGTTACGCCAGCCGCCGTGACAGCGCGCGATGCCACGTGCGTGGAAACCCACTCCAAGCAGGCCGAGCCACGTCGTCAGCCGCAACCACCAGCGGGTATGTGGTTGCGGCTGAGGGCTGCTCAGCGCGGCGTGCACCAGTAGCGCTGCACTCACCGGTGGAATGACCAGCGGTGCGAACATCGCCGGGTGCTGGAACGCACCACGGAAATGGAACAGGCCGACCTCCGCCACGGTACCGATCAAACCAGCACTGACGGCGAGCGCCAAGGCCTGGCCCGCAGGCATGCCCAGCAGGCGCGGTTGTTCGGCCGGCTCGTCGCGCAGCCGCTCGCCCATCGCGCCCAGCCCGCCGCACAGCAGCAGCGACATCGGCGCGCCCAGTGGGGCCGAATAGAACAGGTTGTTCCAGCTCCAGCCGCCTGTCCGCTTGGTCACGTTGTAAAGATGAAAGCCGGTCCCGGCAAGCCCGGCTGCTGCGGCAAACGAATAAATGCCATGACGCAGGATGTGTGACGCAGCGCGGGTGTCGCGCCCACCGTGAAGGCCGGCGAACAATGACAGCGTGGCCGCGATCACCGGGACAAACATGGCCGGGTTCGCGAAGGAACCGCGGTAATGCCCCATGCCGCTGTCGGCCAGTACCGAGAGCGCCAGCAACGATGAGCCTTGATTGAAACCACGAGCGGTGTCGACGTGCACGGACAGTTTATTCGCGGCAGAAGGCTGCGGCTGCGTCGTGCGTCGCGATCGTGATGGTTTGCGTGCGCTCCACAGCGCCGCCGCGACTGCCGTGCCAGCCAGTCCGAGCGCGAGTGCCCGATCGTTGGCGAATGCCGGTTTCATCGCTCACCCGCACGACGGTGTCGCAACAACCGCTGTGTCGCCACGCAGGCGAGGCCGAGCAGGCCGGCCGCTACCACGCCGCGATGGGTGGTCGCCCACAACTGGGCGCTCCAGCGCCGCGAGCGGTCGTCGAAGCGGCCATGCGTGCCGAAGTCATGGTCGACCGGCTCAAACAGATTGTCGGGCCGATCGGCCGGCACCGGCTGGTCACCCATCTGCCCGGAATAACCTTTCTTCGCCAACACGCGATCAGCCAGCCACGGAACCAGCCCGTTGCCGATGATCGCCTTGACCGCCGGATAGCCGACCCACAGTTCGCGCCGCCGATGATGCGCCGCGTAATGGATGCCCTCGGCGGCAACTTCGGGCTGAAAGATCGGCGGCACCGGCTGTGGCCGACGTGGCAGCTTCGTGCGGCCCCACTGGAACTGTGGTGTGTTGAATGCCGACAGTTGCACCATGGTGACGTGCACCTTGCTCTTGTCGTGCATCAGTTCAACGCGCAGCGCATCGGTGAAACCGCGGATCGCGAACTTGGCGCCGCAATAAGCCGACTGCAACGGAATCGCGCGATAGGCCAGTGCCGATCCCACCTGCACGATGCTGCCGCGATTGCGCGCGCGCATGCGTTTGAGCGCCGACATCGTGCCGTGCACGGTGCCGAGATAAGTAACCTCGGTGGCGCGGCGATATTCCTGTGCGCTGATCTCGCTGACCGGCGCAAAGATCGTCGCCATCGCCGCGTTGATCCAGATGTCGATCGGTCCGAGTTCCTGTTCCACGCGCTCGGCCGCGGCCTCAACCTGCGCCGCGTCCGCCACGTCCACCGGAATGCCCAGCACCTTGCAATGCATGCCGCGCAGTTCCGCCACCGCTCCATCCAGCGACTTGCTGCCGCGTGCGAGCAACGCCACGCTCGCACCATCGCGTGCAAACCGCTGCGCGGTGGCGCGCCCTACCCCGGCGGACGAGCCGGTGATCACGACGACCTGGTTGCGTTTGTGCATGTGTGGCTCCGTTCAATTACGGCCGACGCAAGTGACGGTCGCCATCAGTACTGTGCAGCGCGCGTTGAAGGAATTCGTTTGCGCTGAGTCAGTCAATGCATGCCGCCCGAAAGCGTTTGTGCCAACGGTCTCGGGTGCATCGGCTCGGGTTGGCGCAGTTATTTCAGGCGCGTGCGCAAAACCCGCAATGCAGCGTGGGACCGGGCAGCCAGCCACGCGTCACGACCTTTCGCCTTTCTCGCCAGGCAACAGGCCGGCCATCATGTCGCGCAGGCTTTGGCGAATGATGCCCAGTTCATTCGGGTCACCCTTGAGCAGGGTTTCGGTAAAGGCCTTCGCCTGCGCCAGCGTGATGTGCGGCGGCAGCGGTGGCACATCCGGATCGGAAATGATTTCAATCAGCACCGGACGGTCCGCCGCGAACGCCTCGTCCCAAGCCCTGCCAAGGTCTTCGGGCTTGTCCACGCGGATGCCCTTGAAGCCAAGCAGTTCTTCGGCGTAGCGGGCGTAGCCGAAATCCTCCACGTCCTGCGCCGCGGCGAACTTGGGATCGCCGGCCAGCACGCGTTGCTCCCAGGTCACCTGGTTGAGGTCGTGGTTGGCCAGCACCATCACCACGAAGCTCGGATTGCTCCATTGCTTCCAGTATTGCTTGACGGTGATCAGCTCGGCATTGCCGTTCATCTGCATCGCACCGTCGCCAACAATGGCCAGTACCGGGCGGCCCGGATAGGCCATCTTTGCGGCGATGGCATACGGCACGCCGCTGCCCATGGTCGCCAGCTTGCCCGAGAGCGAACCCATCATTCCCTTGCGCATCTTCACGTCACGCGCGTACCAGTTGGTGTGCGAGCCGCAGTCGCCGCAGATGATCACGTCATCGGGCAGGCGCGGCGAGAGCTCCCAGAAGATCCGCTGCGGATTGATCGGGTTGGCCGGTTCCATCGCCTTGGCCTCCAGCGCACGCCACCACTTGCGCACATTGAGTTCGATCCGCTCGCGCCAGTCGGGGTTGTCCTTGGGTTTCAGCAGCGGCAGCAGCCGCTTGAGCACTTCGGCACTGTCACCAATCAAATTGACTTCGGTGGGATAGCGCATCGATACATTGCGCGGGTTGATGTCGATCTGCACGGCGCGTGCCTGCCCATCTTCCGGCAAGAACTCGGCGTAAGGAAAGGTGGTGCCGATCATCAGCAAGGTGTCGCAATCATTCATCATCTGCCAGCTTGGCTTGGTGCCGAGCAGGCCGATCGAACCGGTCACGAATGGCAGGTCATCGGGCAGCGCGGCCTTGCCCAGCAGCGCCTTGGCGACACCCGCATCCAGCCGGTTGGCGACCGCGACCACCTCGTCACCCGCCTGCAATGCGCCGGCGCCGATCAGGATCGCCACCTTCCTGCCCGCATTGAGCAGATCTGCCGCTTTTTGCAGGTCGCCCTGCGACGGCACCGGATGCGGATCGGCGTAACCGATACCCGAATAGACCTCCCCGTGCTTGCGCGGCGGACTGGGCACTGCGTCCAGTTCCTGCAGATCGTTCGGCACGATGATGCAAGTGATGCAACGCTCCGCTGAAGCGATGCGAAATGCGCGATCAATGACCACACGAACCTGCGACGGCGTCATCAGAGTCTCGACGTAGTTGGTGACGTCCTTGAACAAGGTCTGCAGGTCTACTTCCTGCTGATAGTCGCTGCCCAGCGCGCTGCGCGCCTGCTGCCCGACGATCGCCACCACCGGCATGTGATCCAGTTTGGCGTCGTACAAACCGTTGAGCAGGTGGATCGCACCGGGGCCGGAGGTCGCCATGCACACGCCCACCTCGCCGGTGAACTTGGCATGCGCACAGGCCATGAACGCGGCCATCTCCTCGTGCCGCACGCGCACATAGTCAAAGCGGTCGGAGGCACGCCCCATCGCTCCCATGATCCCGTTGATGCCATCGCCAGGATATCCGAATATCCGCCGGATACCCCAGTCGCTCAGGCGCTGCAGAAGGAAGTCGGCGACGGTCTGGCTCATTATGTTTCCTGGCGTTTGAATCAACGAATGGAAACACGTCGACTGTGGTCAGGCGGTGAACTTTCTCCGCATGGAAGGCGCAATTCCCTGCGAACCGGGTTCTTCACATCGCGCGTCATGATTTATCCGCGCTCGTAACATCTGCGCGAGTAGCGTTGTGAAGTTATTTGTCAGTCCGGCCACATGCATCGTCGGCAAAGTCATCGCATTGACATGACTGCCACGACTGCCCAAAGCCGACTGATCGACGCATCCTTTCCTACCCCTCTTTTACTCTTGGCGGTTCATGTTCCTGGCAGTTAAGGCGAGCTTTGATGTCCACACGGTTCACTTGTGACTTCTCCGGCAAACCAGTCGCTCTTCCCCACTTCTGGGAGTACTGCGTCGGCAGTGGCCACGCCATCCTGGCGCTGCGCGCAGACTGGCAGGCACAGCTGAAGCAGTGCCACGATGATCTGGGCTTTCGCCATGTGCGTTTCCATGGCCTGCTGGACGACGACATGGATACCGTCATCGACCAGGATGACAAACTGATCTATTCGTTTCATAACGCAGACCAGATCTTTGATTTTCTCCGTTCGATCGAGATGCGGCCTGTTGTCGAATGGAGTTTCATGCCATCGGCACTGTCCTCGGGTAATCAACAGGTCTTTCATTACAAGGCCAATGTCACTCCGCCAGCCGATTATGGCCGGTGGGCGACACTGGTTTCGCGAGCGGCCAGCCACTGGATCGACCGTTATGGCGCGCAGGAAGTATCGCTGTGGCCAATGGAAGTGTGGAACGAGCCCAATATGTCCAGCTTCTGGAGCGGCAGTCGGGAAGACTACTTCCACCTGTTCGAGGTCACCCACAAGGCGCTGAAGCATGTGCATGCCGGGCTCACCGTGGGTGGCCCGGTCACCGCGCAGAACGCGTGGATCGACGAGTTTCTCGACTATTGCGCCAAGGCCGGCGTGCCACCGGACTTCATCAGCACGCACACCTATCCGACCGACGCATTCGGCAGTCCGGATGACGACACCGAGCAGGCGCTTTCCAAGAGCTCGCTGGGCATCCTGCGCGAGCGTGCGCAGAAAGTACGCGAGCAGGTCGGTGATCGCCCGCTCTACTACACCGAGTGGAGCACCTCCTCCAATCCGCGCGACGAGCTGCATGACGATCCCTATGCGGCCGCGTACATCGTCCAGGCCATGCTCAACATGGGCGAGCTGGTCGATGCTTACAGTTATTGGACGTTCTCGGACATCTTCGAGGAGAACTATTTTCCCTCGCAGCCATTCCAGGGCGGCTTTGGCTTGATGACCATTCACGGCATTCCGAAGCCGGCCTATCGGGCGTATGAAATCCTGCACCGACTCGGCACCCGAAGGCTGGTGGTGCAAGGCCAGCACGACACCGTGCAGGTGTGGGTCGCCTTGGCCGACAACGTGGCGGCGGTGGTCATCGTCAACCTTGCCCTGCCGCTGCATCCGGTCAACGCGGAGTGTGTTGATCTCGAGTTTTTCAACCTGCCCGACGTCGCGGGCGCACGCACTTTCCGTATCGATGCGACACATGCAAATGCCAAAGCGGCGTGGCAGCTGCAGGGCGAGCCGCGCTACCCGACACCGGACGAAGTCGCCGCGATGATCGAGGCGTCACGCCTGCAACCTGAATCCATCGAGGTTACGCGGCAAGACAAAGTCAGCGCCATCCGCATCAAGGTTGAGCCGCAATCGGTCACCGCCATTGAACTGCGCTTCGCGCCTTCCGCAGACAAACGCGGTGCGCCACCGAACGAGTCGACTCTGGCGCTGCATCCCTTCACGGTCGAGCAAAGCGCGCTGCTGGAGCGGCTGCAGTCCGCTGCGTTCGGCTATTTCATTGCTCACGCCGACCCCGACACCGGGCTGATCGCGGACAGTTCCAACGCTGGCGCGGCGGCAAGCATCGCTGCTACCGGATTCGCCTTGTCGTGCTACCCGGTAGCGGTCGAACGCGGGTGGCTGAGTCGCCAGCAGGCGGTCGAGCGGACGCTGAAGTTGTTGCGCTTCTTCCACGGCAGCTCGCAGAACAAGGGCGAAGAGGCAACCGGTTATCAGGGCTTCTACTACCACTTCCTGGCCATGCACAGCGGGCTGCGCGCGAACGGCTGCGAGTTGTCCACCATCGATACCGCCTTCCTGCTCGGCGGGATGCTGGTGGCGGCGCAGTATTTTGACAACGACGAGACGTCGGAAGCGGAACTGCGCTCGCTGACCAAGTCGCTGGTTGAGCGCGTTGACTGGGCGTGGACGCTGGATGACAACGGCGGAATCAACCAGGCCTGGATGCCTGCGGACGGCTTTCACAAGGCCGACTGGGCTGGCTATACCGAAGCGCTGCTGA
>JBBSSI010000059.1:0-7009 GCA_038242205.1 Lysobacterales bacterium
ATGTTGACGTTGTTGTCCGAGAACAGTTCGTTGACGCGCGAAAGCACGCCCGGCACGTTGCGATGGATGTGCAGCAGGCGCCGGCTGCGCGGGTGTTCGGGCAAGTTCACTTCCGGGAAGTTGACCGCCGAGAGGGTAGAGCCGTTGTCGCTGTAGCGGATCAACTTGGCCGCCACTTCCAGGCCGATATTGTCCTGCGCCTCGAGCGTGCTGCCGCCGATGTGTGGGGTCAGGATGACGTTGTCCATGCCGATCAACGGCGACACGAACGCATCATGGTTGCCTTTCGGTTCCACCGGAAAGACGTCCACTGCGGCACCCGCCAGATGCCCGCTGCGCAATGCCTCGGACAGCGCCGGGATATCAACTACGCTGCCGCGAGACGCGTTGATCAGCATGGCTCCCGCGCGCATGCGGGAGAGTTCCGCCGCACCAATCATCAACGCGGTGGCCGCCGTTTGCGGCACATGCAAGGTCACCACGTCGCTGCGTTCGAGCAGTTCGTCCAGCGTTCCCACGGCATGGGCGTTGCCCAGCGCCAGCTTGCTTTCAATGTCATGGAACAACACGTGCATGCCGAGGCTTTCGGCCAGCAGGCCGACCTGGGTGCCGATGTGCCCGTAGCCGACGATGCCGAGCACCTTGTCACGTGCCTCGTAGCTGCGCGCCGCGGACTTGTCCCACCCGCCCAGGTGACAGAATGCGTTCTTGTGCGGGATGCCACGCAGCAGCATGACGGTCTCGGCTACGACCAGTTCGGCCACGCTGCGTGTATTGGAATACGGCGCGTTGAAAACCGGGATGCCCGCTTCGCGCGCCGCGGCAAGGTCCACCTGGTTGGTACCGATGCAGAAGCAGCCCACGGCGATCAATCGACGCGCATGCGCAATGATGTCGGCGGTGAGTTGCGTGCGTGAGCGCAATCCGATGATGTGTGCGTCGGCGACGGCCTGTCCAAGTTCCGCGTCGGACAGCGAAGTCGCGCGTTCGTCGATCAGGCTGTAACCGGCGCGGCGAAACCGGTCCACGGCACTGGCGCTGATTCCCTCCAGCAACAACACCTTGATGTCCTGTTTTGGATATGAGGTTGCCACCTGAGCGTCCCGTGCATCGAGTTGCCGTTACTATGCCACGACTGACATTTTTTGCGGCATTGCAGCACTCGCGACTGCGCGCTGCGGTTGTCGTCAATGACCGGAGTACCGCATGTCGGATCATCGCCTTGAAGACTTGATCCGGCTGATCCCGGGGCTGCGCCTGCTGACGGCACCAACGGATCTTGAACACTACGGTCGCGACTGGACCCGACGCTGGACGCCGGCGCCGCTGGCGGTCGCCTTGCCCGGCAGCGTCGCCGAAGTGCAGGACATCGTCCGCTGGGCGAACCGGCACAAGGTGGCGATCGTGCCGTCAGGTGGTCGCACCGGTCTGTCCGGTGGAGCGGTCGCTGCGCATGGCGAGCTGGTGCTGAGCCTGCAACGGATGCATCGGGTGCTGGCGTTCAATGCGGTCGATCGCACGCTCACGGTAGAAGCGGGCATCACGCTGCAGGCGGTGCAGGACGAAGCGCGCACGCACGCACTGGCCTATCCGGTGGATCTGGCCGCACGCGGGTCCTGCACCATCGGTGGCAACGTGGCGACCAACGCCGGCGGCATCCGCGTGGTGCGCTATGGCAACACACGTGATTGGGTCGCCGGACTCAAGGTGGTCACCGGGGCCGGCGAGCTGATCGAACTCAATCGCGGCCTGGTGAAAAACTCCAGCGGCTTTGATTTCCGCCACCTGATGATCGGCTCCGAAGGTACGCTGGGGATTGTCGTAGAAGCCATGCTGCGACTCAGTGCGCCGCCGGCACCGTCGCAAGTGATGCTGCTGGCATTGCCGGACATGGACGCATTGATGCAGGTGTTTGCGCTGTTTCGCGAGCGGCTTGCGTTGCAGGCATTCGAATTCTTCACCGACTTGGCATTGCGGCACGTGCTGGCGCGCGGCGGTCAGCGGGCGATCGACGGGGAGCATCCGTTTTACGTGGTGACCGAATACGACGCCGCTGATGATCATTCGCGCGAGGCCGCGCTGAGCGCGTTCGAGCACGCTCTGGCGCAGGGTTGGGTCAGTGATGGCGTGATTGCCGGCAGTGACGCGCAGGCGCAGGCGCTGTGGCATTTGCGCGAAGGGATCACCGAATCGCTGGCCCCGCATCATCCATACAAGAACGACGTTGCGGTGCAAGTCAGTGCCGTGCCGGCGTTTTTGCACGACATGTCGGCGGTGTTTCACGGCGCGTATCCGACGCTTGAGGTGATCTGGTTCGGCCACATCGGGGACGGCAACTTGCACATCAATATCCTGCCCAGCGCCGATATGCCCGCCGAAGCGTTCGTCGCACAGTGCGAACATGCAACCTCGCTGCTGGCTGAAACGCTGCAGCGGCACGGCGGCAGCATCTCTGCCGAACACGGCATCGGGCTGGTCAAGCGAGCCTGGCTGTCGAGCACTCGCAGCGCTGCAGAGATCGCGTTGATGCAGGGCGTGCGTCAGGTGTTCGACCCGAACCGGATTCTCAACCCGCGCAAATTGTTCGAACCCGAGTGACGGTCGCGGTTACAGCTGCATGCTAGCCTGCAGGGCTTCATGCACTGAACTGAGGGACGCCATGCCGTCGCAACTTCGCACGCTGTATCCCGCCATCGAGGCATACGACACCGGCTTCCTGCAGGTCTCGCAGCTGCATGCGCTGTACTACGAGCAAAGCGGCAGCCCGCAAGGCAAGCCGGTGGTGTTTGTGCACGGCGGTCCGGGCGGCGGCACCAGTCCGAAATGTCGTCGATTCTTCGATCCGGCGCGCTATCGCATCATCCTGTTTGACCAGCGTGGTTGCGGACGATCAACGCCGCACGCCGAGCTCACCGACAACACCACCTGGGATCTGGTGGACGACATGGAGCGCCTGCGCCAGCATCTGGAGCTGGAGCGCTGGCAGGTGTTCGGCGGATCGTGGGGTTCCACACTAGCTCTGGCCTACGCGCAATCGCACCCGCAGCGGGTGACCGAGCTGGTACTGCGCGGCATCTTCATGCTGCGCCGAAGCGAACTGGAGTGGTTCTACCAAGCCGGCTGCAACACACTGTACCCGGACGCGTGGGAGACCTATCTGAGTGCCATTCCGGAAGTCGAGCACGGCGATCTGATCAGTGCGTACCATCGTCGGCTGACCAGTGCCGATCCGGTCGTGCGCGTGGCGGCGGCACGTGCGTGGTCGGTCTGGGAGGGCGCCACCAGTTTCCTGTTTCAGGACAAAGCGCACATGGAGTCGAGCGCGCAGGACGAGTTTGCGCTGGCGTTTGCCCGCATCGAATGCCACTACTTCGTCAATGGCGGCTTCCTCGAACACGACGATCAGTTGCTGCGTAACGTGGACCGCATTCGCCATATTCCCGCGGTAATCGTGCAAGGCCGCTACGACGTGGTGTGCCCGTTGCGCAGCGCGTGGGATCTGCACCGCGCATGGCCGGAAGCAGACCTGCACATCGTGCAGGACGCCGGGCATTCGGCGTTCGAGCCGGGCAACACGCACGAGTTGATCGAAGCGACTGACCGCTTCGGCGGCTGACGGAGCCAGCGGAGAAGCTCAGCGAGCGCGGCACGGCTCCTGAGCGGCACAACCAGCCCGAATGACGGGTGGCGCTAGCTGTCCTTGGTGCCGAAGATCTTGTCGCCCGCGTCGCCCAGACCCGGCAGGATGTAGCCGCGTTCGTTGAGTCGCTCGTCGATCGCCGCGGTGTAGATTTCGACATCCGGATGGACAGCCTCGATCCGGCGCAGTCCCTCCGGTGCCGCCACCAGAAACAAACCCTTGATGCGCCGGCAACCGGCGGCTTTGAGCATGTCCACCGCCGCGATCAGGGTGCCGGCCGTCGCGAGCATGGGGTCGACGATCAGCGCCACGCGTTCGTCCATCCGGCCGCTGAGCTTCTCGTAGTACGGCATCGGCTGCAGCGTCTGCTCGTCACGCTGCACGCCGACGACGCTGACTCTGGCCGACGGGATCATGTCCAGTACGCCCGGCAGCATGCCGAGTCCGGCACGCAGGATCGGCACGATGGTGATCTTGCGTCCCTTGATGCGACGCACCTGCAGCGGGCCGGCCCAGCCTTCGATGGTCTCCTCGATCATGGGCAAGTCGGCGGTGGCTTCATAGGTCAGCAACGCTGCCACTTCACACGCCAGCTCCCGGAACTCCTTGGTGCTGATCCCGGCACGGCGCATCAGGCCCAGCTTGTGCTGGATCAGCGGATGACCAACCTCGACTATCTTCATGAGTGCTCTGTCGGTGCCGCTGAGCGCGGCGCGATATCCAACGCAGAGCTTAACCAGACGATCCTGCACGCGCACGTCGGCTGCCCGTTGCGCGCGCAGGATCATGGTCAGTGGTGTGTCAGTGCTTCGCGGCTGCCGGACTGTCGCCTTTCAGGCAACTGCCCATGAACGCCTGGCGCTGCGCACCCTTGAGCGCCTTGCTGCTTGCGTCAGCATTGCAGTTGGTCATTTTCTGTTGCTGCGTCGACCTGGGCGCCGGCATGGCGGCAACGCCACCCTTCAGACACGTGCTCATGGAAGTCTTGCGGTCCGCGCCCTTCTTGCCAGCGACCTGCTTGTTGCAGTCGACCATGCGTTGCTGTTGCGCGGTCGGTGTCTTGGTGGACATGGAGGAGGTAGCAGTAGTTGGATGGGTTTGCGGGGTGGCGGCGAACGTCATTCCGGCAAATGCAAGCGCGGTACTGGCGGCAAGCAAACGCAGCGAGATGGTCATCACAGAGGCCTTGAAGTCGCCGGCATTTGCCGGCGTGGCCGAGTCTATGCCGATGTCGTCAGGGTCGAGCGTGCCGCAAACCGCTGGGCAAGTCTGCGTTCATCATTAATTATGTGTCGCGCTTTGCGGGAAGCGCGTGGGTGGCTGCGAAGGTAACGCTCGTGACACTTTAGCTCACAGCCACTTGGCCCTTTTCAAGCCGATGAAAATGCTGCCAACGATGGCCAGCATGGCCAGGATGATGACCGGATAGGCCCATGGCTGCGACAGTTCGGGCATGTGCGTGAAGTTCATCCCGTACCAGCTGGTCAGCAAGGTCGGCGCGGCGAGCATCGCGGCCCAGCCGGCGAGTTTCTTCATCACTTCGTTCTGGCCGAAGGTGACCAGCGAAAGATTGACGTTGATCGCCGCCGTGAGCATTTCACGCATCGCGTTGATCGATTCGTTGACGCGGAACACGTGGTCGTAGACGTCGCGAAAATACACGCGCAACTTGTCGGGGATCAAACCCGGGTGCAGCCGTACCAGCTGGCTGATGATGTCCTGCAACGGGGCAACCGCCAGACGCAGGGTCATCAGATCGCGCTGCATGTCGTACAGACGGCGCACCGTGCTGCGCTTGAACGTCTCGGCGAAGATGTCCTTCTCGAGCTGTTGCAGTTCTTCGCGGAAGTCACGCACGATCGGCAGCAGGTTGTCGACGATGAAGTCGAGGATGCCGTACAGGCCGTAGCTGGGTCCGAGTGCCAGCAACTCTGGTGTCTGCTCGCAGTTGCGACGCGCTGGTGCATACGACAACGATGCGCCGTGACGAATGCTGACCAGGTAGCGCGCACCGAGGAAGATGTGCGTTTCGCCCTGCGCAAGGTGTCCGTCCACCAGTTGCGCGGTCTGCACGACGACAAACAGCGAATCGCCGTAAGTCTCGATCTTGGTCCGCTGATGCGCGGTGTGCGCGTCCTCGATCGCCAGGTCATGCAGGCCGAACTCGTGCTGCAGCTTGAGCAGCAAGGCCTCGTCCGGTTCATGCAAGCCGACCCACACAAAAGTGTCCGGCTGGGATAGCACGTCGCTGATTGCGTCAAGGGTAATCTCGCCGATCCGGCTGCCATCCTTGCGGTAGCCGATGCAGTTGACCACCATGGACGGATCGGCGGACGCGGCGTCGGTTGCTGGCGGGATCAGGTTCATCTGCGCATGATGCCCGGCGCCATCACGGCCGGCAATCACAGCGAGCAGCATCCAGACGCGGCGGATCGTGCAGGCTGTGGCTTCTTACGCGCGCTTGCGCAACGTCCACGCCAGCGCAAGCCAGATCGGCAACGCAAACAGCAGCCACGGCTGGTTTTGTTGCACGGTGCCGGGCAGCAAATGCAGCAGCACGGCCGCCACTGCGGCAAGCAACTGCAAGGCAATCACGCCGTCAATGAAGCGGGAAGCCGTCAGGCCGCGTCGGGTGCGCCACAGCGTGGGGAGTAATAGCCACGCCAGCGGGTTGAACAGGAGCAGGTTGGCATTCGCCCACGCCGAGTGATGGGTTGTCAGGGTCCACAAGGCCAGCAGAACCAGGCCGACGAAGCCAGCGACCACGAGATACGCGGTGCCCAGCGCAAGATAGCCCGGCGACCATGTGCGTCGCGACCCGACCAACAGTCCGGCGAAGAGCAGGCCGGCAAGAGCCAATGGCAGGCGCAAATCCGGCGCCACAGCTGGCGGTGACTGCAGTCGGTTCGGTGAGGTGACGCGCTCGTCAATCACCAGCGGATGAACCTGACCATCGGCGTCGGTAACCGCAATGTGCCGCATCTCGGTCTGCAGCACGCTGGGCAGGAAGCCCTCGCGCCAGGCGTCCAGCGGCTGGTCGGCATAAGGACCCAGACCCAAATCCAGCATCAGCATAAGCCACGGTTGCGCGCTCATCAGACGCACGGTTTGCTGGCGGAAGGTCATGTCACCCGCGCGCGCCGACAGCTGGGCGCGAATCACCCCGCCGAGGGCGGCATCCAGTGCGTCGCGGACTCGCGTGGTGCAGTTGTCGGCGTAGTAATCGTAGGGATAGGCGGCGTTCTCCGGGCGCAGGTTCCACAGCAGGAAGTCACGCAGTGCCGCCGCCTGATCCGCATTCAGCGCCAGTCGCTGGCGCGTCACCGAGCGTCCATCGGCTGCATAGAAGCTTTCGTCCAGCGCGCTGGG
>JBBSSI010000060.1:0-6995 GCA_038242205.1 Lysobacterales bacterium
CGTGTAGACGATCTCGGCACGACGGTTCTTGCCCCAGCAATCCTCGTTGTGCTCACGGCAAACCGGCTTTTCCTTGCCGTAGCTGATCACTTCAAGCTGGCTGGCCGAACCACCGGCTGCCTGCAGCGCACTGGAGACCGCGTTGCCGCGACGCTCGCCGAGGCCCAGGTTGTACTCGCGCGTGCCGCGCTCGTCGGTGTTGCCTTCCAGGCGGATGTGCGAGGTCGGGCGATCCTGCATGTACTTGGCATGACACGCCATGATCTGCTGGAACTCCGGCTTGATTTCGGTCTTGTCGAAATCAAAGTAAACAACACGCTGACGCAGGCATGCGTCGGTATCCAGATCCGCCGGGGTGTACTTGCCACTGGTCTCGTTGGTCTGAGTCTGGGTGGTTTGCTCCGGGGCTGGGGTAGCCATCGGTTTGACTTCCTGCTTTTTCGAGCAAGCGGCCGCGCCTACGCAGAGCAGGGCGACCAAAGCGACGCGAACGGTCTTATTCATGGTGAACGATCCTTACGAGTTGAGATTCCGATAAACGATGACGACGAGGTAACGGGACTGCAACGCCGGTCAACCGGCTGTTATTTTGCCACTTGATAACAAAGGCGCTGCAAAATATGCATCGCCCTCAGCCGATGAAAGCGTTGCTTGGACGCCGCCACCGAAAAACCGAACGGCGCCAGAGCGCCTTCGGAGCCCGTTCCATGGGCAGCATGCCACCGCACATGTGTGCCGCGGCGTGAAATTCAACGTTGCCGATAAGGGCCCCAGGACGGTTCGCGCACATCGCCATCGGAAAGCACCAGGCGCTGGCGGACCAGACCATCAGCCGATACGGCATACAACACGCCGCGCCTGCCTTCGGTCGCGGCATACAAAAGCATGCTGGCATTTGGAGCAAAACTCGGGGATTCGTCGATCGGACCCGGCGAGAGCGGACGCACCTGCCCACCCAGACTGCGATCCATGATCACAATACGATACACGTTCCCGTTGCCCTGCACCATCGCCAGCTGCTTGCCGTCGTAGCTGATGGCAGCGTTGGCGTTGTTCTGACCCTGAAAGCTGATCCGCTGCGCACTGCCGCCGGCGGCTGAGACCTGATAAATCTGCGGGCGGCCGGAGCGGTCGGAAGTGAAAAAGATGCTCTGTCCGTCAGGCGACCATACCGGCTCGGTGTCAATCGACAGGCTGTTGGTCAGGCGCGTTTCCTGACGGCTGGCCATGTCGAGTACGAACAACTCCAGATTGCCGACGTACGACAGCGCCAGCGCCATCTTGCTGCCATCGGGCGACCAAGCCGGCGCGCCGTTGATGCCGCGTGGATGCGCCGAGACCAGCTTGCGAGATCCGGTGGTGATGTCCTGGACATAGATCGCCGAGTTGCCGCTCTCGAATGACACGTACGCGATCTTCTTGCCATCCGGAGACCACGACGGCGACAGCAGGGCTTCCTTGGAGCGCGCCACCACCTGCGGGTTGTACCCATCGGAGTCAGCTACCAGCAGCGAATAGGTGGTGTTGTTGCCCAGGCCCACTGCGGTGATGTACGCGATACGCGTCCAGAACGCGCCGCGCACGCCGGTGACCTTTTCGTAGATCTGGTCGGCGATCTGATGCGCGACACCACGAAGATCCCCGGCCGGCGCGGTGAATGACTGTGCGAGCAGGCTCTGCGCCTTGTTCACATCCCACAACTCGTATTCGACCCGCAACATGCCACCGCCCGCATCGCTGATGCGACCGACGGTGATGTAGTCCTGCTTCAGCAGCCGCCAGGTCGGAAACTTGATCTCGGCGCCGCGCGCGGGAAACTCGACGATGTCGCTTTTGGCCAGCGAACGGAATTTGCCCGAACGATTGAAATCGTTGCGAATAACATCGGCCACGTCGGTGGCAAGCGGTGCGCCGCCGGCTTGCGCAAACGGCACCACCACAATCGGCGTGGCGGTTTTCAAGCCGCCGACGATGTCGACGGTAAGCGACTGCGCCATCGTGGGGCCGGCCAGCAACGCGGCAACGGCGAACAACAGGTAATGGAGGCTTGAACGGGATATGCGCATGGGCGGGATTATTGCGGCCTGAAGATGAAAGTTAACTCACGTTGAAACACGCTCTCGAAGCCCTTGTACGGTAACGGCTGCGCGCGCAATACGGCGTTTTCGATGGAACGACGACCGGCTTCGTCGTACGGACAGCTTGGATCCGCCTTGGCGCTCATGACGTCGCCACCGGGCAACTGCACGATATTTACCTTGCACGGAACATTGGGCATGTTATCCGGACGCAGCCAGTTGGGCGTGACCGCATTCTGAATGGCCGCCTTGTACGCGTCACTCAGACTGGTGTTCGCGCTGTTGTTGCCGGTCTGCCGCTGCGCCGCTGGTGGCAGGTCGGCTTGCCCATCATCCTGTGCGTTCTTGAGGTCCTCCATCTGCTGTTTGGCCTGCTTGGCCTTGTTGTCCATCTGTTTGGTGCGCGCCGAAGCGGCGTCCATCTTGGCGAACAATTCGTCCAGCTGCTTCTGCTTTTCCTCTTTCTGTTTGGCCGCCTTGGCGTCCAGTTCAGATTGCCGCTGACGCTGCTTTTCCTCCTGCAGTTGCTTGGCGTCCTGCGCTTTCTGGGCCGCGTCGTCCACCACCTTTTCCTGATCCTTGACGTCCGGATGCTCTGGCGGCGGCGGCAAGGCCTTGGGCTGCGGCACCTGCTCCTGCGGCTTGGGTGGCGGCACGGCCGGCGGTGGCGGGGTTGAATCCGGCACCGGTTTGGCCTTCACTGCCTTGGGCGGCGGGCTGCCGGTCGGGCCGATCAGCGTGGCCTCGATGATTTGCCCCTGCAACTCGAGCGGCCGAGCGCAGACAATCGGATTCCACGCCGTCGGCAGGCCAAGCGTGGCGAAAAATTCCTCGAAGCGCGAACACGGCAGGATCGCCAGGAACAGAAACCCGACGATTCCCAGATGCAGGATGGCGGCCAGCACCACCGCCTTGGGAGTCGCCTTACTTTCGTCCATGCGACGCGCTCTTGCCCTGCTCCGGCTGTCCCATCAAGCCGACCTTGGCCACGCCCGCCTGCTGCAAGTCGGCGAGCACCCTGAACACGCCGCCATAACTGCCGCGTTCGTCGCCGCCTACCAGCACGCTCACCTCAGGATTGGCGCGTACGAACGCACCGACCTTGAGTTTCATCGCATCGGTGTCGAGCGCTTCCTTCTCGGTACCCGGCAAGGTCAGGAACAACTGGCCGTCCTGCAACACCGAGATCAGCACCGGGTCCTTCTTCTGCTGCAGCGACTTCGCATCGGCTTGGGGCAGCTGCACGTCGACGTTGGAGTTCATCATCGGCGTGGTGACCATGAAGATGATCAGCAGCACGAGCATCACGTCGATGTACGGCACGACGTTGATCTCGGACTTCAGCCGATAACGCTTCTGGCGTTTCTGTTTGCGCATGGACTTGCCTCTCAGGCCGCGTCGTCGGTCTGGATCTGCCGCTGCAGCACCGAAGAGAATTCCTCCTGGAACACGTCATAGCGCGAGGCGATGCGCTCGACCTTGGTCGCGTAACGGTTGTAAGCCCACTGCGCCGGAATCGCGGCGAACAGGCCCATCGCGGTGGCAATCAGCGCCTCGGAAATATGCGGCGCGACCACCGCGATGGTGACGTCCTTCATTTCGCCCAGGCCCTGAAACGCGCCCATGATTCCCCACACGGTGCCGAACAGGCCGACGTAAGGGCTAATCGAGCCGACGTTGGCGAGAAACTCGAGATTGCCTTCGAGCAGCCCGATCTCGCGTGTGCCGGCCACCTGCATCGCGCGTTCAGAACTCTCGATGACGCTGCGCGTGTCGTGCGTCTTGCGCTGGCGCTGGCGCGCAAATTCGCGAAAGCCGGACTCGAAAATGGTCGCGATGCCGCCTTCGCTGGCGCCGTGATTGCTGACCTCGCGAAACAATTGGGCGAGGTCGCCGCCAGACCAGAACCGCTCCTCGAAGCGCTCGGCGCTCTCCAGCGCGGCCTTGGTCTGCGAGTACTTGCGGATGATGATCACCCACGACAGAAACGAGAACACCAGCAGGATCAGCAGGACCAGCTGCACCGGCACACTGGACTCGGCGACCAATGTGAAAACGTTCAATCCACCGTTCATTGCTTGCAGATACTCCGCCAGTGATTTGTATGTCAGAAAATGAAACTGCGCGGCTTGGTGCGCAGGCCGGCTGCCAGCGGCAGCCGTTGCAGTGATGAATCAGAACAGCGCCAGCAAATCGGCGGGGATCTGGGCGGGGCGCAACCGGGTGGTATCCACGCAAGCCACCCGGACTCGCGCGCGCACCAGCGTGGTGTCGTCCTGCCGCGCCACCGTCTGGGTGAACAGGATACTGGCTGCGCGCCGCTCCATCACGACCACCGCTACGGACAGTTCATCATCCAGCAGGGCGGGCCGCAGGAAATCGATGTGCATGTCGCGCACCAGAAACGCCAGTGAGCGATTCTGCTTCAGCACCATCTGGTCCACGCCGAGCGCGCGCAACCACTCAGTGCGTGCGCGTTCCATGAAGCGCAGATAGCTGGCGTGATAGACCACGCCGCCAGCATCGGTGTCTTCCCAATAGACACGCACCGGCCAACTGAACGGCGTACCGCGACCGCACTCAGACATCAACGGCGACGTCGTCAGCGGACGCATTGAACAGGTCCTGCGGCTGCACGGCGCGCGGCGGTGGAACCAAACCGAGGTGGCGCCAGCCCTTGGCGCTGGCCATGCGTCCGCGCGCGGTGCGAATGAGATAGCCCTGCTGGATCAGATACGGTTCGACCACGTCTTCCAGTGTGCCGCGATCCTCGCTCAACGCGGCGGCCAGCGATTCCACGCCGACCGGACCGCCATCGAAATTCTCGATGATCAGGCCAAGCAGGCGGCGGTCCAGCTCGTCGAAACCTTCCGGATCGATCTTCAGCATGTCCAGCGCAGCAATGGCAACCGGCAAGGTGATCTCGCCATCGGCGCGCACTTCGGCAAAATCGCGCACGCGGCGCAGCAGGCGGTTGGCGATGCGCGGTGTGCCACGCGAACGCCGCGCGATTTCCTGCGCACCTTCCAGCACGCAGGCAATCCCCAGGATGCGCGCGGCGCGACGCACGATCTGCGTCAGCTCCTGCGCGCTGTAAAACTCCAGCCGCTGGACGATGCCGAAGCGATCGCGCAATGGCGCGGTGAGCATGCCGGCGCGGGTGGTCGCGCCAATCAGCGTGAACGGTGGCAGGTCGAGCTTGATCGAGCGTGCTGCCGGACCTTCGCCGATCATGATGTCGATCTGGAAATCTTCCATCGCCGGATACAGCACTTCCTCCACCACCGGTGAAAGGCGGTGAATCTCGTCAACGAACAGCACGTCGTTCGCTTCCAGGTTGGTCAGCAGCGCGGCCAGATCGCCGGCGCGTTCCAGCACCGGCCCGGAGGTCGAGCGCAGGTTGACGCCCAGCTCGTTGGCGATGACATGGCTGAGCGTGGTCTTGCCCAGACCGGGCGGGCCGAAAATCAGCACGTGGTCAAGCGCGCCACCGCGCTTGCGTGCCGCCTCGATATAGATCGACAACTGTTCGCGAACCGCCTGCTGACCGAGATATTCGGTCAGTCGTTGCGGGCGGATGGTGGCCTCAAGCGCCGCGTCATCGAGTTGCTCTGCGGCGGTGATGATGCGGGTGTCAGTCATGCGGGCATTATGCGGGGAACAGGGAACGGGGAACAGGGAACACGGAACGCGGCGCGGCTTGTAACTGCCAGGCAGCCTCATGCCGCGCGTTGCGGCGTGAGGCACGTAGAACCGCAAAGGCGGCGGCGCTTGTGTTCCCGGTTCCCGGTTCCCCGTTCCCCGTTCCCCGCTCTAAATCTCCACCTGCGCACCCAGTTCAATCAGCCGGTTGCCGGGGATCTGGAAATACGCGGTGGCCGGCATCGCGTTGCGCGACAGGAACGCGAACAGCTTGTCGCGCCACAACGCCATGCCCGGACGACGAGTGTCCGCCACGATGTTTTCGCGCGACAGGAAAAACGTCGTGTCCATCATGTCGAAGTTCATGCCGGCACGGGCGCACCCTGCCAGCGCCAGCGGAACGTTCGGGTCCTCGGCAAAACCGAAGCGCAGTTCAAGGCCGACGAAATCATTGCCCAACGAGGTGATCTGCACACGCTCCTCGGCGTCGGCAACCGGCGTCTCGAGCATGTCCACGGTAAGCAACACGTTGCGTTGGTGCAGCACCTTGTTGTGCTTGAGATTGTGCAGCAACGCATGCGGCACGCCGTGCTGGTTCGCGGTGAGGAACACCGCGGTGCCCGGCACGCGCAACGGCGGGTGTTCGACAATGTTCTCGATGAACGGCTGCAGCGCCAATCCCGACTGCTTGATCTCGCGCATCACCAGTTCTTTGCCGCGCCGCCAGGTGGTCATCACCGCGAAGATCACCACGCCGAGCACCAGCGGGAACCAGCCGCCGTGCGCCACCTTCAGCATGTTGGCGCCAAAGAACGAGAGATCGATGATCAAAAACATCACGCCGACCAGGATCACTGCCGGCAGGCTCCAGTTCCAGCGCTTGCGCGCGACCACCAGCGCCAGCAGCGTGGTCATCGTCATGGTGCCGGTCACCGCGATGCCGTACGCCGCGCCCAGGTTGTCCGAACTGCGAAAACCGAGCACCGCCACGATCACCAGCACCATCAACATGCGATTGACCCACGGCACAAAAATTTGCCCGGACATCTCGCGTGAGGTGTGCACCACGCGCATGCGCGGGGAATAGCCCAGTGACATCGCCTCGCGGGTCATCGAGAACGCGCCGGAAATCACCGCCTGCGAAGCGATCACCGCGGCCATGGTGGACAACGCGATCATCGGATACAGCAAGGTCGGCGGCACCATCAGGTAGAACGGGCTGGTGATGGCCAGTGGATCACGCAGCAGCAGCGCGCCCTGGCCGAAATAATTGAG
>JBBSSI010000061.1:0-6896 GCA_038242205.1 Lysobacterales bacterium
CACCACGTGCGCGCACTTCCTGCAAATTGGACTTGAGCTTGTCCAGCAGCCAGCCGTTCGGGGCTACCGCGACTACCGGCATGTTTTCGTCGACCAGTGCCAGCGGGCCGTGCTTGAGCTCGCCGGCCGGATACGCCTCGGCGTGGATGTAGGAAATTTCCTTGAGCTTCAATGCGCCTTCAAGCGCGACCGGATAGTGCACGCCACGACCCAGAAACAAGGCATGCTGGCGCGGGATGAATTCTTCCGCCAGCTTGATGATGGCCGGCTCCAGCGTAAGCGCCTCGGCGATCGCGCCAGGCAGGTGACGCAGCTCTTCGCAGAGTTCCTGGTAGCGGGTCGCCTCAATGTTGTTGCGCTGGGCCAGTTCCAGCGCGAGCAGCGCCAGCGCCGCCAACTGGGTGGTGAAAGCCTTGGTCGAAGCCACCCCGATCTCGATGCCCGCTCGGGTCATCAGCTTGAGGTCGGCCTCGCGAACCAGCGAGGACTCGGGCGAATTGCAGATGACCAGCGTGCCGAGGTAGCCGCGCTCGCGTGACTCGCGCATGGCCGCCAACGTGTCCGCGGTTTCGCCCGACTGCGAGATCGCCACCATCAACGTGTTCGGCGGCACCACCGCCTGGCGGTAGCGGTATTCGCTGGCCACTTCGACACTGACCGGTAGCCGGCTCAGCGACTCGATCCAGTATTTGGCCACCAGACCAGCGTTGTAACTGGTGCCACAGGCCACGATGTGGATGCCACGAGTGCGCGCCAGCAGATCATCGCTGTCGATGCCGAAGATGTTCGGCAACACGCCATGCGGGCCGATCCGCGCTTCCAGCGTGTCAGCCACCGCCCGCGGCTGCTCGAAAATTTCCTTCTGCATGTAATGCCGATACTGGCCGCGCTCCACCGCGTCGGTGGACAGCTCGCTCTCGCGTATCTCGCGCGTTACCGGCTGGCCATCCAGCGCGTAAACCTGGACGGCATCGCGAGTGATCTCCACCACGTCACCTTCGTCCAGATACATCATCCGGTTGGTTACCTGGATCAGCGCCTGCGCGTCCGAGCCGAGGAAGTTCTCGCCAATCCCCAGCCCGACCAGCAACGGCGCACCACGCCGCGCGCCAACCACGTGGCCGGGCTCATCGCGGTTGATCACCGCGATGGCGTAGGCGCCTTCCAGGCTGCGCACGGTGGTCAGCACCGCTTCGCGCAAGCCCATTCCCTGGCCGATGAGCTCATCAATCAGCACCGCCATGACTTCGGTATCGGTCTGCGAGGTGAACACGTGGCCGCGAACCTCCAACTCGCTGCGCAGGCCGGCATGGTTCTCGATGATGCCGTTGTGCACGATCGCCACCCGGCCGGCGACATGCGGGTGCGCATTGGCTTCGCTGGGCACGCCATGCGTGGCCCAGCGCGTGTGGGCGATGCCGGTGCTGCCGGGGAACGGATCGGCCAGATACAACGCCTCCATCTCGCGCACTTTGCCTTTGGCGCGCACCCGGCGCATTTCGCCGTCGTGCAGCACCGCCAGGCCGGCAGAGTCGTAGCCGCGGTACTCCAGTGCCTTCAGGCCAACGATCAGCAGCGGGGCCACATCACGCTGGGCGACAGCGGCAACAATTCCACACATGAGGTCACATTTCCTGTTGTCGTTGCACCAGACGCGCGCCGCTGTGGCGGACGCCTTTCATTCGGTTTCCGGAATCAGCGGCGGCGTTGGCCAGCGCGTGTCGGCAACCCGCCAGATGATCGCATCAGTTCACTCTTCGACGCAGATAGTTGAGCAGATCGATTCGGGTGATCAGGCCGAGAAAACGCTCGCCATCCATCACGATCGCCACATGCCCACGCTCGAACACCGGCAACAGCGCCTCGATCGTTTCGGTCATCTGCAACTTGTGCAACTGGCTCATCATGGCGGTGGAAACCTTGTCTTTGAAACGCGCCTCGTCTGCGTGCACATGCATCAGCACATCGGACTCATCGACAATGCCGAGCAGGTCTTCACCATCGACGACTGGCAGCTGCGACACGTCATACAGCTTCATGCGCGTGTAGGCGGTAATCAGCAACTCGTCCGGACCGATCACCACGGTGTCGCGCTGCGCAAACGGGCGCAGCAGCAGATCGCGCAAGTCGCCATGCTGTTCATGCTCGATGAACCCGTTGTCGAGCATCCAGTAATCGTTGTACAGCTTGGACAGATACTTGTTGCCGGTGTCACACACCAGCGTCACCACGCGCTTGGCGACGGTCTGTTCACGGCAGTACTTCAGCGCGGCGGCAACCAGGGTGCCGGTGGACGAACCCCCGAGGATTCCCTCCTTGGCCAGCAAATCCCGCGCGGTGAGGAAGCTCTCCTTGTCGGAGATCGCGTAAGCCTTTTTTACACGGCTGAAATCGCTGATCGGCGGCAGGAAATCCTCGCCGATGCCCTCCACCATCCAGCTGGCGGACTTCGTCGAAAGGACGCCTTCGTTGATGTACTGCGCCAGGATCGAGCCGACCGGATCGGCCAGGATGATTTCGGTTGCCGGCGAATGCTCGGCGAAAAATTGTGACAACCCGGTCAGCGTGCCAGATGAGCCGCAGCCGAGCACCACCGCATCCACTTGCCCGTCCATCTGTTGAAGGATTTCCGGACCGGTGCCGGCGATATGCGCAGCCGGGTTGTCCGGATTGCCGAACTGGTTGATGAAGTAGGCGCCCGGCGTTTCGCGCGCGATCCGCGCGGCCATGTCCTGGTAATACTCCGGGTGACCCTTGGCGACATCCGACCGGGTGAGTACCACTTCGGCGCCCATCGCCTTGAGATTGAAGATCTTCTCCCGGCTCATCTTGTCCGGCACCACCAGGATGAGCCGGTAGCCCTTTTGTTGCGCAACCAGCGCCAGTCCGATGCCGGTGTTGCCGGCAGTGCCCTCGACCAGGGTGTCGCCCGGCTTGATCTTGCCCGCGCGCTCGGCGCCTTCGATCATCGACAGGCCGATGCGGTCCTTTATCGACCCTCCGGGGTTCGCGCTTTCCAGTTTCAGAAAGAGGCTGCAAAGGCCTGTATCCAGCTGCTGCGTCTGCACCATCGGCGTGTTGCCAACAAGTTCTAGAACGCTCTGATGCACCGTCATGGAAGCTCCGTGGCAAGAAAGCTCGCACGATGCATCTGGCATCACGCAGGCAAGCGAGCATGATAACCGAGCACCCCGAGCCTTGCGTCAGTCGCGCAGCACGGTAGTCCGGTGGCGCGGGTGAACGCCAAGCCGCGCCGCAACGGCCATGCTCAGCAAGAAGTTCTTTGGCGGCAGACGGTGCGCATGTTCGCTTGCCACCGTCTGCCGCACGCCGCGCCAATCAAATCGCGCGTCAGTTCACCCGTGGGGCACGGTCTGCCCACATGCGCTCAAGGCGCGCCTTGGCGGCCAGCTTCTCCTTCTTCATGCTGGCCACGGTCACGCTGTCGATGGCCAGCACGCCGATGTCTGCGTCGTGGACCTTGCTGTCGAGTTCCTGGTGATGATGGTAAAGCCTCCGGAATTCGCCATCGGCTTTCATCAATGCTTCGACGTCACCACGCTGATCGTTTTCGAACATGTTCGGACCTCCTCACGAGTGGATCCGCGCACCGTCATCACGACGGACACGGACAGATGAACACGGGCGCACACCCGCGGTCCGCACCTGTATATCCGGGTGCAGACAGCTATATGGAGACGGATGAGCGCATGGTTCGGGTCAATAGCCCGGCGGACCGAAGTGTCCGCAGGGACCTTGACCGTACTACGGGCGCGCAGGCCGGGCAAGCGCGCCCAACGGCCCGATATCGGAGGCAAAAACTGCGCCAAAACAACATTTTACGGTTTGAAGCGGAGAGCGTACGCGATGCGAACGAAGGTTCACCAACCATACGCGGCGCGGCGCGGCGCGGCCCGTGCGGGCTCAGTTGCCGCTGCGTGACTTTTTGGACGACTTCTTCGCGGGCGGCTTCTTGGGTGGCGGTGGGCTGGCTTCGGTGGTGTCATCCTGCATTTGCGAGCGCATGGCCTTGGCTGCCTGCGCCGCCAAGGTGGCCTCCCGTCGTGCAGCATTGGCCACCTTGCTTTGCGCCGCTGCCAGCTTTTTCGCCTGATCGGCCTCAGCGCGCGCCTGGTCAGCTGCCTGTGAGTACGCCTGACCCTGTTCCTGCAGCCGCGCGGTCTCCTCCTGCGCCAACTGGTATTGCAGCCGCTGGCGTTCCAGTTCGCGCCGCGCTGTTTCGGCCTCGCGACGGCTGTTGTCCAGCAGGATCTGGTCGTGCTCGCGATCAAGCTGGGTCAGCTTGATCTGGGCGTCTTGCAGTTGCGCAGCGGCTTTGGCCAGATCGACCTGTCGCTCAGCCAGATACAGCGCGTGTGGGCGCTCGCGCGAGCCGGCCTGAGCCAGCCGGTTGACGGCATCACGTGCGCGCGCCTGCTCCGCTTGCGCGTAGCTGCCCATGCTCGGGTCGCTGGCCAGCTGATCCAGGCTCGCGCTCAAGCGGCCGACATCGATATTCTCGTCGCGCGCGGCGACCGGTCCACTGAAAGCGAATGCCAGCAGCACGCTGGCAAGCATCACGGCGTGGCGGTTCATGGTTGTTCTCCGTCCGGTCGGGGCTGATCGGACTGGTCACCCTGTCGCGGCAAAGGTTGCTCGGGCATGGTCTGAAACCCGTCATTACCTGGCGCCGGTGACAGCATGGACGCTGGCGGTGCCGGCATGTCCTGCGGTTGTTCCGCCGGCAGGGCACCGGGCAACGAGGACGCTGCAGGGTTCTGAGTGGCGTCGTCGACGGTACGGGCATCCAGCACGCGCAGCCGGTTGTTCTCTTCCAGCTTGCTCTGCATCTGGCCGCGCGCTGCAGCGAGGCGCGCCTTGGCGCGGGCCAGTTCGGCGTCGGCGCGCGCTTCCTCCGCCAACAAGGAAGCATCCGCATACTTGCGTTGTGCCATCGCCGCCTGCGCCTGCTGGAATTTGTCCTGCGCAAATCCCAGGTCAACTGGCGCGTAATCGGCAGCCTGCGCATCACGCGCCGCCTGCAGCTGGCCCTGCGCGATGTTCATCGCGCCATCCGGTGGCGGCACCGACGCGCAGCCGCCCAGCGACAACGCAGCGAGCAGGATCAAGCCCGGCGCGGCGCGCCCGGTACCTTGCTTACGCCCGACGAGCGGGGAAAAGATGTGCACCATCACATTCCTCAAAAGGGTTTGCAGCGTATTGTGGACAGGCATAATCCACCATTGCAACGCGCAAGAGCAAAAACAGGGGACACATATGGATATCGGCTACTTCCTCAAGCTCATGGTAGACAAGGGCGCGTCGGACATGTTCCTGACCACCGGCGCGCCTGTGAACATCAAGGTGGAGGGCAAGCTGTATCCGCTCGGCAACACCGGGCTGCCCGGTGGCATGGTCAAGAAGATCGCCTATTCGCTGATGGATGAAGGCCAGGTTCCGCAGTTCGAGCGCAACCTGGAACTCAACATGGCGCTGGCGGTGAAGGAAACCGGGCGCTTCCGCATCAATGTGTTCAAGCAGCGCGGCGAAGTGGGCATGGTGATCCGCGCGATCAAGAGCGAGATCCCGAGCATCGAGCAACTGCAACTGCCCGACATCTTCAGCAAGCTGATCATGGAGCCGCGCGGACTGATTCTGGTGGTCGGCGCCACCGGTTCGGGCAAGTCGACCACGCTGGCCGCCATGATCGACCAGCGCAACCAGCAATCGTCCGGCCACATCCTCACTATCGAGGATCCGATCGAGTACCTGCACCGGCACAAACGTTCCATCGTCAACCAGCGCGAAGTCGGGCTGGACACGCACAGCTATCACGAGGCGCTGAAGAACGCGATGCGCGAGGCGCCGGACGTGATCATGATCGGCGAAATTCGCGACACCGACACGATGGAAGCAGCCATCTCGTTTTCCGAGACCGGGCATTTGTGCCTGGCCACGCTGCACTCCAACAACGCCGACCAGACGCTGGAGCGCATTCTCAATTTCTTCCCCGAATCAGCACACAAGAACGTACTGATGAACCTGGCGCTCAACCTGCGCGCGGTGATCAGTCAACGACTGGTTCTGGGCAAGGACGGCCGGCGCATCCCCGCCGCCGAGGTGCTGCTGAACACGCCGCTAATCCGCGACATGATCCGCCGCGGACAGATCCACGAGGTGAAGGACGCGATGGAGCACAGCCTGCAGGAAGGCATGCAGACGTTCGACCAGTCGCTCTATCGGCTGTACAAGGACGGTCGCGTCGAGTTGGACGAGGTACTCAACAAATCCGATTCACGCGACGGCCTGGCACTCAAGATTCGCCTGGCCGAAGGCGGCGCGGACGACCAGGCGCTGGTCAGCAACGACCCTTACGGCATGGGCTTCTAGACCCGGTCTGGACAAGCGCCAACCGCCCACTTCGGCAAAAATCGGAATCCGGCGCCTTCAAGGGCTTGCCCAGTCTCCGGATCCCTGCTTGACCAGCGCGTCCGCCGTTCAGGGCCGCTGGGATGACGACCTGCTCAGATATTCCGTCACCTACCAGCGATTCATGGCCAATGGTCCAATCGGGCGGCGAATGCCTGACGGCCGCGCGCGATCAGACCGCGCCGGGCTGCGCTTCGGGCGCGGCGCGCTGGAATGCCTCGAGCTGCGCACAGGCGGCATCGATGCGGCACAGAGTGGGATAGTCATCCAGCGCCAGCTTCCAGCGGCGTGCGTTGTACAACTGCGGCACCAGGCAAACGTCGGCGAGCGTGGGGTCATCGCCGTGGCAAAAACGTCCGGTCGTGACGTTGTCCGACAACATCGACTCCAGCGCCGCAAAGCCACTTGCCATCCAGTGCCGTGACCACTCAGCGCGCTGTGCCTCGGTGGCGGCAAAAGTTGTTTCC
>JBBSSI010000062.1:0-6694 GCA_038242205.1 Lysobacterales bacterium
CGAGTCACCCGATGTCAGCGCCTTGCTGCAATCGCTGTATGACGTGGTGGATACCGCGTTGAGCACCGAGGGCGACGCGCGCGCCAATATGAAAGATGTGCGCAAGCATTACGACTTGTCGAATATCGATTTTGGTCGCTTGCGTGCCGAGTTCGAACGCTCACCCTACAAACAAGTGTTGACCCTGAACCTGCGCGAGAAGATCGAGGAACGGCTGGCCATGATGCTGGCGGCCAACCCGACTCGCGCCAATTTGTACGAGCGCTATCAAGAGATAGTGCAGGAGTACAACAAGGACAAGGACGAGGCTGAGATTCAGCACGTGTTCGACGAGCTCACGGCATGCAATGCCAACCTCGACTACGAGGCGCGCCGCTATGTGCGTGAAGAGCTGGACAATGAAGAGCAACTGGCAGTGTTCGACTTGCTGCAGAAGGACAGCCTGAGTCGCAGTGAACGTGAGTCGATCAAGAAGACCTCGGTCGAACTGCTGGCGAAGCTGCAAGAGATTCAGTCACAAATCGACCATTGGCGCGAGAAGGCCAGTGCGCAGGCGCAGGTTCGCGCTGAAATCATCAAGCACCTGTTTGCCAACATGCCGGGCGAGCGTTACAGCGAGGACGAAATCAGCCAGAAGGCTGATGCGTTGTTCGCTCACATTTATACGATGGCGGACGGCGGTGTTTCGGCAACAATCCACTGAAAATGCCGTCGTTCTGGTCAGAGGTGCTTCTCGATGACGTCAGGAGCGAATGTGGCTCGTCAGAAATCGAGCTGCGCTGCTATTCGTTCCGCGAGAACGGAAACCGAATCCCCGGCCATATGGCGCTCCCATACGTTATCGCCCGCCCGGTCGAGCACGCGTCCGTCTCCGGCGAGGCAAACTGTCTTATCGCCAGCTCTGAACACGAACATGCCAGGGTGTTCGCGCATGGTCCATTTCGGATCGAGCTTAAGCAGCAGGTTGCGGGTCTGTAGTGGGTCGTTCCAGATTTCGAGTTCGTCGGAGCTGTGGCATAGCGCGAGGTAGGCGGCGAGCTGGAAGCACAAGACGTATGACGCTCCCCAGCGATGATGTCGGCATGCGATATGTGACTTTTTAGGGTAGGGCGGCAGGTCGAGATGGCGGATTGCAGCGGTCACCAAGTCTCGCGTCGGTGCACCATCGGCACACTGGTGCATCAGTTCAGCGCCGTGATCGCCGGGGCTGCCACGACGCCAATTTTCGACATCCCCACCGATAGTGAATCGACCGAGTGGTTTGGACTCTGTTGGGTTGATTGTGCATGCAAGTTGATTGACGCTGATGCCGTAGTAGCCCAGTCCGTCATGAGCGATGACCCACGGCACCAGGCCGTGAGACGCATAAAAGCGCTGGCAAAATTCGGAGGCAAGAAACCACGCCAGTCCCCACGATTTTTTAGGGTCTTCGATCTGCCGCCAACATTCAAATTGTGATGCTACGTCCATGAGATACAGCACTCAGCCGGTAAGGGACGTTTGGATCGGAGTGTACTTTCCAGATAGATCTACGATCCAAAGCAGCTCCAACGTCATTGAGGTGGAGGCGCGCTATGGCAGCGGTACCTCCTTCGTCGTCTTCTCCAGAATCTTCATTGACTCGGCGTTCCGTTTCTTCCATTCACGTAGCTGGGCCTCGTCCATCGATTCGCTTGCGTAGATCACCGCTTGCTGGGGTGGCCGCGATGTTGTGGCAGGGCGGCGCATGGGTGCGGGAATCGGTCGGCTTGCAGGTTGGGCGGCGACGGGTGGTGGGACGACGGGTAGCGGGACGACTGGCGGCGGAGCGGTTGTGGTGGCGGACGAGAGCATGGCGATCACCAGCAGGCTTGCGGCCATGCTTCCGCTCAAGGCCAGCGGCGAGTCCATCGGCCTGGTGGCTCGTGCCTTGCTGGTTTGCAGGGAGCGGACGGTGGCGATGAGTTCGCCGCCGTGGATCAGTTCGATGGGTTTGCCTTGGGCAAAGTAGCGGGCGTCGGGGGTGTAGTCGCCGAGGGCGACGATCTTTACCGCGGCGGCTTGGTGATGCAGCAGCAGTCCGTACATTTCGCGCACGACTTTGACGCCCACCTGCCGGTTCTGCCATTGCTTGCATTGCACCAGCGTGGTCTGGCCGTTTTTGTGCAGGATCAGGTCGATGCCGCCGTCGGCGCCGCCGAGGCCGATCTCTTCGATCGCATAGCCTTGGCGGCGAAAGGCTTCGCCGGATAGTTGCTCGAACTGGCGCCAGCTCATCTGGCGCAGGCTGTCGATCCCGGTCTGGCTATCGAGCAATCTGCGGCGACGTTTGCGGCCGATGAAAGAGGCCACCGCGGCGATCCAGCATCCGATCAGCAGCATCCAGCCGAGCGGTTCAAAGATCCCGGTAGCGGCCAGCTTGCCCACACCGGACAAGTAGGGTCCGCCAGCAAAGCCGAAGTACCAGCCGATCCCGTGCCGTATCGCGATGTATCCGATCAGCCCGAGCACGATGCCTGCCTGCCACGGCATCGAGGCCACGATATCCAGGCCGTTGTGTTGTCGCCTCGCCATGTTGTTACCCCTGTGCAGTCCCTTGGACGTGACTCTTGGTCGCGACCGATGGCGACCCGAAGCCCTGATGACGCGTTGCACTCGACCTCGTCACCGAACATGGTGAAGGATGGCCTTGGTCAAACCATCTGGCGCCATCGTAGATTGATTGTTGTATCGACGTCGGGCGCACAGTAGAAAGCACGTTTCGATCAGCATGAAGGAGTCATCTGCATGCGTGCCATGCACGGCTATCGTCGTTTGTTCCTGTGGCTGGCGCTGAGTTCGCTCGGGCTGAGTGGCTGCCGCTCGTTGCCGTCCCTTGAAGGCCGCACCGTCACCACCGCGTTGAGCGCTGAACAGGCGCAAGCCACGCCGCTCGGTCAAGCAGTCCAGCCGCGATTGACCGCGCATCCGGACCTCAGCGGCCTGTATCCGCTGGACGATCCGCTGGCTGCGTTCGCGGCAAGGATTCTGCTGGCGCGTCGCGCCGAACGCACTCTCGACGCGCAGTACTACATCTGGCAAAACGACATCACCGGGACGATGTTGCTGGGGGAACTGGAGCGTGCCGCGCGGCGCGGCGTGCGGGTGCGCCTGCTGCTCGACGACAACGGCATCCGGCGAGCGCTCGACGACACGCTTGCGGCGCTTGCCGCCGAGCCGAATTTCGAGGTGCGACTGTTCAACCCGTTTACCTTGCGACGCCCCAAATGGGCCAATTACATTACGGCGTTCTCGCGGCTGAATCACCGGATGCACAACAAATCGTTTACTGCCGACGATCAGGCCAGCATCATCGGCGGGCGCAATATCGGTGACACCTATTTTGCGGCGACCGACGCCGTCCTGTTTTCCGATCTCGACGTGCTGGCGATCGGTCCGGTGGTGCCGCAGGTTTCGGTGGAATTCGATCGCTACTGGGCAAGCGCCCTGGCCTATCCGATCGACCGGATCGTGCGCAAGCCGGCTGCGGACTCGCTGGCGGCCTTTCATGCCCACGAGGCTCAACTGGAAATCGATCCGGCGGCCAGCGGCTATCGGCAGGCACTGGCGAAAGATCGCGCTGTTCAAAGCCTGCTGGATGAAACGGTAGAGCTGACCTGGGCGCCCACGCGGATGCTGAGTGATCCGCCGGAGAAGGCGCTCGGTGGGAGCGCGAAGGGTGATCAGCTGATCGATGACCTGGCGCCAGTGTTTTCCGCCACCAAAAGATCGCTGGAACTGGTCTCGCCGTATCTCGTGCTGCGCGCCAGCGGCACGCGGGACCTGGCGGCGATGGCCCGGCGCGGCGTGGAGGTGCGCGTGCTGACCAACTCGCTGGCAGCCACGGACACGGCCGCAGTGCACGCCGGCTATGCCAAGCGGCGCAAGCAGATGCTTGAAGCGGGGGTCAAGCTCTACGAATGGCCGCCCTCGAGCGGGAATTCCAGTGAACGCAAACTTGCTGGTCCGTTCGGCAGTTCGGGTTCAAGCCTGCACGCGAAAACCTTCGCAATCGATGGACAACGGCTGTTTATCGGCTCCTTCAATTTTGATCCGCGCTCGGCAAATTTGAATACGGAGATGGGCTTCCTGATCGAAAGTCCGGCGCTTGCGCAAGCGATGCACTCGGCGTTCAAGCAGGACATTCCGCGCCGTGCCTACCAGGTGAGCCTTGATGCCAAAGGCCGCCTGCAATGGTTTCGTTGGGAGAACGGCAAGCTGCATCGCTACGACACCGAACCGGAGACCACGTGGACACGCCGCACGACGGTGCGACTGCTCAGCCTGTTGCCGATTGAATGGCTGCTTTAGCTGGAAAAGCACAAGGCGATGTGGGGAAGGGCTGTGTTGCAGCAAGTGCCTCGCGAGCCTCGCGCGGTCGACGCTTGACCCAGCGCGATGCACAAACGGTCGGGTCGCTGCGGTGGATATTGCAACGGAATGATCGCGCTTGTGTTCGAGAGGCACGCGAGTCTCGAGCGGCACGAGGTCCGCGCCGCACCGCACCGCACCGCACCGCACCGCACCGCACCGATCGTGAACAACGCCGGGGTGGCGCTTTCGCGTTTCATGGCGAACGGGCACGCGGTGCAAATGCCGCTGCGCAGGCGGCCGGGTCGCTGCGTGGAACTTCGCCTACCTCGCCAGCATCACTGGCATGGCCGCGTAGCCGGCGCGGATATTTGTGCAGGATTGGTTTGCGCACGAACAAGATCGGCGCGACCACTGCCGTGCTGACGATGACGCGGCCCAACGGATTCGGCCAAGCATGATTCCGTAGAGGGGATGGGTGCGCACATCGTTTGCTGCAGGACGCAGGTTGGTTGTCCGTGGCCTGCCGCAGTCTTCGCCGCTCTCCCGCTGTTGCATACTCCCGCGACCACGCATTCCGGGACACGCCATGCCGACTCGTATTTTGCTGACACTGCTCTGTCTGTTGCTGATGGCGCCGTTGTACGCCGCGGAGATGCCGACGCCCGCAACGCGAACGATCGTGTTGGTGCGCCATGGCTACTACCTGCCGGACGCTACGGCCGACCCCAGGCTTGGCCCGCATCTGGCGCCGTTCGGGGTGGCCCAGGCGCGTCTGGTCGGCGCCCGACTGGCTGGCCTGCCGACGCGCTTCGATGCCATGTACACGAGCCCGGTACAGCGTGCGCGCGACACCGCGGCAGTCATCGGCGATGGCTTCCCGGGGCGTCACTTCGAAGTGGTCGACGACCTCGCCGAATGCACGCCGCCGACGCGACGAACCGAGGTCATTGCTGACGAGAAGCCGGCCGATCTCGCCGCCTGCGAAAAACAACTGGACCGCCTGTTCGCGCACTACTTCAAGCCGGCGCAAGGCGCTGCGCAAACCGACCTGATGGTTTGCCACGGCAACGTGATCCGCAACATGGTGATCCGCGCCTTGGGTGTCGACAAAAAAACCTGGCTGGAAATGTCGGTGGGCAATGCCAGCATCACCCGCATCGTGGTCGAAGCGGATGGGCGCTTCAAGGTCATATCAGTCGGCGACGTCGGGCACCTTCCGCCGAGTCTGCGCACCGGTGCCACCGGTGATCCGGAACGCAGTCTGGCGATTCCGACGCTGTCGGCGCGGTAACTCCGCTCACCACGACTGCAGCAGCTTGAGCGTCCGCGGCAGGCCGACCTCGCGGTCAGGGATTCTTTGCTGGCGGCCGTCGCGGTCAGCGTGCGACCGCGGTGCTGATCAGCACTTCACGCGGCCGCCGGCGAGTGGCTGGCAAGGGTGGAAAACCGGCGCGTCGGTTCGTGGCGGCCACGACGGGCTGGGGTCGTGCGGCCAGCCATTGTGCGGCGGGCGGTTTGGGTAGCGCGGCGGGTACAGGTACACCGGCGTCGGTACATAGACCGGCTGTGACAGCTGGTCCTGGTACTGCGAATTCTGTTCGCGCAGCGCGTCGTTCTCTGCGCGCAGTTGCTCGCGTTGCGCGGCGGCTGCGGCGAACGCGTTGGCGCGTGCTTCGGCATCGCGTTGCTCGGCGGCGGCGGAAGCCTCGTCTTGCAGGCGGTCGCGATCTTCCAGATTCCGCTGATGGATGGCCAAACGCTGCTTGTACAGCGACGTGAGCTGGTGGCTTTGCGCGTAGCGTTCGGCCTGCGTGTACTGGCCCAGCCGCAGGTACTGGTCGATAATGTCGCTGGCGTCGGCTTCGTGCAGCAGCTTGCCGCTGGCGCCGGCGCAAGGTTTGTCGGTGTAGACGACCTGGCCGGCCTGCGTGCACTTGTAGATGTTTTGTGCGCCGGCCGTGGGCGCCACCAGCGCGAGCGCGGCGCCGCCGGCGAGGACCAGGCGGATCATCAAGGGCTGCATGTGCGTGGTCATCAGGCCTCCGGTCAACGGCAAGCGTTGCAGCGAGTGGCACGGACGCTACCCGCGATCAGCCAAGCCTAATGCAGCCGGACCGGCGCATCCCGAACGCCAGCTGTCGCGGTGGGCCGAGACTTACCCAGCGGGGATTCCGCGGTAGCGCTGCGGGCCCCGTCGTCAGATCGCCGGAGCAGGTCTCAACGCGCCAGATCAGGCAGCAGGGCGTGCCAGAAATCCAGCCCGGCGGCCAGTTCGGTCGCCGGCAATTTCTCGTTCAGCCCATGCGCGAAGCTGTCGTCCGGCTTGGTAAACGAGGCGTCGACGCCGTAACTGGGTACGCCG
>JBBSSI010000063.1:0-6090 GCA_038242205.1 Lysobacterales bacterium
CCCCCTCACCCCAACCCTCTCCCCCGACGATGGAGCTGTCGGGGGAGAGGGAGTTTCGCGCTGGTAGTTGCGATACGGCGGTGTGCTTGAACCCTCTCTCCTGGCGCAGCCGGGGGAGAGGGCAGGGTGAGGGGGTGCTCTTGCTGTTTGGCGTAATGCTGGAAGGTCAAAAGCGCCCCCTCATCCCAACCCTCTCCCCCAACGAGGGAGCTGTCGGGGGAGAGGGAGTTTCGCGCCGGTAGTTGCGACACGGCGGTGCGCTTGAACCCTCTCCGCTGGCGCAGCCGGGGGAGAGGGCAGGGTGAGGGGGTGCCTTTGCTTTTGGCGTAACGCCAGTAGGTCAAAAGCGCCCCCTCACCCCAACCCTCTCCCCCGACGATGGAGCTGTCGGGGGAGAGGGAGTTTCGCGCCGGTAGTTGCGATGCGGCGGTGTATTTGAACCCTTTCCCTTGGCGCCGCCGGGGAAAGGGGTTTCTCAATTTGGAGGATGCAGCATGTTTGCCTATTACCTCGATCTCGCGCTGCAAAGCCTGAAGCGCAACAAGGTGCTTACCGGGCTTATGGTGCTCGCCATTGCGGTAGGCATCGGCGCGAGCATGACGACGCTGACGGTCATGCACCTGCTGTCAGGCGATCCGTTGCCTGGACGCAGCCAGCACATCTTTTATCCGCAGGTGGACGCCTCGCCGGCCGGCTACGCCAACGGCGGACCGCTGGACATGCTTGATTACCGCTCAGCGGTGGATCTGTGGAGTGCCCATCGGGCCGACCGACAGGCGCTGATCGCGGGCAGCGATATCAAGGTGCGCGCTCCGGACTCCAAGTTGCCGCCCTTGATGGTGCCGATGCTGGCGACGACCTCCGAGTTCTTTGCGATGTTCAAGGTGCCGTTTGCGTACGGCGGCGCGTGGACGGCGGTTGATGGCACCAACCGTGCGCGCGTGGCGGTTATTTCTTCTGAGCTCAACGACAAGTTGTTCGCCGGCGCTGACAGCGTGGGCAAGACCCTGCGCTTGAAAGACAGCGATGTGCGCATCGTGGGCGTCCTGAAAACGTGGCGCCCCTCGCCCCTCTTCTATGACGTGCGCGGTGGGCGCTTTGCCGAGGGCCAGACTTCGTCGTTCTACGGCAAGCCCGAAGGCGTGTTCATGCCGTTCTTCAGTGGGCTGCAAGTCAACGACGGCAATTTCTGGCAATTCACCTGTTGGGGCTCGGTCCCTGAGCCGGGACATCTGCAGAACGCGCCGTGTGTCTGGGTCGGCTTGTGGGTGCAACTGGACAGCGCATCCAAGGTCGCGGACTACCGCGCCTTCCTTGCCAACTATGCGCAACAGCAAAAGGCGCTGGGGCGCTTCGCCAATACCCGTACCCGGATGCCGAGTCTGATGGAGTGGCTGGTGTTCAACCATGTTGTGCCCAACGACGTGAAGCTGCAGACCTGGCTCGCATTCACGTTTCTTGCCATCTGTCTGTTCAACATGATCGGTCTTCTGCTGGCCAAGTTTCTGCGTCGCAGCAGTGAAATCGGCGTGCGCCGTGCTTTGGGTGCCAGTCGTGGCGCGGTCTTCGCGCAGTGCTTGGTGGAGTCCGGCATGGTCGGCGTGATCGGCGGCATTGGCGGTTGGTTGCTGACCCTGCTGGGTCTATGGCTGGTGCGACGACAGCCCGTGGAATACGCCGATCTCGCGCGTTTGGACATCGGCATGTTCGCCTTGACATTCGCGCTGGCCGTGGCGGCCAGTCTACTGGCGGGCGTATTGCCCGCATTGCGCGCAAGCCGGGTCGCGCCCGCGCTGCAGTTGAAGACGCTGTGAGGGCCCGAACCATGCAGATCAAGCCGATTCTTTCCGCGCTGCGCAAGCACCGCCTGTCCACGATTCTGATTGCACTGGAAATCGCGCTGGCATGCGCGGTGCTTTGCAATGCGTGCTTCATCATTTCCCAGCGCATCACGGCCATGCATATCCTCAGCGGAGTCGATGAATCTTCGCTGGCGTCGGTGCAACTGACAGGCTATGACGCTGCCCAAGCGGCCGACGTGGACGCACGCGCGCTCAGCGCATTGCGCGCCGTTCCCGGTGTGGCGTCGGTGTCGCTACTTAACTCCGTGCCGTTCGGCAGCCGCCGGGGCACTTCTGGAATCACCACCGATGCCGCCGGCGAGCATTTTGGTGGTGTGATCGAATTCTACGTGGGTGGTCCAGGCAGCCTGCAGACACTCGGCGCCAAGGTCATCGCGGGGCGTGCACCGCAGATCGATGACTTTCATGCATTCACCGGCTTCATGCCCGACGAGGGCAGCGTGCAGATCACACAGGCGTTGGCCGAACATTTGTGGCCAGGCGTTGACCCACTCGGCAAAGAATTCTGGATGCTGAAGTCGCATTACCGCGTTGTCGGCGTGTTGAAGAATCTGGTGCGGCCAGATCCGACTGGATGGACGCCCGAACAGCGTCAGTGGTCGGTATTCCTGCCAGCGCAGCCGGGTCCGTATCTGACTGGCAGCTACCTGTTGCGAGCCGATCCCGCGGACTTGCCACGCGTGCTGCGTGATTCGCTTGCGGCTCTTTCCAAAGCGGTGCCGGAGGTGGTGATTGATCGACTAGCCAGTCAGACACTTGTCGATCTGCGCCACGACGTTTTCAAGAATGACCGCGCGATGGCCGGCATGCTCGTCGGTGTGATCATCGCGATGCTGCTGGTTACCGCGCTGGGCATCGTCGGCCTGGCCAGCTTCTGGGTGCAGCAGCGGCGCCGGCAGATTGGCATTCGTCGCGCCATTGGCGCCACTCGCGGCGACATCCTGCGTTACTTCCAGACCGAAAATTTCTTGATCGTCACCGGTGGCATCGTGCTGGGCTTGGTGCTGGCGTTCGGGCTGAATTTGATCCTGATGAAATACTACGAACTGGCCCGGCTGCCGCTGTACTACCTGCCACTCAGTGCGCTGGTGCTGTGGGGTCTGGGTCAGTTGGCGGTGCTCGGCCCCGCGTTGCGTGCGGCGGCAGTGCCACCGGTGGTGGCGACGCGGAGTGTGTGATGGGTGACCAAAATTGAGATGTCCGTGCTGCAGGCAACTGCAGCACGGGCGACGTTCTGGAAAGAGCTGGGCATGTGGACCGGACATGGACCGCATGCCTTATCCCGGGGGCGGCGAGCCACGTCCCGTGGCTGGCGGAGATCGATGATGTTTGCTTACTACCTGCATATCGCACTGCGCAGCCTCAGGCGCAGCCCGATTCTTACAACCCTCATGGTGTTGGCGATAGGCCTGGGCATCGGCGCCAGCATGACCATGATCACGGTGCTGCACGTGATGACCAACGATCCCCTGCCCGAGCGCAGCGCGACGTTGTTCACGCCGCACCTGGATCCCCTGCCGCTGAACCACAAGCACCGCGGAGATGGCCCCGATCCGACCGATAATCTCACCTGGCCTGACGCAATGGCCCTGCTCAAGGCGCACCCAGCAACGCGGCAGGCCGCATCGGCGGGCGGCTCGCTGCTGGTGCGTCCTGCACGCGCGGAGGTGCGGCCGTTCAATGCGAATGGTCGTTACGCCACCGCAGATTTTCTTTCGCTGTTTGGCGTTCCGTTTGCGCACGGTCAGGGTTGGTCGACGGCAGACGACGCAGCGCGAAGCCACGTGGTCGTGCTCAGCAAGACGCTCGATCGAAAGCTCTTTGGCAATGTCAGCGGCATAGGGCAGACGGTGCGACTGGGTGACAGCGATTTCCGCGTGATCGGTATCACTGCGGACTGGCGGCCGCAGCCCATGTTTTACGCTGACCTGTCCGCGCAATCATTTGGCGACGCGGACCAGTTCTTCCTGCCGTTGTCCGCGGCGGTGGACTTGAAATTGCGCGTCAACGGGAACCAGTCAAGTTGGGGCAAGGGCGACTCCGATGATTCGCTGACCAGCGCCGAAATGTCGTGGCTGCAATTTTGGGTGCAACTGGACAGTCCGGCGAAAGTGCAGGCGTATCACCAGTTCCTGATCGACTATTCAGCGCAGCAGAAGTCGCTTGGCCGTTTCCAGCGCCCGCCCACGGATGCAAAGCTCTACAGCCTGATGGGCTGGCTGGCCCACAAGAACCTGGTGCCGACTGATGTGCGCTTGCAGCTATGGCTCGCACTGGGTTTTCTGTTTGTCTGCATCGTCAATATCGTCGCGCTTTTGCTGGCGAAATTCCTGCGCCGCAGCGGTGAGATCAGCGTACGTCGTGCGCTGGGTGCGCGACGACGCGACATCTTTCAGCAGTTGGGCATCGAGTCGGCGCTGATCGGAGTAGCCGGAGGCGTGCTGGGATTGGCGATCGCCCAGCTTGGCCTGTGGAGCGTGCGCCATCGCCCCGATGACTATGCGCAGCTGGCACAGATGGACGTATCGATGCTGCTGGGAACGTTCGCGCTGGCTGTCGTCGCCAGCGTGTTGGCCGGTTTGCTACCTGCATGGCGCGCCTGTCGCGTACAGCCCGCCATGCAACTGAAAACCTCGTGAGGACATCCAGCATGCAACTGCGCCCGATACTTTCGACCTTGCTTCGACACAAACTCACCGCGAGCCTGCTGATCCTGCAGGCGGCCATCACCTGCGCCATTGTTTGCAACGTGGGGTTCATGATCGCCAATCGGATGCAGCGGATCAGCGTGCCTACCGGTATTGCTGAAAGCGAGTTGTCGGTGATTTACAGCACGGGTATCGAGAAGGGCGCGAATCCCCAAGCGCAACACGCCGCGGACCTGGCGACGCTGCGCGCGATTCCCGGCGTGCAGTCGGCGGTGGCCGTCAGTTATTCCATGCCGCTGAATCAGAACGAGTCCTCCAGCGGCATCTGTCCGAGCAAGCAGGCGCTGGATCGGGCCATGCAGAACAACTCGATCGAAGGCAGTGGATGCGTGGAGCCTGCCGTCTACGACGGCACGCCCGGCTTGATCAGGACGCTGGGACTGCGTCTGGTGGCAGGGCGCGATTTCCGGCCAGAAGATTACGTAAGCGAGGGCAAGCCAGCGGTTGCCATTATCACTCGCGCACTGGCACAGCACCTGTATCCGGGCAAGCAGGCGCTGGGACAGAGCATGTATGACGGCGACAACTACGTGCTGGTCGTTGGTATCGTCGACAGGTTCCTGCGCCCGAATTTGCGCGCCCCCGGTGTCGACGGCGACAGCATGATTTCGCCGCAGCGCCCGCCCGATTTGAGCGTGCTCTACGTCATGCGCAGCGCCCCGCAGGATCGCGCCCGCGTCCTGCAGGCGGCCTCCGCTGCGTTGCTGAAGCTCAACGCGAATCGGTTGATCAACCCGACCGGAATGCGGACTTATACGGAGATCCGTGCCGCCTACTTCCAGCGTGACACCACCATGATCGGACTCTTGATCGCCTCGGCGCTCGGCCTGCTGTTCGTTACCGCGCTGGGTATCACCGGACTGGCCAACTTCTGGGTACAGCAGCGCACGCGCAGCATCGGCATCCGCCGTGCGATCGGTGCCACCCGCGGCGACATCGTGCGTTACTTCCTGACCGAAAATTTCCTGATCGTCAGCGTGGGCATTGCGCTGGGCACGCTGCTGGCTTTCCTGCTGAATGCGATGCTGATGCAGCACTACGAGCTGCCACGGCTTCCGCTGTTTTATTTTCCGATCGGCGCGGTGGTGCTGTGGGGACTGGGCCAGTTGGCCGCGCTCGGACCAGCATTACGTGCAGCAGCGGTGCCGCCGGTAGTAGCGACGCGATCGGTGTGAATGTTTGAACCCTCTCCCTTGGCGTCGCCGGGGGAGAGGGCAGGGTAAGGGCGGCTTTTGCTTTGCGCGTAACGCCGCAGAAGTTCAAGAACGCCCCCTCACCCCAACCCTCTCCTCCAACGATGAAGCTGTCGGGGGAGAGGGAGTTTTCCGCACGTAGTGGCGATACGGACGGTGTGGTTTTAATCCTCCCGCTGGTGGTGTCGATACGAGCGGTGGGATTTAAGCCCTCCCGTTGGTGGTCGCGATACGAGCGGTGGAATTTGAGCCCTCCCGTTGGTGGTGGCTATACGGGAGGCGTGATGCGAACCCTCTCCCCTGGCGTAGCCGGGGGAGAGGGCAGAG
>JBBSSI010000064.1:0-5532 GCA_038242205.1 Lysobacterales bacterium
CTCGTTTGAGCGACACCACCGCCAGATCAGTCAGAAACCGGACAAGGAGCATACCCATGCCCAAGATCAAGACCAACCGGGCGGCGGCGAAGCGTTTTCGCAAGACCGCGTCGGGCAAAATCAAGTGCGGACACGCATTCAGGTCACACATCCTGACCAAGAAGTCGACCAAGCTGAAGCGCAGCTTGCGTGCCAAGAACCATCTCAAAGCGTGCGACACCCCCGGTGTTGCGCGCATGTTGCCGTATTGAAGGCGAGGGATAAACCATGGCTCGTGTAAAGCGTGGCGTTACCGCCCGTCGTCGTCACAAGAAGGTTATCGGACGCGCGAAGGGGTATTACAACGCGCGTCGCAAGGTGTTCCGGGTAGCCAATCAGGCGGTCATCAAGGCCGGCCAGTACGCCTATATCGGCCGCAAGCAGCGCAAGCGCCAGTTCCGCGCGTTGTGGATCGTGCGCATCAATGCCGCGGCCCGCATGTTCGGCCTGTCCTACAGCCGCCTGATCAATGGCCTTGCCAAGGCCGGCATTACGGTGGACCGCAAGGTGCTGGCAGACATTGCCGTGCACGACATCAAGGCGTTCGAAGTGATTGCCGAGAAAGCCAAGGCCAGTCTGGCGGCGTAGTTTGCGCGCTCAGCCCTGACCGGTTCAGGTCAGGGTGCGACCAGCAACGGTCGCAGGTGCAAAGAGAGCGAACGTTCGCGGAGAGAAGGCCACGCCTTCTCTCCGTTTTCGTTTGTGTGGTTCACGTCTGCGTTATAGCAGGCTGCAAGTCGGGGTAATGATGGACGACCTTGAACTCAACGCGACGCAGGCGCTGTCCGATATAGAAGCTGCAGACACGCTTGCGGCGCTTGATGCCGTGCGTGTTGGCTTGCTCGGCAAGAGCGGCGTCATTACCGGCGCGTTGAAAGCGCTCGGCGCGCTGGACCCTGAGCAGCGCAAGTTGCGCGGAGCGCAGGTCAATCAGCTCAAGCAGCGCCTGAGCGAAGCGCTGGCTGCGCGCAAGCAAGTGCTGGAGCAAGCCGAGCTTGATCGGCGACTGACCTCCGAAACGCTGGATATCACTCTGCCCGGACGCGACAGTGAGCGCGGCGGAATCCACCCGATCACCCGCACGCTGGAACGCATCGCGACGATCTTCGCGCGGCTCGGTTACCAGCGCGTGGACGGCCCGGAAATCGAAGACGACTGGCACAACTTCGAGGCACTGAACTTTCCGCCGCTGCACCCCGCGCGCGCGATGCACGACACGTTCTACTTCGGTGACGGCCGCATGCTGCGCACGCATACCTCGCCGGTGCAGATTCGCAGCATGCAGGGTCGCCAGCCGCCAATCCGCATCATCGCGCCAGGCAAGGTCTATCGAAGCGACTCGGACCAGACGCACTCGCCGATGTTCCATCAGATCGAAGGCCTGCTGGTCGATGAAACATCCAGTTTTGCCGACCTCAAGGGCACCATCACCGAGTTCCTGCGCGCGTTCTTCGAGCGCGACCTGGAGATGATGTTCAAGCCCACCTATTTCCCGTTCGTCGAACCGGGCGCGGACGTGATCATTCGCTGGGAGCAGGCCGATGGCAGCAGCAGCTGGCTGGAAGTCCTCGGCTGCGGCATGGTTCATCCCAATGTGCTCAGCAACGTCGGCATCGATCCGGAGCGATACACCGGCTTCGCTTTCGGCATGGGTGTCGAGCGGCTGGCGATGCTGCGCTACGGCGTGCGCGACCTGCGCGCCTTTTTCGAGAATGACCTGCGCTTTCTGCGGCAATTTGCTTGATCCGGCATTGCTACCGGAAGGCCGCGACTGGCGGCTGCACTCAGCGCGACAACCTCCGCGCTTGCTGGCACATTTGAACGGGTATGCACGATGAAGTTCTCTGAAAACTGGCTGCGTGAGCTGGTCAACATTCCGGTGGAGCGTGAGCCGCTGTTGCGCGCCTTGACCATGGCCGGACTGGAAGTGGAAGGCTGCGAAGTGTTGGGCGGCGACCTGGCAGGCGTCATCGTTGGCGCCATTGTCGAGGCGCAGCCGCACCCACAAGCCGATCGCCTGCGGGTATGTCTTGTCGACACGGGCGCCGGTGCGCCGGTACAGATCGTATGCGGTGCGCCGAACGCGCGAATCGGCATCAAGGTGCCATTGGCAACGGTCGGCGCGCGACTGCCGGGTGGAATCGAAATTGGCAAGGCCAAGCTGCGCGGGGTGGAGTCCTTCGGCATGTTGTGCTCGGCCAGGGAACTGGGATTGGACAGTGATGCTTCGGGCCTGTTGGAACTGTCCTGCGAAGCGCCACCTGGCTGCGCTCTGGCCACGTATTTGGGATTACCTGATGCCAGCATCGACGTCAGCCTGACGCCCAATCGGGCCGATTGCTTGAGCATGCACGGCATTGCGCACGACGTCGCCGCGCTGTTCGCCGGCGAGCTGCGACTGCCCACGCAAACCGCCGTGGCGGTGACCGGAACCGCCCGGCGTGAAATCCAGTTGCACGCCGGCAGCGCTGCGCCACGCTACGTCGGTCGTGTCATCGAGGGCATCGACATGAGCGCGCGCACGCCTTTGTGGATGGCAGAGCGCCTGCGTCGTGGTGGCATCCGGCCGATCAACGCGGTGGTGGATGTCACCAATTACGTGATGCTCGAACTGGGCCAGCCGATGCACGCGTTTGACAACGAATCGCTGCACGGCGACATCGTTGTTCGGCAAGCCACGGAAGGGGAGATGCTGCAGCTGCTGGATGGACAGACGGTGACGCTGGATCCTCAGTACCTGGTCATTGCCGACCAGTCCGCTCCATTGGCCGCGGCCGGGATCATGGGTGGCATGGCGTCCCGCGTCACCGCGCAGACGCAGAACCTGTTTCTTGAATCGGCCCACTTCGCGCCGTTGGCTGTAATGGGTCGCGCGCGGAACCTCGGCTTGCACACCGAGGCGTCCCACCGGTTCGAGCGTGGTGTGGATCCAGAGCTGCCGCAGCGCGCGATGGAGCGAGCCACTGAGCTGCTGCAGGCGATCGTCGGCGGTCAGCCCGGACCATTGGTCGTGGCTGAGCAGTCCTCGGCGCTGCGCCAGCCGTTGCCGATCCGCTTGCGCCGCGTCCGGCTGGCCCGGGTGCTCGGCGTGACCGTTGCTGATGCCGAGGTGCTGCGCACCTTGCTGGCGCTGGGCATGCAGGTGCAGGCGCTGGAGGATGGATGGCAGGTCACCGCGCCCAGCCGCCGCTTTGATATTGAGCGCGAGGAAGACCTGATCGAGGAAGTAGCGCGGATCTTCGGTTACGACAACATTCCCACGCATGCGCCGTCCGGCGCGCTGGCACTCGCAGCGGAGCCGGAAGCGCGACTGACCGAAAGCGCTGTGCGCGAGCAGCTGGCCGGCTGCGGCTATTACGAAGCGGTCACCATGGCGTTCCTCGGCGCCGATACGCTGGCGCAGTGGGATTTTGTCGACGAACTGGTTCCACTGGCCAATCCGCTATCTGCTGACATGGCAGTCATGCGACCTTCACTGCTGCCAGGTCTGATCCAGGCACTGGCGCACAACCGGGCGCGGCAGCAGCCGCGGGTGCGACTGTTCGAACTGGGTCGCACCTTCGCTGCCGGTTCTCCACCGCCAGAGATTCCGAGCCTGGCGATGGTTGCCTGCGGCAGCGCGCGCGCAGAGCAATGGGGCGAGCCATCGCGGGTGGTCGAGTTTCACGATCTGAAGGGCGACCTTGAAACACTGCTGGCGATGGGCGGCCAGTCGGAGCGCTGGAGCGTAGATGCGGAAGCGCTTCCGCCGTGGCTGCATCCTGGGCGCGGTGCGCGTGTACTGCGCGATGGTCAGTGCGCCGGATACTTCGGCGCCATGCACCCTCAACTGGCCCATCGACTCGACCTCGGCGACGACGTGCTGCTGCTGGAACTGGCATTGGAGCCATTGCTTGCGCGTCATGTCCCTTCAGCGCAAGCCGTGGCGCGGTTCCCGTCGGTGCGGCGCGATCTGGCGCTGGACCTGCCGGCGGAGGTTCGCTGGTCGCAGGTGGAGCACGTCGTTCGCTCGACATTGGGGACGCGCCTGGCAAGCATGCGGTTATTTGATCTGTATCGCGGAAAGGGCGTCGAAACGGGCCGCAAGAGCCTCGCCATGGGCTTGATTTTGCAGGACGTTTCACGCACGCTTACCGACGACGACGCGGATCGTTGCGTGCGCGAAGCGATGGCTGCGTTGGAGCTGACATGCAAGGCAAAGTTGCGGGGATGATATGGCGCTGACCAAGGCGGAAATGGCCGAGCGCCTGTTTGTCGAAGTGGGCTTGAACAAGCGTGAGGCCAAGGAATTGGTCGATGCATACTTCGAAGTGGTGCGCGAGGCGCTTGAGAGGGGAGAGCAGGTCAAGCTTTCCGGTTTTGGCAACTTCGACTTGCGGTTGAAGAACCAGCGACCGGGACGCAATCCGAAGACCGGCGAAGAAATTCCGATCTCGGCGCGACGTGTGGTCACCTTCCGCCCCGGGCAGAAGCTCAAGTTGAGAGTTGAGGGATATGCTGGATCAGGGGAATAACACCGAGCTGCCGGCGATTCCGGCAAAGCGCTACTTCACGATTGGTGAAGTGGGTGAGCTGTGCGGTGTGAAGCCACACGTGCTGCGCTACTGGGAACAGGAATTTCCAGCACTCAATCCAGTCAAGCGCCGCGGCAACCGGCGCTATTACCAGCGCCATGACGTGCTGATGATCCGGCAGATCCGATCTCTGTTGTACGAGGAAGGCTTCACCATCACCGGTGCCCGCGCGCGACTGGAAGGTCCGCAAGCGCGAGCAGAAGCGTCCATTTCGCACCAGATCGTGCGTCAGGTTCGCATGGAGCTGGAAGAAGTGCTGGTGCTGCTGCGCCGCTGAATCGCGCTACCGACAAACCCGGTCTAGCTGCTAGAATGCCGCTTCCGTCGGGGCGTAGCGCAGCCTGGTAGCGCACTACGCTGGGGGTGTAGTGGTCGCGAGTTCGAATCTCGCCGCCCCGACCAATCGGTTCAAACAAAAGGCGCCCAAAGGCGCCTTTTGTTTGTCCGAAATGCGTAACCGGCGCTCGGTGTTGCCAACGATCGCCGTGGCCAATCGCACCGCTCGCCGGAGCCTGACTCAGTACAGCACCCGGCTGCGCAAGGTGCCGGGTATATCCGCCAGCTGCGTCTTCAGCGCCAGCGCTTGCGCTTCATCGGCGGTGACATCGATCACCACGTAGCCGATGTCGGCATCGGTTTGCAGAAACTGCGCATCAATGTTGATGTTGTTGTCCGAGAACAGTTCGTTGACGCGCGAAAGCACGCCCGGCACGTTGCGATGGATGTGCAGCAGGCGCCGGCTGCGCGGGTGTTCGGGCAAGTTCACTTCCGGGAAGTTGACTGCCGAGAGGGTGGAGCCGTTGTCGCTGTAGCGGATCAGCTTGGCCGCCACTTCCAGGCCGATATTGTCCTGCGCCTCGAGCGTGCTGCCGCCGATGTGTGGGGTCAGGATGACGTTGTCCATGCCGATCAACGGCGA
>JBBSSI010000065.1:0-4872 GCA_038242205.1 Lysobacterales bacterium
CGCTTGCGCCACATCGATGGACGCTGGCGACGCGATTGGGCAGACTGCTGCTCAGTTTCCGTCACAAACGATCCCGCCGATGCAAGTGTCTCGCCTGCCAGTTGTTGTGCTGTTGCCCGTTGTCCTGCTGTATGGTCTGCTCGCAGCCGCGCCGCTGCGCGCGCAGACCGACGCTGCTTCTACGCCGTATTCCGTGGTCGTGCCCGTGGCAGATACGAGCGACTCCCAGCGCACTGATGCGTTTGCCACTGCGCTGGGACAGGTCCTGACGCGCGTGGCTGGCGGTCAGGACCTGCGCAGCAATGCCGGCTACGCCGCTGCGGTGCAGGGCGCGAGCGCCATCGTGCAAAAATTCCAGTATCAGCGTGCAAGCGCTGGCATGAGCCTGCACGTGGACTTTGAGCCGGGCGCAGTCAAGCGACTGGTGTCGCGACTTGGCGTAGTCAGCGCGGGGGTCAAACCGCCGGTGCTGCTGCTGGTGCAAGGCACGGATGGGGTGCTGCTGGACCAGGCGGCGTTGGCCAGTCTGGCGGCGGTCGCAGCGGCGCGCGGCACCGAGGTTGTCTACCCGCAAGCCGGCGATACACCCGATCTGGCCAAGATCAAGGCGGGCGACGGCGCGACGCTGGCGGCGCTCAATCAGCGCTATCAAACGGGTCTGGTATTGATTGGAAAACTGCACGCCGGTAGCGCAGACTGGACACTGGTTACCGGTGGCGCAGCGCAATCGTGGAGTGGCCAGGGCGCTACCGAGGACCAGATGTTCACCGACGCCGGGGCGAGCATGACTGCACGCATCGGCAAACAACTCAACGTGGTGGGCGGCAGTATCAGCGACGGCAAGTTCTGGGTGAGCGGCCTGCATTCGGCGCTGGACTACGCCAGCCTGCTGGCGACGCTGCGCGCGGATCCCGCGGTGCGTGAGGTGACCACAGTTGGCGCAGAAAATGACGGGGTGCTGTTGTCGGTCAAGGCTGCGTTGCCCTTGAGCGGGCTGGCCGCGAATCTGGCAGCCGCCGGTCGCGTGCAGCTGCAGGATGATGCGCACGCTGGCGCCGACGTCACGCTGCGGTGGTTGCATTGAGCACGCCGGCGATGCGCGTGATCGGCTTTGCTCACGCGCCTGGACGTCGCGGCCGGCAACGGCATGCAAATGCGGGTGTCAGGCGGACCCTTGCAGACTTGCCGTATGCATGGCCGCACCTGGGCGCGCGGCGGCACAAGCTGCCGCTCTCTGTGCTTGCATCTGATCAGGCTGATGCTGGACCGGGGGCAAGCGCGTGAACCAGAACATCTCGCGACGCTGGCAGATGCTGGCCATTACCGTTGTCATCCTGTACCTGATCTGGCTGCTTGCGCCCATACTGATGCCGTTTGCCATTGGCGCGATGCTTGGCTACTTCGGCGACCCGTTGGCCGATCGCCTGGAGCGCTGGGGTTTGAGTCGCACCCTTGCGGCCACGCTCGTATTCCTGGTGTTGCTGATTGCGTTCGTTGGTGTGCTGCTGCTGCTCATTCCGCTGGTCATGCGCCAGGTCGAGAATGTCATCCAGAATGTTCCGCACTATCTTGAGTGGGCTCAAGGCACCGCGTGGCCGTGGGTGCAGACGCGGCTGCATCTGGACCCGCACGCGTTGGACAGCGATCGACTGCTGGCAATGGCGAAAGCCCACATGGGCTCGGTCAGCGACGTTGCCACCATGGTGGTGGGCCGAGTCACCAGGTCCAGTGTGGGCATCGCGCTATGGTTGACCAACCTGGTGCTGGTACCCGTAGTGGCGTTTTATCTGCTGCGCGACTGGGATCGGCTGGTCAGTACGATCGACCGCATGCTGCCGCGTTCGATCGAGCCCACTGTTGCGCATCTGGCGCGCGAATCCGATGTCATTCTCGGGGCATTCGTACGTGGCCAGCTGCTGGTGATGCTTGCGCTGGGCGCGTTCTACGGTGGTGGCCTGGCGCTGGTTGGACTCAGCGTCGGGCCGTTGATCGGCATGGTCGCCGGCCTGCTCAGCTTTGTGCCGTATCTGGGTTTCATCATCGGCTTCGTTGCCGCGATCATCGCCACGCTGGTGCAGTTCGGTGACTGGAGCCACGTGCTGCTGGTGTGCGGCGTGTTTGCCATCGGCCAACTGCTGGAAGGTTACGTGCTGGTGCCCAAGCTGGTCGGCGACAAGATTGGCTTGCACCCGGTGGCGGTGATTTTCGCAGTGATGGCCGGAGGTTATCTATTTGGTTTTCTCGGCGTGCTGTTGGCACTGCCGGCGGCCTCGGTGATGATGGTGCTGCTGCGTTATCTGCTTGAGCGCTATCGCATGAGCGAGCTTTACAATCAGGAAGGAGCGGACGATCCGGTGATTGCCGAGATCGATATCAGCGCCCACGACCTGGATGAGACGGTGCTGCACAGGCCGGTTGTCGTCGTGTCGACGAGCCCGGCTGTGCCGGCGGCGGATGACCAGAACGCATCGTGACCGCGCAACTGCCGCTCGCCCTGCGTTGGCCACCGCGGCAGCGTTTTGAATACTTTCACGCTGGTGGCAATGCCGCCGCAGTGGCGGCCGTACAAAAGCTTGCGCTCGAGCCAGGCGCGCCGTGGGTGTATCTGCTTGGAGTTCGCGGCAGCGGTCGCAGTCATCTGCTGATGGCGGCCTGTCAGGCGGCGACTGCCCAAGTTGCGGATCGGGCCGGCCACGCTATTGGCCGCCGCGCCCAGTACCTGCCGCTGGCTGGCCTCGCCGATCCCGTAGCAGCGCTGCGCGGCAGCGCCGGCAGTGACCTGCTGGCGCTGGATGATGTGGAAGCGATTGCGGGCAACAGCGAAGCCGAGCACGCCTTGTTCGACCTCTACAATCAGTTCCGCGACGAAGGCAACGCACTGTTGTTTGCCGGCGCACAAACGCCACAGCAGCTGGGTCTGGCGCTGCCAGACCTGCGTTCGCGCCTTGGCGCGTGCACGCAGTTCACGCTCAAGCCGCTGGACGACCTGGAGCGTCGCGACGTCCTCAAGCAGCAGGCTGTTGCACGCGGCATCCTGCTCGACGACAGCGTGCTGGACTGGCTGTTTGCCAGGTATGCGCGTGACCTGGGCGCGCTGCTCGGCCTGCTCGACAAACTAGATCAGGCCTCGCTGGCGGCACAGCGGCGTATCACCATTCCGTTCCTGCGCGACGTGCTGCACGAAACGGATCCCACGCCCTGAGGCGTGCGGGCACTCAAGGTAGCGCAGAGATCTCGCGCGCGCCGTACCCACGGGCACTCAGGACTGCGGTGCGGTGTCGCTATCCCAGGTGAGCTTGCGGTAATCGAACGCGTCGGCGAGGGAGGGTTTGATGACTTCGAAATACGGCGACACGTCAAAATCGCGCGGTGTGTACAGGCTGTGGTCGCGGATGTGGAAAATTTCGCGCATGCAATCGTGACACTGCGGGGTAACCGCCGACTCCAGATGGACGACCGGAAGAATTGGAAAGTGCACGGACTGGAATGCTTCGGCGACCAGCGTCGAACAGATCGCGCGAGTGGGATCGCCACTGCCCAGGGCAAGCATGCGCCGGCGCCACGGGCCCGGGATCGGCGGGGTTGGAAACAGGTAGCGCGCCAAGTCGAAGACGTTGCGCAAGTCGTAACTTTCGCCTAGCCGCGCCATGACGTAGTCCACTACGTGGTGTGCATCGGCGTCGGTCAATCCGACCGGTCGGCACACGCGCAGGTGATAGCCACCAAGCTGTTGCAGGTCCAGCAAGTGCACGCCAAGTTCCGTATCGGCCTCCACCAGCAAATCAGTCGCGCCGTTCAGCGCTTGCCCGGCGAACGTTCCGACGTACAGGGCTACGTGCGACCAGGTCGACTGGGTCAGATATTTGATCGCAGTACTGATGCGCGCGCGGCCTTCCAAGAGCACGACATCCGCCGGACGCAGGATCCGCCGCAGCTGGTGCAGATCGGCTGGCAAATGCGGATACGGCCCGCGCGCCGGATGATTGAGATAGCGCGCCAGCGCGCCGCCCAGGCGCTGCGCCACATTATTCATGGCGTGGTCCGGGTCACATCGTTGGCAGCCTCCGCGCAGCTGCTTTCATCCGGACTGTGCGCATAGACAGCCGTGCCCGCTGGCGCTGCGAAGCTCTGGAGGGCGAACTGGCGCAATCGAAAATTCACGTCGGCGGACCTGCAAGCAAGTGCAATGCAGGAGTATGTGATCTTGATATGCGGTCTTTCTGGTTCCGCCTTGATCACGGCCTGCATGCTGGTAGATGCAGTGGCTGGCTCGCGGTTCCGGTGGGCTGGCAGCATGCGCCTGTCTGGCCAGTTAGTGACGAACGCGTAACGCGGCCCGCCGCCTCGATGATGGCACTGGCTGACATGCGTCCAGCTTTCCTTTGCACTTTTTGCGGGCACGGTAGACTGTGCGCGTATGCCTACTTCCCTGATCGTCGTCGATGATTTTCTCGATCATCCTCTCGAGTTGCGCAACGCTGCATTGCGCCTGACCTACCCGCAACAGGATGGTGCGTTCCCCGGACGCAATTCGCTGCAACGGATCAATCTGGAGGGTCTCATGCAGCAAGCCTCGCGCATCGTCGGCGAGCCGCTGGGCCTGCTGTCACCGCAACAATCGCATGGGAAATGCCGGATTACCCTGGCCACTGACAAGGGTCGGGCGAAGGTGCACGTCGATCGTTCGCACTGGTCCGGCATTCTTTATCTCAGCCTGCCGGAGGATTGTCGTGGCGGGACTGAATTTTTTCGCCATCGCCGCACCAACACCGAGCGACGTCCAATCAATCCGGCCGAACTTTCTGCCATGGGTTATGCGTCGATGCAGGAAGTGCATCGGGAGATCATCGAGAAAGACAGCAATGACGACAG
>JBBSSI010000066.1:0-4793 GCA_038242205.1 Lysobacterales bacterium
CGACGTACCGAACGAAATCAATGTGGTCATCGAGATCCCCAAGGACGCCGAGCCGGTCAAGTACGAGGTCGAGAAAGCCAGCGGCGCGATCTTCGTTGACCGCATCCTGTCCACGCCGATGCGCTATCCGTGCAACTACGGCTACATGCCCGGCACGCTGGGCGGCGACGGCGATCCACTGGACGCGCTGGTGATCCTGCCGCTGCCACTGGTCCCCGGGTCGGTGATCCGCTGCCATCCGGTGGGCATGCTGCACATGGTGGACGAAGCCGGTCGCGACGAGAAGCTGGTGGTGATCCCGACCGCCAAGGTCTTTCCCGGTTACTCCCACATCAACGACATGAAAGGCGTTTCCGCGCACTGGCTGCAGCGGATCGGGCATTTCTTCGAGCACTACAAGGATCTTGAGAGCAACAAGTGGGTGAAAATCGAAGGCTGGGTCGGCGCCGAAGAAGCGCGCGCCGAGATCATTGCCGGAGTGGCACGCTACCAGGCGGACCGCCGCGCCGACGCCGCCTGATTTCCCGCTGGGCGAACCAAAAAGAACCCCGCCACAGCGGGGTTTTTTATCGACCGAAGTAACTCAACCGCGGCGCAGCAATTCGCGCAAGTCGATCACCGCTGCGTTGGCGCGCGACACGTAATTGGCCATCACCAGCGAGTGGTTGGCAAAGAATCCGAATGGCGAGCCATTGAGCACCATCGGACTGTGCAGCGCACGCTGCGCCTGCTCCAGTTCGCGGATCACCTGTTGCAGGCTCACGTCGGCCTGCTTGCTGCGCAGGATAGGCGCGAAATCCCGCTGCATGGCGCGCAGTTGCAACAGCAACGTCCAGGTGTATCCACGCGCCTCGTAGAAGTTGTCGTCGATGCGCGTCCAAGGGGTCGCTGTACTGCGTCCACCGGCCACCGCTTGTGCAGTCGCGGCGCCGACACCACCCGCAGTTGTACTGGCCGGCGCAGGCAACTCTTCCAGCGGAACCTGCCCGGCACTGGCTGACAACCGTTGCGACAGTGAGCCCAGTCGCGAGGAGACCAGTTGCAGATAGTCAGCGAGGTTGTCGGCACGCGCATAAAAATGCGCATCACCGTCCGCAGCATCTCCGAGGCGTGACAGATAGCCATCCAGATGCTTGGCCGCCTTGCGGTACTGGCTCTCTGAACTTGGCAACAGCCAGCGGTCGTTCGGGCTGTTGAGCAGCGGGTCCGCTTCGGCCAGATCCTTGTCTTCGGTCGACTGCGCCTGCGAACGGCTGAAGTCGTTGCGCAGCGCGCGCACCAGATCGCGCGATGCGGTCAGCGAGCCAAACTCCCAGTTCGGGATGTTGTCCATGAAAACGCCCGGCGGCAGCTTGTCATTGCTGAGGTAGCCGCCGCGTTTGTCCAGCAGTGTGCGTACCGAGGCGATCAAGGTCGCGGTGGTGGTCGATCCCACGCTCATCGGCCGTTGCAACTGCTGCAACTGCGACTGCGTGACTGCGGCCGGATCGAACAATGCCGGCTCCTTGTCCCACCACCACATCGTGGCGAGCACGGCGAACACCAGTGCAAGCAGCACAAGCACCGCCAGCTTCGTCAGCGTGCGACGCGAAGGCCGCGTATAAGCGTCCAGGACAGGCATGGTGGCTCCGGCGCGGTGGTGGGATGCCCAGCTTACATGGGGTCAGCAGACGGCTCGTGACACGAATAGTGCGCGCGCCGCCTGGCCCGGCACCACCGCGTGACGGTTATGCCTTTGCGCAACTGGCTTTGGCGGTTTAGCCGGCCTTGGCAGAGCGCTTTGGCGCCGGCGCAGCTGGTTCGCCCTTCTTGCCGAGCTGCTCGAGCAAGCTGTTCATGTCCTCGGCGTGCTCTTCTTCCTGCGCAAGGATGTATTCCAGCACGCGGCGGCTGGTGGGGTCGTCGGCGCCGATGTAATGGATCATCTCGCGATAGCTGTCGATGGCGATGCGTTCGGCGACCAGATCCTCCTTGATCATGTCCGCCAGATCCTCGCCCTCGACGTAATCGGCATGGCTGCGATCAAGCAGGCCCACCGGCGAAAGGTTCGGTTTGCCTTCGAGCTGGGTGATGCGCTCGGCCAGCATGTCCGCATGAGCCTGCTCTTCGTTGGCGTGTTCCAGAAACTCGGCCTTGACCGCCTGCGAGTTGATGCCCGAAGCCATGAAGTAGTGATATTTGTAGCGCAGCACGCAGACCAACTCGGTTGCCAGCGCCTCGTTCAGCAGCCGCACCACGGTCTTGCGATCGGCGCTGTAACCGGCTGTGATCGCACCCTTGTCAATGTCTTGGCGGGCACGGCGACGAATGTTTTCGATGTCACTGACAAACGGCTTGGACTTGGCCATGGTGTTCCCCGGGTTGGCGCGGCGCGGTGGCCGACGGTATGAAAAGCTGAAGCCGCAGCGTATGGCCGCTGGCGGAAAGCCCAGGTGAAGATGGCATCAAGTGCGTGGAAGGTACGCACGCAGGAAGGTGTCGACCCCTGCCATCGCCATGGTCTCGATCTCGCTGGCGGCGGTTTCCGGACATTCGTCGCAGGCAAACAGCCGGCGCAGCAACAGGTCGCCCTTGATCAGCGAGAAAAACTGCACGCTGGCGGTTTCGATTTCACGCACTTCCAGCCCGCCATGCGCAACCACCTCGCGCAGCAGCGTCGCCAACAGAGCGTGGGTGCGCGCCGGGCCTTCTTCCCACAACAGCTTGCCGTAGCGCGGGTTGCCCTGGCGACAATCACTCAGGATCGCGCGAAACGTACCGACGTTTTCCGGCTCGCAGTCAATCTTGACGTGGGCGCGGGCGATCACGCGCAACGTGTCGGCGATATCGACCGCCGGATCGAAGGCATAGATCTGTTCGGGCAACAGGTCGTGGATGCGTGAGCGGATGACTTCGCGGAACAGGTTGTCCTTGTCGCCAAAATGGCTGTAGACGGTGAGCTTGGAAACCCCCGCCGCCGCGGCGATGGCATCCATGCTGGTGCCGGCAAACGCGTTGCGAATGAACAGCGCCTTTGCCGACGCAAGGATGGCAGCGCGTTTCTCCATATCCTTGGGCCGGCCTGGTCCTGGCGATTTGCGTGACACACCGGCAGACATGCTGCACCTTCCCAAGAGAGAAACCGGCCTTTATTATACGCATCAGTACATTTATCCGCCAGAAGCGAGCGAATGGGTCATCGATCCGACGGCCTCTGCCACGATCGACCACCATCGCGCCACCTCGTCGGTGACTTCCGGCACTTCGTCATCAGTCGTACAAGCCGCAGGCTCGGCATTGTCGGAATGGCATCCGGCTTCTATCCTTTGTGTCTTTTGGTGACTGGCAGACCCTCATGGTGATGAACATCGAGCAGGCCCGGCTGAACATGGTGGAAAACCAGGTGCGCCCGTGGGAGGTGCTGGATGCACGCGTGCTCGACATCATTGCGCGGGTGCCGCGCGAGGACTTTGTCGCGCCCGCGCATCGCCAGCTCGCGTTTGCCGACCTGTGCCTGCCGCTGGGGCATGGCGAGGTGATGATGAAGCCGGTGGTGGAAGGTCGGGTGTTGCAGGCGCTGGAACTGTTGCCGACTGATCGCGTGCTGGAGGTCGGTACCGGGTCGGGGTTTCTGTGTGGGTGCCTGGCCGGGCTGGCCGGACACGTCACCAGCCTGGACATCCATGCCGATTTCACCACGGCCGCTGCGCAGCGTCTGCAGGCAGCAGGCATTGCCAACACTGCCCTGATCACCGCCGATGCGGTACTTGAATGGCAGCCCGACGAAACATTCGACGCCATGGTGGTGACCGGCGCAGTAGCCGAGTTGCCTGCGCGCTGGCTGCAGTGGCTGGCCCCGACTGCGCGTTTGCTGGTCATACGTGGCCAATCGCCCGTGCAGCAAGCCACGCTGCTGACCAGGTTCGGTGCGGATACGCCGCACGCCGTCACCTTGTTCGAGACCGACCTGCCTTATCTTCGCCACGCCGAACCGGCACAGCCGTTCGTCTTCTAGAAACCCCGCTCACCGGTCCCCCGAGGCTCTCATGCGTTTGAAGTTGCTCACCTTGGTCCTGGCGCTGTCCGCTGTGTCGTTACCCGGCTACGGCCAGGACCTGCTCGACGCCTATCGCGATGCGCGCGCCAATGATCCGGTGCTGTCACAGGCCGATGCCACGCGCCTGATCACCGGCGAGGGCGTCGACCAAGCGCGTGCGCTGCTGCTGCCGCAAATCTCTGCCAGCCTCGGCTTGAGCCAGACCAACGGCGGTGGCGGCACCAGTTTCTTCGATCCGAACAACCCCGGGCAGACGATCGACACTGGTGTGTATGGCCATACGCGCACGCGCAGCATCAACGGCACGTTGAGCCAGACCGTGTTCGACTTCAGCAAGTACGCGAATCTGAAGGCTGCCCACTCGGCGGCCGACGCGCAGGATGATGTCTACCAGGCGACCCAGCAGGCGTTGCTGGTGCGGGTGTCGACCGCCTACCTCGGCGTGCTGACCAGCGAAGACGCGCTGACCTATGCCAAGGCCAACGAAGACGCGTTCCGCCAGCAGTTTGAGCAATCCGACCAGCGGTACAAGGTCGGCCTGTCGGCGATCACCGATGTGTACCAGGCGCGCGCCTATCACGAGGCCGCCAAGGCACAGACGATTACCGCGCAGAACATACTCAACGATGCGCGCGAAGCGCTCACGCAGATTACCGGCAAGCCGGCGGGCGAGCTGAAAAAGCTGCGCGACGACCTGCCGATGCAGCCGCCTAGCCCGAATGACCAGGACGCCTGGGTCAAGCAGGCGCTGCAGACC
>JBBSSI010000067.1:0-3902 GCA_038242205.1 Lysobacterales bacterium
GACGTTCAGCGATGCACTGGGTTCGGTCACTGACATCCGCTTTTCCAACTGGCAGCGCAACGCGGTGATTCCGCCGTCGATGTTCAACTTCGTGCCGCCCAAAGGCGTGGACGTAATTGGCGATGCGCCGGTGCTTTCGGTGCAGCCGCTGAAAGACTGACGCCTGCCGCAGACCAACTTTTTGCGTGCGCCATTGCAGGCTGTTTCCCGCCGGCAGCGCGCGAGTGCGCTTGCGCTTGAGCGCATGCTGGTTTGCCGGCCTGCTAACGTATTGCGCGCCGTCTGGTAATGCGGGACTTGGCATTGGGTGAGCGGTCCAGCGCAAACCGGCACGTGCATGCAGGGCGTTGATGAGGCCCGCGTTATCATGCCGCGCATGCCCCGCGCCACTACTCCCGACCTTTTTGCCGACGCTGGCCCCGACGACTTGAAGCCGCTGGCTGAGCGCATGCGCCCACGCGATCTGGACGAGATTGTCGGCCAGCAGCGGCTGGTCGGCCCCGAGCAGGCGCTGCGCCGCGCCTTGGAGGCCGGCAAGATCCACTCCATGGTCTTGTGGGGGCCGCCCGGCTGCGGCAAGACCACGCTGGCGCTGCTGGTAGCGCGGTACGCCGACGCCGATTTCCGCGCGATCTCGGCCGTGCTGTCCGGCTTGCCCGAAGTGCGCAAGGCGCTGGCCGACGCCGAAGTAAATTTTGCTCAGGGTCGACGCACGGTGTTGTTTGTCGATGAGGTTCATCGATTCAACAAGACCCAGCAGGATGCGTTTTTGCCGCACATCGAACGCGGCATCGTCATCTTCATCGGCGCCACCACGGAAAATCCGTCGTTTGAATTGAACTCCGCGCTGCTCTCGCGCTGCCGCGTGCATGTGCTTGATGCGCTGTCGAGCGAGGACATCGTCGCTGCGCTCAAGCGCGCGTTGGCCGACGACGAACGCGGCCTTGGCGCATTGCAATTGCAGGTGGCCGATGGCGCGCTGGAATCCATCGCGCAGGCTGCCGATGGCGACGTGCGCCGCGCGCTGACGCTGCTGGAAATTGCCGCCGAGCTCGCCGAGGGCGGCCAGATCGACGACGCCACGCTGAGCCAGGTGCTGGCCGACCGCACGCGTCGCTTCGACAAGCAGGGCGAGCAGTTTTACGACCAGATCTCCGCGCTGCACAAGTCCGTGCGCTCGTCCGATCCGGATGCCGCGTTGTACTGGCTGTGCCGCATGCTGGATGGCGGCGTGGAACCGTTGTACCTGGCCCGGCGCATGACCCGCATGGCGGTGGAAGATGTGGGCCTGGCCGAGCCGCGCGCGTGGCGCATGGCCTTGGATGCTTGGGACACCTACGAGCGCCTCGGCAGTCCGGAAGGCGATCTGGCGCTGGCGCAACTGGTGATCTGGCTGGCCATCGTGCCCAAGAGCAATGCGGTCTACATGGCCTACAACAAGGCGCGCGCGATCGTCCGCGCCGGCGGTACGCTGGAGGTGCCGATGCATCTGCGCAATGCGCCGACGAAGTTGATGAAGGGCCTGGGCTACGGCAAGGGCTATCAATATGACCACGATGTGCAAGGCGGGGTGGCGCTGGGTCAGCAGTGCCTGCCCGACGCGCTCGTGGGCACGGTGTTCTACGAACCGGTGGAGCGCGGGCTGGAAGTTCAGCTGCGCGAGAAGTTGCTGGGATTGCGCGCCGCGCGCGACAAGGCGCGCAACCCGCCGGACTGACCGAGGGCGCAGGCAAGTGCGTGGCGGCAAACAGCGTGCGAGCGGTGCGGCGAACTGCGCGCACGTAGCGCTCGGAGCGTCCGCTGCATTGCGACGCGGCTAGTCAAGCGACGATAATCGGCGTTTCACGCCTTCCCCTGGATGTTGATCATGCTGGACCCCGCACTGCTGCGCTCGCACCTTGCCGAAACCGCAGCGCGGTTGCTGCAAACCCGCAATTACCGGCTCGATGTGGCTGCGGTGGAAGCGCTGGAAGACGCGCGCAAGCACCTGGCCATGCAGACGCAGGATCTGCAGAATCAACGCAACACGCGCTCCAAGGCGATTGGCCAAGCCAAGGCAAAAGGCGAGGATGTGTCGCCGCTGCTGGCCGAAGTCGCCGGACTGGGCGACAAGCTCAAGTCCAACGAGCTGGCGCTGACCGACGCGCAGGAGAAACTCGGTGACCTTGCGCTGGGCATCCCCAACCTGCCGCACGCGTCCGTGCCGATTGGCAAGGACGAAAGCGACAACGTCGAGGTCAGCCGCTGGGGTGCGCCGCGCACGTTTGATTTTGCGCTGAAGGATCACGTCGAGCTGGGTGAACGACACGGCTGGCTCGATGCGGAAACCGGCGCCAAACTGTCCGGCGCGCGCTTCACGGTATTGCGCGGCCAGCTCGCTCGTCTACATCGCGCGCTTGGGCAATTCATGCTTGACCTGCACACGACCGAGCACGGCTATCTGGAATGCAACGTGCCGGTGATCGTCAACGCCGACAGCATGCAGGGCACCGGCCAGTTACCCAAATTCGAGGAGGATTTATTTTCCACGCGGGTCAACGACGTCAAGCGCTATTTGATTCCCACCGCCGAAGTGACGCTGACCAATCTTGTGCGCGACACGATCCAGGACGCCAACGCCCTGCCGCTGCGCCTGACCGCACACACCTTGTGCTTTCGCGCCGAGGCGGGCAGCTACGGCCGCGACACGCGCGGCATGATCCGTCAGCATCAGTTTGAAAAAGTCGAGATGGTGCAGGTGGTGCGCGCTGAGCAGTCGTATGCGCAACTGGAAGAACTGGTCGGTCACGCCGAAGCCGTGTTGCAGAAGCTCGGCCTGCCGTATCGCAAACTGCTGTTGTGCACTGGCGACATGGGCTTTGGCTCGACCAAGACCTATGACCTGGAAGTGTGGCTGCCCAGCCAGCAGGCTTTTCGGGAAATCTCCAGTTGCTCCAACTGCGAGGATTTCCAGGCGCGCCGCCTGCAGGCGCGCGTACGCAATGCGGACACCGGCAAGCCCGAACTCGTGCACACTTTGAACGGTTCGGGCCTGGCCGTGGGTCGCACGCTGATCGCGGTGATGGAAAACGGTCAGAACGCGGACGGTTCCATCAACATTCCAGCGGTGTTGCGACCATACATGGGCGGACTGGATCGCATTGCATGAACGCGCCTGCAAACGAGTCCGTGCGCTCGTGGGACAAGGTGGAAAAGAGCGCCAGCTGGTTCCTGCTGTTCGTGCTTTTGTGTGTGATGGGCATGCGCCTGGGTTTTTCCGGCGTGTGGAAAGTACCGCCGCTGGATTTTGTCCTCAGCGCGATTGCGCTCGTATTGGTGCTGGCCAGTTTCTGGCTGGGCCGCAATCATCGCGCCTGGCGCCTGTCGGTGATTGCGTTTGCCAGCGCCACGCAGCTCGTGCCGATGGTGGTACGCGAACCGGTGCTGTTGTTTCCGCTACTTGGCGCCTTGATACCCGTGGCGATCCTCGTCGGCTGCCTGATCGCCCTTTCGCACAAGGGCACGCGCAGCAGTCTCTAGCCGAGGTTGTGACCGCGTTACTTGCGCGTGCGTAGTTGCGCCAGCAGTTGGCGACGATTGGGATGGTTGGCCCGCCCAGGCTGTTCGACGCGCCGTGATTGCGCACCATCCAGCGTGCGCCAGCAAGCCTGCTTTATGCGTGCGCCAAGCGCCCCAGCGCGCACATACAGCGCTGCCTGATCCCGCGCGGACGCTGCACGCGCCCAAGCATCCGGGCCCTTTGAGCTTGCCGTGTAAAAGGCTGCGGCACATGGGCTTTGGCCGCGTCTTGTTGAGATTGATTCTCGTTTGGAGTTTAATGAGGCGCTCCGTTTCCGAATTTTCCTGTGTCCGCTCCGGCGGCGCAGGTGATGCGGGCTGTCCTTCGCGTCGCTGAGCTGTGC
>JBBSSI010000068.1:0-2596 GCA_038242205.1 Lysobacterales bacterium
CCCGTCAGGGTATTGGCCGATGCCAAAAGCAAGGCACAGGGAACCGTGGACCCGACGCTCACCTACACGGTGCTGCCAACGTCGCCAGGCCAGGGCTTGGTCGAGGGGGAATCCCTCAATGGCGTGTTGACCGCTGTCCCAGTCGCTGGTGGGCAGCGCAAGCTGATCACACAAGGTTCGCTTGTAGACGCAAACAACCCGAACTACTTGATCTCGTTTGTCGACGGCCTGCTACTGGAGGATTCGGCGAGTGTTTCCCTGCTCGCAACCCAGAATGTGGCGCAAGCCTTGGCGACAAGTGCCGGCGCAAGTGGCTTGCCGGGAGCCGGCGGCATCAATCCGTTCGGTGTCGGTGGCATGTTCTGGAATGCCGATTTTGGCGGTCAAGCTTCGAGCTCCGTCGCCGTTGGCAGAAGCAGCTCTAGCTCGTCTGGCGGCTCTGGCTCGTCTAGCTCGTCTGGCGGCTCTGGCGGCAAAGGAGATGCCGCCACTGGCGGCGCCGGCGGCCACGCAGCCGGTGGACACGACGTCAGCACGAACGGCGCGCTGCAGATCGTGAATGTGCCGGCATCGTCGCTGCCAGCGGTAACGACTGCTCAGACCAGCGCATCAATGGAAGCGGAATCGACGCGTCAGGCCGATGAGGGAGACGACGACAGTCCGGCTTCCGGCGCACGCAAGGCGCCCAAGTCATTGACCGTGTACGCGGTCGACGGAGGTATTCGCCTGCCGGCATTTGTGCGCGCCGCTGCCGATTCCCAGCTTGACCAAGAGCGGAACTGAAGCATGAATACCAACACCCATATGCTTGTCCGCTTGTGCACATCGGAAAAGGCGACAGCGGCCCTGTTCGCTCTGCTGGCGGCGCTGGTCGCCAGCCCGGTTGCGCGTGCGCAGATGCCGCCCGATGCAGGGCGGCTGCTGCAGGAAATGACCATCCCGGCGCAGCCGATTCAGCCATCAACCCAGTTGGAATTGCGCGACAACGAGGTGGACAGTGAAGTGGCCACAGGCGGCGCGAAAGTGCTGCTAACGGACGTCAGCATTAATGGCGTGTCACGTTTTTCGCCGGACGTGCTGCGCGCACTGATGACCGATGCGATTGGCCAGCAACAGGATCTTTCCAGCCTGCGTCAACTGGCGGATCGCGTGACCCGGTTTTACCGCGCGAATGGCTACCCGTTCGCCCGCGCCTATCTGCCACCGCAACAAATGAGTGATGGCAAGCTGCACGTGGAGGTGCTCGAGGGCCGCTACGGCGAGATCACCGCCGTGGGCGAGGCGCAGCTTGCCGCACAGGCGCAGCCGTTTCTATCACGGCTGCATTCGGGCGATGTGATCCAGAGCGCGGCGCTGGAGCGTGCAGCGCTGATCCTCGGTGATCAACCCGGCGTGCTGCTGACGCCAGTGATCCGTCCAGGTGCCGAAGTGGGTACGGGAGATTTCGAGGCGCGCATCCGTCAAGGGCAACGTTTCGATGGCCAGGCAGGCGCGGACAATTACGGCAACCGCTATTCCGGCAGCGTGCGTGCACGCGTGCTGGGGAAATGGAACAGCCCGTTCATGCTCGGTGACCAGATCGTCGCCGGGGGCGTTCGCACCAACGAAAATCTGTGGCTGGGCCATCTCAGCTATGCACGCCCCCTGGGTACATCGGGTCTGCGTGGCGAAGCCAGTTATGCCCACACTTCCTATGAATTGGGCAAGGAATTTGCTGCCCTCGGCGCCACCGGAGTGGCCGACATCAGCGCAGTGGGCGTGAGCTACCCGGTGCTGCGCACGCAGTCACGCAACCTGATTGTGTCCATGCAGTACCAGCACAAATCACTCAAGGACCGCTACCGCATCACCGACGTCACGAACAAGAAAACCGGCTGGGCGGCCCCGGTCAGTGCGCAGTTCGACCTTCGAGACAATTGGGGCGGCGGCGGCATCACCTACGGCTTGCTGACGTGGACTGCCGGAAACACCACGCTGCATGGTACTGACCAACGCCTCATCGACGCCATGACCGCGCGCAGCCAGGGCAGCTTCCAGAAATTCAATCTGGACGCCGCGCGCCTGCAGTATCTGTCGCCGCACGTTTCGGTGTTCGGTCGCGTCGTAGGCCAGTACACCAATGGCAACCTGGATTCGTCGGAAAAGTTCAGCCTGGGTGGCGGCAATGGCGTGCGCGCTTATCCGTCCGGTGAGGGCAACGGCGACCGCGGTTGGTTCGGACAACTGGAGCTTCGCTACCAGAGCGGAGCGCTTTCGCCGTTCGGCTTCGTCGATGCCGGAGCGATACGCGTCAACGCCAAGCCTTGGGCGTCTGCCAGCAACTCCCGAAGCATTTCCGGGGCTGGCGTGGGCGTTCGTTTGGCGCACAACCGTTTCAGTCTGGAAAGTTCGGCGGCGTGGTCGCTGCACGGAGGCATCCCGCAATCCGACTCGCGATCCACGCGGCCAATGGTGTGGTTGAAACTGGATTACGCGCTGTAATCAGCGACTACCAGACATCGATCCGTGCGGCGGTGCTGCGCGGATCGAGGAGGCGCGCTGCTGCTCGCGGCGTTGTCGTTGACCTTGCTGTCGTTTGCGCTGGTGTTGCTCGTCC
>JBBSSI010000069.1:0-2200 GCA_038242205.1 Lysobacterales bacterium
CTGTTTCCCAACATGGTGGTGCAGATGACCGCCATCGGCGAGGAATCCGGCGCGCTGGACAACATGTTGTTCAAGGTGGCGGAGTTCTACGAAGAGGAAGTGAGCAACGCGGTCGATACGCTGTCCACGCTGCTCGAACCGATCATCATGGTCGTGCTCGGTACCATTGTCGGCGGCATGGTGATTGCGTTGTACCTGCCAATCTTCAAGCTCGCTGGAACGTTCTGACGCAAGCCGATCCGCACGTGCGGCGCGCATTGCCCGCGCTACGCGGCAGCTGGGGGCGGCGCGTTTGTGGCCGGGCCATTGTCCTGTGGTGCAACTCGCTCATGCGTGGATGGTTTTGCAGGGCGGGCGCTGCCCGCGGTTTCTTTGCGCAGCATCCTTCTTACTCACAATTGCCCTGCTGGGCGCTGGCTGACACTGACTGACCTATGCTCGAACTTCCGCTGGCACTATCGATCATCTTTGCCGGCGTGCTCGGTTTGCTGGTGGGCAGCTTTCTCAATGTGGTGATCCTGCGCGTGCCTGCGCGCATGGCCGCCGAATGGCAACGCGAAGCGCGCGATGTCCTGGAACTGGACGCTGACAACACGCCACTGCCGCCGGGCATCGTTCGCGTGCCATCGCACTGCATGCATTGTCAGCACCCCCTCTCGGCGCTGGACAACATTCCGGTTTTCAGCTGGCTGTGGCTGCGCGGTCGCTGCCGCTACTGCCAGGCAAAAATTTCCGCGCAGTATCCGTTGGTGGAACTGCTTAGCGGTGTCCTGTGCATGCTGGTCGTGTGGAAATTCGGGCCGACGTGGGTGGCGCTGGCCGGACTGGTCCTGACCTGGACCTTGATCGCTCTGGCCGGCATCGATGTGCGTACGCAACTGCTTCCGGATCAACTCACCTTGCCGCTGCTGTGGCTTGGCCTGGTGCTGGCATTGATACCCGTATTTGTCAGCGCACCGTCAGCGATCATCGGTGCAGCAATCGGCTATCTCAGCCTGTGGAGCGTGTATTGGGGTTTCAAACTGTTGACCGGCAAGGAGGGCATGGGCCACGGCGATTTCAAGCTGCTGGCTGCGCTGGGGGCGTGGATGGGGCCCGTCGCATTGCTGCCGATCATCCTGTTGTCGTCGCTCATCGGGGCGCTGGTTGGTGGCGGGTTGATCCTGTGGCATCGGCATGATGCGCAGGTGCCGATACCCTTTGGACCGTTTATAGCGGCGGCGGGATGGGTATGGTTTATCGCCGGTGACGGCTTGTTGCAGACTTATATGCGGCTGAGCGGACTGCAGTGAGCCCAGTGATGACGGTGGCCTTGACCGGAGGAATCGCCGCCGGCAAGAGCGCGGTAACCCGTCGCTTCGAAGCTCTGGGCGTTTCCGTACACGACGCTGATGTGGCGGCGCGCGCGGTGGTCGAGCCGGGCACTGACGGCCTCCAGGCCGTGGTCGAGGCGTTCGGCGCCGACGTACTGGACGCCGCCGGACGCCTTGACCGCCGCGCCATGCGCGAGCGCGTGTTTGCCGATGCCGTAGCACGCCGCACGCTGGAGGCCATCATCCATCCGCGCGTTCGCCAGTGGCTGCTTGATCGCGTGGCGAGCACATCAGCGAGCTACTGCATACTCGCCATTCCCTTGCTGGTGGAAAGCTTTGCACATTACCGCTGGGTTGATCGCGTGCTGGTCGTCGACGCAACAGAGTCGCTGCAACTCTCGCGCTTGATGGCACGCGATGGCATCGACGTGATGCTCGCGCAGAAGATGGTGGCGCAACAAAGCAGCCGCAGTGAACGCCTGGCGATCGCCGATGACGTCATCGACAACAGCCAGGACGAGGCTGCGCTGGATGCCGCAGTGGCCGCCCTGCACCAGCGCTATATGGCATACGCGGCGGCGCGGCGCTGAGCTGTGCCGGGTGGCCAGTCAAGCGCGATGCGCCCTGCCCGCACTACTCGGCGGCACAAGCTTCACCGAGCTCGGCATTACCAGCCGTGCCGAGTTGGGCTGCGTTTCGTACACCGCCGGCGTGCAGCGCTGCATCCATTGGACAGGCCCTGCCCGCACGCTTTACGCGCTGCTTTGACTTGCCTGCAACAAAGCGGCAAGAACCAACCGGTCGGCGGCGGCAAGTATCGCCGAGTCCATCTGCGCAGGCTTGAGCCACTGCAGAGCCTGCCCTTCGGCAGAGACCGGAATGCCATC